>JBOFEG010000022.1:0-36133 GCA_051647685.1 Chlamydiales bacterium
TATTCGACCACCTTTTAATTTTATCCAGATCAATTTTATTTGGTATTTCATTACAAATCATTACAGCTTGATCTAATGACTGTCTATCACCCCAGTGATAGAATCCAGCAAGTCTATCTTTTACACTATCTGTCGGAGTAAGCATTTTAATTGTCCCTAGGGGAGTCTTATGATATTCAAACTTGTGGATTGCTTCATCTCCAATAGAAACTGGAGGAGAAACAAATTCAATAAAATAATCACAATCAGTATGGCAAAAGTATTTTTCATTTTTTATGAAATCTAATTCAAGTAATGCTTTTTCAACTGTTTTCATATCCTCGTGAGTCACGTAATCTAAGTCATAGGATTCATAGCGATTGCGAGAATAAATAGATACACATCCGCCTCCTACTAAAACGCTATCTATTTCATGTTCTTTTAATTTTTCCGATACAATAGCAGCCAGCTTTTCGAGAGTAATCTTTTTGAAATTTATTTTTTTCTTCATAAAGGCTTTCCTTTTCTGCGTGGTCGTTTTCTAATTTTCTGTTCATAATATTTATCTTTTTCTGACTGTGGAATGAATTCATAAGCTTTGCTTAAAAAGTCCTTCAGTTCTTTTAAAAAGGGGTAGCGTGGATTGAATTGATAAGATCGGGTTTTTCCTTCTAAAAAACTGACAATAAGAGCTCCATTTTCTAAGCGTTCTAAAACTTTTTGAAAAGGTGTAATGGATTGTTGAAATACTCTACTAAGTTGGCGGCCATAGCAACGTTCATTCATCAAAAGAAAGAAAAGAACCTTTTCAACATTTTTATTTCCAAATACTGGGGCTAACATGATTGACCTATATTTTAGGTTATATAACCTATTATATAGGTCAATCAATTAGATGACAATTATATGTTTATATAAGAAATAAGCTATTTATTGTTAGAATGTTATAAAAAGTTTATCTTAAATCAAGAAACTTGAGGACTACATTGTGAAGCCTAAAAAACTTATATATACCAAAAAAATATACGAAACAAGAAACCGAGAGAAAATTTTCTTCTATACTTAAAGAAATCAATAAAAAATATCATCAAGTATTAAGTCGTTTAGCTAAATAAACTTGAGCTCTAAATTGTGAGATAAATTACATTGCATCTTCACGTTTGACAATCGGATAAGTACCTTTATTGACAGTTGACTCATCAATGAGCACTTCTTTGATTGTAGGGTCAGAGGGGGCTGTATACATGAGGTCGATGAGTAGGTTTTCAACGATCATTCGGAGGGCTCGTGCACCAGTTCCTGCTTTTTTAGCTTTATGTCCTATAGCTTGCAAAGCTTCGTCTGTAAAGTGAAGGGAGACCCCATCTTCCTCAAATAGGCTTTGATATTGTTTAATGATTGCATTTTTCGGTTTGATGAGAATTTCGACGAGTTGTTCAGTCGATAATTCATTACAGTTGGCTATACTATTAAATCTGCCAACAAATTCTGGAATTAACCCGAATTGAATGAGATCTTCCGTGGCAATTTTAGATAGCATATGGTCATTGTCATGTCTAGTAAGGGAGGCGTGCTCAGATTCAAATCCAATAACTCCTTTACCGAGTCTTCGGGCAATGATTTGATCTAAATGGATAAAAGCGCCACCAGCAATAAATAAGATATTTTCAGTATTTACTTTGAGATATTCTTGGTTTGGATGTTTTCTGCCACCCTTTGGGGGAACGTTAGCAATTGTGCCTTCAATAATTTTAAGCAGAGCTTGTTGTACGCCTTCTCCCGATACATCTCGCGTGATTGACACGTTAGCTGTTGTTTTGCGTAGCTTATCAATTTCATCAATATAAATAATCCCGCGTTGCGCTTTTTCTATATCGTAATCGGCATTTTGGACAAGACGAAGAATGATATTTTCGACATCTTCACCGACATATCCAGCTTCCGTTAGGGTAGTAGCATCGACAATAGCAAAAGGGACATCTAGAATCAGTGCGAGTGTGCGGGCAAGCAATGTTTTTCCAGAACCAGTTGGACCTGTTAAGAGGACATTAGATTTTCCATATTCTACTTTTTTTGTATTTTGGAGAGCTCGAATACGCTTGTAATGATTATATACAGCAACAGCAATTACCTTTTTAGCGTCTTCTTGTCCGATAATATATTCATCTAAATGTTTAGTAATTTCTTTAGGTTTTAGTAACTTGATATCTTTAGGTTTTTTTTCTTGAGTTTGTGAAGTGGGTTTATCAATTATCTCGACACATAAATGGATACATTTATCACATATATATACGTTAGGACCTGAGATAAGTTTTTCTACGGCTTCTTCTGTTCTTCCACAAAAGGAGCATGATGCTTGTCCTTCCATAAATTATCCTACAGCCACTTTATGTTTAATGGGAGTAGGTATAATTATTTTATCAATAATGCCATATTGCATCGCTTCCTCTGGGGTCATAAACAAATCTCGCTCAGAGTCTTCTACAATTTTTTCGAGAGAATTACCAGTATGTTCGGCAAGGATTTGTGCACACATACTTTTGAACTTTAAGATTTCTTGCGCTTGCAAATGAATATCGGCAGATGTCCCACCAATGCCACCGTATGGTTGATGAATCATAATGCGACTGTGGGGCAGCGCAAATCTCTTACCGGGAGTGCCCGCTGCAAGTAATAAGGAGCCAAGGGATGCTGCTTGTCCAAGACAGTAGGTATTAATATCGCATCCGAGATATCTCATCGTATCATAAATAGCAAGCCCAGATGTCAATTCACCACCGGGAGAATTGATATAAATATGAATATCTTTTTTCGGATCATCGGCGCGTAGAAAAATAATTTGTGCAATGACTGCATTGGCAAGTTGATCACTTACTTCACTTCCAATAAAGATAATACGATCTTTTAAGAGGCGTGAATAAATATCCATGGAACGCTCACCTCTTCCCGTATCTTCGATCACATATGGAATTACAGACATTATGACTCCTTATTTATATCTACTTTTTCTCAGTTGGCTTTTTTGATGGTTTTTTTTCTTTTTTCTCTATTTCATTAATGACATAATCACTTGCTTTTTTCAACATAATACGTGAAAGAATAATAGCTTGTTCTTCTTTAGGTTTTTCATCAAATTGCATGAGACTTGGATCGGTGAACAACATTTCAAGTGGAGTCTGAGCAGATGGATGTAAATCTTCTTTAGAAACTGTTATACCTGCATCAAATAGAATTTTTTTAGCAATATAGAAAAGACGAATGGCGTACTGTGCCTCTTCTAATAATTTTTTTTGCTCTTCTAGCTGTTCCGATTCTGATTTAGATTCCCAGTCACTTTTAAAGTTTTCATTTTTAATGAGTTCATTCCATCGGTAAGCAAATTCTTTCTTCAATAATGAAGGAGGAAGGTCAAATTGGTATTTTTCTAATAATTGTTTATAGATCGAATCTCTTGCGCTTTGTCGGGCTTCCTCTATCTGCTGGTTTTCTTGTAAATGGAAAAGTTTTTTACGCATATCTGCAATATCTACAGCTCCAAACCTCTGAGCAAAATCATCAGTCAATTCGGGGAGAATAGCTCGCTCTATACTTTTAATAGTTACTAGAACTTTTTTTGGAGGAAATTTTAATTTTTCTTCTTCTGAAATGTTGTCATTAGGGCGACTAATTCCTTCAAGAGAGGTCCCTATGGGTTGATTTAGTACGAGATCATACATCCACTCAGCCATTGCCTCTTTAGTCACTTCAAAACGCGTATTGGTAAAGATAGCTTTTGGTGGAGTTTCTTCCGTCATAAAGACATCAACATGGATGAAATCTCCGTTTTCTACATTACGTTCTTCTACTTTTTTCCAAGTAGCTAGAAAACATTGTAATCTATGAATAGTAGTGTCGATATCTTGTTCGCTAATCTTTTTTTTAGTTAGTTTCTCAATATGGAGAGTAGAAATATATATATCTGGAATAACGGGTTCTGTTTCAAAAGTCAGTTGTAATTCGGCATGTGTTTTGGAGTGTTCTTTAACTTGAAAAGAAACTGTTGAGTCTTCGTTACACAGAGGAATATTTGTCAAACTATAACATTCTTGAAAAGAACGGTTAGCAAGTTCTTTTTGCCATTCCTGATCTAGTGGCTTCTTATAGCGTTGCATAATCAATTCCTCGGGAACTTTTCCTTTACGGAAGCCGGGAATAGAAGCTTCTTTAATAATTTTTTTGACAGCGTGTTCATAACTACTCAATGCAAGAGACTTTTTTACTTGTACAAAATATTTTACTGTGCAACTAGGCGCCAATTCTACGGTCACGGAGAGATTGTCATTTTCAAAGATCTGTTTTCCCAATGTAGTTTCTTTTTGATTTGAATCTGCCATAAATACCTAAATTATACGAAATAAGCGGGTGATGAGGTTCGAACTCACGGCTTTCACGTTGGCAACGTGACGCTCTACCACTGAGCTACACCCGCATACACTGGGAAAAGTATAGGATGGTGAGAATTTTTGTTCAATAGATATCCAATCAGATAAAAATAGCAGTATTAAATATCGCAAATTTCATTCTGAAATATAAATTTCTTTAGGAGTGGAGATAAAGTTTTTAGTTGAATGTGATAGCAAAAAAATGTACAAGCTAACAATTATATAAGTTAGTTTTGAAACCCACAGGAGATATGTTAAATTTAAGAAAATTAAAGCAGGATTTTGCATCGGCCATTTTAGAGGAAGGCAAAGAAATTTTTGCCAGTAATAAAGTTGTGTCTGCAAAAATTTTATTTATGGATACAAAAGTTCTCCGTATCACTGCAAAAGTTCTTGGACAATATAGTAACACTTATGAGAGTCAAATAGAAATAGATCGCATTGAATGTGATACTATTGATTCAGATTGCGATTGCCCATATCATTACGATTGCCAACATATTGCTGCTGTTTTGTTTTATCTCGAAATGCATTTAGATGAAATGTTGGTTGTTTTTTCTCAGGAAAAAGGCGTTCATGAATGGACACAAGACCCAGAAAAAACAGAGGAAATTTTAGAAGTTATTAAAGAGGCACACACAAAAGAAGAACAAAGAAAAGGACAACAATACCAAAGAGAACTTCTACAAGAATATGCAACTTCTGCAGAGTTTTTAGCGACTTCTCCATTTTTTCTGACGTCAGAAAAACTTACCATCGATCAGGCAGAATTTCTTATCCTTTTTTCATTGCCAAATGGAGGAAGTACTCATATTGAAATGCAATTTGCCCTTCGACTTCCCTCTCGTTCTAAGCCCCTATATATTTCTAATGCAAAAGATTTTTTAGAGGGAATTCGTTATAGTGAGCCAATCAACTTGAGTGGAAAAAAATATTTATTCACACAAAATTCTTTTAATGAGGCGGAAAGAGAAATTGTTCGAATGGTAGTTGATCACGCTCGAATTCCGGAAAAAATAATCTCCGAGCGAAATCAAAAGACAGCAATTATAGATGTAAAATCATTTGGAATGCTACTTGCAGTTTCTTGGAAAAGTTCTGTAGAAAAACTGTCGAAACAACGTAGTTTTCAGGAAGAGAGACAATGGCCTTTGCTTGCGCTATATTCGGGGGGAATCGAATCACCTCTTTATTTTTGTTCTAATTTTGCAAAGTTTCAAATTACTTTAGAATATATTCATCCGCCCACTTCAAAAATTCTGCTAAATCCGATGGTGTCTATTGTAGAGGAAACTGTTGCTCTTGAGAAGGTATATTTTTTCACATGTGCAAAGCCAGGGCTTATTTATAATCAAATATACTATCGATTTCCGGAGGAAATTACACGGCAACATCTAAGCCAGATTCACGACTTAAGAGGCATTACTATTCCAGAACATTTATTTGGAACTTTTGTAGAGAATGCATTGCCAAAATTAAATTATTTCTCAGACATTCTGAATGTAGAAATTTGTCAAAAATTCGTGACTCTTCCTTATGTAGAAGAAGTCAAAGGTGTATGTGACATCTCTTTCTTAAACGGTGAATTAGAAGCTTCTCTTTTCTTCTTATATGGAGACAAGCGTATCCCAAGCATTCCAACACAAACATGTCTTGAACATTTAGAGTGTTTTATTGCAAAAGAGGGGATTATCGCTCGTAATTTAGTAGAGGAGAGAAAAATTCTTGAAGATATCTTTTCGGGATGTATCTTTAATAAGGAGACTGGGACTTTTATAGCTAAAAGTGAAAAGAAAATTGTGGAATTTATGACAGAAATTATTCCTCGAAATCAATATCGTATTACCTTTAATTGTCCACAAAATCTACTCGATCAATTTATTTATG
This sequence comes from Chlamydiales bacterium, assembly GCA_051647685.1. Classification (GTDB taxonomy): domain Bacteria; phylum Chlamydiota; class Chlamydiia; order Chlamydiales; family CALTSX01; genus CALTSX01. Next base: position 6,288 of record JBOFEG010000022.1, read on the forward strand.
ATGAAACACAATTTACACTCCATCTTTCTGATTTAAACAGAATGGATCTCTATGAGATTTCGCTCCAAGTAAATGGGGCATTGAAAGGTGTTCGAATAGATCGTTTATGGGAATGTATTGTTTCAAAAAAAACATTTTTAGAACTGTCTTCTCGCAACCTAGATGCAAAGAATGACCTGCCTCATAAATTATTAAAAATTTTGGTTTTAGATTTAGAAAAAATTGGCTCTATAATTCAACCATTTATTGAACTTGGAATAGAAAAATTAGATAACCATGTCGTACAGCGACCTATTTGGAGCATTGCGAATATCGATGCCAGTTATTTTGAAAATCTTCCCGTTACATTTACCATGACTGAAAAACTATGTGAAATTCGAAAACAAATGCTTGGGGAGAAGAAAATGAAATTTTCTGTAATTCCCAAAATAATTCAAGCAGATTTGAGAAGGTATCAAGTAGAGGGTATATATTGGCTAGAAAAATTGAGACTCATGTTTTTGAACGGAATACTTGCCGATGATATGGGTCTTGGAAAAACTCTTCAGGCAATTGTAGCTATTACGCAATGTAGAAAAGATTCTCCTGCTCCTGCCTTCATTGTTTGTCCAACTTCTTTGTTATATAATTGGAAAGAGGAATTTGCAAAATTTCATCCGGGATTGAAAGTTCTCGTAGTCGATGGAATTCCGACTGCCAGAAAGAAAAGTATTCAAATGCAAGATAATTATGACGTGTTAATTACTTCATATAGTTTATTACAAAAAGATATAGATTTATATAAATGTTATAACTTTTCCTATCTTGTATTAGACGAGGCACAATATATTAAAAATCGTGGTACACGTAATGCAAAGTCAGTTAAATTAATTCAGGCAAAACATCGCATTATTCTGTCTGGTACACCAATTGAGAATTGTTTAGAAGATCTTTGGAGCTTATTTGATTTCTTAATGCCGGGATTCTTAAATTCGTATGATCGATTCTTTGAAAAATACATTAGATGCAGTGGTGAAGTCCAGGCAAGAAATTTAGAATATTTGCGAAAGAAGATCGCACCGTTTATTATGAGACGTTTGAAATGCGATGTGCTGGATGATCTACCTCCAATTTCTGAAATTACGTATCATTGTCAATTAACAGATACGCAACGAGATTTATACTCTTCCTATTCTGCCTCTGCGCGAGATGAGCTCATGAAACTAGTTGAACGAGATGGATTTGAAAAAGTTCAGATTCATGTGCTTGCAACGCTTACACGTTTGAAACAGATTTGTTGTCATCCAGCTATATTTGCAAAAGCAGGTCCCGACCAGGGTGACAGTGCTAAATATGAAATGTTACTAGACTTGGTACATTCATTGATTGAAGGCAACCATAAAACGGTTATTTTTTCGCAATACACTAAGATGTTGCAAATCATGAAAAATGATTTTAAAAAAATGGGAATTCGGTTTGCTTATCTCGATGGCACGAGTAAAAATCGATTGCAGATCGTAAAACAGTTTAATGAGAATAAAGAAATAACTGTTTTTTTAATTTCTTTAAAGGCGGGTGGTACTGGGCTTAACTTAGTTGGAGCTGATACAGTAATTCATTACGACATGTGGTGGAATCCTGCAGTAGAGAGTCAAGCTACTAATCGGGTGCATAGACTTGGACAAAAAGAAAAAGTTTCTGTATACAAATTAGTTACATTAAATACTATAGAAGAAAAAATTGTAGAAATGCAAAAAAACAAACAGGGGCTTGTTCAACAAATTGTAAGTTGCGACGAAGAAGCGCTTACAAAGCTCACTTGGAAAGATGTATTAGAATTACTTCAAACTTAAATAGCACTTATTGTATTCTTGCAACTTAAATAGAAATATATATTGGAGCAACAATAATGGTAGATTATGCCAAAAAAGCGAGCTGGCTTCTTAGTCGAGCTTCGATGAGATGTTTCCAAAAATTTTCTCGAATTTCTGGTTTTTTTTCTAATGATATTGGAATTGATTTAGGTACGGCAAATACCCTTGTTTTTGTTCGGGGTAAAGGAATCGTACTTGCCGAGCCCTCGGTTGTTGCTGTAGATCACTTAACGAATGAAGTACTTGCTGTTGGTCATAAAGCTAAAGCTATGCTTGGCAAAACTCCTAGAAAAATTCATGCAGTTAGGCCTATGAAAGATGGAGTTATTGCAGATTTTGAGATTGCAGAGGGAATGCTCAAAACTCTTATAAGAAGAGTTACACCAACCCGATCTTTATTTCGCCCAAAGATCCTGATTGCAGTTCCTTCAGGAATTACAGGAGTAGAAAAAAGAGCCGTAGAGGATTCAGCTCTACGCGCAGGTGCGCAAGAAGTTATTCTAATTGATGAACCTATGGCGGCGGCTATTGGTGTAGACCTGCCCGTTCATGAACCCGCTGCTAACATGATTATTGATATTGGAGGAGGGACGACAGAGCTCGCTATTATTTCACTTGGGGGTATTGTAGAATCTCGATCTTTGCGAGTTGCAGGGGATGAGTTTGATGAATGTATCATCAATTATATGAGGCGTACTTATAATTTAATGATAGGTCTTCGCACTGCAGAAGAAATTAAAATGACTATTGGTTCTGCGTATCCCTTGGGCGATCATGAGCTCGAAATGGAAGTGAGAGGGCGAGATCAGGTGGCGGGTCTGCCACAAACTAAACGAATTAATTCTGTAGAAATTCGAGAATGTTTGATAGAACCTTTTCAAAGAATTATAGAAGAGATCAAGGATTTGCTCGATAAATGCCCACCGGAACTTGCAGCCGATCTCGTAGAGCGAGGGCTTGTCTTAGTGGGTGGAGGCGCTAAGATTAAAGGATTAGATAAAGCTTTGATTAAAGAATTTGGTCTTCCTGTCATTGTTGCAGAAGAACCTCTACTTGCCGTGTGTCTTGGAACAGGTAAAGCACTTGAATACTTATATCGATTCAAAAAAAGACGCTTAACAGTTCTGTCATAAACTCTAATTGATTGTTGCTTATGAATCTTTCTGAATATAATTTTTCACTATAGAATTAAATCTAAGCAAATCCTCTCTATTGACTATCTCATTTTCTTTAAGGTAGTCTTTAAGTAATATCTGCACAAAATTGTCAGATAATATAGCAGGATCCATACATGTGTTCATCTCTTTCAACCATAAATTAACAATGGTATCATCTTTTTTATCAGATTGTGTTTCCGAGGACTTATAATGGGAGAGAATGAGATCTGACATTAATGTAATTATCAAAGCAATATGAGTTATTCCTAGAGTAGCAGATAGAAGTTTAAGTATTTTTTCATTTTTAGTATCTGTATCTTTAGAAATCAATCTAGAGGTATGAACAAATAATGAATTTGTATGTTTATTTGACTCATTTAGTTTAAATAACGAATTGGCTATATAATTAATTCCAGCCCAACTGTTAATCACTCGCGTTAATTTAAAATTGTTCGCATTACTTTCGTTTTGTTGTATATAAGAATTGTTTAGTATTGCTGTCATAATATACCCTTTTTAATTATTCTATAATAATTATACAAAATAGTTTAATTACTATAAAATAAAATTATTAATGTTAGTTATATAGATGCATATCTATTTGATAATTAAAATATTATGATTTTAAATTTTTATTTAATTGATTATTAATATACTATGAATTTCTGGTTAATATTTTCTGTCTCCTTAGTGATTAAAGGCTTGTCTAAAATTCTAGTAGCAAAATTATATCCTCATCGAGATGTGCTGTTAGCTAGACTTATTTTTTAACAAACTTTGACTCATTATATTGAATTAAAAGTTCAAGTCCGAAGAAATAGTATTTAAATTAATGTTATCATCTTATTAATAATATTTTTTTATATTTTATACCTGCTCTAATTCTATTTCTTAATAGATTTTTATTAAGAAATTCGTGTATCGTTTTGCAGTTTTTAAAAAATCATCATAGTGTTTTATATATGATTCCTACTGCGATTACACACCCAACTGCTATTCTTTCAAGAGAGATTGAAAATCTAGTTCTTAAGGGAGAAAATACTGAAGATATTTTTATTAAGGGCAAATGCTTTGCTCTGAGTAGGTTGGTTAGTCTAACGGTATTTCCGATTTTTCTTCTGGTAGAAACTAACTTTATCCGAATTCCAAAACTGCTTTTTTCAATTGGAGATCTTCAAAAGTTTAATAAAAATATCGATAAAATTACAACTCTTGTATTAAGTTTTCTGTTTTTCCCGATAGGAATTTATTCTCCCGAGTTTCTGCCTGGATTTTTTTTAAAAAATTTCTCAAAGGATTCCACTATTATACCCTTTGGAGTTGAAAACCTGTACGGAATGGCCATCGATCATATATCGTACCCTAAGACAATAACAGAACTACAAAATATTGTTAGACAAGCTAAAAAAGAAAATAGACAAATTTCTGTTATAGGTGCAGGAATGAGTGAAGGGACTCAAACAGTTCCAAAAGACACAAATCAAATTGTTGTAAATACTAAGTACCTCAATAAAATTGAGTTATCAGAAGATAAGAAAACGTTGACTGCGCAATCTGGGGCTACATGGGAGAATGTGCAAATTTCCTTAAATAAAGAAGGTAAATCTACTATTGTAAAGCAGGCCTCTGATCCCTTTTCTGTTGGTGGATCTATAGCCATTAATTGTCACGGATGGGCTCATGAGTACGGAGCCATTTCATCTACAGTCGAGGCGTTAGAAATCATCGATGCCGATGGAGAGTTGCAAACACTTACTACTAAGGATGAACTTTTTGGATGTATGTTTGGAACACTCGGTTATTTTGGAATTATCGTTAGTGCGTCCTTAAAAGTTGTCGATAATGAATATTTAATAGAAAAAACAGAAGAAATTGATTTATCGGATTTTACCGAGTATTACTATACTAAAATTAAGGGTAAAAATATCCCTCTTTTTGGAGGGCGGTTAACATTGGATACTCTTAATGGGATACCTCTTCGAAAAGTATATATGGTTGGTTATGAGAAAATTCAAAAAGCAGGTCAAACTACTACTGGAGTCAAAACACCAAGTTTCTTACCAGAACCTAAAATGGGAACTCATACGGAAAGAATTTTTCTAAAGTTAGTTGCCCACCTCCCTAATGTTTTAGTAAAATCGTTTTTAAGTTGGTTGTGGGAAAAAGAAAAGAAAATGATGTTTAGTGAGAAATATCTCACTCGTAATGAAGTCCTGCATCCTCCAATCAATGCATTTCAAATGTTACATCGGTCTAATCTCTACACCCAGTGGCTTCAAGAATATTTTGTTAAAGAAGAGAATCTCCATAGCTTTATTCTTTTTCTAGGGGCGGAATTAAAAGAGAACAATGTTCGACTAATCAATGCAACCATTCGTCCTACTCCTAAGGATACGATATCGCTTCTACCATTTGCAGAAAGAGATCGTTATGCTATAGTAATTTCTTTTTCACAAAAGAAGACGCAAAAAGAGATTGAATCTACTAAAAGATGGATTGGAAAAATCAATCAATTCTTAATAGACAATGGCGATGTCTTTTATCAAGCATATATGCCTTACGCGACAAGAGAACAATTTGAGAAAAGCTATGGAGAGGAAAGAGTTAACTTATTAAGAGCCATGAAAAGAAAATATGATCCCTCCCATATTTTTGGTAATGTACATACGGCTAAATATTATAATGAAAAGGTGATAAAAGAATGAGTACAGCCCCTATTTCTCCAATAAATGTAGAAGCTTTTTTTAATACAGCGAATACTAGCTCTAGTACTGAACTCGTAGATATACCTTGTGAATCCAACTATCGCCGTATATTTCAAACTACAGAACAAATAAAGGCCGAATTTATAAAATTTCTTCGAACTATATTTTATCAGCTTAATGAAGAAAATGTGATACAAGGGATCGAAAAAATTCTTAATGAGCCTAATAAAACTGATAAACAAATTTATACGGAATTACTTGAGCATATTAGTGGTATGAAAAAGCAATTTGCTCCTTTATGGAAGCTTTGGTCTCTTAAAGTACTTAAAGAAGGACTAGGAAATCAAGTTGCTACACTCACGAAAGAGTTTGAGCCAAGTTCATTTAATGATTATATGGAAATCTATGATCGTAGATACCTGGATGTTATTAGAAAAAAAACAAAATTTCCGTTTGAAGGAAAGATAATCTCTATAGCAGATCAATCGAATGTTAGTCTTGCTGACCGTATACAAGCGGGGGCTATTTTTTCTCAGTATCCTTATACAGTTCATATTCCATTAAATGATCCTACTTGTGAATGTCCAGCAAAAAATCCTGAACAAACTTTTAAGCCTATTAGTGATGAAATTCCCAATAAAAGTATTGATCTTATTACCTGTCTTGGAGGATTGCATCATGTTTCTATCGATCGTTTGGATCCCTTTATTGAATCAATGAAACAAAAACTTAAACCAGGTGCTGTGCTTTTGCTAAGGGATCATAATGTAGCAGATGATACAGATTCTAGTGGTGTCTCTAAAGAAGATCGGAAAGCTATTACGGAATTAGTCCATACTTTTGTTAATGCTTCGGATGGAATTCCTTGGGAAATAGAAAAGAAAGAAATTCGAGAATTTAAAAGCATTCATGAGTGGATTAAAATTCTTGAAAAGCATGGCCTTAGCTCTATTTCTCGAGAACCTTTAGTTTTGAAAGATGATCCTACCGAAAATGGAATGCTCGCTTTTGTTAGAAATCCTGAAAACTTACCGGAGATGTATCAAGCTATCAAATATAGAAAAGATTGGGATCGAGGCAAGGACGGTACTCGAGCTACTTGGATCGAGTGGGGAAATGTCCGCTCTTCAAAGCAATATAGCGAATTTATCCAAAAAAATCATTCTTATGCATTTGATCATATAGGACATTTTCGACAGCATTGGAAGCATTTTTTTCATTATGTCCGAGAATGTTTGAACGATGATGTTGGGTTGAATAAGTTAGTTTTTTCTCACAATTTCTCGATGAATCTATTTATTCTTTTTACAGCTTCTATTCAATCTGTTTCGGATTATGCAATGAGCGCACCGAGCAAATTATTAGCCAGATGGAAATATGGTGAGAACTGGCGAGAAGTTTCTAATCTTACTGAAATAGAAAAATATATCGCTCAAGTGGAAAAGGATTACTCTAACTTTATCGATCATACTCCCTTTTATATGTTTGATTGGATCGGAAGAATTAGGGGAATTTGGGAAACTGTAGTTCAATCAAAAGAACATCCTTTAACTCGGTTAAAAGGTGCCATGAATGCTCTTTCTTGGAGTTCCGGAATGGTAGCTAAATCAGCAATTTCGGCTGTTGTCAAAAAAATATATACTTCAGAGGCGAATTTAGAATCGAATACTGTAAAAGTATTGATAAAAGACCCCAATAACGAATTAGATACAATAATAAATCAATGGGAGAGAGCAAAAAATCCTGTTCATGAAAAAAACCTTGCGATTGAGGAAATCTATAGTACTCCAGATGGTTATAAATTCGTTTCTTTTCCTCGTTATCGGCCTTTTACTAAAATATGTGATTACATTAGTAATACCCCTACATTAGAAATTCTTAAAATTGGTGGTCAAAAAGCTATTTCAGTAGATCTAATTGTTCAAGAAAATATAAAAGATTCTAGTGCAAGGTTTATCTATGAAATGGAGAGGCTTCAGGATCCTGACAAGAGACACTACCGTACCTATGAGGTCGCTATTCCTATTTTAAAGCAGTTTTTAAGGAATAATAGAGATCATATCGAATATATTCATGAATAGATGGTATTATTTTAGAGATAAGATTTATCTTCCTTAAAGGAAATATTTTCTATATTAGTTCATTATATCTTTATGAGTGAGCAGATAGGTAAAATTCTTGTATCAAAACTACGTCATCACGGTGATGTGCTTCTATCAACACCTGTATTCTCTATTCTGAGAAGCCAGTTTCCGTTAGCTTATATTGATGTCCATATTTATAGAGATAGCTTTCCTGTTCTGGATGGAAATACTTGTATCCGAAAGTATTGGCTTGTGGATCGAGATTGGAAAAAGATGTCGATTATTCAACGATATCGTAATGAAATACAATTACTTAAAAACATTCGAGCAGAGAAATATGATTTAACGATTAATTTAACCGAGGGAGATAGAGGTGCTGTTGTTGCTTTTGTATCTAAAGCTCGTATTCGAATTGGATATGATTCGGAAGGATCGGGGATGTGGAGAAAAAATAGATGCTATACTCATTTAGCACGAATCTGTCACAGACCAAGACATGCGGTAGAAAAAAACTTAGATGTATTGCGATGTCTAGGTATTTTCCCAGAAGAAAAACAAAAAAACTTAGAATTTTTTATCCCACAAAAATTCACAGATAATATCTTACTACAGCTACGCGAAAAAAATTGGCACTCTTATCCATTTATTATTGTGCACCCGGTATCTCGATGGAGTTTCAAATGTTTACCTGTAGCTACTATATCAAATATGATTAAAAAACTCCTTTCTATAGGACATCACGTTATTCTCACAAGTAGTTCTCGAGAAGAAGAACTTATTATGAATCGAGATATTTTGAGCAACTTGCCAATCTCTAATTCTATTTGGGATTTAAGTGGCAAGCTATCAATGAAAGAATTTGCCGCACTTCTTAAGTTTGCTTCTCTTTTAATTACTATAGATTCCTTTCCATTGCATCTTGCAAGTGCACTCCAAACTCCCGTAGTAGCAGCTTTTGGCCCTACTTCTGATATTACATGGAGTCCATGGAAACATTCTCAAAGCCAGATTGTCATTGCAGATACTCCCTGTCGCCCTTGTTATATGGCAGGATGTGGTGGAAGTCGAAGAAGTGCCTGTTTAGAACAAATTTCGGTAGATGCTTTAATGAAAGCAATTCATAAGGTAAAGTCTTTGCCAAAATAGCTTTGTTTGGCCACTTCACTGTCTAATAATTCTTGGACGCTGCCAGAGATAAGCACTCTTCCATTTTGCAGCAGATAACTTCGATCGACAATAGTTACAAGCTCCCGTGCATTGTGATCTGTAATCAAAATACTAATCCCTCTTTTTTTAAGTAGTTCGATCAGTTGTTTCACATCACTAATGGTCAACGGGTCAATATTTGCAAATGGTTCGTCTAACAGAAGCAACTTGGGATTTGTAATTAAAGCTCGCGTAATTTCAAGCCTTCTGCGTTCTCCACCAGACAGATTTTTTGCTTTTTTTTTCGCTAAAGGCGTGAGATGCAACTCATTGAGAAGTTCACAAACTTTCATTTGTTGTTCTCTATAAGTTAACGGTAGTGTTTCTACTATGCATTGTAGATTTTCCTTCACTGTTAAATTACGAAATACAGAGGGCTCTTGAGCAAGATATCCCATACCCATTTTTGCACGAAGATGGATGTCTAATTTTGTAATATCTTTTCCGGAAAATATTACTTTCCCAGATTCCGGAGAAATCAGTCCCATAGTGATATGAAAAGCAGTTGTTTTTCCGGCCCCATTGGATCCGAGCAATCCTACCACTTCTCCCATATTCACAGAAAATGAAAGATTACTAATGATTGATTTTCCATCATACCGCTTTTCAATGTTCCGAATTTCTAAAATAGGAGTAACTGAATGATTCATATGTTTTCTGGAGTAAAAAAAGTAATAAAGTCAGTTTGTAAAATAGGGGACGATTTTTTTTTAGTCAGTAGGGTAGCTTCTTTAGCGACCCCTTGCCAATATGCCTGTGTTGGAATTGGGGAAAAGGAATCAAAGAGCGAAAAGTATAATTCGGGTGAGAATAGGGTATTTGAATGATAATTACAAAGAGCTCTTTTTGCTTGAAACAACCGACAGCTATTTTTTGTACTTTCTCTCTCTTGTAGAAGAATCTGTGCATTTTCTAAGACTTCTGATATGCGAAGAGTATTTTTTTTTTGATCGATATATACTAAAGAATTTGGGCAGCAGATTCGGTACCTACGAGTATATAGATTGTTTTGAGAGAAAATGTCTTTTACAACTCCCGTTTTCGCATAAGTTGTTTTATTAATATACGGAAAAAAGTTTTCCTTCGAAATACAATCGATTCGGTATTGTTTAATATTTTCCTCTGTCGGATAAGATAACATAAAGCAGTATAGCGATCCAAAAATCAATAAAATAATACCATATAAATAAGACGATTTACGTAGCATGATTAATAAAAGTGTACAGTTTTTTTAAAGCGGGTAGAAGAGCGTCAAATTCGTCTAAAGATAGTTGAGAAGATTTATCGCTTTTTGCCCTGGAAGGATCTGGATGAATTTCAAAAAACAATAAATCAGTACCCGCAGCAAGAGCCGCTTTTGCAAGTGTAGGAATAAATTCTTTTTGTCCGCCGCTGCTAGAGCCTTCTTTTGCTGGTAACTGTACGCTGTGAGATGCATCAAAACAAACTAGGGCTCCATACTCTTTTATAATTGGAATAGACCTCATGTCACTGATTAAATTAGAATATCCAAAACAAGTTCCACGATCCGTTGCAATAATCTGGTTATTTCCAGAACTCCTAATTTTCTCTATTACATTTTCCATTTCCCAAGGCGACATAAATTGTCCCTTCTTAACATTTAGTATTTTTCCCGTTTTTGCTGCACCGGTTAACAAGTCGGTCTGTCTGCATAAAAAAGCTGGGATTTGCAGGATGTCTAAAACTTTAGCAGCAGGTGCAATTTCTAGTGGAGAATGAATATCTGACGTTACTGGAATACCAAGATGAATCTTAATTTCTTGTAGAATAGCAAGTCCCTTTTCAATTCCAACTCCCCGGAAAGAGTGTATGCTACTGCGATTTGCTTTATCGTAACTTGCTTTGAAAATAAGAGTGACTTCATGCTTTTTACAAATATCTAGAAGATTTTGCGCTGTAGAAAATGCCATATCTCTATCTTCCAGAACACAAGGCCCTGCAATAATAGTGAGTTTTTTGCGCGATCGGAGTTCATCAAAAGAAAAGTTATTCATCATATAAGTAGTATAATAAATTCGCTTTTTACTGGATATTCTTTAACCATTCAAAGGTTTTATTTATAATATCAGGTCTTTTGCGTATATAATGGTCCATATCTTCAACGCATATATATGTTATATCAACTCCAGCAACTTTTGCTTTTTCAACAAATACATTAGTAGAAGGGGTGATTAAATCTTTGGTTCCAGCAACAATCAAAAGTGGCGTTCGTATTTTTTTGTAATCTATATCTGGATAAAGCATTGCATCAGCATGATACTTATATGTCATACCTAAAAAATGTAGGTCACCAGTCGCATTGCAAGTGATACTATCCATACGTTGGTCATAATCTTTTCGAGATCTAATCTGGTCTAAACAAACATCACAGTCATTTAGTCTAATTTCATGAGGACATTCTGGATTCTTAATAAGTATTTCGTGAATAAAGGCCCAAAGATGTTCTCTCCATGAACAATCTACAGCTCCACACCAATTAACAGTAGCTGCGACATTATCTGAGTATTCTGTAGTCAATGATAATACAATGGGACCGCCTTCAGAGACTCCTAAGAATACAAATTTTCCATTCCATCCTTCGGGAGGATTTGCTTGTAAGTATTCAATAACAACTCGATGATCTTGTAAGCGATTAGATAGGGTGTAATGTTCAACAAATTCTTTTTTATCTATTATATTGTTATCAATTCCTCGTTGTTCCAGTGTTACTAGACCCATATTTAAATCCAAAAATTCTTGTATAAAGTATCTATGAAAATGAATAATGCTTTGAAGATCATTTTCATCGGATGATCCGCTACATATAATAGCAATTGGATAAGTATTTGATTTTGGCTTAGTGAAATAATAAATAATATCAGGGGCAGTTGGGTCAGCCCGTTTAACCATAAATCGCGAAGATGCAGGGACATTGTACAACGGTATGCTATCTGTATATTTATAGGGTGTAATTTCTTCTGTATAGGATTTATAAACAAACATTAAATTAATAAAGATCAATAATATTTTCATTCGCATAGTTGTACCTTGTAGGGAGTATTTAGAGTTTTTATATATTTTTCCAAAATAGGAATATCGGGAAGACTATCTGTTAATTCAAGGAGCGGTTGTAGTACAAATAATCGCTCTTTTATTTTAGGATGGGGAATTATTAGTCGCTCTGAATGCAAAATTCGGTTTCCAAAATATAAGATATCAATATCGATTTTTCTAGGAGCCTCTTTGGATTTTGGAATTTTTCCAAGGAGCCTTTCGATTTGTTCTAAGTACATGAATAGAGTAAGGGGGTCTAGAGTAGTAATCAAGGAACAAGTTACATTGAGATAATCTCTTTGTGGAATAGAACTGATTGCAAATGTCAAATATATAGAAGAGAATCGATGCGCAGTAGTATGTGGGAGCGAGTTGATACTTTGACAAGCCTTTTGTAACGTAGTTTTAGAATCACCTATGTTACTCCCTAAGCCAAGATAAACGAGTTCTTCTTGCATGAAAAATAATCCTCTATTGTGTATTTTCCGGGTGGTTGTTTAGTAAGCCATTTGCCAGCTTGAATTGAGCCATCTGCAAAGATAGTACGGTTTTTTGCACAATGAGAAATTGTAATATCTTCATCTTCTAGATGTATATTAATTTTATGGGTTCCAACTGTGGATTTTCTTCGAAAAGAACGAATTGGAATCGATTGCTGGATAGATTGCAGTTGACTGTGTAAAATTTTTGCAGTTCCACTGGGTCTATCTCGTTTGCCTTTGTGATGCGTTTCTGTAATTGTAATTTGGCATTTTGGACTATAATTGATAACAGTTTGGAGCCATTGTCTGAGTAAAAATATACCAAAACTAAAGTTTGCTGCATGCATAATAGGACAAGTATGAGCAGCCTCTTCAAGTAACGCATAATGGTTGCTTTGTAGATCTGTTGTCCCAATCACTACAGCTGTTGGACAAGCTGTAACAATAGGTATATATTCATATATTGTGTTTGGTGATGAAAAATCAATGATAAGATCGACATCTCCTATAATCGAATGTATCTGACTTGTTTGTATTGCGTCTGGGGAATCCTTATGTAATTCTCTGGTAACTATAGCGCGTAGACTTATCGATGGATCCCGCATAGCTCCTTTAATAACCATTTGTCCCATACGTCCAAGAGCACCTATAATAACTAGGCGTATAGGCATGGAAGAATTTTTTAAATGCATAGTCTTTGTAATTGTTAATTTTAAGAGAATTATTCTTGAAATTGAATAAAAATGCATCTAAAATGATTCCATTTAGGATTGATAGCTCAGCTGGATAGAGCCCCCGCCTTCTAAGCGGGTGGTCGCAGGTTCGAGTCCTGCTCAATCCATACATATAGACTAATCACTTATGAGTTCATATTCTTCCTCTAATTCTAAATTGTTAGGAGATTGCATTATCTCCTTTAAAAATTTGATAGGAGTAGAAGAAGCTTTAAAAAGATTGAATCAAGAATTTTCTTCTTTTTCTAATGAAAAAGAAAAAGTTGATGCGATTGCAAGATCTCTTTATCAATGCATTGTAAACAGTAAATCGTCGTTTCTGCTCTCTGCAGTGATTGGATTTATCGATGCTGTGCGCCAAACTATTTATCCCGATTTTATTCTTGCAGATTTCGAGTTATGGCTGAATCAATTCTCTACTATTTCACCCGAAGAGAATTACCGTATACGCAGTAATATTATGGGAAAGTATATACCAAGGGATGAATATCAGATTTATTTTCCTATAGGTATGAATAGAAAATTTTTTGGACCTCATTTTGTTACAGGTCATGATTCTCCCGATTTAGATACAACTATTGCCTCTTTTTGGGGTTGGGTTGATGCTTTTGCAGCTCAAGTAACAAATGGCTTACACATTTGGAATATTCCTGGAGGGTTGCAATTATCTCAAGTAGAAGTGGCTTTTTTATTTTCTGAAATTATGCAAGGTAGTTCTGATTTAATTATCATGCGCACTCGAAATATGTTATCTGTATCTAGTTTTGATCTAATGACACAAAGGGGATTTATAAAAAAATATTCAGAAGATATTTCAGACGGGAATTATGAACGACAATTACACGCGACAGTTCTGATAAATAAACTTGGTCATTATATTGGGGATTGGCGAGATATCGATGTAGAAAGAGTACAACAAATCGTAATTTTGTTCGATAACTGTCTACATTGGATAGAAAATCATTTACAAGATGCAATTATTTCTCTACTAGCAAAAAAAATAATTGATCGCAAAACGGTCGGAGAGACTATTGCAGATATCACAAATTTTCAACTCGGAAGTGCAAAACCTGTACGTTTATTTACGAAGCGTCAGAAGAAATATATGCAAGAATTTTTAATCAGAGTAATCCACGTAGATAAAGGTTTACAATGCAGTATTTTGGAATTGATGCTTGCGCTCGAAAGACAGGGCTTTTGCGAATTTACACCTGTATTTAGTAAGCTAAAACATTTTATAGAAAAAGATATTTTTTCTTTTTCCTCTCACTTAGACGATGCCAGATGTTTTCTCTTTAGTCATATAGAAAAGATAAGGAACCTCATAGAAAATTTATTTCAGTCCATAAGAATTTCCATGCGTAGTCTTGGCATTGCACTCCAAATTAAGCGAGATGTATTTGGGCATCTCCCACATTATGTGACAAAACATGTAAGCCTTGAGGAATTAAAGATAAAGATAGGTAATTATTCTCATTTGACCGTTACTATGGCCGATTCGGATGGAAAATTGACTCCTATTGGAGTTGTTCACGCAGTAGATATGCAACAAGAATGTTTGGGGACGGTTAGCCTCAGAGATTTTTCTAATAAGAATGAAGTAGAAATTCCATCCTATTTGGAAGTAATAAGCATCATTGATCATCACAAATCTATACTTGAAACAAAATCTCCATCTGTTTCTTCTATTTCTGATGCACAATCCTCGAACGTAATAGTTGCAGAAAAGGCCTTTCAAATTAATGATCGGTATAGCATGAACGGTATGAGCCAAACGCAAATAGAGGTGCAAATTAAAGAGCTCCAGATCTCAAACAATGCCCGTTCTTTACGCATTATGCGTAGGCTTTTACAACGAAAAATGAATTTTCATAGGGGGCAAAACTATTTTATTGATCCTATACGTGAGTACACTGAATATCGACATTTCGTGTATGCAATTTTAGATGATACAGATTTACTGACAAAAGTCACTCGAAGAGATGTTGAATGTATGTGTTCATTATTAAATCGTATGAAGTCTTTAACTATGCAGCAGGAGATTGAAATCATCGACTTTGATGACATAGATGAGGATACAGAATTTGTCTCTTTAGCTGCTAAAAAATTGCTGCAAAATGAAGATCTATATTCTCTATATAGCAAAATCTATGATGCAAAAGAGCAAAGCTTGAATCAACTAATTGAAGAATCTGTGCATAAAGATTCAATCGGGATTTTTGCTGATACTAAGATTCAAAATCATTGCGTGAGTGTGGGGCAAACAAAAATATTTCCAAATAATTATGCACAATACGTAAAGCACAGGGATACCCTTCGATATAGATGGGTAGAAAAATCCAATGAGCAATTTGTCCTACAAAATCATATAGATTTATATTTACATATGATTTCAACGCTAACAAGTGCTAAACAATTATATACAGGATCTGCTTTTAATCACGCACACAATGATGAATTGTGGATATGGATTCCAAATTATGAAACATCTATTGATCATTTACAATTTTTTTTAACTACTTGGAAACAACTTCCTGAGTTAGAAAAAAACATCACTTCCATTGAAGTATATGGGAAGGATACTGATGTATACGAAAAAATTCTTAAGCAGTCCTTCTTGGATAAGCTAAATATAATCCATTTTACTAAACATAAGTTTTCTATATGCGTTATTTATTATACAGCTGGATGTATGAACTCTAGAAAAACAATGATTTCACCATTCATCCCTAGAGTTAATTAGAATTCTACTAAGTACACATAAAGGATTTGCTAAACCACAAGACACTATTGCTTGCTTATTATACATCCAAGTAGCTTCTCTAATTGGAACAATTTTAACGTCATCTGGGATAAACAGTGTAGTTGTCGTTTCGCTTGGTCGATAAGGAATGTATCTAGCTTCTATTCCATTAAAAAGAGAAAAAAGAGTTCCAATTGCTATTAAAGGAGCACATTGTATGACTTTATTTGTAAGCGTAGTTACACAGTTGTTAGATATTAGCATGTAGTTTGGCCATTTATGTTTAATTTTATAATTATGCTTAGCGTAACTATTACTATACATTTGTTCTCCTTAAATTTTTTTAAATACAAATTCTGAAGGAAGCATAAATTATAAAATAATAAATTTAAAGAATCTTTTGTAAAAATATATTGTCAAATAAACTTAGGTGTAAGCTTTTTAAAAATCAGAAAAGCTAAGCATCTAGTTCATATAATTTACTAGAAAAAAACGTAAGACAATAACTTCTGGAAGCAAATAATAAAGAGGGAGGGATCTTCTTATGAAGATATTACTCAGTAGAATTAGCGGTATCACAAGTCTTCGGTTGACTAGATACATCTGTATCAGAAGAAGAAGTGATTTTCGGGGTAGTATCGGAAGATATAGGGTGTTCCAAAATCTCTATTCCGACGTGAATTTTATTTCGACTCGCAATAGGAATTAATAAAGCGCGAATAGCTTTGATTGTCTTACCGCCTCGTCCAATAATCTTTCCAATATCAGATTTTGCTACACTTATTTCAAGCATTAATGAACTTGTTCCAACAAGTTCATTGATATGAACTTCATCTGGTTTATCGACGAGATTTTTTATGATATACTGGACAAATGGTTTCATGAATAGATCCTCGCGGGTTATATTTTAACTTGAGTAAATGACAAATCATATTTTTTATATCTGCTCTAAATTATAAAAGAACTCAAAATATAAAGCTAACAATTCTGTCGTTAAGACAATTTTTTAACCCAAGCAGCGATATCCTCAGGAATAGTAGCGATTATTTGAATAGATTTTTTAGTATAAGGATGGATGAATTCTAAAGAGTAGGCATGCAAGAAATGCCTTGTTGTTTTATATAAAGTATTAATTTTACTATTTCCATATATTTTATCCCCTAAAATAGGGCAATGAATGGACTGCAGATGAACACGAATTTGATGAGTTCTGCCAGTGGATGGATGTAATTTCACATAGCTAAAGTAATTATTTGAAGCAATAGTAACGCATGTCGTTTGTGCAAATTTACCCTCTTCTTGGATAGCCATACGTTGCCTATGTTTAGAATGACGACCAATGGGTGCTTCAATTGATTGTATAGTTGGTTTCCCAAGGCAAATAGCTATGTATGTTTTTTTTATTCTGCGAGTTGCAAATTGCTGCACCATCCCAAGATAGGCTAATTCGGTTTTAGCAAGTAGTAATACTCCTGAAGTCTCCTTGTCTAATCGATGAATAATCCCGGGGCGTAGAGAATGTCCATTGGGAAGTTTTGTTGTGGTATCTTTTAAGTGAAAGAGCAAGCCGTTTACTATAGTATTATCTATAGAGCCTGGAGCAGGATGAACTACTATACCGGCTGGTTTATCTATCGCAAGAAGGTGATCATCTTCATATAAAATATTTAATGTAATTGGCTGTGACTGTACATTAATTTGAGGAATTTCTAGGAATTCTATTGTTATCCGGTCACCTAATCTTGGTTTGACTCGTTTTTTTACGATGGAATCATTAATACGAATAGCATCTTGATCGAATAAATAATGAAAATAATTTCTTGAATGAACGGGAAATTTTTGGGTTAATAGCCTGTCTAACCTACAAAGGAGTTCTTCCTCGGATGAAATGGTAAATTCTATATTTTTATTCGTCTGGGTTTTCAATTTGTCTTTGTTGCCGTTTGAGTTCTTCCATCATGTTATCTTGTTCCATTTTAATCTGTGCGGACATTTGTTGCAATATAGTGGACCAAACCATTTCCTTTTCTTTAGGAGTAAGTTTTATTCCTAAAAAGTCTTCTGTTCCAATTTCTTCTTTTTGTTCTAAAATTTCTTTGAACTTTCCTGGATTTTTTGGTTGAACTGGACTTGATCTGGGAGGGGGAACTAAAGGATAGGATGGGTCTTTAGATGGATTAATTGGATCACTCATGAAAAATCTTTTTTATTTTAATATAACAAAAATTCATTTATAAATTCAAAGAATTAAAACAATGAAACAACATTTAAACATGTTTCAATCAAAAATGTTTTTGTGGTTTTAAGCATATCTAATTTTTATGCTTTTAAAAAAAACGTCTGATTATAACAATCCCCTATAGCTTCTATTTTATAGTTATCTCCGTATTGGTGAATCCTAATACCTACAAAATCCCAGGGACACTTTGTTTGATTGAAAGCAGTATAATTTTTCTCTAAAAGAATTTGAGTAAATTGACTCCAATTGCACCATAAATTATCTAAAATAATATAACATAGTATTTTTAAATTTTTATAAATTATATAATCTATATGATTATCAGGTAGTATTATACTTGTCTCATTACTATGCTCGCGTAGAGGAAACCTACAAAATAACATCTCGCTTACATAATAGCAAAATGCATTATTCCAATTTGTTACATGTTCTCTTAAACGTTCTGCTTGTATTGTAATAAGATCAAACCAATCAAAAACTTCAAACTTGAAATCGTTTACAAATTGTTGAATAAAATCTTTTTCATTAAATATAGGATTTGAATAAATGATAGAGTCGTTATTAAAAATATCCTTATATTTTTCTGCTACAGTGAGAGTTCCTAATTTTTCTACTGTTTTTAGTAAAATGTTGTTTTCTTTGTTAATTTCTGTATGTTCTTTTTCAAAGTTATATTCCTTGTTTTTTGCTGATCCACTTGCCGCTGCTACTACACCACTAACTATTGCTATTCCAGCTAAACCTACTCCTCCAATTATTCCGGTTCCTGCATTTATTACACTTCCTGATACACCGGCGATCGCACCTCCTGCAGCCGTTCCTATACTACCTATGCCTTCTCCTATATTTGCTACATTAGTTTCAACTAATTGAGATCCTTGGCGAGATATTACATCTGCTGAATTTGCGCCAAGTGTACTACGGTAACCTGCAGAAAGTACATCATCTGTAATCGTAGATACTTCGGAGATAAGATTTTTTACTTCTGCAATTAAATTATTCATTGCAATTTGTTCTGAAGTCGTTTCAGTCCCTACAACCTGTAAGGTATTTACTTCCTGTATAGTATTCAATAAACCATTTGTTACTTGTTTCATACCTATCGCTACAGTAGAGTTTATAGGTGGTCCTGCATTAATTATACTAGCTTTTGTTATACGATATGTAATTACTGTAGTTACAGTTGCTAGCACACTTACTGCAATAGTGGATATCGAAGCAATAATGGAAGCTATGGTATTGGCTCTTGTCCATTTATCATCTTCTTCTAGTTTTCGTTGTGATTCGTGAATTAATTTATTAAGTTGTACTAGGAGCTCATTAATTTTCGAAGAGCTAGTTTTTTCACATAAAATAGCTAATTCTGGGTCTAATTCAAGATTTTTATCATTAAAATAATTACATAATACTGTTACACAATTATTAATATAGGTGGTGTATTTAATTATATTATTATGCCTAATATCTTTTTTAGGACAAATTGTATCCCATATAGCACCAGGAAAATCTATTTTGTTGTTAACCTTCCCTGTGGTAATTGAATTAAAATTAAAGCATGCATAAAGATCCCTACCTATATTCTTTGCAAATGTGCATAAATCGGACATACATCGTTCTAAAAAAGAATAAGGATGATAATCTAAATCAGAAGGATTACATCGAAATTGTATATTTGAGCTAATGTTTTTAGTAATAGTATTATTCCAAAGCTGACAAATCATATCTTGAAACTGGGGGGGGGTAAATCGTATTGATTTTCGTGCTTTATTACTTCATATCCTAATGTACCTACTTGTATTAATAATACTGAGCATGTAGCTCCTCGAAGAGCATTTTGATGTGTATGAAAATAATTAAAAATATCTTTTATTGAACTAGAAACTTTATTTACAATTGTATTTGTTACAGATGAAACAGAACAATTAAAAAGGTGATTTTTAACAGATGAGTGAGTAGCAGGAATAGTTGATATTTTTCGTTTTTTAAATTTAATTTGATAGTATAAAACTTCAAAAAAAATGTAAATATAATTTTTTCAAAAGAAAGAAACTTGAATTACAAAGACAAGGTTAAAATACCTTTATCAAAAAACAATCTGTCCTGGAGATCTCGGGAAAGCTGAAACTTCACGGATATTTTCTATCCCAGTAAGAAATTGAATTAATCTTTCAAACCCTACCCCAAAACCACTGTGAGGGGCAGAGCCAAATCGCCGCAGATCTAAATACCAACTATAATCTTGTAGAGAGAGACCTTGTTTCGTAATTTTATGAGTTAGGATATCTAATCGATCTTCCCTTTGACTGCCACCAACAATTTCTCCAATTTTTGGGACTATGATATCCATTGCAGATACAGTATTTCCATCGTCATTATCTCTCATATAAAAAGCTTTTAAATCTTTTGGATAATTAATAATACAGACAGGTCCATGAAAATAGTTTTCTGCGAGATATCTTTCGTGTTCTGATTGTAAATCCATTCCCCATTTTACGGGGAAAACAAAGGCTTGCGGTGCTTTTTCGAGTAAGCTCACTGCTTCTGTATAGGTAATAACAGTAAATGTAGTTTCAACTACATTATGCAAGCGTTTTTGTATTTCCTTATCGATATGTTTTTCAAAAAAAGTAATATCATCTTTACAGTGCGAGAGGATTTCTTTTGTCATCTCTTTAAGATACTCTTCGGCTAGAAATTGAATATCTTCAAGAGTTGCAAAAGCCATTTCGGGTTCGATCATCCAGAACTCCGCTAGATGTCGGGATGTATGAGAATTTTCTGCTCGGAATGTAGGGCCAAAAGTATAGACGTCACTAAGGGACAGTGCAAAAGCCTCTGCATTTAATTGTCCGGAAACCGTTAAATAGGTAGGAATTTTAAAAAAATCTTCTGAATATTGAACAGAACCATTATTTTCGCGTGGAATGTTTTGTAGATTTAATGTAGTAACCTGAAAAAGTTCTCCAGCTCCTTCACAATCAATACTTGTTAGGATAGGAGAGGGCAAATAGAGAAAGCCTCTTTTATGGAAAAAAGAATGGGTTGCAAAAGCCAATTGGCTACGGATTCTTGCCACTGCACCGCCAGTATTGGTTCGAGGACGCAGATGAGCTATTGTCCGTAAAAACTCAAAAGAATGGTATTTCTTTTGCAGGGGATAGATTTCAGTGGGACAAGTCCCAATAACCTCTACACTTTTTCCACGGAGTTCTATTGGTTGCTTTTGTCCCGGACTCTCGTGTAAATTTCCTTGGACCCGTAAACTGCAACCAACTTTTATAGTATCTACCACTTGAACATAATCAGTAGTTGCTGATTCATCTAAAATAACTTGAAGGGAGTGAATATGACTTCCGTCATTAATATCTACAAAAGATATGTTTTTTTGCTTTCTGATTGATTTTACCCATCCGGCAACTTGAATAGTTTGATCCATCAATTGTGTATAATGCTTAAATAAGGTCGCAATCTTATTTCGTTTCATTTGATGCTTCCGAATGTTTTCAAGAGTGCAATTTCTTTTTTCCAATGCGTTTCTCCATTAGGTGTTTCTAAATATTTAGGAAGCGGCTGAAGCGACGGATGCTTCATCAAAGCCTCAAAACTCTCCAGTCCGATTTGGCCTTCTCCTATATTGGCATGCCTATCTTTTCTGGAACCAAGTCCATGTAATGAATCATTTACATGAATGGCATAAAGATATGAAATTCCAATCTTTTTTTCAAATTCATTGATAACATTTGCCCAACCGCTTTTACCTCGAATATCATATCCAGCCGAAAAAGCATGGCAAGTATCTATACATACTCCAATGGGAATACTACTTTTTACCCGTTGAATAATATAGCCAATTTCTTCAAAGGTAGATCCAATCGATGTCCCTTGTCCTGCAGTAGTTTCAATAAGCAGCCGAGTTTTCCCGTGTTGCAATTTCGGGATACATGTCAGCAGACTAGAAACAATGCGCTCAAGGCATTCTTCTCTATCCTGATCTTTAGCAGATCCCGGGTGAAAATTTAAATAAGTAATATCTAATAAGTGACATCGATCAATTTCTTTATGAAAGGTGTCAATGCTTTTAACTAATAATTCTTTATTATTTGATCCAAGATTAATTAAATAACTACTATGACTCATTAAATGAGTTAAGGGAATTTTCTTTCTCGAATCATTCCATAAGTCTAGTTCTGTTTTAGGAATAGGTTTTGATTTCCACTGCCTTTGATTAGCTGTGAAGATTTGCATAGTTGTTGCATTTATCTCTTTTGCTCGTGCAAAGGCATGGTGGAGCCCACCCGCGATTGAGATATGTGCTCCTAAAAGAAGCTGAACTACAGCAGACTTTGTCATGTCGTAAATGCTTCAATCAATTTTAGTAAATTTCTAAATGAAATTTATATTATGAAGCTCGCGATAAAAATTCACATACTAAAGAAATATTAATGGGCAATGTAAATGGAATTTGATCAACTCCTGGCATACTAACAAGCTCTCCTGTCATGGTGCTAGGATTCCACGATAAATAAGTAGGTAATTCATGATTTATCAGGAGTTCTTGATTTTGCTTTACAAATGTAAATTCTTTAGCGCGATCTTTTAAAGAAATTTCCATTCCTGGTTTTACGTGAAAAGACCGAATATCTACCTTTTTTCCATTTACTCTGATATGTCCGTGTGAAACGAGTTGATGAGCTTGAAATGGAGTTTTACCGAGATATAGTCGTTGAACAACAGCGTCGAGTCTAGTTTCTAACAATTGCGCTAAATATTCTTGTGTATTTCCAGATTTTTGAATGGCTTCTCTATAATATCGAAGTAACTGACTTCGACTAAGCATTCCGTAAAAAGCGCGTAGTTTTTGCATTTCTTCTAATTGAAGAGCATATTCGGATTTCTTTCTTCTTTTCGCACCATGCATCCCTGGTGGATTTGGTTTGTGTAATAGCGGGTTGCGCAATCTTCCAAAAATATTTGCTCCAAAGCGTCTAGCGATACGATTTTTTGGACCGGTATAACGAGCCATGTCTCTCCTGAAAAATAATTGTTTACTAAATAGTATAAAAATCCTATCGCAATTTTTAATTAAGAGCAAGGAATAACCTTAAAATAACTCAGCTAGAAATCGATAAAAATATCTTATATGATTCTATATGATAGTTATCTCTGGCAAGAATAAGAAAAATTAGATATTCTTGCCTATTTTTGATAGATATTTCAAGGAATAGATATGTCCAATTATATAGTTCTTTCTTACTATTCTTTTTTTAACATAGAAAATCCAGGCTTTGAGGTAGAGCGACACAAATTGTACTGTGCGGGACTGGATATCTTAGGTCGCATTTATATCGCAGATAATGGAGTTAACGGACAGGTTAGCATCCATAGTTCAGAAATCACCAGTTATCTAGGCTGGTTAAAGAATAATTGGAATATTACAAAAAATAATTGTAAAATGCAGGGGTATAGTGAGCATGCTTTTGCCAAGATGCAAATTAAATTACGGCAACAACTCGTCGCGATCGATAAAAAAATAAATTTAAAAAATCGAGGAAAATACTTATCCCCACAGCAATGGGTTCAAGCGCTCGAAGAGAGGGACGTAAATACTATACTAATTGATGTAAGAAATAATTATGAATCCAAAGTTGGACATTTCAGAGGCGCTATTTTGCCCGCTCTAGATACATTTCGTAAATTCCCCCGATATGCAAAAGAGCTGCAGGAAAAATATGATCCAAAAACAACAAAAGTATTGATGTACTGCACAGGTGGAATTCGATGTGAGTTATTTTCTTCTTTATTACAAGAAGAAGGATTTAAATCTGTTTTTCAGTTGGAAGGTGGAGTTATTCAATATGGAAATGAGGTTGGTAATAAGTATTGGGAAGGTAATTTATTTGTATTCGATGATCGCCTTGTAGTTCCCATAAGTATTACTCCAAATAATCCCATCTCACAATGTGGGTTTTGTGGTGCTTTAAGTGATATTTACTATAACTGTGCTAATTCAAAGTGTAATGAGTTATTTCTCGCTTGCACTTCTTGTGCCGCACATAATTTAGGGTGTTGTGGTAGTTCTTGCAAAAATTCAGGGAAAAATAGAATTTTTAAAGATAACGGTAGGCCAAAACCTTTTCGAAAATTAACCTGTGATGAGAAACAAGCTATTTCTCATTCATCATAAGCTGCATGATCTTGTATTTCTCGCAGTAATTCTTGTGCAGCTTCGCGAAGTGAAATTAATTCCTTTTGGAAATCCAAGCCGTTGTAATAATTGGTTTAAATTGTCCACATCAGATAGCAATTGATCGTATAGAGATTCAATTTTCGCCAATTTTCTTTCAAGTTCCTTTTCATGCATAGAGAAGAACTTTTCCCCTACTCTTAAGATATTTGCTCCATACGAACTCAATGTGTAGAGGCAACAATTATCTTACTTTAGATGAGGATAGGGTAGTTAGATTGGACCGGGTTTTATTTGCGCGTTCTGTCATAGTAATTAACAATCTATCTTGTTCCGTCAAGGTATCGAAGCGTTCTTTGGCTACGATTTTATCGTTAAAATACCAATCAGTTCTAGCGAATCCATCAGAATATACAGTAGAAGGTCCATGTTTTCTATCATGTTCCCATTTTATTTGTTGTACAAGGATATCTCCATCGATAAAGCGTCGCTCCATCCCATGTCTTTGCCCATGTGAGAAGTTAATATCTGCGTATTTCACCCCATTTTGAAAATAGGTAGATAGTCCATGCAATTGATCAGAGTAAAAATTTTCTATCGCGATAGGTTCACCGGTAGCTGCAAATGTTTTTCTCTCTCCGTGAATAGTAGACAACTTATAGGGAGTAATCATATAAGGAGTTCCGTTAGTGTAATATGTAGTTACGCTGACCAGATTACCTTGCTCGTAAGTTTCTTTAGCAGATAGTTTTCCTTGTGCGTTACGACAGATTTTTTCCCCAGTACCCAAATGAATTTTTGATTCTAATTCATTGTTAGCAGCAAAGTATTGTCCCTCTGATAGACGATCTTGTATGTATTCCTCGATAGATCTTGGTACTCCTTTCATGTACCAGGAAGTAATTTTATAATGTTGGGGACTTAAGAATAATTCTTCTTGTAGTGGTAGACCGCGAATATCATAAGAAATTTTCTTAATTAAACTTCCTCGATCATAATAATTTTGAGATGCAATGGTATTACTGTAGGGGTGGGTGTAGGTTGTAATCCCATGGAGATCTCCCTCTTCGTAAGCCGCCACCATAGTTATCCCATTTTGAAGGGTAGTAATGATTTGACCGGGATATCTTTCATTTTCCCATTCTTCTCTAGAAACATCATATCCATATTTATGGATAAAGCGTTGTGTAATTACGGGATTATTGGCTTGCTTGGAATTACAACTTGTTATTCCAGATAGGATGAGCAATGCAACAAAACACTTTGTGTACATATCGTTGACCTACTTTCTTGTAAACATTTAGTTTCTAACAATGGCGTATAAAAGTTTTTTCTTCAAGCAAAATTGTAAGCATTTTTTGTTTACAAATTTTGAGAGATTTACATATGCACAAAGAAAGTCAACTACTCAAAACGGCGCCTAGATTGCCTATTACCTGATTTATAATTCGAGCATGTTCTTCATCGACTGATTGTTGATTGAGGGTATAGGTATCACAGCGGTAATGAAAGCGAAAAGTAAAATTTTTCTTTTCAGATCCAAGAGAATCGGATTCGTAAAGATACAGAAATTCATATTTTTTTAATAGATTAGATGGGATCATACCAATTGCCTCCATTACTATTGCAAGTGGAGTCATACTCGGCACAGTAATAGTCCAGTCTCTATTAGATCCAGGAAACGCAGGCAGAGGGGACATTTTTGGATGATCTTTGCAGTGTATGGCGATGCTTTCAACATTAATTTCACAGAAATACAAGCGTTCTTGTATATCAAAAAAATTACAAAAAGAAGGATGTATTTCTCCAATCATTCCAATAGGCTCTTCTCTTGAAAAGATATTTGCATTGCGACCAGGATGAAATATAGAAGTATTTCCTTCACGAAATACGTAAGGACATCGAACCTTAGTGAAGAGATTTTCTAAGATACCTTTTAAAATGAAAAAACTTGATTGTTCTGAACCATAATTTCCTGTTAGTAATATTCCTAGAGATTCTCTTTCTTTGAATTGTGTGCCCATTTGATAATAAATTTTACCAATTTCAAAGGCTGCAATGTCAGATAAACCATAATCAAAATTGTAGCGAATAGATTGCAACAAGGATGGCAGAATGGATGTTCTCAATGTGGATTGATCGATTGAACTGGGCTCAAGGACTGATATTGGATATAAATCTGGTAAAACAGAGTGAGTTTGCTTGGCTACTTTACTATTTACTAGATCTGATGTGATAAATTCACATAAACCTTCTCCCGATAAAATATGACGCAAATTTCTTATAAAACGGTAGGTAGGATTATGAGTATGAGCCTCTGGGATTCGAAATTTAGGCAACATAACTGGTATTTTATGAAATCCATGTATCTTAATAATATCTTCAATAATATCAATTTCTGTTTGAAGATCTTGCCGAAAGGTTGGAACAGTAATTAACCAGCCATCACTTTTTTCAATTACTGTCATGTATAAGGCAGATAATAGAGATAAAATTTCATGAGAATTGATTTTTATGCCAAGGATTTGCCTAATTCTTTCTGTACGGCAAAAAATTTGTTTTGGAACAAATTCTTTATTTATACTACATACAGTTTCTGACTTACACGTGGCTTCTGTAATAGATTGTAATAAGGCTACTGCATAATCGATAGCAAAAGCGGGCATATTGGGATCTATACCTCGTTCAAATCGACTAGAACTCTCCGTTCTAACACGAATTGCTTTACTCATTTTGCGAATTAAACTAGCATTAAAATGAGCTGCTTCAAAGAGAATGTTTACTGTAGTGTCTTTAACGGAAGATTTTTCACCTCCAATAATTCCAGCAATAGCTAAGGTTTTTTCGATATCTTTGATTACAAGGGTGCCTGCGGGAATAGTATAACTTTTTTCATTAAACGCTTGAAATAGCTCTTCATTATTGATTATCTCTATATAGAGGTTATTTTCCGCTATTTGATCATAATCGAACGCATGCATTGGCTGCCCAATCTCTAACATAACGTAATTAGTAACATCAATTACATTATTGATAGGTCTTATTCCACATAGACGCAGACGAGTTTGTAACCAAGAGGGGGATGGTGCAATCACAACATTACTTAATTTACGACAGTAATAACTGTAACACCCATCTGCGCTACAGTGCATAATCTGGGGAGAAGTCTTAGATCTAGGAAGTGATTCGTGTATTTTTGATGGAACAAGTTTCTTTAGAGTGCTCCCCTGTAATACAGATGCAACTTCTCTTGCAACTCCATATATGCTCATGCAATGTCCTAAATTAGGTGTAATGCCTATATCAATTTGAACATCATCCAAAACAGAGGATAAATCAATTCCTACTGGAGTATCTTGTGGTAAATATATAATACTTGTTTTATCTTTAGACAAATGTAAATCTTCTTCTGAAACGAACATTCCCTCGGACATGACCCCATTAAATTCTTTTTTAGCAGTAATTGTGCATTTTTCAGTTAGTGGGTCGGTAATCCGAGCACCAATAGGTGCAAAAGCTATAATTTTTCCAATCTTACAATCTTTAAATTTAGAAATAACTTTGTATAATTGATGTCCATCACTTACTGTAATAATATATAGTTCGGAGCAAGTCGGGTGTGGCTGAACTGATTCTATCTCTGCTGTTATGACTCCAGAAAAATAAAACTGTCGCGTAGAAGTTTTTTCTACTTCAAGTCCAAGTCTAGTTAATGCATTAATAATTTCAGAAATAGGTGCTGAGGTATGGATAAAATTTTTTATCCAGGATAGTAAAATTTTCATGAATAAAATGTATATTGATATAAAGAAATAATATACATCACATCGAGATAAAGACCAAGAGATTTACGGTATTATTAATTACTTAAATACTTTGAATAGAAATAAAAATTGGATAGAATAAAAAAAAGGTTTTGGTTGTGGATGATTCAGTTGAACGAGCAATAGTAAAAAAGCTTAAGTTTTTTACCCATGCACTACTGCTCAGCGGAACTTTAAACATTGCATTTTTATTTACTTTTATCTTCCTTGCGATTCCTCAAAAAAATTCTTCGGATCTTGAAAAAGATGTTACCTATCGAAAAGATAGGGTATCTTTTTCTAGAACTAATCATCAAGTACTTAGTTCTTATTTTTGCGCTCCTTTCACAGATTTATTGGAAGAACTATCTAATACAGAATTATTAGAAGATGGATACTCTCGCAGAGACCTAGCCTTAGCATATCTCGCCGCTTTTCATTATTTTGATGTTGAACGAGCTCTTCCTGGTGTAAAAATTCAAAGAAGAAAAATGCTGTTTATTC
This sequence comes from Chlamydiales bacterium, assembly GCA_051647685.1. Lineage (GTDB taxonomy): Bacteria > Chlamydiota > Chlamydiia > Chlamydiales > CALTSX01 > CALTSX01. The sequence continues at coordinate 35,036 of JBOFEG010000022.1, forward strand.
ATGAGGACGGTGGGGAGAGACTAGAGCTTGTAGTTTTCCCAGGTCTCAATAACCACTGTTATCAGTCGCTATTGTATTATGCACAAGTAGAAGAATGGCCATTCACCACAGAAGGGCTATTTTATGAATTATCGAGAAGAAAAAATATATTACCATCATCTCTGATCCAAGCATTTTCCTGTAGAGATGAATTTAACCAATTATACAACTATGTTACGCGTACAGAAATTCCTATTACTAAGCTAGAACTGTTAGGTATGCTGTTAGATGGACAATATGATACGCTAAAGAAATTTATAAAACGTTTTTCGTGTGAAAAAGAGCTATCGGTAGAGATTGTTAGAGAATTTTTTTTAGAATATTTAAAGGTGCAATCTCCAATAGCTGCAGAAATTTTTGTTCGGATGGATGAGATATTTTCTCCAAGGCAATTATCCGATACGGATTTAGCAATTATAATTGATCAAATAGATCATTCAACAGCACAGAAATATAAATTAGAAAATCTACTAATGGAATTAATCCATAGCGTTCGATCTGATTTTATTCGGAAAAAAGCTGGTATTAAATTATGCCTCCTTGCTCAGGAAGAGCCACCCGTTCCCTATGATCACGTCAAAGTGCTTAGAAGATTTATACCTGCTGTGCAAAAAGCCGATGTACCAAGACAAGACCCTCTTTTGCTGTATACTCATACTGGTTCTCAAAATAAGATAGATCAGGGTCGTAGACATCGGGTAAAGGAAGGGGAAACGTTATGGCAAATTTCTAGAAAATATAAAGTAGATCTACTTGTATTGATGGAAATAAATCACCTTCGATCAGAATATGTTCTGCCGATTGGAAAAGAATTACTTATTCCATAGGAACTTCATCGATTCCACCTGCATGCCAAGGATGACATTTTACGAGTCGACGAAGTGTTAAAAAGAATCCATAGTATGTGCCATGCAGCTTAAAAGCAGAGTAGGCATATTCCGAGCAACTCGGAAAAAAGCGACAAGAGGGGGATAGAAAGGGGCTAATACAGGATTGATACCCTCGGATAAGCCATAAACAGATATTTCTCATATTTCTATTTTATCATTTGGAAAATTT
>JBOFEG010000023.1:0-35921 GCA_051647685.1 Chlamydiales bacterium
TTGAATCGATGCAGTTCAACAAAAATACCAACTCGATCTCGTTTTTTGGAACAAATACTTCTATTAAAGAGGCCGAAAATCTGATAAGCTCACTAGACGCCCCTTTGAAACAAGTATTTATAGAAATTCTCGTACTGGAAACCAATGTGTGTGACGCCCTTGACTTTGGAGTAGAGTGGTCTTTAAAATCAAATAACCCCGAATATCTCGATCTATCGATGAATACAATGCTAGCGGGCAAACCTACGTATTGGGCCTACAATCACGAGAAAGGGACGAGAACTTCTAGAAATCCGGGCATTAATCTCGATCTCGGCATTATTGGAAATCGTATTTTGCATAAAAACAACTATTTTCCGACGCTATCAGCTCTTGTTTCTGCACTACAAAGAGATAATAACTCTACTATTGTATTAAACCAAAAAGTTATCACCCAAGACAATAAGAGTTCTAGGATTTTTGTCGGAGACACTATTCCATTTAATGGATCAACAGTTCAAATTACTGGAATAGGGCAACAAATAACGACTAACATTGATTATAAAGATATCGGTGTGACCTTAAGTATAAAACCTCTGCTAGGTGATGGAGATATTATTACCATTGAGTTATCAGAAGAAATAACAGATGCTATCGATGAATCTCCTTCTTCGTACAGAGGAATTCGAACTACTAAAACAAACATGATTACTAGTACGCATGTGCCAGATCAACATTTTCTTCTTCTCTCAGGGTCTAATCGTACAGTACAAAAAAAATCAACGAGAAAGGTTCCTTGTCTGGGCGCCATTCCATTGCTTGGAAAACTGTTTAGCACAGAATCTAGAGAAAAAGATAAACGGTCTACTTTAATCTTTATACGACCTCAAGTGATACATTCATTTGAGCAATATAGAGACATTACTAAACGACATACAAATGCTTGCACTAAGGAAGGAAAACTAGCTTTGCAAAAAAGCTGCGAAGAGCAACATTAACTTTTTTGAAACTCATATCTTTTATTAGATATATCCCGAGATATTTGAGATAAATGTTCCATATATTCAAGTAACTTTCTCATCTTCGATGTGGAACTATACTGAGATAAATTATCTAATTTCTTTAGAGAAGAGTGCCAATAACTCACTAAATTTTCATAAGGGCCGATTAGATCGGAAAGAAATAAACGATTTTCAATACCTGGAGTTATCGATGGTGGATCAACATAAGTCTGATTGATTGTATTTTTTTGAAATAATCTATCTACGTGAGAACCATAATTCAAACTCTTATTAAGAGCTGCTATATCGGGAATAGGTACCGATTTTTCTCGTTTATAGATATTAGAGATATCCTCATACAGATAGGGCTCTGAATAAAGGGAAGAACTTTTGTTTACGGAAGAAGTCATAGAAAATTAATTGAGGTAAAGTTTCAGCTAATTAGTCTGTCACAAAAGAGGGCTTTTGTCTAGGATAAAACTATGACTTTAAGACAGATTCTCCCTATTCTTTTAACTATTCTACTAGGACATATCGGTTTTTCTATGGTTTTACCTATTTTTCCATTATGGGTAGGCGATGCCGCACCAATAATGATTGCAGGAAAACCATTTTTATCGACTCATGCGATGCGTCTCGGCTTTTTGCTCGCTATGTATCCTTTGGGTCAGTGTATTAGCAGTCCTATTTTTGGGAAGTTATCCGATAGATTTGGAAGAAGACCTATTTTACTCGCCTCTTTAATCGGTATTATCCCCTCTTATTTCTTTACTATGTTCAGTATCATGACAAACAATCTTTTGCTTGTTGTTATCTCTCGATTTATCTGTGGCATATTTGAGGGAAACATGGTGATTGCCCAAGCGGCTATTTTAGATTACGAACTGGATCATGAGGAAAAGATACGAAACTTCGGCTCCCTAATTGCAACTTCAAGTCTTGGATTTATCATAGGACCCATTCTTGGAGGTATATTATCGAATAAAGACTTCTCACCTCTTTTTACTTATTCGACTCCCTTTGCAGTGGCTGGGTTCTTCAGTATTATAACCCTCTTATCGGTATTTTTTTTATTTTCTGAAACGAAAAAAAAAGGATTTTCTACTTCTCTTACTTGGAAAAAAATTGTATCTAGTTATTACAAGGGATTTCGTTTTCCGACTCTCCGGCCTATTTATACTCTCAATTTCTTTCTCTCTTTATCTGTCTTCTTTTTCCTAGAGTTTTTTCCGATGATGCTTGTACATCGTTTTGAATTTACCTCTTATAATTTGGGATTTACCACGGCTTATCTCTCGATTCCTATATTTTTAGCTCCTTTTCTACTCAAAAAAATTTCGAAGCGTTTACCGCCTGAAAGAATGCTTCAATATACTGCTTTGCTGCTTTCTTTATTTTTAATTCTGTTTATTTATTCCCCCGCTCTGCTCTTCTTATTTATAGCTTTATTTTTCTTAGGACTCTGCATTGCCACTATTTTTACTTTTGCTCCGCTTCTCATTGCAACTCGAGTCGATGCAGAGATACAGGGAGAAACGCTGGGTCTAAATCAATCTGTACAAGTATTTTCTGAAGCGGTTTCAGGTGTTATTGGAGGAATGCTTGCAGCTACTCTGCTCACGCTCCCACTGAATGCAGCAGCGCTCGTTGCAGGTATCTGCGGTTTATGCCTCTTCTTTGTGAATAAACGAAGAGGTCTCATTCATTGATGAAAGCGAACTTTCGATTGGAAGCATCTAGAGCAAAATCTATCAGTGCGTTTATTAATTCTTTAGCTGGATAGCCAGTGATTTCTAATAATTTAGGATATAAACTTATCGCTGTAAATCCCGGAATGGTATTCACTTCATTCACCAAAAGCTCACCTGTCTTCAACAAAAAGAAATCTATTCGAGCCATTCCACGGCATCTCATAATATCAAATACCTGGAGGGCTAGCTTTTGCAATTGGCGCTCAATATCGAAAGAAACAGTGGCTGGGACTCGCAGATTGGCTAAGTCGGCATGCACGTATTTTGCATTATAGGAATAGAAATTCTGCACACAATCAATCTCTCCTGACTTGGATGCTATAGGATTTCTATTCCCAAGTATAGAGCATTCGAGTTCTCTCCCTTGAATATACTCTTCAAAGATTAGATAATCAGAAAGCGCACTTGCGCTATCAATAGCAGCATCCCACTCCTCTGCTGAATCTACCTTATTCACTCCAAGGGATGAGCCTCTATTAGAAGGTTTTACCACTAAAGGAAGCCCTAAAGCACCTCTAGCATCTTCAAAGGAAAAGATATGATCACTCCTACAAGATAGATACTTAGCGATAGGGACTCCCGCGTGTTGAAAAAGCTTTTTCATGATAATTTTGTCCATACAAATTGCGGAACTCAAGACATCTGCGCCAACACATGGAATAGAGAGTAAGGAACAAAAGCCTTGAATGCCTCCATCTTCTCCGGGACTACCGTGAATTAACGGAAAGATTACATCTAAGGTATTTCGTAAATAGGATAATGTAGGATCTATCGGCTCAAGAAAGGTTAGATCTGAGCAAATCGCCTCTCCATTCCAAGACAAGAATTCTTGTAATCTATTTACTTGGAACCAATTCCCTTGCAAATCAATTGCAATAGGAATCACTGTGAACTTTTCTTGATCTATCACAGACAAGACATATCTTGCTGATAGAAGAGAAATGGTGTGCTCATACGTTGATCCACCAAATACTATAGCTACTCGAAGCTTCTCTCTCACAATTTCCTATAAGTCAAGAATAGTTCTCTTGCAAAATTATCCAAAAAAAATCATTTCTGCCCACAAGAATAAAAAAAACACTATAAATTTCTTATTTCTAATAATTTACATAAGCATTAATCTTTTTGATTTGCAATTATAAAGCAAAGTCGGGAATCTGAAAATAGTAGCTAATATCTAAAATGGGGAGAAAAAAATGCAGGCGAAACATGGCGATAAAGTGAAAGTGCATTACACGGGAAAATTTCGCGGAAATCAAGTGTTTGATAGTTCGAAGGATCGAGAACCTATTATGTTTACTATTGGATCTGGAGAAATTATTGCCGGTTTCGAAAAAGCAATCATTGGCATGAATCCTGGAGAACAAAAGACAATCCAAGTGAATTCAGAAGAGGCTTATGGGCCCATTCTCAATGAATTAATTACTCAGGTAGAAAAGAATAAGATACCCTCTCACATCCATTTAGAAGAAGGGACTCTACTGCAAATTGGTGATCAACAAGAGGGGCCAACTGCTATTGTCAGAATTGCAAAAATCGATAATAATACAGTCACCCTCGATGCGAATCACCCACTTGCTGGTAAAGATCTGATCTTTGAAATAAAATTACTTGAGATTATTGCAGCGCCCAATTCATGATTTCTGAGAAAAAAATGCAAGCCATCCAAAAGAGGATGATAGAGCTCCGCATTTATGAAAAAGACTTGACCGAGAAATATACCCTGGGCCAGGGGAAGGGCGGACAAAAAGCGCAGAAGAGTTATAGTTCCGTTTACCTTAAACATATTCCTACAGGAACGATAGCTAGCAGCTCTGCATCCCGATCGCGAGAAAAAAATAGATTTCTCGCGCGTCGAATTTTATGCGATAAAATCGCCTTGCAATGCGGATTTACTACCGAATCAGTAAGAGATAATCTACAAATCAAAAAACAGAAAAAGAGGAGAGCTCGCAGGAGCCGAGAGAGGAAGGATCCTTTGGACTAATCAAATTCTTTGTAACCTTCCCTTGAAGAGATAAAGATTTTTTTCGTACAATTCTTTCACTATTTTATCTATTTATCAGGAGTTATATGAAAAAAATTATTATTGTAGTGAGTATTCTGCTTGGCATTTTTGTAACCTATCAGTCAGTCTTTGCAAAGAAAAAATCCACTATTGTACAACAAGAAATGCGGATTGCTATCCCAGCAGATCCAAATTCTTTCGATCCAAGAGCTGTTATTGATATGCAATCACAATGTATTCTTATGCCACTATTTGAGGGATTAATGCGCCTCAGTAACGAGGGTGCTTTAGAAAACGGAATTGCTGATTCATACAGTATCAACGAAGAGAAAACAGTATATACTTTTCAGCTAAAGAAAACCAACTGGTCCAATGGAGATCGAGTAACGGCTCACAATTTTGAAAAAGCGTGGAAACGCATTATTTCTCCCAATTTCCCAACAAAAGCTATTTTCTTCTTTAATGTGATTAAAAATGCACAGAAAGCTAAGAGAGGAGATTGCCCGATAGATGATGTCGGCGTAATCGCAGTGGACGATTATACATTGCAAGTAACGCTTGAACATCCCGCTACCTACTTTTTAGAGCTTCTTACAGCCCCCTGCTTTGCTCCTGCTCATGACAAGAATGAATCTTTTTTCTCGAGTCATACCTCTTCTACAAGCCTAATCAGCAATGGACCTTTTTGCTTTTACTCTTGGTCGCCAAACCACTCTCTTATATTCAAAAAAAATGATACTTATTGGGATCGGACCAATGTTACTTTAGATACTCTTACTTTTTCTATCATTGCCGATGCCTCGACGGCTCTGCATTTATTTGAGCAGGGAAAAATAGACTATCTCGATGCTATATCAATTCCTGTCGAATCTATTCCAAGCTTAAAGAAGAAAAAGATCCTGCAAACCATAGATAGTTTGAAAATGGAATGGCTATTCGTAAATGTAAATGCTTTTCCAGTAAACAATCTCAATTTTAGAAAAGCTCTATCTTTATCTATTAATCGTCCTTACATATCCCAGTATTTTTACTATAATGGGGAAACTCCGGCCAGTAACATTCTTCCAAAACAACTACAGTTATTAGATACAGTGCAAGAAGAATTTTCTCCTGAGCCAGCAAAAGCATTGCTAACAAAATCAATGGAAGAAATGGGACTTAACCTCGATACATTTCCACAAATTGTTCTTAAGGGGAAACCTCTTACCCAAGACATGCAACTAATGCAAGTCCTCCAAGAACAATGGAGAAAATATTTAGGACTCGATATAAAAATTGAAGTTTTAGATTTTAAGTTATTGCTAGAGGATGTAACGACCCAAAATTTCCAAATAGCGCTTCTTAGTTGGGCCTCTTTCTTCAATGATCCGATTTATAATCTCAATAGTTTAAATAGTGAGATAAGTTTTACCGGATGGGAAAATAAAGACTATGCAAGCCTTATCGAATTATCTAATAATACGATAGATCTAATGCAACGGCGAGAACTTTTAAAACAAGCAACCCTTCTCACTCGAGAAGAAATGCCTATTATTCCCTTATTCGATAGCCCTAGCTATTTTGTTTTAAATTCTAGAATAGGTAATCTGACTTTTAATGCATTTGGAAAGCCAATCTTTACTTATGTAAAGACTACTAAAAAGTGATAAGTCAGAAAATAAATGAGGGTAGCTAATTTCAGTTACTCTCATATAATCGGAAGCGGAGGGATTCGAACCCCCGGATGGCTCATCACCATCAAATGTTTTCAAGACATCCGCATTCGGCCGCTCTGCCACGCTTCCCTGTATTATTTAAATTGATTGATAAATCTCATGTCATTGTTAAAAAAGAGACGAATATCTTGTACGCCATAGCGCAACATAAATAATCTCTCGACACCATTTCCCCAGGCATAGCCAGAATATTTCTCTGGATCAATGCCACCTCGGCGCAGTACTTCTGGATGGATCATACCAGTACCAGCGACCTCGAGCCATCCCGTATCTTTACATAAACGGCACCCGGTTCCCTGGCAGGAAGTACATTTAATATCGACTTCAAGCCCCGGTTCGACAAATGGGAAGTAACTCGGTCGAAATCGCAAGAAAACTTCTTTGCCAAATAGTCTAGAGTAAAATTCTTTTTTCGTCGCGAGTAAATCAGCTAAAGTAACATTTTGATCGATATACATCGCATCTACTTGATGAAAAATTACATGAGAGCGAGGTGTTATTGTTTCATTGCGATAGCATTTTCCAGGACAAATGGATCGAATAGGAGGAGATAATTTCTCCATAACTCTCTGTTGAAAATTTGTCGTATGAGATCGAAGTAAATAATTTTTATCGAGATAGAAAGTATCCTGCATATCTCTCGCAGGATGATCTTCCGGATAATTTAGACCGCCATAATTATAATATTCAGATTCTATGGCAGGAGATTTCTCTACGACGAAACCCATACTAATCAAGATATCGATCATTTCTTCCATCATTTGATAGACGGGATGAATTGATCCAAGCGAGTATTTTTTTCCAGGTAGAGTAACATCGATGATTTCTTTGCGAAAAATTTGCTTTTGTTCTTCTTGATGAAAAAGTTCTTTTTTTTCTTCTAAAGCATCAGTAATATAAGATTTCGTTTCGTGGAGTGTTTTACCAATATTCGGCCTTTCGTCTACTGGGTACATTTTAACAGCTTGCAAGAGGCCAGAAAGCGATCCTTTCTTACCTAAGAAATCAATGCGAATTTTCTCTATATCTAAAGAAGTTTTAGCTTCTTCTAAGGATATTTGAAACTTCTGCCGTAAATGAGTGATTTGTTCGTCCACGATCTATTTATTTCAAATTAAGTGCATTTTTTGCTGTTTGAGCAACCATTGCAAAATTAGGCAGATCATGCATAGCGAGATGAGCTAGCATTTTGCGATTTAACATACAACCCGCTTGTTTTAGTCCAAAAATAAACTTGCTGTAAGAAATCCCATTAATTTTAGCCGCGGTAGAAATTCGAATATTCCACAACCTGCGAAAATCTCTCTTTTTTCGTTTGCGATGATGGTAATTAAAAGCCATTGCTTTCATTACTGCATCTTTCGTTAAACGAATATGATTTTTTCTATCTCCGACAAATCCCTTTGCCTGTTTTAGTATTCGTTTTCTTCGTCTTCGTGAAGAAACTGCTTTTGTAATTCTGACCATAACCTCTTTCCTTATCTAATTTTAAACACCCTGCATTAACTTTGCATATAAAGAGTGATAGCTTGGAGAAACAACTTTAGCCTTTAGTAAGCGTTTTTTCTGTTTTACAGATTTTTTTGCTAGTAAATGTTTTCTTCCTTGGCTTCTTCTCATAAGCTTTCCGGTAGCTGTTAATTGAAATCTTTTTTTTATTGCTTTCTTAGTTTTTGCTTTTACTTTAGGCATAAACGCCTCCTCTTATATCTTTTTTTTCGCTTTTGGAGCAATGATGAGAACTAGCATTCTACCCAGCTGTTTTGCAAAAGATTCTGGAGCTCCAATATCGCTAATTTCCTCACAAAATCGATTAACTATTTTCTCACCCATTCCTTGACGCAAAATTTCTCTACCTCGAAATGTACAAATCAATCGGACTTTATTACCCTTGGTAATACATTCCCTTGCTTTGCGAACTTTCACTTGAAAGTCATGTTCATCAATAGTGGGCTTTAATTTTATCTCTTTTACTTTAATCTTATGTTGAGATTTTTTACTTTCTTTCTCTTTTTTAGTCTGTTGATAACGAAATTTACCATAATCAATGATTCTACAAACAGGAGGCTCCGCATTAGGGGCTATTTCGACTAAATCTAGACCGGCGTCTTCTGCTCTATCCAACGCTTCCCTAGGAGTCATTACACCAACCTGTACACCGTCTTCATCAATAACTCGCACTTTTAATGCCCGGATCTGTCTATTTACCTTCAAAGTCAAACATCCTAAAAAAAATTATTACAAAAAGTTATGAGAATCAAAGATCCTCTATTGATTTTATTAAAAACTTACACATACTTTACCCAATTATTAGCTTTTCTGGACAGTTTTTTTTCTCTAGTTCTCGCAGTAATGTATCTAATTCAAAAAAAGTCACCTTTTGTTCTTCGTTTCTCTGCCCTCTTATTCGTATTTCTTCGTTTTTGAAAAAAAATATAGTATAAAAAGCTTTTTGCTCTTTTACTTTATTTGTAGTGTTTTTTTGAATTTGTTGGAGATGATACGTTATTTCTCTATTAAGCAATAATTTTTTGATAACAGGCAATTGGCTGGGTTCATACATAATATAAACTTGCACAGGATGCAGCCAAAATGGCAGGTTTTCTCCAAAATGTTCGAGCAAAACGCCTATAATTGTTTCTATAGAATGAATTAGGCTATATTCTATAGTAGCTATATTTTTATTCAATAATGATGTGGATATATGCCCTAAAGCAATAGGCTTTCCAAGAATAGAATCATAAAAATACTGTGTATTGGTTTTCGTTTGTTTTCTAGAATAAGGAATTTTTAATAAATCATAGAATAATTCTATAACTTTATGTTTTATAACAAGGCGTTTTTGTAAAGATCGGTAAGAACAAAACTCATAACTACAATCTTTCATTTGAAGTGGTAAAGAATATAGGTTGGGAAAAGGAGAAGAACAATTGGATATAACGTTCTCATTATAATCCAAATATTTATGTGAGAAAGCTACAGGTAATTTCTGTATCTGGTTAAGGTAAGATTTGTTTTCTTTTCGAATGGCATAAGGCTCTATAAGTAAAGTATCATGTATGCGAAGAAATCGATGCCAAAATTGTTGCAATCGAAAAAATATTGAAGCCCCTCTTTCTTTCCATACAATTCTCTCTACATTTTCATCATACTGAAAATGGAATAAATCCATCTTCTCACCTATTGTGTGATGCATTTTCGCGCACGTTGTACGTCGCCGTTGCAATAGATTCTGAAGATCTTGTTTTGAAAATGCCGTATAAGCAATGATGCGAACTATAGGGATCTCTTTTTTCGAGAAATTTCCTCTTGGAATACATTCTTTGATCGCAAAATATAAGCGAGAGAGATCTAGAGAAAAATCCTCAACGGATAAATAGAAAAAGGAATGTAATTGAAAAACATAGATAAGCCTATTTCCAAGGCGTTCAGCTTCTTTAGCTAGATGAATTTTTTTTTCCGATCGAAATAGACTAGCCGCGTTTTTTGCCACCATTTCTCGGCGGAGTGCACTTTCTTTGCCTATCATAGCTGGAAGAATTTCTTCTACCGAAGACGGTAACCCATCTGACGATTTTGCAATTGCAAAATCATAGAAACAACCATATGAGAATGTCCCTATTTTTAAAGGAATAGCGGAGGTGTAGATGCGATATACGGCCGCTGCAAGATACTGGGCTAAGCCAAGTTGTATTCTTTTTATTTTGGAAGAAATCATACTATAGCATGATAGTACATTATTTTTTTACCTGGCCATCATATTTGCTAGAACTGCCATCTGAATATGTATAAATATAAGATCATACTTCAAATTGGGATATAGCTGACTCGAACAGCTGACCTCCACGATGTCAACGTGGCGCTCTAACCAACTGAGCTAATACCCCGAAAAAGTAGATAAAAGATAAATCTACAAAAAATTGATTGCAAGCTAAAATAGTGATTCAACCAATAGATGCTTATTATGATTTTTGGATCACATTTGACTCTAGCCCATAAGTATTGGAATATGTGCGGAAAAGAAGGAGGAACCTTTGTCGATGCCACTTGTGGCAATGGCAGAGACTCCCTTTACATTGCAAAAACTCTGTTAACTCCAGACAATGGAAGATTATTCTGTATCGATATTCAATCTGAAGCTATTTATGCAACTCAAAATTTATTATGCGAGTCAGTCCCTCCTAAAATATTACAACGAATTTCCTATCATCATACTTGTCATACTAAACTTGAATTTCTCCCTCCTGCTATCGATATTTTTGTTTATAACCTTGGTTACTTACCAGGTGGTAATAAATTGCTTACTACAAATTCTGATACAACCCTTTTCAGTTTGAAAAAAGCAATGAATTATCTGAGTCCAACTGGAATTATTAGTATTATGTCCTACCCCGGACACGATGCAGGAAAAGCAGAACTAGATTCTTTACTCAGTTTTGTATCTTCATTGTCCTGCAAATATATTGTTGGGCGACATCAATGGACAAACCGCTTTCGATCGCCGGAGTTGTTTTTAATTAAGCAAAAAACTTATTGACAAAATTTATTTTGAATGAAATAAGTTTCTAGATATTTCATTACAAAATTGTTTATGTTAAAAAAACCAACTCAGAAAAAACCCCGTTTTGCAGTACCTACCATTCCAGAATTAATCAAAAAAGCTAACACGATTTTACATATTGAAAATATAGAAGAGAAAACAAAACAAGCAAAATCTCTTTCTTTGAAAATAAAAAAGTTTCTACAAAATGAACGCCCCTCCCTTCAAGAGATACAAAACTTGAGGAATGCCTATTACAATCTCCAAAGTATTATTTCTACAAAACGACTACCCAATTTATTTATCAGAAAAAATACAGATTGTTACTCCTATGAAGTCATTGGCGAACTCTTTTTTTTAGCTGAGAAGTTATATTTTGGCAATAAGGAAGAATTTCTCAAGAAGTATCAATTGCTAGATAAAGAGATACAAAGTGAAATCAATCCCTTCCTACAATATACTCAAGGTGATTTACAAATTATACGCTCTACCTCTAACTTATGTGAATTCACAAAACATTGCATATGTGTCGCTCAAGCGATTGTTGGATATATCCATGTTGTGACAGATTCTTGGGTTATTAACCCGATCCCTACAAAAAAAGAAATAGACATATTGTTTTCTGAAATTAAAAACCTTAAAAAAATTTAAAATCAAAGTCAATCATTTTTATGATTAAAAAATTTCACTAAGAGCTAGAGGATCAGGAATTGTATCAAAAATACCCAGCTCTTTTTGGATTTCAGACATAATATAAAAACTTCCCGTAACTACTAACAGTTCTTCACTTTCCATAGCAGTAGACACCGCCTCTGCAATATTCTGGTGAGATGATGAGTAGCTTCTATAACGTAATTCCTCTAGACACTTAGCTATGTATTGTACTGGGGCTATTCGCACATGAGAACTCGGTATAATATGTATGTAACGTGCTATATCTGTAATTACTTGTAAACAACCCAGGATATCCTTGTGGAAAGAGAAATTAACGAGGAATCGCAGGGATTTCCCTGGAAAAGTCTGCACTAATGCGATCGTTAAAGATTCAAGAGCTTCTTTATTGTGAGCCACATCAAACACCCATAGTTTTCCTTTATATGTTTGGAGTTGAAAGCGGCATGGAGGCTGTTTTCCTATCGCTTTTTCTATATTATCTTTAGTCAGAGAATAAGATTTAGATAAAAAAGGCAGACAAGCTCTTACAATCTGTTGATTTTCATCATCAAAAAAACCAGTTATTGATTTCGGAACATAAACTATAGGACTAATTTTTAAGCGAGCTTCTTTTGAAATATAATAATGCTGCGCTTTTGGACCCAATACTACTGGAATCCCTGGTTTAATAATTCCAGCTTTTTCCCTTGCAATATCACTGATAGATAAACCTAAATACTCTGTATGATCTAGACTAATAGTAGTAATAACAGATAAAATAGGATTGATTAGATTAGTTGCATCCAATCTCCCTCCAAGCCCTGTTTCCATAATAGCTATATCGACTTGATTTATTTGAAAATAGATCCAACTAAGCATTGTAGTGTATTCAAAAAAAGTGAGTGAAATATTCTTTTGCGAAAGCTTAGTAAATATTTCCGGTAACAGGTGAACTATTGCAGACTCTGAAATACATTGATTCTTGATTTGTATTCTTTCTCTGTAACTATGAATGTGAGGGGAAGTATAGAGTCCTACTCGATATCCAGAAATTGTAAGTATCTCAGATAGTTTAGTCGCAACGGATCCCTTTCCATTGGTACCAGCAATGTGTATAATGGGATAGGACTCTGCTGGTCTACCAAAAAGTGAGTGAGCAAGTCCTATGGATTCCAATCCCAAATGCACTTTTTTCGTTGCTGCAATTTTGTATAATTTCTGTAGTACTTCTCTATAATCCATTTATGATATAATCCGAGAAAAATCTTCTTTATTTACCCAAGAACTTCCAAGAAGATTATATTCTACGTTTAAACCGTGATAGTCCGATCCACCACTAATTAACATATTGCGCTCACTGGCTACTCTCTTCCAATATTGGACATGTTCCTTGGAAAATCGGGCATAATAACATTCAATTCCATCAAATGGAAGTGTTAAAAGATAGCACAAAATACTTTTGTGTTTAATTAAATGTGGATGTGCCAGAAAGGCTTTCCCTTTGGCTTTGTGAATAACATCAATGACTTCTTCAGTCAGGGGACTTTGTAGTGGGACATAGCAACTGCCGCTCTCCCCCAAGAATTGACGAAAAGCTTTTTGTACGGTATCTACATAACCCTTCTTTACCAGTAATTTGGCAATGTGTGGCCTTCCGATTACAGCAAGAGGAAATGCAGCCACGAGTTCTTCAATGGATATATGAAAACCTATTCTTTCTAATTGATGAAGAATCGCTATATTTCGATTTTTTCGCTTTTTTTCATACTCAGCACATAATTCTTGCAAGATAGGATTTGGCAGAGGAAATGCATAAGCCAGAACATGTATGCTTTTCCCTCGAGTAGTGCTAGATAACTCTACACCAGGACATAGATAGACTTCATGTTTTTTTGCCCAAGAAAATATCTTTGCATCTTCATAGGACATGATTGAGTCGTGATCAGTAATAGATAATCCTTGTAAGCCTAATTCATGAGATAATGTGATTAACTCAAAAGGAGTAGACACTCCATCGGAGAAATTACTGTGACAATGCATATCTGCTTTAAAAAGATTGATAGGGCACATAACGGATTTCCGGTTGCAGGTTGCAGTCAAAGCGCATAAGAGCGCAGGATTGTATCAATTGGATAAGCTCTAAGACATTACTGGATGTCGCAGCCCCGCGATTAATGATAAAATTAGCATGAATATCAGATACCGCAGCGTCGCCTATAGATAGACCTTTCAAACCACACATATCTATGATTTTCCCAGCTGTAAATCCCGGAGGATTGCGAAAAATGCAGCCACAAGATTTTTCTCTGTAAGGTTGGGACAATATTCTCTGTTTAATATTTCTTTTTTGAAGATCAATAGAATCGACATCTTGCTGTAACAGAATAAAGTTCGCTGTTAGAATACTACCGGGAATTTTCTGAAAAGAGGAATATCTATAACCAAACTCTAAATCTTTTCGTTGCCATTGATGAACCTCTCCACTACTATGAAGAAACTCTACAGAGTCTAAGAGATCAGCAGTAGCAAAGCCATGGGCCCCAGCATTCATATAAAGAGCGCCACCGACACTACCTGGAATACCGATCGCAAATTCAAATCCTGAAAATCCGAGCTTAGTAATTTCTTGTCCTAATCGAGAAAACGAATAACCACTCTCGACATAGAGAGAGTTTACCCCTACGATTTTTTTTTTCATTTTATTGATGATGATAAGTCCAGAATACCCTTGATCGTCAAATAAAGTATTGGAACCTTTTCCTATAATAAATAGTGGAATAGACAGTTTTTTTGCGAAGCAAAAGAGCTCCTGCATATCTTTCGTCGAGTGTGCTTCTGCAAGAAACCTAGCCTTCCCGCCTATTCGGAATGTCGAATAAGAAATTAAAGAAATATGTTCACGGACTTGGATTTGGCTTTTCTGCATATTCCTTACAGACTACATCGAGTATTGCATGAACAAAATGAGCACTTTCTGGTGAAGAAAACTTTTTAGTTAAACGAATTCCTTCCGAAATAGCGATAGCTGGTGCTAATTTATCTATAAACATTTCGTATAAAGAAAGCCAGATAACAATTTTTTCCACTGATGAGATACGATGGAAAGAATAACTATAAGAGGCCTTTTCAATATAGCTATTAAATTGTTCTTTTGCTAAAAATATCTGTTTCGCTTTTTGCATAGCATTAATTGTATGTTTTCTCGTCACTTTGAGTTGATCCATAATCAATGGAACAATAGCTTCTTCAAAGTTACCCGTAATGGAAAAACCATAAAAGATTTGGAAGACGATTTCACGAAATTTTTTTTGTGGTAAAGACATAGAGAGAATTATAACAAGGGATCTCTTTCCTTTATATAAGATAAATATAAAATAATTGTTATAGGGTATAATGTTAGGAATTTTTTTAGATTTAGAAACAACAGGACTTAATTATAAATATCATAGAAGTATAGAAATTGCATTTCAAATTATAAATTTACAATCAAACGTAATTCTTGATGAATATTCACAAATTATATTTCAGCCTGAAGAAATTTGGCGACAAAGTAACCCAGAGAGCTTAGCAATCAATGGGTTTACCTTAGATATGGTCTCGTCTGGGAAACCGGAAGGTGAGGTTCAAAAAGAAATTATAGAGATATTCAAGAAACATAGAATTATTAGGGGTAGCGCTTTATTTATTTGCCAAAACCCCTCTTTTGATCGCATATTCTTTTCTCAAATCATAGATCCAGATCTACAGGAGAGATTTAAATGGCCTTATCATTGGCTCGATCTCGCATCTATGCATTGGGGAATTCAAGTTCTAGAAAAGAAAGAAGCTCCCAATGAGATTGGTACTACAAAAAATCAAATTGCAAAATTTTTTGGTATAAAAGAAGAAGAATTTCCCCATCGTGCTCTGCAAGGGGTGGAGCATCTAGTGGCTTGTTATCGAGCTATGATGTTGTAGGAATGTTTTTGGAAACCAATGCTGAGCATAGGAAGAATTATTTTAGTTCCCCTGGCAAACTCAATGATCTGATAGTCATTTTGTAATCTTTTACTAGTAAAGGGAAAAGATGAACTATTTTGCCGAACTGCTGCTGCCACTATATCAAACCTATCTCGAAGACTATGAGGTAAATATTGCAAAGCTAAACCATTTTGGCGAACTGCTTCTAAGTTTTTTACTTGTATACTGCAAAGCAAGGCCATTTTAGCGAACTGCATGAAATGCTATAAGATGATTATTTTGTAATCGTCTACTTGCATATTGCAATTCTAGCCCATCTCTTTTAACAGCTTCTAACACTGTATAAAAATCTTTCTGTATCTCTTTATTCACTTTTATACGTTGCAGATTTGAGGAGTTATTTAATGCACAATCAGTAGGTTTTTCTAGAGATTTTTTACTTTTTTTGTTTGGAAGTTGCATGTTAGATTACATTCAGTAATAAGATCAAGATTTTCAAAAGCTTCTCTTATGGAATAGGTCCTTTTTAAACAGACTGTGTTATCGACATTCTTCAAGTATAGAATGATTGCCTCTATTGCAGTCCTCTGCGATTTTTCTATTATGTCTTTATCTGAAGAAGACATTTGTTGCTTTTCATAAATTTGATTTCTTATATCGAGAGTTACCGTCATACGCTCACTTACTGATGAATATGGGAGAACAAGGAGAAGCAAAACCACTCTACTATGTTTTTTTTTCGAATGAGTTTTTTATTGGCCTCAAGGAACTTATGGGCTAATTCTAAAGTTTTTTCAAGAATCAGATGCGACTTTGGTAATCCATATAGTTGCAACCAGGTAATAATGCATTCATAGAAATCAGGTAATGAAATAGCTTGCTTTTCGATGAATAGTTCCATTTCTTCTACTTTCTCATACAAAAAAAGAGAGTTCTTTTCCTTTACAGCTAAAAATGATTTTTCTAGAAGAGAGAAAAGGACATGAATATCTGCGTCACAAAATAATTTAGCCTTGGTAAGAGATCCAGAGCAAAATAGCGCAAGTTGATTTGCATTCGATTTTTCATAGGTTTTATCTATCCAAGAAGTGATTTCTTCAATAGATAAAGGATCAAAAGAGAGCGTACACATGCGAGAGAGTAGCGTTGGCAATATAGATTCTTTTTGGGATGAAATACAGATAAAATGAATAAACTTAGGGGGCTCTTCAAAAATTTTTAAGAGGGTATTGCCCGCCTCTTCCACAGCTTCAAATTGATGGAGCAAAAGCACTTTACGGCTTGCAGAAAAAGGAGATAAGCTAGCTTTTTGTATAATAGATCGAATTTCATCCATAGAATACTGACCTGTTTTAGTATCCGGAAAAAATTCGATGCAATCGGGATGAGGAGCTCGATCCTCTGCTACCCCAATAAGAGCTCTGCCAATCGCTCTTGCAAAATCCGATTTTCCAACTCCATCGTGTCCATGTAATAAGAGCACACTGGGAAAATGATCGCTTTGTAGCATTGCAGTCAGAATATCTTTATTCTTTTGATGGCCGAGTAAATGATCAAACATATTGGATTACTTCTTGTATTCTAGAAAGAGCTAACTGAAACAATTGATTTTTTGGCAATATAGCATCAATAATAAAAAATCTCTTGCTATGGTTTGATGCGAGTTCTAGAAATTTTTGACGAATTTCCGTGTGAAAGGCAATTTCTTTATTTTCGAAGTGATCTCGGGTTTGCAGTCGACTCAGACTCAAAGAGGGGTCAATATCTAATAGAAAAGTAATGTTTGGCTGCAAATCATTGGTTGCAAAATTACAGAGTTTTTGTAGTCTAGCATCACTAATTCCTTTATCACTTTGATAGGCAATAGTAGAGTCATTAAAGCGATCGCATAAGACAATTGAGCCTTGGTGTAATGCGGGAACAATCACTTGTTCCACGTGATTTGCCCTATCGGCTAAAAAAAGCAGGAGCTCTGTTTTCTTACCCATTGCATTTGGCTGGCGATGAAGAAGAATTTCCCGGAGTTGTTTTCCAAGGGAAGTTCCACCTGGCTCATGCGTCTGCAAGCAGGGAATTTTCTTATAGGTAAAGTGCTCATATAGCGATTGTATAAGAGTGGATTTTCCCGCTCCCTCCACTCCTTCGAAGGTAATAAATAGACTTTTCTCAAACTGAGAATTATTCGGCTTCTGCATGATCAATTCTCTGAACAGCTACCACCTGATCCCCGGCTTTTAAATGAACAAGGCGCACCCCTTGTGTATTTCTACCCATGATTCGTACATCTTTCATGCGCATACGCAAAGTTTGCCCAGAGTTGGACATAATGAGAACGCTATCGGTATCTTGTACTTGGAGCGCAGCTACGACATCGCCATTGCGATGGCTAGTGACTATGGATCGGACGCCGACCCCTCCTCTCTGCGTTTGTCGGAAATTGCTGACTTTACTTCGTTTGCCATACCCTTGCGCGCAGACGATAAAGACAACTTCATTGCCACGTACAATTTCGCAAGAGACGACTTGATCCTCGCGTCCAAGTCTAATGCCTCGAACTCCACGAGCTACTCTTCCAATTTCTCGAACAAGACTCTGTTCAAATCGAACGGCCATGCCCTTTTTCGTAAATAACATAACTTGTTCATCTTCTTTGAGCAACCTCGCTGCAATAATTTCATCTCCAGAATCTAAATTAATGGCATAGACTCCTTTTCTTCTAGGCGAACTAAAAGCCGCGAGTTCTGTTCTCTTTACCACTCCGTTCTTTGTACAAAGCAAAATAGATATATTTTGTTGGTCAAAAGTTTTTGTCGTTAAAATTGCGGCAATTCTTTCTTTACTATCTTCACCGAGACCCTCAAGTAAATTGATTAAAGGTTTCCCCTTAGATCGACGGCTACTTTCTGGAATCTGCCAAGTCTTCAACCAATAGCATCTACCCAAATTGGTAAAGATAAGGAGGTGGTCGTGTGTAGACGATACATAGACATTCTTTAATGAATCTTGTTCTTTTTTTGTATCCACGCCGATGACTCCATGACCGCCTCTACGCTGTTCTTTAAACGTTGCGACGGGCATTCGTTTGATATAATCATCATTTGATACGGTAATAATAGTCTGTTCATCGGGAATCAAATCTTCAATAGAAACTTCTGTTTCCGCACCGGTCAACTTTGTCTTTCTATCGGACCGAGTCATTTTTGCAATGACTTCAAGCTCTTCCTGAATAATTTTTCGAACGAGAGTTTCATTGGCAAGAATAGCTCTGAGCTCAGTAATTTTTTTCTGCAGAGCCACATATTCTTCTTCAATTTTTCCCCTTTCCAGCCCAGTTAATTGATAGAGTCGCAGCTCGAGAACGGCATTTGCTTGCTTTTCAGTGAATTGAAATTGCTCTATTAAGGCATCTCTTGCCTTTTCTTTGTTGTCGCTTGTTCGCACAATCCTTACAATTTGATCGAGATTGTCAAGTGCTTTGAGATACCCCTCTAATATGTGAGCTCTCGCCTCTGCGCGGGTAAGTTCATATCGCGTTCTTCGGCGAATGACTTCAATTCGATGATCAATCCATACCGTAATGAACTGCTTAATTGACATAGTTTTTGGCATTCCCTTATCAAGGGCAAGCATATTGCAGCCAAAAGTAGTTTGCATGTCAGTGTATTTGTATAGCTGATTGATAATGATATCTGAGATCTCTCCCTTCTTCAATTCAATTACAATACGCATACCGTCCTTATCGGACTCATCGCATATGTCGGAAATCCCTGTAATGGTTTTTTCAGTGACAAGGAGTGCAATCTTTTCGATCAATCGAGATTTATTGACGTTATATGGGATTTCATTGATAACAAGTCTTTCTCTATCTCCCTTATCTGTACTTTCAGTCGTAATAAGGCCGCGCAATACTAATTTTCCACGACCCGTATGGTACGCATCGCGCACTCCGCGCAGGCCACAGATGACACCACCTGTCGGAAAATCGGGAGCAGGCATAACTTCGATAATCTGATCGACTGTAGTATTTGGCTCTTTGAGGACAAGTAAAGTTGCCGCTATAAGTTCTTTTAAATTGTGGGGTGGAATGTTCGTTGCCATGCCGACTGCAATTCCAGAGGATCCATTGCAGAGAAGGTTCGGAAATTTGGAGGGGAAAACAACGGGCTCTTTCTTCGTTTCATCATAATTGGAAATGAAATCAACCGTTTCTTTTTCTAAATCTTCCATCAGGAATACAGAAGCGGCAGTGAGCTTAGCTTCTGTATATCGCATAGCAGCTGGAGGATCGCCATCGACAGATCCGAAGTTTCCTTGCCCGTCAATTAACGGATAGCGCATAGCCCAATCTTGTGCCATACGGACAAGCGTTGGATAAATGACCGTTTCTCCATGAGGGTGATAATCCCCCGATGTGTCCCCTGCAATTTTGGCGCATTTTCTATGTTTGCTACCTGGCTGTAAATTGAGGACGCGCATAGCAAATAAGATTCTGCGCTGTGATGGTTTTAATCCATCTCTCGCATCGGGAAGAGCGCGAGAAATAATGACAGACATAGAATAACGCAGGTAACTTTCTTTCATCTCCTCTGCTAGATTGCGAGAGACGATTTCTTCCCCTTCAGTATATGACATAAACAATCCCTTAAATATCTAAATTTTTTACAGAAAGAGCGTGATTTTCAATGAAAGCTCTTCGAGGAGCCACTTCCTCTCCCATTAAAACCGTAAACATTCGGTCAGCGTCTATCGCATCGGGAAGAGTTACTTGATAAAGAGCCCTATTTTTAGGATCCATTGTGGTATCCCATAGTTGGTCTGCATTCATTTCGCCGAGACCTTTGTATCGTTGGATTTGAATGCCTCGTCTTCCATTCTCTCGGAAATATTCAATCATTTCTCTGAGTTTATAGATCGGTTTAACTACGCCGGATTCATCAAAAACATCGAGCAATTTTGTATCGGATATACTGTAATCTTTCAGTGCAAATCCAAATGCAGATAATTTTTCCGTAATAGCATGCAGCGTTTGTTCATTAAATAATTCGACATAATGCAGAGATTTCAATTGCAGATTATCATACCCGCTTTTCATCTCTTCTTCTGGCAGGTGCGCAATTGTTTCTGCGTAAATGCGCCTTTGGTTTTCTTCATCGCGTTCTTTTAACTGTTGGAACTCTTCAAAGGAATAGACTAAACGAGAGTCTTCTCCAATCTGTACTAGGTAGCGAGGAAATTTCCCTTCCTCACTCCTCATCCGAATGAATTCAACAAAAGGAATGCCTTTTTTTTCGATCGACACCAAAAAGGCTTCCAGTTCTAAAATAGCTTCTATAAGTTTTTTCAAAGAAGTTATATCTAAGCCTTCGCTGTGAGAAGCGAGTTTGACCTCTACATCGCTCGTTCCTAAATTTAATTGATAGGCATCCATTTCTTTTTCTGAATGGATATACTGTACCGACTTTTTTCTCTTTACGCCATATAAAGGTGGTTGTGCAATATACATAAAACCATTAATGATTAAGTCGGGCATATGTCGATAGAAAAAGGTAAGCAATAGAGTTCGTATATGAGATCCATCTACATCCGCATCCGTCATAATGATAACTTTATGATAACGAAGTCGCTCGAGGTTCAATTCTTTTCCAATTCCACATCCAAGTGCAGATACAATCGTGGACACTTCTTCATTTTGAAAAACTTTATCGAGTCGCGCCTTTTCTACGTTTATAATTTTACCGCGTATGGGTAGTATTGCTTGAAAGCGTCTATTTCTTCCGGCCTTTGCAGAACCACCAGCGGAATCTCCTTCTACGATATAAATTTCACACAGACTCGGATTTTTTTCCTGACAATCGGCAAGTTTTCCAGGAAGTCTTCCACTATCTAAAGCACTTTTACGGAGGGTAGATTCACGAGTTTTACGCGCTGCCTCTCGCGCCGCCTCGCGCGCTTGCAAAGCGAGAAGGGCTTTTTCTATAATTATTTTGGAAATGGATGGATGTTCTTGTAGGTAAGTGGAAATATGTTCACCAATAATTTGTTGTACTGCAGAACCTACTTCACTATTTCCAAGCTTACGTTTAGTTTGTCCTTCAAATTGCGGCTGTGCAATTTTTAGAGAAATCACTGCAATAAGTCCTTCCCGGAAATCCTCTCCGCTAACGGTAGCTGGCGCTTTTTTATCATTTTTAACGATAGCGCTGGATTTGATGTATTGATTCAAACTGCGAGTGAGTGCAGTAGAGAAACCACTGACGTGAGTTCCACCTTGGGTAGTTGCAATATTATTGACATAAGATAAAACGGTTTCAGAAAAACCCTCGTTCCATTGCATGGCAACTTCAAATTCGAGCGGACCGTCGGAGAGTTCCTTGTTCCCCTTTATATAAATCGGCTTTGGGAAAAGAGGAGTTTTATTTTCTGTTAAGAATTCTACGAAAGAGACAATTCCGCCATCATATTTAAAGGAGACTTCTGCGAGTTCGTCATCTCGTCTCTCATCTTTTAAAACAATCTCTATTCCATGATTTAAGAACGCGAGCTCTCTAAGTCTCTCTGCTAAAATATAGTAATCAAATACAGTCGTGCTAAATATCTTATCATCTGGAGTAAAAGTGATTTTCGTTCCTTTTTTCTCAGTAGATCCATTCGTCCGCAGACCATGAATCACTTTCCCTCGAGAAAAATCCATAGTGTATATTTTTCGATTTACATACACTTCGACATGCATTTCTTTTGATAATGCATTGACGCAGGAAACACCTACCCCATGAAGCCCTCCCGATACTTTATAGGAGCCTTTATCAAATTTTCCACCAGCGTGAAGAACTGTCATTACGACTTCAAGCGCAGATACATCTCTTTCTTGGCGTTTTGACTCTTTTTGATGTATTCCAATAGGAATACCTCGACCATTGTCCTCAATGGATACAGAATGATCTTTATGAAGAGTTACAATAACGACAGAACAGTATCCGGCAAGAGCTTCATCAATGGCGTTATCAACTACTTCATAAATTAATTGATGGAGTCCATTTTTATTTCGATCACCGATATACATCCCGGGTCGCTCTCGAACTGCCTCCAGTCCCTCTAAAACGGTAATCGAACTTGCGCTATACTCTTGTTCTGTCATAAGCCCTTCTTATAGTTACCCAATTCGAAACATTATATCATGAATTGCGACAGATGGAAACCTCTTCTTTAGCGTATAGAGAAGTCGATTTTTCTCACATTGCACAAGTAGACTCAACAGAGAAGAATTATGTACTGTCACGAGTAAAATTCCTTTTTTAAAGGAAATAGCTTTCGTCATTAAAGCTATTCTATCGCCGACTAAACTCGGCCAAAATGCTAAAATTAAATCGGGTCGCTCAACATGGACTTTTTCTATTTGACTTAATACTTTTGGAAGCAAATTTTGTATGGAGCGGCCTGTTGGAAGTTTTCCATTATAATTCTTAGGAATGCGTTTAATGTTTCCCATATTATAAATAATAAAGTAGCTTTTGCTAAATAGCAAGGGCTACTTTATTGTAAGAATTTATACAATTTTTTCTCAAAAATTTACTGTACAAAGTTTTGATTCAGATGTTTTGATATAAGAGTTTTCATTTTTTTATTTCCTCTAAATTCTTAATAAGAGTAAGTAATTCACTTACATCATTATTCATTTGTTTATAAAACATTTTGTTATACTTACATAAAAAAATGTCATGGATTATATCTTGGATGAATCGATCTGATTTACAACTATAGTGTACTATACTTTTATTTGTTTTTGCTTCCTTCTCGACTTTTATTTCATCTAATATTTCCTTTAATTTGTTCGATAGATCGGAAAAATAGGTGTGGAGTCCTTTGGCTAAAGAAACAATTTCTCCAGCTTGTGTAATACCTTTACTGCTCAATAAACAAATATTTGTTTCAATCTCTTTGAGTAATGTATTGAACCCTTGAATAGATTCTACAAATTCTGATGCTTCATCTAAAAAAGTGTTACTAGTTGCGGTTACCATTTTAGAAATTACATCTGAGATTTGCTTATGATTCTTTTCTACAAGCGGTAAAAAAGACATTATATTTTCTCGACAACTCTCGAGCTCTACAAATTTTTCAAGCATATTTATAGATTTTGTTAGATTAGCAAATCCATTTTTATACCACTCACTTTCAATTTTTTTATCAAACTCATTTGTAACTGGAAGTTCTTTTACGCTCTCCTCTATAAAGCTAAGTGAAAAAATATGTAAAAAATTTTTTGCATCACATAATAAATCATAAATATCACTAACTGTATCTAGATAATCTGACTCATTAATCACATCCATAACTTTATCTAAATGATTTGATTGGGTAATTATATCAATATTATTTATCAAATTAGAGATAGCAAACATAATTTTAGCAATTTGACCGGATGTCGGACTTTTACTCGTTACTTCCTGAATAGTTTTATCTATAGAGTCATGAAACTTTTTGATAGTAGCGATATGATATTTTAAAAAATTTTCATCATCAGATATTGTTATCTTCTTATCTTTTAAATTACAGTCTACTATTTTTACCGGTAATACAGGTGGTTTTACTGGTTCAATCGCTTTCTTCGCTTTTTGTTTAAAATATACCATTTGTCCAGGAAGTGGTTTTGCCACTTCAATGCCATAACTTAATGAAACAAATGCTATATAAAAACCCAATAGAAATATTTTCATATATTTTTCCCCTTTTAAAAGTTCACTCAACTAAATGGCAACTATTACGTATATAATAATTTTTTGAAATTGTTTTTTGAATAAACAACGGCATTCAATTTAATGTACAAGCAAAAAAATAGATCTTGTATGGAGAGATTTATTGAAAATTTTCTATTATAATTTTTAAAAATGCATTTATTGACTAAAAATTTTAAACTTTCTGGAATATTTGTCTTTTAAGACAAAAAAAGTCAGAACATATCTGTGCCTAAGAAATGCTTCAAAAAAGGATGTCCTATAGTTATAGGATCACAAATCCTACCAACTCAACAAATTTTTTGTTGAATTGGTAGAGAATAGAAACAGTTTATTAACGTATCTTTAAGAATTATGATTTTCCAAGTAGGCTTCAAATATTTGTAAGCATAATTTTATATCCGTATCCATTGCATCGTAGGGATCATCATTAAAAATGCTACTCAGCAAATTAGACACTCCCTGGTTGGAAGGCGTTTGTTCTAATTCTTTTTATCCCTTAGAAATTTTGGATGAAAAATCGCGCAAAGAAGCTCTCGTTTTTGCAAATAAAATAGCAATGTCTATTTTATTTAGAGTAGAATTTACGTTGTCGAAACAGTAGGAGGCCTCTATTGTACTCATAATATTTTCTAACTAATTAATATGGTATCCTAGCATACGTATTTTTTTAATCAAAATCTGTGTATGTTCCTTTTCTGGAAGATCGCGTCGGTATGCCTCCTCTTTGAGACTTTTGCCACACTCATATACTTGTTTTGTGTCCTTCTTTCATAAGTCGAGTATATGGCTGCAGAAAATCGTGACAGGTCGTTGCGGTTACTTTATATTGTTCGGTTAATTCCTGTGGTTTTTTTGAAACTGAAGTTGATTCTGTCTGCTCGATAGAATATCCCAATTGAAAAAAACCAAGAGATAAAATCAATGGAAAAAGTTTCATAAGCCTCCTAAGTAGACGATAGTTTACAGATTTTAGATGGTAAGGTATCTGATCTGTTTGAAGCAAAAAAAAATTAACTTTTGCGAACTTTCTGTTTTCGAAAACAAAATAAAATAAGGGAAAAAATGATGTACCCCCAAGAGATAGCTATAAATACGATTGGGAAATGGTGTAGAAGCCCATATAAAAGGAAAATAGCTAGAATACCAGTAACAAATACAATAGAAAAAGATCTTGGCCGC
Source organism: Chlamydiales bacterium (assembly GCA_051647685.1). GTDB lineage: Bacteria > Chlamydiota > Chlamydiia > Chlamydiales > CALTSX01 > CALTSX01. Next base: position 25,523 of record JBOFEG010000023.1, read on the forward strand.
ATGTGCAGATTTTTTAAGCTGGGAAAGTAGATGTGAGAAATCATGAGGAATCCGAGAATCACCATAATGATAGTTAAAAAAACGGTTCGAAAATGAAGAGGAATAAAAAATAAATCTTGCGCTAGCGGTGAAGTTAAAAATAAATTGGCAGAGACCGCTGAAATCGCAGCCGCAGGTATTGGCAAGCCAATAAACGATTTCTTATACAAAAGTGACGTTTTAGTCGGAGTGATATGTTGACTAATATTGAAGCGAGCAAGTCGAAGTACTCCACAGATCGAATAGAACATTGAGCCACTGATACAAAAGAAAGCAAGAAAACTACCCTGCTGTAAAGAGAGACTCTTGAGCAATAAAACAGAGGGGACGACTCCAAATGTAATTGCATCGGCAAGTGAATCAAAACTAAATCCAAATTCTGTTTCTGCCCGTATCGCCCTTGCTACAGCTCCATCGAGTACATCGGCAATCGATGCTATAAGTAATAAAATAGCGGAACCCAAGAGTACTTGAAATAAACTTACCTCTGGCGCAAGTAAATTCACTCTAAATATAATATATAGGCCGCAGGAGAGTCCAAATGCTGTAATAATATTGGGAAGTAAATTCACTTGTTTCATATCGACACCAGTATATTTTTTATAGTATCATAATCCAAGTACTTTTACGAAAATCTTTTCTGAAATTTTCCTAGACTTTTACTCAATATCACAATATATAGTATGTAATAAATACATACACTACCATATATGCTCAATAGAGGCATAGGAAGCAAACAAAAGGATGCGATAATGAACTCTGGAATAGAAACAAAATCAGAACAAACTAGTTCTACAGTGGCCATGACAGTTGTGAAACGCAATGGAACGATTGTATTATTTCATAAAGATCGCATCATTCATGCATTAGAATCTGCCTTTCGCGACACAAAAAAGACACCTCTTCCTAATCAACTTGGAGAAGATTTAAAGAAAACCATTCTCTCTATCTTGGATATAATTACCAAGCAAGTATCTCAACTCGCTAGAAAAGGGATCTCTTTGACGGTAGAGGGCATTCAAGATATTGTTGAAATCACTTTGATGAAGACGGGACATCACGATGTAGCGAGAGATTATATTATTTATCGAGATAAGCATAAAATCATGAGAGATGATTCTCCTAGCATGATGAAAATAGTTCGAAAAAGTGGTCGCATTGTGCGCTTTGCCCCGATGAAAATAGCCACCGCAATTGAAGCTATTTTTTATCGATCTGATTTTGCAAAAACCTTGTCTTCCGATGATCTCGTCGACACTATTAACGTACTCACTCATAAAGTTGTCGGAGCTGCTGTGTTATATGGGAAAAATCACACTTTGTCAGTCGAGTATATCCAAGATAAAATCGAAGAAATTCTCATGCAGGAAGGTTTGTATACAATCGCTAAAGAATACATTCTATATCGCCAAACAAGAAAACTACAAAGTGCTCCAGTGTCAGAACCGTTACCTGTTGCGACGGATAAATCCCGAAAATTTACTGCAAAAGAGCCCGGTGGATCCGAGGTGATCGTTACAGATAGCGATTTATACAAAACAGTGAACTATGCCTGTCGTAATTTATCCAACGTTTCAGCTTCTGCTATAGTGGAATTTTCTATCTCTAATTTTTATGAAGGAATGAAAATACAAGAGGTCGATTTATCTAATATCATGGCAGCAAAAACTCTAATTGAAAAAGAACCCGAGTATACACAAGTAGCATCGAGACTCCTTCTCGATTTGATTTATCGAGAAGTTCTTCATATCCCGGCGAGTAATCTGGAACTCACTTCATGTTATAAGGAATATTTCAAAAAGTATATCACGACAGGAATTGCTCTTGAAAAACTCTCTCCCGATCTTTTGCACTTTGATTTAGATCTTTTAGCAAATTCTCTGGTAATAGGTAGAGATGATTTATTCAATTATCTAGGTCTGCAAACCATTTATGATCGATATTTGTTACAGGCAAACGACAAGCGTTTGGAAACTCCCCAAATATTTTGGATGCGAGTAGCTATGGGCCTCTCTAAAAATGAAATAGAGAAAGAGAAATGGGCTATTATATTCTATAACGTCCTCTCTCAATTTCAATTTGTTTCTAGTACTCCTACCCTATTTAATTCAGGAACCATTCACTCTCAATTGAGCTCTTGTTACCTGCTTACTGTGATGGATGATCTCTCTAACATTTTTAAAACAATTGCGGATAACGCTCAACTCTCTAAATGGGCAGGTGGCCTTGGAAATGACTGGACCCATGTGCGATCGCTCGGCGCATTGATCAAAGGGACCAATGGAAAAAGTCAAGGAATCATTCCTTTTTTAAAAGTGGCTAACGATACAGCTGTTGCCGTGAATCAAGGTGGCAAACGAAAGGGAGCTATGTGTTCCTATTTGGAAACATGGCACTTGGATATCGAAGATTTCTTAGAACTGCGTAAAAATACGGGCGATGAGAGACGAAGAACCCATGACATGAACACTGCGAATTGGATTCCCGATTTATTTATGAAGCGGGTAATTTCCGGTGAGAAATGGACTCTGTTTAATCCAAGCGACGTGCCAGATCTGCACGATCTCTATGGAAAAGACTTTGAAGAGCGATACTTCTATTATGAAAAATTAACTCAAAGTGGCAAATTGACTTTATTTAGACAGGTGGAAGCACTCACACTTTGGAGAAAAATTCTCAGTATGTTATTTGAAACGGGACATCCCTGGATTACTTTTAAAGATCCATCGAATCTTCGATCGATGCAAGATCATGTGGGAGTAATTCACAGCTCAAACTTATGCACTGAAATTCTCCTAAATACCTCGGTGGATGAAGTGGCTGTCTGTAATTTGGGATCAGTAAATTTAGTAAAGCACATAACAGATACCGGTATCATTGACGAGGCAAAGATAGAGAAAACAATCCATATTGCGATGCGGATGTTGGATAACGTGATCGACCTCAATTTTTATCCAATACCAGAAGCAAAAAATGCAAATATGAAACACAGACCTGTCGGCCTTGGCATTATGGGATTCCAAGATTGTCTTTATAGAAAAAAAATTAGTTATGCAAGTGCTCAAGCCATTGAATTTGCCGACGAGGTACAAGAGATGGTCTCCTATCACGCAATGCTCGCCTCCTCAAAACTAGCTGAGGAGCGTGGAAAATACTTGAGTTTTTCTGGGTCGAAATGGGATCGAAATCTCCTTCCTATCGATACTTTGTCGCTGGTAGAAAAAGAACGAGGTGGATTTTTTGAGGTAGATAAAACGGTCAGAATGAATTGGGATATTGTCCGAGAATCTGTGAAGAAGCACGGCATGAGAAACTCTCACGTTATGGCAATTGCTCCAACAGCTACTATTGCCAATATTGTAGGAGTGACATCCTCTATTGAACCGACTTATAAAAATCTCTATGTAAAATCAAATCTCTCCGGAGAATTTACCGTGCCCAATACCTATCTGGTCGACGAATTAAAGTCTCTGGGTCTTTGGGACGATCAAATGCTCGATGATCTGAAATATTTCGACGGTTCCATTGCCGAAATTGATCGAATTCCAGACTCTATTAAATCCATTTATCTCACCGCTTTTGAAATTGATCCTGACTGGATCATTGAATGTGGAAGTCGAAGACAAAAATGGATCGATATGGGACAATCTCTCAATCTATATCTTTCTGAACCAAGTGGAAAGAAACTGGATCATATGTATAAATTTGCTTGGATAAAGGGATTAAAAACTACCTATTATCTGCGTACTCTCAGCGTCACTCAAATCGAGAAATCAACCACTGATATCAATCGTCGCGGAATGCAACCGCGCTGGATGAAAAGTAAGTCAGCATCCAGTAATATTCAAGTGCAGAGAGAACCATCCGCTTGCAGTTTGGATTCCGGATGCGAGAGTTGTCAGTAAAATATGGGTAACACAAGGACAAATATGCAACAAAAAACTATATCCGATATGGCAGGGTTAGACAGAAGAGTAAAAGCAAAAGAAAAGAGGCTCATTAATTGCCTTGCAGTCGATGTCAATCAATTAATGCCACTGAAATATACTTGGGCTTGGGAACATTATCTGAACGGTTGCGCGAATCACTGGATGCCAACAGAGGTTTCTATGGCCTCTGACATTGCTATGTGGAAATCGAATAGTTTGACCGAAGGTGAGAGGCGCGTTATTATGCGTAATCTAGGCTTCTTTAGTACAGCAGAGAGCCTTGTCGGCAACAATATTGTTCTCGCTATCTTTCGATATGTAACCAATCCCGAAGCGAGACAATATCTCTTGAGACAATCTTTTGAAGAAGCCATTCATACGCACACCTTTCACTATATTGTAGAATCTCTCGGGCTCAATACCGGCGAGATTTTTAATATGTATAATGAGATCAATACGATTCATAACAAAGATGCCTTTGAGATGAAATTGACAGAAGATATTCTTGCACCAGATTTTACTACTGCAACATTTTCTGGAGCACAGAAATTTCTTGAGAACTTAATTGGATTCTATGTCATTATGGAAGGGATTTTCTTTTATAGTGGATTTGCCATGATTCTATCGATGCATAGACAAAATAAAATGACTGGCATTGGAGAGCAATTTCAATATATCTTGCGCGATGAAACGATCCATTTGAATTTTGGGATCGATTTAATTAATGGCATTAAAGAAGAAAACCCAGAGCTATGGACGAGCGATTTTCAGAAACATATTATCGATAGTATTAAACAGGCAGTCGAGCTGGAATACTTGTATGCAGAAGATTGCCTGCCACAGGGAATTTTAGGTCTCGCTTCTCCAATGTTTCGAGAGTATGTACAACATATCGCAGATCGAAGACTCGAGCGCATTGGATTGCCCACCATATATCATTCGCGCAATCCATTCCCTTGGATGAGCGAGACTATAGACCTCGGTAAAGAAAAAAACTTCTTTGAAACTAGAGTAACAGAATATCAATCTTCTGCGAACTTAACTTGGTAATGCCTTTTGCAATATTCTCAACGCACGAAAGAAGAACCGACCAAATACCGCTCTTATTCGGTGGGCGATACCTATGGGAACTACCTCTTTACCAAGATAGCTCCCATTGAAGAGATTTGTTCTACATTAATTGAACTACAGCATATTCCGAGTAAAGCTACTATTCTGCAAATTGCGAGAGATGATCCCGAAAACCTTTTTTGCCTCTCTTTTCAAACGCTGCCAAATTCCAACGATGGAGTTGCTCATATTTTAGAACACATTGTACTCTGTGGATCAAAACATTTCCCAGTGAAAGATCCATTTTTTTCGATGCATCGTCGAAGTCTTGCCACTTTTATGAATGCACTTACTGGATCTGATTTCACCTGTTATCCAGCCTCTTCACAACTCGAAAAAGACTTCTATAATTTATTAGAAGTTTATATCGATGCTGTATTTCATCCCTTAATTACTCAAGAGAGTTTCTGGCAGGAGGGACATAGATTTACCTTAAGTAGCAATAATGCTTTGCAAATCGAAGGAGTAGTATTTAACGAAATGAAGGGAAGCCTCTCTCGCGTGGAAACGAGGCTTTGGCATTTTATTATACAGCATCTGTTATCGGATACTCCCTACCGCTACGATTCTGGAGGAACTCCAGAAGAAATACCAAAGCTTACTCGACAGCAGCTCATTGATTTCCATAAAAAATATTATGATCCGAGTCATTGTTTATTTTTCTTCTATGGCGATATTCCTATTGAAAAACATTTGCAATACCTCGAAGAAAAAATTTTGCACAGCGCAACCTCCAAGCCGCCTCTTCCTGATCTACCAAAACAAAAGCAATATCCGAAATCGAAATATATAGAGGGAAATTTTCCCCTTCAAAAGAACGAGTCCTTAGATAAGCAGTCATACATCGCATTTACTTGGCTCACTATGCCAATTCAAAATCAAGAAGACTTGCTTGCTGTAAGCATCATTGACTCCATTCTTATGGCGACAGATGCCTCTATGCTCTGTCATGCTCTTTTGCAAAGTGGTTACTGTAGGCAGGCTTATTCTGAAATGGATGCAGAGATGTCTGAGATCCCTTACATAATTATTTGCCGTGGATGCGACATAAAAGATCGAGATAGTTTGGAGAAAATTGTCTTCTCTACGATTACAGACGCTATTCAAAATGGATTTAAGAAATCTGATATCGATACGGCTTTGCATCAATTGGAACTCGAAAGAACGGAAATTAACCGCGGATTTGGCCCCTTTGGCTTGAATCTATTTATGCGTGCGGGGCTCTTAAAACAACATCGATGTGATCCCGAAATTGGAATCAAAATTCATGAACTCTTTACAAATCTCCTCGAGAAAGTAAAAGACTCCTCCTATTTACCGAGTATTGCGAAAAAATACCTCATAGAAAATAGACATTATCTCTGTACGACATTTGCTCCCGATATCAACTTGGAAGCTCGCGAAATTGCCGCTGAAAAAGCTTTTCTGCACAAGATAGAAGAAGAGATGAGTGTAGAAGATTATGAGAAATTACGCGAAAATGCGCTTACTCTCGAGCAATACCACAAAAAGATGAAACAGCAGAATATTTCCTGCCTTCCAACAATTACTATTCGCGATATTCCAAAAAATCCGACCGATTTTTCAATGGATTGCGAAAAAATCGGCAATATAAATTTATTTTGCCATCATAATTTTACAAATCACTTTGTCTATTTTAACTACACTTTTGCATTGCCTTCTTTACCTATAAGTGTATTTCCTTATCTCTCATTATTTACGGGACTCCTTACCGCTCTCGGCACGCAAGGTAAGACGTATAAAAAACAATTGAAAGAAATGGAAGCATATACCGGCGGGATAGATGCAGGGATTGCTATTTATGCACCTCTGCAAGATCCTAAGTTGTTAGAACCAACTTTTAACATGCGAGGTAAGTGTCTCTTTCGCAATCGTCAGAAAGCACTAGCCTTATGCAAAGAATTTATAACGACCTCTCGATTTGATGAAAAGGCGCGGATTCATGAAGTAGTCTTACAGATCTATACCGAACTCAGACAACACGTCCAGAGTCATCCGCTGGCCTTTGCGACGCTGGATGCACTCTCTCCCCTATCAGATATCATGTTTCTGCAGGAACTGATGCAAGGAATTTCTTATTACCATACCATACATGCCATAGCGACTTCCTTTTCCACAAAAGCGGATATGCTATATGAAAACCTCTACCAATTGCAAAAAAGCGTTTTGCACGGATGTGATCCCGATTTGATTATCTCTATGGATAAAGCAGATTACGAGATTTTTCAAACAGAATTATTGACGCAATCATGGCCATCTAAAAAATTTACTCCTTGGAAGCCCTTTGCAAAGAAACAAAAAGAAAAGATTCATATTGGAAGAGTAATTGCATCACAAGTTGCCTATAACGTTTATGCTATGGCTACCATTTCTGATAATCATCCGGACATGCCTTTACTTCATTTGGCCACAAAAATTATGGAAAATACAACTCTGCATCCCTTAGTAAGAGAGCAGGGGGGCGCTTATGGCAGCGGTGCTGTTATCAATGGTGCTCTCGGAGTTTTCTATTTTTATTCCTTTCGAGATCCCAATATTGCAAAAACGGCTAGTGCTTTTATTACCACTTTGCACAATATATCAGAGCAAAAGTTTACACAAAAAGATATTACAGAAGCTATCCTGACTTTGATTCAAAAATTTGATACGCCAGTCAGCCCAGCCGTAAAAGCTGAAATTGCCTATGGATGGAAAAGAACAGGCAAAAATTTTGCCTATAGGAAAAAATACCGCGATACTATCCTTTCTGCATCTGCAACTGACATTGCACGGGCCGTAAAGACCCATCTTTTGCCACAGATTGCAAGTGGAATTTTTGTCTCTTATGCGGGACAATCTCTTTTAGAACAATCATCTAGCATGTTAGAAGCGGTTGGTATGCCTATTAAAATTAAAACTATATTAGGAAAAAATAACGATTGAAACTTAGCATTGTTTACATAACTTAACTGATTGTAACAGCGGACTCATAATCCTGTTCTCATTAATTCCAATTGATTCAGAAATTCTCTCCTTGAGTATACTTTTCTAATAAAATTACTTACCAAAGATGTTATGCGTATTGGAAGCTAAATCCCTTTCTTTCTGATTCGAAATGATTTGTCGTAGTGGAGTGATAAAAAATAGACTCCAAATTATTAATAATAGGAAATTTATTAATTATTGGTTTTTTCTGAAGCCCAAACCTTCCACAATTTTTTTGTATCAGCTAAAGAAAGATCTGAAATTTTTTCTAAAGTTAAAAAATTTTCTGACTTATTGAGAAAGTTTATTTTTTTAAAATTTGGTAATATTTTCAATTCTTCTTTAGTTTCACCTATAGCTTTTCTGTAAACAGCATTTATATTTGCTTTAGGTGTTTCAAAAAAATAATTTGATATGGAATAGATAGCATTACTTGCTTTAATATAAATAAAATTTGTAGTAGATTGAATACCATCAACTAATACGTTAATAGTAGATTTAAAAATTTTATTTACTCTAGAAGTGATGGCTGTAACAGCACTACTAGAATTAGTATAAATAAATTGCGCAGATGTTTTAGCAAAATTAATTGGATTAAGCATTATCATTACCTCTTATTATTATAGGATTAATTAAATAAAACAAATTATAAACATAATGTCTATTTATATTAAATATAATAAAAAAATAGTATTTTATATAAAATTATTTACTTTGCAAATTAGCCCAATAGAAACTCGAATTTTACGCATTTTTTCCGCAATTGAGTAGAATTTAAAAGAATATTTATGAATAAAATAGAAACTTTACAAAATTTTTCTGCCTATAAAACTGTGTTCTCATGTATTTTTTTCGATTCGGAATGATTTGTGATAGCGGACTCATAATCCTGTTCTCATTGATTCCAATTGATTCAGAAATTTTCTCTTTGTCTCTGTTTAATAAAGTAAAGCCTCAGCTATTATACTTTCTCTAATAAAATTCCTTTACAAAAGCAGTAAAAAAATTTACATTTCCTCCTTATTTTTAAGGATATTATGAGACTTCTATTTTTTTTTTCGCTTTCTTTCTATTTTCTCGAGCTCTTTTTACTGATCTTATAATAGAGTATGACGAACGAGACCGAGTAACAAAATTAGAACTGGAACAATCAGGGTATGTAAAGTATCACTATGATGAGAACCGCGCCATGCAAAAGAAGGCGACCTTCTCTACACTCATGCCTATGATTATAACTGTCCCGACCATCCTATCAAAGAAAAGCTTATCGGAAATTTAGGAGAAATCACTTATACAGCTAGTGAGGGTTATGACGGTTTAACTTTATCCACTACAAGTCCATTTCACAGTGAAGAATGTTACTATAATTCCGAGTATCAATTACTTACCCGTATTCAAGATGAAAATGTAGAAGTAAAAGAGCATTCTACCTATCTTATATATATTCAAAGCTCTAAAGACCAGATTGAGTAAGAAAAATTAACTTTGGGATAGTTATATTAAAAAAAGAGATAGAAAAATAAAGCAATATAATTTTCTATAAAGCCTTTTATAGGCTAACCTTTATATTTTCAAATTCTTTTAAATTAAATTCAATTTTTTCAATAATTTGGTCTAAATTAGGTATTTGATCAAAAGTTTTTTCATTATTCAAAGATTCAACTACTGCATCTCCTCGCGTATCGAGCTTTGCTTCTTGAGCCTTTCTTTTCGCTTCGATCTTTTTTTCATTTATTTCTTGAAGTTCTTTTCTTCCACTGATCTGTGCTTCTTCCACTTTGCTTTTATTTTTGATTGCTACTTCTTCTAACTCTCTCTTTACCTTGATCGCTACTTCTTTCATTGATAAAGAATTCTTATCAGCATTTGTCCAGTCTACTGATAAAGTATTAAAATTTTCTTCTAAAGAATTTTTTTGTGGAACTAGGGGAGTTAAAGGAGTTAGATTTGTACCAAATTTTCTTAATCTAGTATTTGTCACTTCATTTTTTAAAAGTATTTCTTCAACTATATTAGATTTTGGCATCTGGTTTAAGGTATGTCTTTCAAGCTCTTTGACAAAAATTTCTCTTTGTTGAGCTAAGATTTGATCGGGATTAAATTTTTTTACTCTAATGATATTGATTGAATTTTCTGGAATTGTAAATGAAAGACAAGGAGATAAAGGAGAGGACAGAAGTTCTGAACCTTCTACTTTAAATATTTTATCTAAATCTAACTTAGAAGAGGATAAAAAAAATAATTTAATATTTTCATATATATTTGAAATTCTAGAAAGAATAGTTGGCTTCGATTCAGGAATATTTACTAAAGTTTCTACAGGAACTTTATAGAAA
>JBOFEG010000024.1:0-17557 GCA_051647685.1 Chlamydiales bacterium
TTCCAGCTCCTCCACCCCCTCCAAATCCGCCTCCAGCATAGCGTATCCCGCCGCCGCCTCCGAATCCACCCCCCCCTCCCGTACGGTTTCCTCCACTCCCAAAACCACCTCCACCGTTTGCGCCGCCATTACCTCCTCCTCCTCTAGGAAAATAATTTCCTAAAGCCTGCCTTCCTGCTCCACCGCCGCCACAATAACCACCATCGCCCCCATTATCACCTAATCCTGGACTACCATTTCCATCGCCTCCCCCCTCTCCTCCTACTGAATTGCCTTCATACTGTCCTGCTCTACCTCCTCCATAGCCTGTAAGAAAAGAAGAACCATCGGAAGGAGCATCAGAATCAGAAGATGAAGCTGGATAATCTCCTCCTCCTATTTCGCCTGCTTTATGTTTATTTGAAGAAGAAAAACTTGCACCTCCCCCACCATAAAAACTGTTTTGACTTCCTTGCCCTTCCCCTCCTTTAGCTTTACAGGAATTGATATGAGTGCTTGTTAGTGTAAGTGTATTACCACGATCTATATAAACTCCACCACCAGCCCCCATTCCTCCCCCTCCACCATTTCCACCAATAGCAGCGCCATTCTGCAATATGCAATTATTAATAGTTAGATCGGCCATAATAGTCGCAAACAATCTATACTGCCCTTGCCCATCGATAGGTTGTTTCCCAGTAGAATTTATAACCGTATCTTTCTTAATTACAGGAAGATCAGAAGATAATGAGATAGGACTATTCCCAGGAATCTGCATAGTAATCGTATTTGAACTATCCGATCCGGAATTAATTTTCTCAATTGCAGAGCGTAAACTTCCCTCTCCACTATCTTTATTGATAGTAATAGGTACATCTAGAGAATAAAGACAAAACGAACATCCAAGTATAAACAATCCCACTAAAGTAATTTCGCGTTTCATCTTTTTACCCCCCCCCATAATTAAAAATATCTTTATCGCAATTCAGAAAAATAAAAGCACGGAAAAAGTAGAAACATTGATTTGTAAAAAAGCTAAAGTCAGACATCATTTAACCAGCGATAAAATCCAATATTCGTCCTCTGATTCGATTGCCACGTAAAAGAGTAACTCATTCTCAATAATTTATCAATTAAAACGTCAATCAACAAACTTTTCCATTTTGGAAACATTTTTTTACATTTTTATGTGTCACTAGAAGAGTTTCCTGAAAGAATTCCGTTTTTTATTTTTGACAGTTTCCCGATTCCTGAAAATATCCGTGGCATAGCAGTTCAATCGCTTCCCTGTCACTTTGGGGGGTATCGTCCTATTTGTATGGCAAACTATAGGAAAATGTATTTAACTCCGTACATGGAGTTTATTTGTAGAAATTGTCACAGACTTTCTTACCTGTCTAAAAGTCTTAACAAAACAGATAGACTCACCTACACAAAGAAAAAAATATATCGTCAATATGGCATAAATCCTTCGAGAGATTTTATTTCAAAAAAAAGACAGACCATCGGGAATGCACAGAAAAACATTTGGCAAGTTTTTACACAAGAAATCAGCCATCAATGAGAGAATTTGTTGGGAAGAATACGTAGAAGAATTAAAGATGTTGCATCTTCACAACTAAGCTTATCCTCAACATGCAGTAAATCTATCTAGTTTTAAGTGGCATTAAAAGTGCTGTATAAAGTTGTTTACATATAGAAGGAATCAAGAAAATATTAATAGATAATGTTCCATTATCAGGAGTTTTAAAACAAGAATATGACCATGGAAGTATCCTTGATTTAAATATCAAAAAACATTCTATAAAAATTTTTGTTGAATGGATAGATTTTCCTCCGAAAACAAGACGAAATGATTTTTCTCTTATTAAAATTGAAGCAGAAAAGATTTATTGGGAAAATATTCCTGATCTTCCATGGGATTGATTATCAACATAAATACCACAAATGTTTCTCAATATTCTGGAATATTATGAATATTTCTATATACCAAGATTTTTTTCATGATGGGTCAATTATTGATATATTTCATAAAGAAAATAGTATTGTAATTGCTATGGAAAGCGCTGAAATAGATAAAGAAGATCTTGTAGATGATATTCCTCTTTCAAAAGACGATTCAATCAAAGGAAAATTTTATATTAATGGAGTTTATAGTATAACAATAAATGACGAACCATTTTTAGGAATACTAAAACAAAAATACGATCATGGGAGCATCTTTGAATTATCTGTTCAGAAAAATTTCTGTGAAATTTGTATTGAATGGATAGATTTTCCTCCCAAAACAAGACGAAATGATTTTTCTGTTATTAAAATCGAAGCAGAAAAGATCTACTGGGAAAATATTCCAAACCTTCCAAGTTAATGAACATGGATCTACTAGATATTTCCAAGTATACAAGTTTTTTTCACGACGGTTCGATTATGAATATAGAACACGTCGGATCTAACCTTATTCTTACTGTAGGTAGTGCAGAAATAGATAAAGAAGATATAAAAGATAATATCATTTTATCATCAAATAATCGTATTAAAGGGAAGTTGCACCTTAATAGAATACAGACAATAATTATAGATAATCAATCATTTTTAGGTAAAATGAAGCAAGAGCATGATTATGGTGATATTCTCCACTTAATTATTAAAAAAAATTTATAACTTACTGTTGAATGGATTGATTTTACTCCAAAAGCTGAAAAAGAAGTTTTTTCAGTCATTCAGGTTAAAGCAGAAAAGATTTATTGGGAAAATATTCCTGACCTTCCAGATTAAATCTCTAAATTGTAAAGATTCCTATCATTGCTGAGTTTAGGTAAAAAAATACAAATTTGAATTAGCAGATTTAGCACTTAAATGTCATGATCTATGGAAATAATTGTCTTATTAAAATATATCTCACATAGATTGGTATAAAAATCAGTACCCTGTTATCTTTACTCATCAAGAATCAATTATTTAGTTGGAATTACTATGCTATTCACCCTTAAAAGCAATACCTTTTTTTTATCACTTTTATGTAGTTCCATATTGCATGGCCTGCTTTGTGGTTATTTCGCTGAACGAAGAAGATGTAACCCATGGATATGGTTTTTTATTGGAATGATGTGTGGTATTTGTGGATTAATCGTTTTATTTATAACAACAAAAAAAGAACCACAAAAAGCTATTGTAAAAGATACACCGAAAACAATAATTAACCCCAATTTTTACTCTGTTCCTTGGTACTATGTAGATAGTACAAGAAATCAGCAAGGTCCTATAGATTTTTTTAGCCTGCAAAAGCTCATACAAGAAAAACAAATATCAAAAGAAAATTATATATGGTGTGAGGAATGGGATAACTGGAAGGTACTTCAGGAAGTCCCTTCCTTATACGTGAATCTGATTACCAAGAAGCCTTAAAGATCCCAGGTATTCTACCTGAATTGGCATACTCTCTGAAGCATAATCTGGACATTTTAAATCTTCGCAGGTATCCGCGAGCACGACCTGTTAGTAAACAGCGATTCCGGAGCCGCGTTGGTGATGAATTTTTTGGCAGTTTATTAAGTGCAATAACCGCATCAGCCCTGTCTGATTCACTAGTAGAGGGGCTAAGGATTATTTTTTTTAATTCTTGCCTTTTTTTATACTTGCGAGCTACGAGAACCTCGCGACGTTTTTGTGTTTGAACTAACCCTTGTCTAGCCATAATTCCCCTTTATTTTTTACGAGCAGGTCCTTTCTGTCTCTGTTTGCGATTTGGATCTTTTTTATTGATTACATAGACACGTCCACGTCGAGTAACAATCTTATCACCTTTACTAGGATCTGCCTTCACGGATGCACGGACTTTCATAGAAGTATTATCCTTAAAAATTTAAATATATCAAGGGGAGTATAGCGTTTTTTTCTTTTGATGACAATGGTTAGTTTTTTCCTTGCGAGATACACTTCCGTTCTTTACTATTTTGACATTAAACTATTGTTAAAGGCTTATTATGAAGAGAACCTACAATCCAAGTAAAAGAAAGCGAAAATCAGTTCATGGATTCCGCGCTCGTATGGCAACTCCCGGTGGGAGAAAAGTAATCAACCGACGCAGAAGACAAGGACGTAAAAAGCTAACCGTGTGACCCTCGCTTTCCCAAAGCAAGCCCGTATTTTACGACGATATGAATATAAGTCCTTCTCCCGTAATGGAAAACTATGGGTTGGACCTTCTCTTCTTATTCATTATCGATTTGGGAATTGCACAGTTCCAAGGCTGGGTCTGACAGTTACCAAAAAATATGGAAACGCGGTTAGCCGAAATCGCTTTAAAAGGATGTTGAGAGAGTCTTTTCGCGCTCTTTATGCCCATTTCCCTAAACAATTGGAAATTAATATAAAACCTAAATATCACACTGTTATCCCTACAACTTTGCTTTGTAAAGCACAACTGCAAACATTTATCGACTTTCTATCGCACAATGAAACAAATCACATCCTACAACGAAAGCCAACAACTAGCCATTACCAGTAGTAGTGGTTTTATTTTAATCATTGCAGGTGCTGGAAGTGGTAAAACTACTGTTATTACCCATCGTATTGCCTATCTCATTCAAAAAAAATGTATCGATCCGACACAAATTCTTGGATTGACTTTTACCAATAAAGCAGCGGGTGAAATGCAGGATCGACTCGCTACAATTATCGATAAAAAAATTGCGAATAACGTCATGCTGTGCACCTTTCATCGGTTTTGTATGTATGTTTTACGAAGAGAAATCCATCATCTAGGCTACACAAAAGAATTTAGTTTATACGATGAGTCAGATGTAAAAAGATTATTAAAAAATATCACTAAACAATACCTTGCAGTGGATGATCTTACTCCTTTTGAATCTCAGTTAGAGCAAATATTGCAGGCAAAACAATTAGGGCAAAGACCTGGAGACATCAAAGATCCTCAAGCAAAAGAGATTTTCAACTATTTAGAGATCTCTATGCGGGCTTATAATGCCGTGGACTTCGATACCCTTCTTTCCTTAACAGTTGATTTATTTATGCAATATCCAGAGGTACTTGAGAAATATCAACAACAATTTCGATATATTATGATTGATGAATACCAAGATACAAACGCCACACAAAATACCCTATCCCATTTGCTTGCAGAGAAAAATAAAAACTTATGTGTGGTCGGAGATGATGATCAAGCAATTTATAGCTGGCGTGGATCAGATGTAAGAAATATTTTATCTTTCCCAGCTACCTCTAAAGTAATGCTTGAGAAAAATTATAGATCGACTCCAAATATCTTGGAAGTGGCGAATCATTTAATACGAAATAATAGTAATCGACACGCAAAATGGCTCCAAAGTCATAAATCCCTTGGAGATCCAGTGCATATTTTTAATGCATCTGGAGATGTCGAAGAAGCACAATCAGTAATTGATCGAATTCTGTATCTAAAAGAAAAGAAAAATCTTCACTGGAAAGATATCGCAATATTATATCGATCTAACATTCTTGCAAGGCCCTTTGAAATCGCTTTAATGGGAAGTCTCTGGAAAGACAGAGGCAGTTGGCAAAGAGGTATTCCTTATGAAATTATCGGTGGAACGGAGTTGTACGCAAAAGCAGAGATTAAAGATCTTATAGCTTATCTCCGCGTTATTATTAATCCAAATGATCAAGAATCACTACTTAGAATTATTAATTATCCGAGAAGAGGAATTTCTGCAAAGACCTTAGATATTTTAACCCAAATTAATCGATCTGAGAAGCGATCTCTTTGGAGTGTATTACTGCATGTACGAGAAAATACATTTCCCATTCGATTGACTACTATGGCTATTCGAGGGATCAATATTTTTCTCAACTTAATAGAAGAACTAAAAAGTATAATGCATAATCGAGGAATTTATGCCGCTATTACACACTTAATTCAAACATTAAATCTAAAGAGCCACGTAGAAGACGAAGTTAAAAGCCAAAAAGCCAAGACTTACAAATGGGAAAACGTACGACAATTCATTGCTATGATCCAATCTTTTGAACAACAAAAGAGCGAGAATGTTTCGTGTAGTGAATTCCTCCAATCTCTTACCCTCCAACACGCACCCCCCACTGCTAAAGACCTATCGAATAATTCAGTTAAATTACTTACCTTTCACAGTAGTAAAGGACTCGAATTCAAAGCGTGTTTTGTAGTGGCACTCGAAGATCATCTAGTACCCCATGCAAAGGGTCTTATTACAAGTTCTTTAGAAGAGGAACGTCGATTGTTTTATGTCGCGCTAACGCGTGCTCAACGATATTTAACACTTAGCATGTCCAGGACTCGCAATAAAAGAGGTAAAGAAGATCCCACAAACCCATCTCGTTTTTTATACGAAATCCCTAAAGAATGTTTGCAAATAACGGGATCTAAAACTATTACTCCGTTTAAGCATTAATCTATGAAGCAATACCTTTTTCCACCTACTATTATTATACAACACCGAAAAGAAAATAAAAAAAAATGCTCTCTACAATATCTTAAGGAACATACCAATATTCCATTTCACTTTTACCCAAGGAATCCTTTACCGAATTTAAAAGAACATATGCTTTTAACACTCGATGCTCCAGCTTTAACCCCAGCCGATAAAAATATGGGTATCTGCCTACTGGATGCTACGTGGAGATATGCGGAAAAAATGCACAAATCTGTGATTACAAGTTATCCAAAGATCATTTGTCGTTCGCTCCCAAGCAGGTGTGTCACTGCTTATCCCAGAAAACAAACAAATTGTTCAAGCCCAGAACGTGGACTCGCATCAATAGAAGCATTGTTTTTAGCTTATCTCATTTTAGCTAGAGAACCTTTATTTCTACTCAATGGTTATATCTGGAAAGAATCATTTTTATCTTTAAACAAACATTTCCTAGAGTCATATTCGTTTTCCCTATAGAAAAAATCTAAGTCAGCCTCTATCATAGGGTATGATTATCCATTGAGAATTTTGTGCAACCAAAAATTTACGAAAAGAAAAACCATACAATTTCCTTAAAAGACATTGATCCTCACGCATTATATATTTTACAAAAACTCCGAGAACATCATTTTACAGCATACCTGGTTGGAGGTAGTGTCAGAGATTTATTATTACATATCACCCCAAAAGATTTTGATATTTCTACTTCAGCAAAACCAGAAGAGATTAAGAAAATTTTTCGCAGTTGTATTCTAATTGGCCGTCGTTTTCGATTAGCTCATGTCCGAGCAGGGAAAAAATTCATTGAAGTATCTACTTTTCGAGCAGGAGACAGCGATAGCGATGAACTCATTCTTAGAGATAATCTATGGGGATCCCCGGAAGAAGACGTACTTCGAAGGGATTTTACTATTAATGGCTTGTTTTACGATCCGGTTAATGAAACTATTATTGACTATGTAGATGGCTTTTCTGACGTAAAGAAAAAATATTTGAGAACAATCGGCAATCCTTATGTACGCTTTAAGCAAGACCCTGTACGAATGATTCGACTTTTAAAATTTCGAGCAAGACTTGGGTTTGAAATTGATCCTATAGCACTCCAGGCATTAATAGAATGTCGAGAAGCTATTTTGCAGAGTTCGCAAGCAAGAATTCTAGAAGAATTGCTCCGAATGTTAGAGTCAGGAGCTTCTAATCCTTTTTTTCGATTGTTAGCAGACCACTATATATTATCTTTATTGTTACCAGTGATTGGAGATTTCTTAGAAATTAATAGAGATGGAGAAATCTTTGGATACCTTGAAGAAGTGGACAAATATCTATCAAGTCCTAATAGCATCCTACTCGAGCGACCTATTTTGTTATCGTGCCTCCTCTTTCCCATTCTGCAACATCGCTTACATGTTCATTTTACCTTTTATAATGAAGTTCCACACCTCGGTAAAATCCAAGCTGAAGCATTTACTCTGATTAAAGACGTATTTGATGTATTCTTTCGATTACCTAAAAGATATAAAGTACAAACGGCATCTATACTTACTTCTCAATATCGCATTACTCCGTTTTTACAAAAAAAGAATACACATATACGCATTCCTAAAGTAGCTGATTTTGCAATGGCTCTTGATTTCTTTACACTTCGCAGTTTTCTCGAGCCTGGATTTCAGCAGATTGCACAAAATTGGAAGATAGCTTATGAAAAAAAATTCACAAACCACTCCTACAAAAAACATAAACATACGGCACGAAAAAAATAATGTTGGAGAACCCTTCTCCTACATGGGACCTCTTCTGCATTTAGGGGCAATGCCAGCAATTGTTTATTTTGCACTGTCAGATGAACATTCCTTGAACCAAGATCCTTTTAACCAACCGGCTATTCATTTATCGAAT
Source organism: Chlamydiales bacterium (assembly GCA_051647685.1). Taxonomy (GTDB): domain Bacteria; phylum Chlamydiota; class Chlamydiia; order Chlamydiales; family CALTSX01; genus CALTSX01. The sequence goes on from JBOFEG010000024.1 coordinate 8,322, forward strand.
TTTCCTTTTCGAATATTTTCATTCACTTTGCCTCATCATAGCTCAGAGCTTGATCCTAAAAAAGCCATGACATATTGGGCTAATGATTTTATCCAAGAGATAGACCCTTTACATCCTTTCCTAGACAATGTTGCATCAACTTTAAAAAATCTTATTGAACAGAAAGTAATTACTAAACTTGGACTAATGGGTCTTTCACGCGGTGCCTTTATTGCTATGCATGTCGCGGAAAGATTAAAGTCAGTTAGCCATATTTTAGGATTTGCTCCTTTAATTACATTTAAATCGCTACATGAGTTTGATGCGCTTTCATCACTAGTACTCGTGCAAAAATACGATCCCTACAATCTAATTCCTATTTTGTATGATCGATCTATTCGATTCTACATTAGTAATTATGACCAAAGAGTAGGTACAAAAAATGCTTTTTCTTGGATTAATGACTTAGCGCATCACGCGCATGAGAAAGGAATTCGGAGTGCACCTATAGAATTATACATACGGCCACCTATCGGTTATTTAGGCCATGGAACAAGTCCGGAAACATTTGTCGAAGGATCTGATTGGTTAGCAAAAGAACTATTATGAAATGTAATAAACCACTCTCAATTTTTTTTATTACAGGGGAACCCAGCGGTGATATTCTTGGTGCACACCTCATGGATGCAATACTGAAATTACAGACTAATGTTGAATTCCAAGGGGTACTCGGTCCAAAAATGCGCAAGCACAAGTCTCGTTGTATCGTTCCGATGGAAGCAATTGTTACTATGGGTTTTAAAAATATACTTTTCTCTCTACGGCAATTTTATCAAATATTTGTGCAAGTTAGACAATCCATTATCACGTCAAAACCAGATGTTGTTGTTTGTATTGATTCACCGGTATTTAACTTACGACTTGCAAAGAGTTTACGCAAACATAAATTTTCTGGGAAAATAGTACAATATGTATGCCCGAGTGTATGGGCTTGGGGACGTGGGAGAATACATACCTTGGTTCAAAACTATAATACATTACTGTCTATTCTACCTTTTGAAAAAGAAATTTTTCAAAAAACTACTCTGAAGACTCATTACATTGGTCATCCCCTAACTTCTATTATTTCTTCTTATAATTATTGTACAGAGTGGAAGCTTTCAAGAGCATCCCCTGTAATTTCTATTTTCCCAGGCAGCAGAAGACAAGAAATTATTTTGAATTTGCGCAAACAATTTCTTGCAGCGCTCCGAGTGTCTCAAAATATCCCAATCGCTATTTCTATAGCGACCGGAGATTTGAAGGCTTTAATTCAAGATATTGTTTTCTCAACACCTCGTACAGAATCAACTCAAGTTTTTTTTGTACCAGAAACATATCGGTATGAACTCATGCGAATCACGAAAGTAGCAATAGCGACATCTGGGACTATTACTTTAGAACTGGCCCTCCATCAAGTTCCAACAGTAATTACCTATGGAATTCAAAAATTCGATCAATTTCTTGCAAAATATATTTTTCAAATACGCATGCCTTTCTATACATTGCCCAATGTCATCAGCAAGGCCCAGGTTTTCCCAGAGCTAATTGGCCCTCATTTTACTGTAAGTAATACATCCAATGCCCTCCAGCGCTCTCTAACCCCTCTTTATGCAGAGGAGTGTCGTCTTAAATGCACAAAGATTTGGGATCTTCTACAAACGATGGATGCAAATAGTGAGGCTGCAAAAGCAATCCTAGATTTTTAAGATTGATCTATGTCATAATTCGGGCTGAGAATTTATGATTCTCTTGCAAGAGACTCTATGTTAAAAAAATTATCTATTTATATCGATCGTTTGCGAGACGGCAGTAAAGATTCTATTGAAGAAAATATCTCTACTGATGATATATTAGGCACGGATGAAAATTTTCATTTTACTTCTCTTATATGTATATCGGGCGAGGCCTATCTTGCGGGAGATCACCTTATCCTCTCTTTACGTATAAAATTGGATGCCGATTTGCCTTGCATCATTTGTAATAATTGGGCTCCTTATTCAATTAACATAGAAAATTTTTTACATACAGAATCAATGGCAAAAATTAAAAGTGGTACATATGATTATTCAAGCGTTATAAGAGATGCTGTTTTCTTAGAAATTCCAACTTACTTTGAGTGTAATGGAAATTGTCCAGAGCGCGCTCACTTAGCTTCTCATTTAACCAATAAAACTAATAGGATCGATCGAAAAACTACCCCCTTCAATATTTATAGGAGTAAAAATTATGGCAGTTCCTCGTAATCGCACTTCCAATTCGCGAAAAAATACTCGTCGTTCTCATCATGCAAAAGTACCTGTGAATACTTGCGCATGTCCCAATTGTGAAAAACCGAGAATTCCTCACAGAATTTGTAGATTTTGTGGACATTATGCGAACCGAAGCTTCATTAAGGAAGAAAGCAAATCTTAAATTGCGCATTGCTATTGACTTGCTTGGAGGAGAGATCTCCCCTCAAGAATGGCTAAATAGTTTAAATAATATACCGAGATTCCCATGCGCGGTTGATATCAATCTTTTTATTCCTAGGAATAAGAAGTTAAAAATTCCCTCGTTCCCAAATATAACTTTTAATGCTGTAAGAGCCTCTACTATTTCTATGGAGGATTCTCCTAGCAGTGTAAGAACCAAAAAAAGTTCTTCTATTGTACAAGGTATCCGCGCTTTAGAAGAAAAGAAGATAGATGGATTTTTATCTACTGGAAATACAGGAGCTATTGTAGCGGGAGCAAGTCTTTATATGAGCAAACTCCCCGATGTTACAAGACCATCTCTTCTTGCATTTTTGCCAAGCAAAAAAAAATCCCTTGCGATTATTGACGTGGGAGCTAATGTCGATTACTCACCACAGCGTATTTTTTCTTTTGGGAAACTTGGTATTGCTGCGCAACAAGCCTTAGGCATTAAAAATCCAAGCGTTGCTTTATTAAACGTTGGAATTGAAAAACACAAAGGCTCTAAAGAATTGCGGTCTTGTTATCAACTTTTAGAAAAATTCCCAAATTTTATTGGTAATGTAGAAGGGAATATTCTTTTTGAAGGCAATATAGATCTTCTTGTTACTAATGGATTCACAGGAAATACTATTGTAAAATCTATTGAAGGATTTTCGAGCTTTATGCTAGGAATTTTCGGTAAAAAAAATATTCTTCCCTACAAATTATTCCCAAATACATTTATTGATGGTGCTATTTTGATGGGTGTTGATGGGATGGTAATGAAATGTCATGGCAGCGCGCAACCAAGTACCATAACTAATGCTTTGGGCTATTTTCTCACACTTTTAAAAAAAGAATTTCTTATAAAATATAAAAAGCACTATCAAAAAAATTATTTCTGACATAGCTCTCTATAAGTTTAATTTTATTTCAAGAAATAAACTCCTAAGACCTAAAACTTACTAGAAAAAGAAAGCTTTAATTAGATAAAATCAATTACGTTAAAAACTTCCATGGAATCATGAAAAAAAAATCTACACAATCCAAGAATTCTAAAGAAATTATTATAAACATAGAATCTAAAGAACGCAGGTGTGCAATGCTGCATTTTGGAATTCTTCAAGACCTCATTGTAGAGAGAAGTCAAAGTCGTCAATTATCAGGAAATATCTATCGCGGACAAGTGACACACATTCTGCATAATATTCAATCCGCTTTTATCGATATTAATGAAGCTGAAAACGGGTTTATTCATATTTCAGATATTATAGAAAATACACAAAAATTCCAAACTATGTTTGATATGGATTTTGAGGGGGATATTGATTCCGCTTCTAAAAACGAATCCACTGTCCCAAGCGACGTAGATATTGCAAAACAATTACAGATTTCCCAAGCAGTCCTAGTACAAGTAGTTAAAGAGCCTATCGGAACTAAAGGTGCAAGGCTCACCTCTAATATTAGCATTCCAGGACGCTATCTTGTATTACTTCCCAATACGCCTCACAGAGGTGTATCGAAAAAAATTCAAGATCGAGCTATTCGCGATAAGTTAAAACATATTATCCGTAACTTGAAGATGCCAAGTGAAATGGGCTTCATATGTCGAACAGCTGCTACGCATATATCGGAAGAGGACTTAATTCTCGAGGCAAATAATTTATTTAAGCTATGGCAAGACATTGTAGAAAAATTTAATAAGTCTAGCTCCCCTATATGTTTATATGAAGAATCCGATTTGATCAAGAAAGCCGTAATTATGGCAATTGATAAAAATTTTAGCCGTATTGTTGTAGATCACTATCCCACTTTCCAAAAATTACGTTATCTAGAACAGAAATATGGTTATTCCTCTGTAACTATTGAGTTTTATCGACATGCAATTCCTATTTTTGAAAAGTTCGGTATAGAAAAAGATATTGATAGAGCACTGAAACGGAAAGTTTGGCTTCCTAGTGGTGGTTACCTATTTTTTGATAAAACTGAAGCTATGTATACAATCGATGTAAATTCAGGAAGAAGTAGTCAATCGGATACAAAAATTGATGTAGAAGAAGCCCTTGTACACATCAATATGGAAGCTGCTCAAGAAATTGCTAGGCAATTGCGACTACGCAATATTGGAGGCCTCATAATTTGTGACTTTATTGATATGAGGATAAAAAAGAACCAACGCAGAGTTTTAGATCGATTAAAAAATTCAATGCAAGAAGACCAGGCGAAATGCACAATACTTGGGATGAGTGAATTTGGACTTGTTGAAATGACGCGACAACGTTTGCGGGAATCATTAATTCAAACTTTGTTTACTCCATGCCCCTATTGTTTGGGTAAAGGAATGATTAAAAATCATGAGAGCATTTCGATTGAGATAGAACGAGCTGTGAGGAAACTTATTCATACCCAGAAAGATACCTCTCTTTCTTTGCATATTCATCCTCTTTTTAATCAGTATCTATTGCACCATGAAAAACATTATTTACAAAAGCTGGCGAGAAGGGGGAAAATATATCTGTCTTTCCAAACTAAAGATACTTTGCATGTAAATGAATTTGAATTTTATTCAGTAAAATACAACCAACTTATTGAGGTGTAACATGAATTTCACCAATACTTTTACAGATACTCCCATTCCTTCTATGATCCCTGAAAAGTATAAAAAAATACTAGAAGATTTCTTCTTTAGTTATCAAACAGTCATAAGACATTCTAAACAATCCGTATTAGATTATCTTCCTTTCTTTAGTACCTTTGTAGAACTTGTAAAAAATCAAATTGCGAATCCATATGAATTTGGACACTTTCACAAAGCAATGCGTAGTCCTATAGATTATTATCGTTTTGGAATAGAATTCCTCCGCCCTGCGGTGAACATGGAAAAATCATCAGTACTTGGCTGGGATATCTTTGCAGAAATTGAAAATCACCTAGCAAAAGGAGATAATGTTGTTTTATTTGCTAATCATCAAATTGAAGCGGATCCGCAAGCAATCAGTCTGTTGCTAGAAAAATCACACAATCATTTAGCAGAAAATATGATATTTGTTGCTGGAGATAGAGTAATTTCTGACCCCCTTGCCGTTCCATTTAGTCTAGGAAGAAATTTGCTATGTATCTATTCGAAAAAATATCTCCATTCATCTTCCGAGGAAGAAAGTATCAAAAAACAAGAACATAATAAAAAAACTATTGCAGTTATGGCAGAATTATTACAAGTTGGGAGTAAGTGTATTTATGTTGCTCCTAGTGGTGGTAGAGACAGACCTAACGAACAAGGAATTGTTACTGTGGCTCCTTTTGATGAAAAAAGTATTGAGATGTTTTATTTAATGGGCAGTAGATCTGGCCATCCGACTCATTTCTATCCACTCGCGCTATCTACTTATCAAATCCTACCACCTCCGCAAGATCTGCAGATAGAACTTGGGGAAGCGAGAAATGTACAAGGAGGGAGTATTCATTTAGCAATTGGAAAAGAGATCGATATGGAAAATTATGTCGTACCTAACGTTGAAAGACCGGAAAAAAATAGATATTATCGATGTCAAATGATTTTTGATCAAGTAGTTGAAATGTATAATCAAATTCAAAGATAGTGTAATGATTAGAGTACTATTCTGTTGTTATTTTCTTTTTTCTTTTCTATTCAGTAATATCCCAACAACTCTTGAATTTGAAAGAATTACCGACTGTAATACTCTACCTATTCATACATATTCTCTACAGAATAGAAAGACTAGTAAACTTCGCCTGTCTAATAATTTAGAAGTATGGATCATATCCGATCCTTTAGCAGAACAATCGGCCAGCGCATTATCTGTAAATGTAGGTTCTTGGCAAGACCCGATAGAATATCCCGGAACGGCTCATTTTTTAGAACATATGCTCTTCTTAGGTACAAAAAAATACCCGGTGGAAGATGAATTTATGTCCTTCGTATCACAGGGCGGTGGTCAATCCAATGCGTACACTTTTACAGATAGAACCGTTTACGCATTTTCTATATGTCATGAGAAATTCTTGAGTGCTGTAGATCGTTTTGCTCAGTTTTTTATTGATCCTCTTTTCAACCCTTCTGGATTACAAAGGGAAATTCATGCTATTAATCAAGAAAACGATAAGAATTTAGAAAATGATTTATGGCGTGCTTGGATGGTTTTTAAAGAAACTGGTAATCCAAAACATCCTAATCATCTATTCTCTACCGGCAATAAAACTACACTTGCAAATATTCCAAGACAAATTGTAGAAGCATGGCATAAAGAGCATTATTCATCAGATAAGATGCATTTAGTCTTATATTCTTCTTTGCCTTTAGATGTACTTGAGCAATTAGCAGTAACAACCTTTTCATCGATTCCTAATAATGAATATTCTCTACCTGCTATTAATCAACCTTTAATGTCTTCTGAACAACTAGGGAGTATCATATATCTAGAGCCCATCCAAATGAAAAAACAGATCGGATTCATCTGGGAATTACCGGAAGAACTTGTAGATGACGATACCCACTCCGCGAGTCTTCTCGCCTACATTTTACAAAGTAGGGCTCAGAACAGTTTATTTGAATATTTACAAAAAAATGGATTAATAGAAGAGATATCAGCAGGCATTTTGAGACTTAGTAAAAAACAAGCTCTTTTTCAATTAGAGATAGAGGCAACCCAAAAAGGAATTATTGAGCTTGACTCGATCATTAAACAAACATTTGCAGTCCTACAGTCTCTACAGCAAAGTTCTATACCTAGATCATTGTTTGAAGAACAAAAAGCTTTAGCAACTTTAAAATATGCGTATCAACATCGTATCAACGCTTTTAACTATGTTATGCAACATGTAGATGCCCTTTTGACTGAGCCTCTGTCTACTTATCCAGAACGCACTACAATAGCAGTCGAATACGATCCAACTAAAATAAATAAATTACTTTCTCATCTTAAACTCTCTAATTGTTTAACAGTAGTAACTGCTCCCGAATCACTAACTAATGTTACATCGACTCATACAGAAAAATGGCTAGGGGGAAAGTACACTATCGAAAAATTAGAATTATCCCCCACCTCCAAATCTCGAGTGGTATCAGAAAATACAGGAATTCCTATAAGTAATTCTTTTCTTCCTGATAAGTTACAACTAACTACTCTCGATAAAGACCATTTATCTAAACCATCCTGGGATGCAAAATTATTGACTAAAGATAAATCTGGAATACTGTACTTTTTACAGGATAAACATTATCTAACGCCTAAGGTTGCTTGCTATTTTGGTATTAAAACTCCCTCTCTTAATCCAAGCCCTTATTCTCATATGTTATTTGATCTTTTTCTCATTAGCCTTCAGGATAAATTAGCACCTATGATATACCAAGCTAAAAAAGCTGGGATTAAATTGGAAGCTCTCGTTACAGACTTACAGTTACAAGTCATTGTAGAGGGGTATAGTGATAAGATAGATGATGTAATTATAAATGCTTTTGATACTGTTAATAATTTTTCTCTTTCACCTGAAAAATTTACTCATAATAAAGAGAAACTCTTGCAGAGTTATTATAATCGTATAGAGAGATTACCACTGTTTCTATCGCATGAAGTAGTTTCTCATATTCTCTATCCACATAGCCACCGGACTCGTAGTCTTATCTCACATTTACAAGAACTTGATTATGATTCTTTTAATATTTTTTTAGAGACATGCTTGCAAAAAAACTATTTAGAAGGATTAATTTCTGGAAATTATACAGAATCTGATGCACTCATATTATGGGAAAAAATACTTGGAAAAATACCTCAAAATGAGTTTCCTCCTGAAGAACATTATAAAAAAAGTATTCTTCTTTTAAATTCTACTGATGGTCCCTATAAAATCATAGAATCAACTAATAGACAGGGCACCGCTATTCAATTACTTCTACAAAGTGGTCCTTTTTCATTTGAGAGTCTTGCCTCTGCTAAAGTTTTTGAAAATATAATCAAACAACCTTTCTTTACTACCTTACGTACACAACAACAAGTAGCTTACATTGCACACAGCAATACACAACTTGTCGAAAATCAACTTCTTCATTTCTTTTCTGTGCACTCAAGCACTCATCACGGGGATGAATTACTGGCTAGATTCGAGTTATTTTTAGAGAGATATATAAAAGATTTTTCGGCCTGTATTTCCGAAGAAAATTTTTTGCAAGTCAAAGAAATGTTAATGCAAAAACTCCAAGTTCCTCCAGTGAACCTATTCGATTTTACAAAGAGGTTACATACACTTGCATTCACATACAATGGTGATTTTGCTTTTTATGATAAATTATATGCCGCTTTGCAAGAGTTGAGCTATCAAAATTTTCAAGCATATATTAACTCTGTATTATCGAGAAATAATCGATCGCGACTTGCAGTTATTATAGAGGGTCCCCTCCCTACAGAAAAAGACTTCATTTATAAAATCACAGATATTTCGGCTCTAAAAAAAGCAAGTAGCTACTACTCAAAATAAATTTCTTTTACTTTAATTTGTAGATTCTATACTTTCCTTCCGTAACAATAATTTTTATGAGGGTTTATGACAATTTCAACTGTTTCAAATTTTATTTTTTCGAAGGTACCTTTTATATAACCACCTGCCCAATTACAATCTATTAAACTATTTGGGAAGGAGCTAGCTGAGTCTCTAAAAGTCAGAGATGGTACTTGGGAAAAGGTAATAGAATCTTGGAACATATCTTTAAAAGCCTGGAAAACTATTAAAGCATCCGAAAATAATTTTTGCAAGTTACCCAAACGT
>JBOFEG010000025.1:0-6513 GCA_051647685.1 Chlamydiales bacterium
AAAACATTTATTTTATATATAATTAGTGATTTTATAATTTAATATAATAATATTAATTTAATAATGACTATAAATAATTTTAATTACATTCATAAACATCAGAACGAACCATTAGATCTACGCATCAATATTTCTTTAAACGAAACTAATTCCACAGGGCTAGAAGTCACAGGTAGAATAGTGTCAGAAGCTATGAATGTATTAATGGGTTATGACGAAGAAGTATGTATGGAAATATCCGAACCTGCTATCTCGACAGTAGATATCCCAATGATTGATTCCCATTTCCCTTCATTATCTCAAGGGAATTTTGAGGTTAATAATAATGCCAATCTTCAAAAAGATGCAAGATGGCTAGAATTGAGAAAAGAAATTATTGGGTCTGAGAAAATAGATTCTCACGGAAATATTATCTCATTAGATTTTTCTAAAAGGTTTATTCACAAAGGGTGTTTACTTGAAGAAATTTTTCAAAATTTAACTCAAATTTTTGGAAGAGAGGATATATTATAGTACAGTAAAGAAAATAACCATAAAAGATAATAGGTTATCTAAATTACCGAGAAGTATTATTAAATTTACCAATTTAAAATCGATAGATTTGAATAATAATCGGTTTACTACAATTCCATCTGAAATTTATAATTTTAAGAATTTAAAGAAACTATGCATAAAAAATAATTTTATTAGTTATGTATCTATGCAAATTGGACGTTTAAAACGTTTAGAAGAAATTCATTTAAGTAAAAATAAAATTGAACATATACATAGACGTCTATTTAGCTTAAAGCAGCTACATACTTTAAACCTATCTGAAAATAAATTAAAAACTATTCCTAAATGGATTAATAATTTACATAATTTAAAATCTTTAAACGTTTCTTTTAATAAACTATTTGATATTCCTCCAGAAATTTTTGGAAAAAACTTAGAATACCTAGATCTCTCTAATAATCACATCGATGTAATTCCAAGGGCTATTAAAAACTCATCTAAATTGTTAGACATAAATTTTGATAGTAATGAAATTGTAAATATTCCGGATGAAGTTGGAGATCTATGCTATCTCACAGGAGTTTATTTGAATGATAACGAAACTCTCAGAGGTTTTTCAGATAACTTATATAATTTATTACCGAGTTGCACAGTTGAAATTGATAATTCTGGCATTTCTTTGTCTACTTTATCAGAAATACAATCCAAATCAGCCCAAATGAATTACAATGGTCCTGCATTCGAATTTTCTATGGCTGCCGCCGAAGAACGTATAGAGGATAGATTAATTGGGTCATTATATGTCCATACGACTCGAAATCCACCGAGGGCATTTAAAAATTTGCGGTCTATGTCAGATCATTTAGAAATGTGGTTAAATAGACTCAATTGGATGGCAGATTTTCAAGATGATTCAACCAATTTTACTCTTCCAGAAGCTATAATCGATTGTATTGAATATGCAGAAGTTAACTCTGAATATTACAAGTTATTTGAAAGTATCATTCAAGGTGCGACCGCTACTTGCGGGGATGGTATAGCTCTATCTATTATTGATATTGGTATTGCAAAAGAGGTTCTCACCTTTATAGAATCTAAACAAATTGTAGAACTCAGTCATTTTTTATTGGGGAGTGCATTTCCACGACAAATTCTGCAAAAAATAGCAGGCCAAAAAATTACATTTTTGAAATTAGAGGCAAAGCAAAAAGATATTAATAATTTTTCGATAGACGATGTTGAAGTCTATTTAGCCTATCCCATCTTACTCAAAGAACGTCTTAAGCTATCTATTAATATCAATAGTATGATGACAGAGAGTGCAGCTACTGGAGTAACGCAGAAGGATCTAGAAATAGCAGCATTAGAGGTAGAAAAGCAACAAGCCGATAAGCAAGCTTGTGCCGAGTTCCTTGTTAATAACACTTATTGGATAGAATTAATTAAGCAACTGCATCCAGAAGAATATGAAGCCATTAATGAACAAAGTATTGAGATGATGGATGAATCTGAGGAAGCCGCAGAGAAGTATCGAAGAAATAGTCTTATAGCACTTAGTGGAATCAATCTATAAGACGAGTTACAGCCATTTTTTCCTTTGAAAAATAATCAATCCGACATAAGAAATTAGAACAATAAATAACAAAATCATGAAGAAAGCATGAGGGTGTTCCGCAAAGGGAAGGGCCACATTCATTCCATAGAGACTAGCAACCATAGTCGGTAAGCTCAAAATAATCGTTAGAGCTGTCAACAATTTAATAGTTCTATTTAATTCATTGGTAAAAATTATTTGATAGGAATCTCTCAAACTTCGAATGCTTCTTAGATTGATGATACACAAATCTTCCGATTGAATGCTTGTGTTTAGAAGATCCTCTAGCAAATCCTGATCTTTTTCATATAGTATAGTATATTTCCCAGAAGTAATTGCCTCCAGTACACTCCGCAAAGGAACTAGAGAGGAAAGATACTGATGGAGATTTTCCTCATTAATAGTCAGACCCGTAATATCTTCGCTATCTACTTGTTTCATCTTCTTTTCTTGCTTTAACACGTGAGCTCGAATGCGTTTAATATGCATAGTGAATTCTTGCGTTATTGCGAGTAGAATATAAATTAATAGTTTTGATTTTAGTGCAGTAGAAATTCTAAATTTATTAGAAATGAAATTTTCTATGAGCAGGCTTTTTGTAGGGCAGACTGTTATAATATAGTCTCGCGTTAAAATAATCGTAAGAGTGGTTGTATAGAGTCCAGCTTCTTGGTGAGTTGGATGTCTTGTAAAGATAAGAACGTGTTCTAAAATTCTTTCAATTCTTGGAATTTCATATTTGTCTAAGCAGTCCGCTAAGTCGGAATAATCTAAGTCAATCAGCTCACTAATCTGTTGTATATCTTGAGGGGTGGCTTCATTTACATGTATCCAGCAACCTGCTATTGGCTTTGTAATAATATGAAGGTCATCATGATTGTCTTCTTTATAATATATAGTAATCACTGCTGAATTCCTAAATAACGCAGAATGCTTTATCCCATTTTAAACAAATAATAATAGAAATAACAAGGTTTATCTTATTTTGATAATTCACAATTAGATATATTTTTTTCCAAAGCAAGAATTCGTTTTTCTAATTGTTGAATTGTATGTATATGATCGCTAATTTTATTAAAATGAATTATATTACGTCGCCACTTAGAAAGAGAAATAGCTGGAGAGCCACCGAGTTTCGTACCAACTTCCGTTACAGATTTATGTATTCCACTTTGTGAACCGATAGCTACCTTATCAGCAATTGCAACGTGACCGACAATTCCCACTTGCCCCCCGATAACAACACTTGCCCCTGTTTTAGAAGAGCCTGCAATACCTGCTTGTGCAACGATTAGATTATTTTCTCCAAGGGTTACATTATGTCCAACTTGCACTAAATTATCGATTTTAGTACCACTTTTTAGGTACGTCGCTTTAAATCTTGCGCGATCAATAGTAGTTCCAGCGCCGATCTCAACGTCGTCTTCTATAATTACAGTACCGAGTTGCTCAAGTTTTGTGTGGATCGAATCTTTGCAAGTAAAATAACCAAAACCACAAGATCCAATAATAGCGCCAGGTTGCAAGATTACTCGATCACCAATAAGAACCTTTTCTCGAATGACAACTCCCGAATGAATCGTGCAATTCGAACCGATCTTTGTCCCACTTCCAATATATACATTGGGATAAATAACTGTGTGGGCGCCTATTGTTACATTTTGATCAATGACAGTATAAGGACCGATGTGTACATCGCTGTCGATAAAAGCAGTAGGGTGAATGACTGCTGTCGGATGGATTCCAGTAAATCCAGATTGGTTGTTTGTATCCGATATAAATAGAGATAAAATCGTTTGAAAAGCGAGAGAGGGATTGTGAGAAATAAGAAAATTTTTACCTACTGAATTTTCTATAAGGAGAGAAAAACATTCATCGATACATATTGCTCCAGCTTGGGTTGTCTTTAACTCGGGAATATATTTTCGATTAGACAAGAAAGAAACATCTCGACTCGTAGCGTGAGATAATTCGTCTACTCCTGAAATAGTGTAAGAAGGGTTTCCAACCAGCTTAGATTGCGTTTTAATCGCAAGTTCTTCCAAGGTATAAGTTACAGTCATGTATGCTCATATTTTACATAAATAGCAATTCTAATTACTACAAGTGAATAGGTAATTAGAATTGCTTATTTACTAGTTAATAATGGACAGGAATATATTATTCTTTACTACTTGGGGTAGTTACTGGCACGAGGTTCGGCTTATTATCGTTCTCATCTTTTTCAAATAACATATCCAGTTCTTGAATGATCTGATTTGTTACTTCTATCCCAGCGTTATTACAAATCACAGAATTCTCATCTAACACATAGTCCAAGTTCAATTTTGTAGAAACAATTTTTGCAGCATTTTTAACGTGAAAATGCATAGTTTGCATCACTTTGTAATTTGCTTGATTGATAAATTCATAGTATTGTTGCTGATATCTTTGTAAATCTTCTTGATGGTTTTGGAATTTTATCTTAAGTTCTTGTTCGCCTTCCGGGGATAGGGTATCTATATATTCTGCATCGTTGAGTTTATTGGCAATCTCTTGTAATTGTTGTTCTGTATCTTTAATGAGGGAAGTAATTTGATTTTGCAGAGCTTTTAGAGTAGATTGTTCTTTCTTACCATATTTGGATTCTTGAATACAATTTGCAAAACTCACAATACCAATTTTACTATCTGTGCCTTCTAATAGACACGGACTTGACACAGTAGCTACACAAAATAAAAGGGAAAGTATTTGTTTTTTCATAATATAATTCCTTACATTTTAGGTTTTAAAATTGTCCTGCCATAGAGAAGAAAGGTCTCTGTATTTCTGATTTTGAAGTCGGATTTATTGGGAAACCCATACCTACAGTTAAAGGTAATCCATTGCCAACAGTAATGCGAAGTCCGGCCCCATAGGACATTTGAATTCGATTGATATTTGCTCGTTTCATAGAAATAGATCCAGCGTCAAAAAAAACGAAAGCATCAAGTACTGGGAGAATCCTTTGATTGAACTCTGCGGAAAAAATAGCAGATGAAATCCCTCCTGTAGGATCTTTTGTTTTTTTCATAATAATAGCTCCAGTTACGGGATCAATGATTTCTTTATCAAGCTTTCGTCCTAGACAATAGGGTGCGTACCCTCGAACTGTGTTTTCTCCACCGGCAAAAAATCTTTCACTGATTGGAACATTGAAGGGTTTTCCATTGTTTCCAAATGGAATTAAAGAACCCAAGTCTGCACGTAATTTAAAGGTTCCAGAGTCCCATAGAGAATAATAATAAGAGTTATTAAAGAGGAACTTCATAAAAGGAAATACTCGCTCAGTAGAACTTCTCCGTCTGACTCCACCGATCTCAGATTCAAAATTAGATCGAAGACCTCTGTGTGGTTTAAGGAGGTGATCTGTAGAGTCATAATCTAGTGTTAACGCAAGCCCCGATGTGATTCCACTATTTCTTTCTTCATGAAGGGCTTCAGGGCCCTTTTTATGAATATGAATAATTGAATTATTCAAACGATATTTAAATCCATAACGCAGAAATGGACTAATCGGACGAGACAAAAATAGGGTTCCACCAATTTTGGTAATATGGTAATCGTCTGATTGTAACTTACTATAACTGTAATTGGCGTTAAATCCAAAACTCCAATAGGTGTCGTAGAAATAGGGATTTGTCCAGGAAAGAAAGGCGCTTTTCTCTTTTTGTCCGATGGCTACCTTAGTCCGCACATATTGTCCTGCCCCACGTAGGGAGCTTGGACCTTCTCTCCAGAATTTTGTGAGTCCTCTCCAATTGAAATTTGATTCTTGTATGTCCGCACCACCGACAAGTCCGTCTCGATTAAAGGTAAAAAAAATGCTAGCATTACCGGTAGAAGCTTCATCAATTTCTATAATCACGTCTCGATAATTGCAGTTGTTGCGAGCGGAATGAATTCCTTGTACTGTATAGATATTTACAGATTTAAAATATCCAGTACTTTCAAGTACTTTTTGCGTACTTTTTAACTGTCTTATATCAAAAATGTCTCCAGGAATGAGCAAAGATTCTCGAAGAATAACTTTGACTTGAGTTTTCTTATTTCCGAGTACCTTAATAAGCCCAATTCTGTATTGTTTTCCTTCTTCAATAATAAACGATACATTATATCTCGTTTGGTTTTCTAATAATTCAAGAGTATATTGAATATTTGCATCTATATATCCTTTCTCTCCATATAGGTCTTTCAAACCCTCAAGAGTAGTTCGAAATTTTTCGGGAGAAAAAAAATCCCCTTCTTTGATTACTATTTTCTTTTGTATTTCTTTATCTGGAAAAATTGTGTTTCCACAAAATGAAATAGTGTGAAAGGTATATTTTTTTCCTTTGTTTGCTATAATGGATAAAGTAACACGTCCGTCTAAGCTGGGTTTTGCCTCTATCTTGACATTGGCATCT
>JBOFEG010000026.1:0-1761 GCA_051647685.1 Chlamydiales bacterium
ATGCCTTTTTTAATATTTCCTCTACGTATAGTTCTGGATCTTCGACATTCTCAATTCTCACAGCTCCTCTCAATACAGCATCTTTTTCATTCGTATATGGCACGATTCCAGGACAGTCTATTAGATATATCTTGCCGCACAATGCTATATATTGCCACACGCGTGTCTGACCTGGAACTGGTGCTACCGAGCATACCTTTTTATTTCGCAGAATATTTATAATGCTACTCTTACCTACGTTGGGGAATCCGATGAAACCCACGCTGATTTCAGGTTTTTTATGCAGAGATGCGTATTGCCTAAGTAGGTTCGTAAGCGTATTTTTCCCATAAAAATTATTCAGTGCACTTGAGTGAAATGCAATTGTAGGTCTTTCCTTACTCAATATTCTAAGCCATGCTGCAGTGACAGAAGTAGGAACAAGGTCTACCTTATTTAAGACATATATCAGGTGTTTATGCTTGGCTTCTTCTAAATATTTGCTTACGGCTGCACATTTAGTTCCCATAGGATCCCTTGCATCTAAAACATGGATAATGACATCACTACTATCAATGACTTTATATAGCTCGTTCCATATTCGCTTGCTCTGCCCCTTCACATACTCAACGGATTCTTTTTCTTCCGATGTTTGTTTTTCTACAATTTCGACTTTGCTTTTCATCGATAGCAGCTCTTCCACATTTTTATATTCTAATTTGGGTCTTTTCCGCTGCGCTGATTTGCCAAATATCTTAGAATAGTCATTAGTGTGCTTCTTTTTTTGTTCTGTGGGTTTGAGCAATGAAAAGGGAAGTTTACCCTGTGAAAGCAATACTTGGTAGACCTTCTTAGATGATACTTGGTTTCTAAAATTATCCAGCTCGTTTTGTGTAATGGTTTTAGTATTGCAAAACCACTTCCTATTTCTGTCAATTTTAGAAATCGGCTTACATGTGCTCTTTTGAAAAGCTGCATCTTTTACTATTTCGCCTTTGCTATTTCGTGTTGGCTTTCCGCCTTTCATGAGATTCAGATGTTTTGTAGTTGTTCTATCGTGATAGAAGTTTTCCTTCATATTGGGTTTAAAAAATAAATAGAATAACTTGAACTTTTGCTATTATAGAAGGGAAATACAGCGAAAGAGTAGAACATTAATTAAGATAATAGGCATAAATCATTTAATGCAGCATATGCATTCTGTTCAACTGTCTAATTGGATTTGAATGAGCAATAAGTAAACAATTTATTAAACGCGCATTAAGACTGAACTTACATATCTTGGACAGTGAAACCACCCTAAACGATTTCTTAGCTCCCAGACATGATTTGTGCAGTAAAGCTTTAGGCTTGAAATTGGAAGGAAGACAATATACAGAACCAACAACAATAGAAGTCATAGTTTAATTAATAGGTTTTATAGATAACGAAGGAAAATAAATAATAAATTCATGTTAAAACAGAATTTTAGCAAGTTAAATCCAAGAAAATCTAGGATGTAACATAAGATACACAATATTGCATATTTACGTTATTACATTGCAATAATGGTGAAAGATATAATTTTTTTTTCGATTACTCTTGTGATAAAACCCTTTATAAGTTATACTCTGGACACTCTCGGGTTTTCAGCACACACCTAAAAAAAACAGTTATATGAATCTTAATCTCTTCGTATTCACATCTATGCATCTCTTATACTCTAAAGATTTGAGTTATATGTTTTATAGTAGTGCGAATATTTGTTATGTGTTGCAGCTTCACGGGAGATTTTTTCAAGTG
>JBOFEG010000027.1:0-31552 GCA_051647685.1 Chlamydiales bacterium
CCTCGTTATTTTAATAAAAATTATAGCAAAAAAATCAATTTATTACAATGATATTTTCAATAGCTATAACTTTATTAACTATTTGATAATTAATTACTTATGATTTATATAAACATAAAAAAGTACTAAAATAAAGCAAAATAAAGTTTTTCGTTTTATATATAGTAGAGTTAAAATTTGTTCCCATCGCAAACAAGATTGACTATTAATATAAGATGAAATTTCTTTTTGAGACATTCGACTAAACTCCAAAATTTCTCTATCAGTCAAAGGAACAATCATATCTATAAAGAAATGCAGCTTTTGCAGGACGATGTGTAATTCTATCAAGATTTTTTTTGAGAACTTCATCGAAGGGATGATCTATTTGTAAACAAGATCCCGGACTGGGGTCGCATTATAATTAATAAGTCTTATTAACTGTTTTTCCGATAACCTATTAGGAAAGTACGATGGTCATTTTCTAACATTGTAGTTTGAAATACTCTCAGTAATTGAGAAACCTTATTATCGTTACATTTATACCAATAGCCATCATTTGATTTGATAAGTGAAGAATAATGTGCTGGTTCTGCGCGCAATACGGCTATTAATTCATAGGGAGTTGAATCAAAGATTTCTTCAATATCTAAATCTATGCTGGATATCTTCTGAGGTTCTATAAAAATACACGGCTCTTCCCGTTTAATAATCGAATCCTTGATTTGGTCATTACGAGATGCTGTAATTCCGGTGATATAATAACTCAAGTTAAGCTTTTCAAATAATTCTAGAATAAACGTTATAGCATCAGCCTCTGTCTCTTCAGACGGTACAAAGTTTTTGCCTAGATGTTTATTAACTTCTACGCGAATTTCCTTTATTTTTGTTCCTAAGTGCTCACTAGATTCTGATTTTTCTTTATAGGTTTTTATAAATTCAAATAACTTTGGGAAACCTTTTTGTAAATTCGAATCACTACTAATGATGTATTCATATAAAGGTGTGTTACAAAGTATTTGTAATACAGAAATGCACCAGCAGTTTTTAGAAATATTGTTAATTCCAATAGGTTGTACTAAAACAGGAGAATTTATCCTACTTGTGCTTAATGTTTTTAATTGTAGATTCTTCTGAGCTAGAAATTCTTTATAATTATTTTGAATCTTTTGTTGGATACTATCTGTATGTGAACTAAGATTGGGGATACTAGAATTTGTGATATTTTCTTTTTGTGTAACACTGCTTCTGGTTGGTGTTTGCAATTTTGGATTCTTCTGAGCTGGAAATTCTTTTTTTATGATACTTTCCGCTGATGTGTTTATTTCGGCTTTAGGCAAATTACAATTGTCTTCCTGCACAATTGAGGGGCTGCTCATAGTATCATATAATAAAACAGCTATATTTCCTAAAATAGGAATCAACAATGTAATGCATCGCACATAACTTTTTTGAAACAGATGAACGAAATAGGGGAAGTTATCAACAGATTCTTTATTGATCTTTAAAAAAGCTATTTTAGCGACAATATTGATTAAATTACTTACAGTACTAATTACTGGTATGTAATCTAATCCGTTATCTAAAATTTTTATAGTATTAGCATTTAATAAATATATTATTTATATTAGTTATCTATTATATATTGATTCATCTTTTTATTTGAAACAAAATAATAAAAAATGTAACTGATTGATGATCGATATGTTATAAATCTTAATAAATGAAGAAATAATTAAATAAAATTATTTTTATATATTAATTAATAAAATTATTTTAATAATAAAATAAGGTAGAATTTGTTCCCATCGCAAACAAGCAAGATTGACTGTTAATCTATAAGACAAAATTTCTTTTTGAGATATTCAAATAAACTCTAAAATTTCTCTAAATGAATAATAATAGAAAAAATTTCAATTTATGGAAATAATGCTCCTAAATTTTTAGTGCATCGAGACATGGCCTTATGACAAGAGTAGAGTCGCACAATAAGAAACGAAAGATAGACTAAGAGAAGAACTATACTCCCTATCTAAAAAGGAAGTTTATGATTGCTCAGATTGAAGAAGCTGCTGCATGGCGGGATCAATTGCGTTTTTATAAAGAAATGCAACTTCTCCAGGATTATATTTGAAATTCAACAATCTTATATCTTATTAAGCATCAATTTTTCTGCTAGTATTTTTATCACTTTCTTATCACGTTTCGCTTTTTCCCAATTTATTTCAGCTTTAGTGTTTTCATTAAATTGGATTCCATTTTCACAAGCCCACGAAATTTTATTAAGAAGCGCATACAGAGTTACTAATTCTCTTTGTCCGGAAGACAACCCTAATTCATGCATAATTGCATTCACATAAATTTCGCCGTATTGAGTTCCATACCAAGATATTTTGATTCTCCCGATTGCTTCTAAAGGGTCTCCTTGTGTAAGTCCGTCTAAATCAACTAACCCATTGAAGACACCATTATGAATCATAATATTTTTAGAACAGATATCACCATAATATGTTGTAGGAATTATGTTACTAAAATAGAATTTGTAGCGTTCAAATAATTTATTAGCAATCGATTCCATTTCAGGATCCATGATACCTGTTTTTATTCCTCTTTCTCTTGATTCCTCTATCCAGATTTGCATTCTTTCTGTCCAAGTGTCACTAGTATCGTTGTCTCCTCCTCCCCAAATAACTCCGAATTTATTAGAAGAGGGTATCGTTTTTACTTTTGTAAAAATGTAAGCTACCTCTTTTGCTAGAGATTTCAACTGGTTGTGGGAGAGATTTTCTATTACTTCTCCTAAGTCTTGACCTTCGATTTTGCTTTGAATCTGATAAGATAGAGGAATCTCAGACTTACTATAATCTTCTGCGAGAATTTCTGGTACTTTGATACCTAAAGATCGGAATTTTGGGATATGATCATGTGAACCCATCAAGAACTTATCATAATGACTAAGTCGAACTATAACTACTCGATTTCTCAATCCTACTTCATATATTTCATTGCTAATACCAATTGTGATTCTCTTTATAAATTTCGGTGTCTGTTTAAAACAGGATGCAATTATCGTTTCTATCATTCGTTTATGGTTATTCAATGGGTTTTCCTTAGGATCATATTTAAACAGAGTTGAAATTTGTCTCCATCGCGGACAAGATTGACTTCTTATGTAGAAAGAAATTTCTTTTTGAGACATTCGACTAAACTCGAAAATTTCTGTATCAGTCAAATGAATAATCATAGAAAAAGTTTCAACTTCTGGGAATAACTTTTTTAAATTTTTAGTGCATCGAGACATAGCCTTATGACGAGAGTAGAGTCGTACAATCAAAAACAAAAGATAGACTAAGAAAGGAATTATGCAAATGTAAAAAAAAAGAGCGCCAATACTTCCTAAAACTAAAAAGATAAGAAATAAGGTAGATTCCCAACTCGTTTGAAAAAGAGGACCAAACCACTTATGAATAAAATTTGGCGAGGTAGAGTAAGCTAAAAGTTCTTCAAATTTTGGCTCTTCAAATGAGGTTCTCATGGCATGTAGAGCTTCGTGGATACAAATTTCTTCTGGTAAATACAGAGTTCTTCTGCGTGGTTTTACAAAGTGTTCTCTAAGTTGTAGAATGGGGATCACTACATCAGTCTTGGAACATATCCATACGGCACCTCCTATCCAAAAAGGAAGTTTATGATTACTCAGAAAAACAGGTAACCAGGAAAAAGCAGCTAGCAAACTCTCATATTTTTTATGTCGATATTTTACATTTCGATTCAGTAGCGATGTAATTTGATCCTTATTAAATATATTAGGTGAAGATACTGGAAAATACTCTTGAGAAAATGGACTGGTACAAATATGAATTCTTTTTAGGAATTTTTCTTCAGTTTCCTCTGGACCTATTATAAATCCTTGCTTTCGATAGATAGATAATTGCTCTTTAGTTAGCATAGCGTTTATGAATGATATATCCGAGAGTAATAATTTGCAGTACTGATAAGGCAGATAAGATCGCGAGAAGGTGATTGCTTTTTTTGGCTATATATTCAACCCTTTTCCGAA
This sequence comes from Chlamydiales bacterium, assembly GCA_051647685.1. Taxonomy (GTDB): domain Bacteria; phylum Chlamydiota; class Chlamydiia; order Chlamydiales; family CALTSX01; genus CALTSX01. The sequence continues at coordinate 4,040 of JBOFEG010000027.1, forward strand.
GGGATCGTTCAAAGTTTGTTTCATTGCTAAACCAAGTAGTAGCATATTGATGATGCGCGTATATTCCATATTTATTATCTAATCGATTAAAATAGCCTGCAGGAAAAACAATATTATTTTGACTCGTGGCGTTGAGAAGTTCTTTAACAGCTAAATCAAAAGAAGTAAAGGTACGATAAGCAACTCTAGAAATGATAGATGGCATATCTGGCGCGCAAAATAATTGTTTGCCTCTTTCCCAGCGCTCTTGAACATATGTCTTCGTCTTATCTAAAATTGGATGGTTGGGCTTAGAGCCAATTAAATTATTACAAACAGTAATTGCGCCATTAATAATAGATGGATGAGGGGGTTCAAGTCCGCAAAAGAAATCAAAATGATTGATCAAGGAATCAAAAGAGCAAAAACATTCTACATCGTGATCTGTATATACCCCACCCTCTCGATATAAAATTTCATACCGGAGGATATCAGATTTTTCTCCATAGTTATTTGATTCTAAAAAACACGCTTGTAGTGGAAATGCTCCTAAAGAATCTATGAACGAAAGTTCCATTGCTCTGTGAGGTAGAGGTCGAGGACGATCGGTCCAGAATTTATAAGTCCAGTTCGGATGCCACCGAATCCAACTCTCTATATTGCTAATCGACTCTGACGGAAAAGGTTTGGGACCAATCCAAATAATATGTAAAATGTGAGGGATAGAAAAATTTTGGGAAGAAGAGGAAAGCTCTTGAATTTTTTTAGAAAATACATTTTCAAAAAATTTTAGCACATATAAATCGCTATCTTCGACATGGCTCCACAGTGTAGTTTCTTTACCCATACACTCTTCAAATGAATCAATAAAATTTTTAGGTAGATCTATTTGGCTGCTTTCTATAAATGATAAATATAATAAGCAATACAAAAAAAAACACTTTTTTGTAAAAATACATATGTAAGAATGAATAAAAACTTGTATCTTTTTAAAAAACATTATTTTTTGCTTTTGAAAATTTTTCAAAATCACTAGGCTAAGTCTCCAAAATAGGAAAAAACAGTGAAAAAATTTTCTTTAAATCCTTACAAAGAAAGTTACAACCAAAAATAAGCGCAAGGGCTTTCCCTCAAGTATGAAGAAAAAAACACTGATTATCGTTGAATCACCGACAAAAATCAAGACGTTAAAGAAAATTCTACCTAATAACTTCACTTTTGCTTCTTCGGTGGGGCATGTTAGAGATTTGCCCAAAAAGGGCTTTGGTATTGATATAGAAAATGATTTTAAGCCAGATTATCAAACTTTGCCTGATAAAAAAGAGGTGATTAATGAACTCAAAAAAAGTGCTAAAGCGGCGGATGTCGTCTATCTTGCGCCAGATCCTGATCGAGAAGGAGAAGCGATTGCTTGGCACATTGCACAAATTCTTCCTAAAGGAACACGCTTTCAGCGCATTACATTTCATTCCATCACAAAAGATGCAATATTAGACGCGCTGCAACATCCGCGAGAGATTGATCAATCTTTAGTTAATGCACAGCAAGCTAGGAGATTACTCGATCGAATTGTCGGCTATAAGATCTCTCCTTTATTGCAAAGGCGAGTCCACAAGGGAAGAGATGGTATCGTGTCCGCCGGACGGGTACAATCTGTTGCATTGCTACTCGTAGTAGAAAGAGAACAGGCAATCAGTGCATTTGTTCCAATAGAGTACTGGAATATCTATGCAGATCTTGCTGTAAAAGACGCAAGTTTTACGGCAACGGTGATTAACATCCATGGAAAAAGATTAGAAAAAGAGAATAAAGATAACCATAAAAACATTATAACTCTTTCTCGAGAGGCAGATGCACAAGCTATTGTAAAGCAATTGCAAGATGCCACCTTTGTCGTTTCAAAGGTCGAGCGACGAGAAAAAAAGAGACATCCAGTCCCTCCATTTATTACTTCTACTTTGCAGCAGGAAGCCAGTCGTCACTTTGGATTTTCTCCCGCAAGAACTATGAGTATCGCACAAAGTTTGTATGAAGGGATAGAGCTTGGCAATGGGGAGTCGGAGGGTTTAATCACCTATATGCGTACAGACTCCGTTCGTGCAGACCCGGAAGCCATTCAACAAGCTCGAGCCTACATTATAGGACAGTTCTCCAGAGACTATCTTCCCGAGAAACCTAAGGCATACATAACTAAAAAAACATCACAAGATGCCCATGAAGCTATTCGTCCCACTAATATTTTCCGACTCCCAGAAGCTATTCGAGAGCATCTTGATCCAACCCAATATAAGTTATACTTTTTAATCTGGAGGCGTTTTATTGCTTCTCAAATGAATCCGACTATTTACGATACAGTAATGTGTGAAATTACAACGGATAGAGATATTATATTACGCGCGAATGGATCCATTATAAAGTTTTCCGGCTTTCTTGCTCTATATGAGGAAAAAATAGATAAAATAGAGGAAAAAGAATCAGAGCATTTACTGCCAGAACTTGAAGTTGGACAAATACTCAGTAAAAAGAAAATACACACCATACAATCTTTTACAAAACCACCCGCGCGTTTTACAGAAGCATCACTTGTGAAAGAGTTAGAAAAATCAGGTATCGGTAGACCTTCTACCTATGCCACGATTATGAATAAAATTATTAGTAGAGCCTATACAACCAAAGAAAAAGGTCATTTAAAACCGACAGAACTTGGAGTAGTCATTATTCAAATGTTGAAGGATAACTTTCGACTTATTATGGATATCGATTTCACGGCTAATATGGAAAATGACTTAGATGAAATTGCAGAGAATCATAAAGACTGGAAACAGTTTCTCGATGAGTTTTGGAAGCAATTTATGCCACTCGTTCAATCGGCTGAAGAAAATGCACATGTACCAAAAATTGATACTGATATAATGTGTCCCAAATGTGGAGAACATCTACAAAAAATATGGTCGAAAAATCGTTATTTTTACGGTTGCTCTAAATATCCAGATTGTGATTTTACAACCTCTCTTGAAGCATTATCTTTTAATAAAAGTGATTATCCAGAAACATTTAACTGGGAACAAAAATGCCCCCAATGTGGCAGTGATATGATTATTCGTCATGGAAGATTTGGTCCATTTTTAGGTTGTAGTAAGTATCCAGATTGTAAAGGAATTGTGAATATTCCGAAACCTGGAGAGAATTTGCCAGAGGATATGCCGAAGTGTCCTGCCATTGGCTGTGATGGAATGATTCAAACTAGGCGGTCTCGCTTTGGGAAAATTTTCTTTTCTTGTTCAAATTATCCAGATTGCGATGTGATCGTAAATGATCTTAAGCAACTCACCACGAAGTATGTAAATTATCCCAAACATGCTTATGTAAAGAGTCTTAGAAAAGGAAAGAAAGGTAGTGGGTTTTCTTCTCTATGGAAAGTAAGTCCATCACTTGAAGCTATAGTAGATGCTAAAGAATTATCTCGTGGGGATGTAACAAAAAAAATCTGGCAATATATAAAAATGCATAATTTGCAAGACCCTAATAATCGCAGAAAGATTCTCCCGGATGATAAATTATCTAAAGTTTTTGGAAGTTCAAGTGCTGTTGATATGATGGAAATTGCTAAATTCTTAAAGAATCACTTGTCTCGGAAATAGCTCTTTCAAGCTTTGCATATTTTGCAATTAAAGAATGCATTTCTCCTGTAGTCTCAAATAATACATCATAAGTAATCCCAAAAGATGTGTTATATTGTCGCTTAACAATGCCTATGCCAAAACTTCTATGCCGGACAGAGGTCCCAACCGCGAATCCAGATTCATTTGGCTCTTTATGCAATTTCGATTGTATGCGTTCTATATGCGCTGGGTTAATTTCACGTAAAAATCGACTAGGGTGCATTACTTTAGATACTCCAAATAACAATCGATATTGAGCGCTAGTAATGTAAAGAATTTGTTTTGCCCTCGTCATTCCTACATACAATAATCGCCGTTCTTCTTCTAAAGACTGGGGCGTATGTTTTACATTAATATGTGGAAAGATGTCTTCTTCGAGTCCTACAATAAATACAACAGAAAATTGAAGGCCTTTCCCATGATGTAGTGTCATTAAAGAGAGTATATCCTTTGCATCAGCTTCTCGTTTTGTATTTGTGAGTGTTAACTCCTCTAAAAATTGTAATGGATGAAGATGAGGGAACTCTCTATACCAATCTACTGCTTTTGAGATTAATTCTTCTGTAATTGCCTTTCGATCGAGGTAAATATCTTTATCATCCTGTGATAACAGATCCAAATATTTTGTGTCTTTTAATATATAACGCAAGATAGATGGTAAAGATATGGAGTCTCTTACCATTTCTTGTATCGTTTGTATTTGATTGACATACAATGCTAGAGATTGTTTTATTCGTTTCACAGGAAAATCAATTCTATCGGATACGATGTGTTCACAAAGCGTAAAGATAGGAATTTGTTTGTCAATTGCAAGTGCGTTGATCAACGAGATAGTCTTTTCTCCAATACCGCGCTTTGGTATATGAATAGATCTTATAAAGCTTAAAGAATCATGCGGACATAATGCAATTCGCAAGAAAGAAATTAAATCTTTAACCTCCTTTCTCTGATAAAAAGATATGCCTCCAATAATTCGATAAGGAATATTGTTTTTAAGGAGTGCATCTTCCAAAATACGAGATTGACTGTTCGTTCGATAAAAAATTACAGAATCTGAAAGAGAAATGTTTTTTTTCTGATATTGAATAATAGTTTCTATCACAAATTTAGCTTCTTCTTTATCAGTAGAGGCTGAATATGTCTTCACTAGCTCTCCTTTGCCTAAATTGCTCCAAAGAGATTTTTTCATTCTATTCTGATTGTGAGCGATTAAAGAATTAGCAGCTTCCAGAATATGTTCTGTACTTCGGTAATTTTGCTCGAGATAAATAACCCGAGAATCAGGATATTGACTTTGAAAATGAGTAAAATTATCTAACTTTGCACCGCGCCATGAATAAATTGATTGGTCTGGATCTCCAACAACACAAATATTCCTGTGTTTTTCCGCGAGCAGTGATGCAAACAGATATTGCACATGATTTGTATCTTGATATTCATCGATTAAAATAAAATTCCACCTAGATTGGTACTGTTTAAGAACATCTGGGTTATTCTTCCAAATTTGTACTGGAAATAACAATAAATCATCAAAATCTACTGCATTATTTTGATGGAGTTGTTCTTGATAAGTACGACAAATGGTTCGAATTGTATGGTCATTTTCTAACAGCGATGTATCCCATTCATTCTTCATTTTAGAAATCTGCGATTTTATAGAATAGAGTTTTGATTTATCGAAAGATATATTTAATTCGCTAAGAGTAGTTTTAATTATCTCTAAACTATCTTTCTCGTCGTAAATAGTAAAGTTTTTTGTATAACCGGAAATTTGCTCGATACATTCGCGTAGGATTCTGACACCTAGCGAATGGAAGGTAGTTAATAATACAGAAGTATATCCTTCTCCTATAATGCGATCTGACATTTCTCTCGCTGCTTTGTTAGTAAATGTAAGCGCAAGAATTTTATTTGGAGGCACGCCAGTTTCCATAAGATGTATGATGCGTCTTATGATAACTTGTGTTTTTCCAGCGCCAGCACCTGCTATAATTAGCAAAGCACCTTCTGTATGATGAATCGCCGCGTATTGCTCTGGATTTGGAGTTTGCATAAAGAGTAGATTAGCAGGAATAGAATTTTTGTCATATGGGAGATATCTATAAAAAAATTTCATTCTTTAAGTCTGAAAAATTAGCAAACAGAGGCTTCATCTGCCAGTTATTTAGATCTTTTCTTGACAGAAACATAATAAATTGATACCTTTTCTTTTTAATTTTATCTTAAGAAAGAGGTATATCTCATGTCTGTAAATCATATTAGATTACTCGGTAATCGACTCTTAATCAAAAGAGCAGAAGCTGTATCTACTAAAAATGGTGTCCTCCTTCCAAATTCAGTACAGAAAAAGCCTGAACAAGGAACTGTAGTAGCAATAGGCCCTGGAAAAATGAGTGAGGAAGGTGGTGTGCTTCCGATGGAAGTATCTACTGGAGATACAGTATTATTCTCCTCTTATTCTGGAATGGAAGTAACTAGAGAAGACCAAGATTATCTTGTTATGTCTGAAGATGATATTCTTGCAATTATTCAATAATAACATTCAAAAAAAGGGTATTCTATGTCTAAATTGATTAAACACCAGGAAGAAGGATTGCGATCTCTTTTAACAGGAGTAAAAAAGCTAGCAAGAGCAGTAATAGTAACACTCGGTCCCAAAGGGCGCAATGTAGTTATAAAAAAAAGTTATGGCTCACCTTTATCTACTAAAGACGGAGTTACAGTAGCTGAAGAAATTACATTAAAGGATAAGTTTGAAAACATGGGTGCACAGCTTGTTAAAGAAGCATCAAAAAAAACAGCTGACATCGCAGGCGATGGTACTACAACTGCCATTGTTTTGAGCGAGGCTATCTTTAGCGAAGGCGTTAAAAATGTTATCGCTGGATCAGATCCAATGAGCTTAAAAAGAGGTATTGACAAAACAGTTACTTTTCTAGATGAGGTTTTAAAAAAATCTGCTGTAACTATATCTAAGCCTGAAGAGATTAAACAAATCGCTACAATTTCTGCGAATAACGATCTAGAAATTGGAGAAATTATTGCAGAGGCGATGGCTAAAGTGGGCAATGATGGAACAATTACTATAGCAGAGGCAAGAGGTATTGAAACTACACTCAATGTTGTAGAAGGACTTCAATTTGATAAGGGATATCTATCTCCTTATTTTGTAACTAACCCAGAAAAAATGGCTGTTGAATTAGCAGATCCTTATATTTTCATCACTGACAAGAAATTATCTAATGTTAAAGATGTGGTCACTATACTTGAAAAAGTAAGAGAAATGGAACAAAAACCATTACTTATTATAGCAGAAGATATAGATGGCGATGCATTAGCTACTCTAGTAATTAACAAGCTTAAAGGAGGAATGTCTCTATGTGCTGTGAGATCTCCTGCTTTTGGCGATCGAAAAAAGGCTATCTTACAAGACATAGCTATAGTAACTGGAGGAAAAGTTTTCTCTGAAGAGCTAGGTTGTAAATTTGAAGAGATTTGCGCTCAAGATTTAGGTAGAGCTAAACTTGTAAAAATTGGCAAAGAATCCACCATTATTGTGGATGGAGTCGGCGATTCAAAAGAAATCCAAACGCGAGTAAATACAATCCGAGCAGAAATAGCAAAAACAACTTCTAAATATGAAAAAGAAAATTTAGAAGAGAGACTCGCAAAATTGTCAGGTGGTGTCGCAGTGATTCATGTAGGAGCTGCAACAGAAGCTGAAATGAAAGAAAAAAAAGCGAGAGTTGACGATGCGCTACACGCGACTAAAGCGGCTGTATTTGGCGGAATTGTTCCAGGAGGTGGTGTCGCCCTTCTTAGAGCCATCCGAAGCCTTGACAAGTTGCATCTGGAAGGAGATGAACTAATCGGCAAGAATATCATTTATAAAGCAGCATTTGCGCCTCTCCTAGCGATTGCAAAGAATTGTGGTCAAAGAGCAGAAGTAATTGTAGAAAAAGTATTTGAGCATACAGGAAATTGGGGATATGATGGGATGACAGATGAATATAAAGATCTTGTCGAATCAGGAATCATTGATCCAGTCCTTGTTACTCGTAGTGCTTTGACAAATGCATCTTCTATTGCGTCGTTGCTAATTACTGTCGCAGCCATGATTACAGAAAAACCTACTCCTAAAAAATCTTTAGGAGGAGGATCGCCTGATGATATGATGGGCGGCATGGGCGGCATGGGCGGCATGCCGGGTATGGGAATGATGTAAACTCCATTGTTCTTACAATAAAAGGGACCTTTAAAAAAGGTCCCTTTTATTGTGTGTTAATCAGAAAATAATTATTAAAACAACAAAAAGTTAATTTGCACTGATAGCTTAACTGGATAGAGCATCCGACTACGAATCGGACGATAGGGGTTCAAGTCCTCTTCGGTGCAATCTGGATTTGATACAATTATGATAATACATACTTTTGTTTGTGGACCACTAGCTACAAACTCTTATTTAATTGGATGTGAAACAACTGGGAAAGCAGCAGTCATCGATCCTGGAATGGGGGCAAAGGATTTTTTTATAGAATCCGCACAAAAATCTAAACTTGAAATTGTACATATTTATCTTACTCATTCGCATTTTGATCATATTGCAGATGCGGCGGTGCTTAAGCGAGAAACGGGTGCAATACTTTATGTCCATCCGCTTGATGCAGAAAATTTAAGAAATCCGGGAAGTGATTTAATTCCATTTCCTATGGCAATACCACCTGTTTCACCAGATATATTTTTCCAGGATAATATGGATATAATACTAGGGGAAATTACTTTGCAAGTGATTCATACACCTGGCCACAGTCCTGGAGGGGTTGTTCTTTTCTTTCCAAAAGAAAAGACTCTTTTTTCTGGAGATACGTTATTCAAAGGTAATATAGGTACTATATCTCTACCCTCAGCCAATCCAAAGGATATGTGGAAATCTCTAAAAAAGATTGCTGGTTTGCCTGGTAACACTCTTGTCTATCCAGGTCATGGTGGTACAACTACAATAGCTAAGGAACAGTGGATTGGTAATGCAAGAGAAATTTACCATTAGAATCTTATCCCCAAATTACAGATTTTGCTACATTAAATCGATGTAGTAAAATTATTACCAAGGAGAAATTATATGTCGAGTTTACTCATTGGACAACCGGCGCCAATATTTAATAGCAAAGCAGTATTGAAAGGTCAAATTTTGGATGACTTTTCTCTACAAAATTTTTTAGGGAAGTATGTTGTATTCTTTTTCTATCCCCTAGATTTCACATTTGTGTGTCCTACGGAATTACATAAATTTCAGGATAAATTAGAGGATTTTCACGAGCGAAATGCAGAAGTGGTTGCTTGCTCAGTAGATAGTCCATATAGCCACTCTACCTGGTTACAAATTCCTAAGAAAAAGGGTGGGATAGAAGGAATTTCCTACACACTAGTAGCTGACTTAAATAAGACGATTGCAACCTCTTATCATGTACTTAATAAGAAAGAGGGAGTTGCTTTTCGAGGTCTCTTTCTAATTGATCAAATGGGTATCATACGCCATCAGTTAATCAATGATCTCCCTATTGGCAGATCTATAGACGAGGTACTACGTATATTAGATGCTCTAATTTTCTTTGAGAAATACGGAGAGGTTTGCCCAGCAAACTGGAAGGTAGGCGAAAAGGCATTGGAACCAACAACGCAAGGTCTCGAATCTTACTTTAACTAAGTACTAGATTGCTTAAAGGAAGTCAGATAATCGTATAAATCTTTTTCTGTGGTAATGAGAATGCGTTTATATGTTTCACAGATGTTTGTACTTAGATCGATTATTTTTTCATTTCCGACACCTGGAAGCCCAATTGCTGAAATTTCTCCGATAATTTGACTTTCTAAATTTTTTAAACCTGTAAAGTACTGATTTTCACTAAAGCCCTCCTCCTGTACTCGAAAAAAAAATACTTCGCGGTTATATAACAAGGCTTGAATAGCGAAAAAAATTCCCAGGCTTTCTTTTGGAGGATTGCCTAAAAATTCAGCAAGCTCGTTAATAGATTGAAAATGAAGAGGTTTTGCAAAAGCTCCCTTCTCAGCTTCACCAAATAAAGCAATTTTATAGACCATGTTAAAACAATTAAGGTTAGTGATATATTTATAATAAATAGAAACAATTTCATTAATTTTCAATATGATTTTATTAAAATAAATATTACTATATTAAAGGCTGATTTCTCGTTCAATTTCGAGTAATCGATTGTATTTTGCTGTCCGTTCTGAACGACAAACAGAACCAAATTTAACCTGATTAGCGCCAGCACCCACTGCGAAATCTGCTAAGAAAGTATCTTCTGTATCTCCAGAGCGATGCGACACAATTATATTATACTTATGCTTTCGGGCTAACTGAATAACTTCTAATGTTTCTGTTAATGTGCCAACTTGATTTAATTTAACAAGGATCGCATTTGCCATGCCCTTTTCTATCCCTTCTTGTAGTAGTATAGAGTTTGTGCAAAATAGGTCATCGCCAACTAATTGAATCTTTTTCCCTAATTTTTTAGTAAGTTCTTGCCAACCTAATAGATCTCCTTCCGCTAAGCCATCTTCGATAGAATAGATCGGAAAGGTATTGGTCAAATGAGATTGATAGTTGATTTGTTGGTGTGTATCTCTTTTATAGTGATTATCTATATATAATTCTTTTTCTACGTCATAAAAAGAAGAAGCAGCACAGTCTAATGCTATATTGATATCTGTATCCAGTTTATAATTGGCATGTTCGATAGATAATTTGATCATTTCTAGTGCTTCTTCTGGATCAGTACAATTGGGTGAAAATCCTCCTTCGTCTCCTACAGCTACAGAATAATTTTTTTCCAACAGAATTTTCTTTAAAGCATAAAATACTTCGCAAGCCGCTCGAATGGAATCTTTAAAAGTAAAAAAATTATGAGGGAAAATCATAAATTCTTGAAAGGCTAAACTATTTTGTCCATGTTGCCCACCATTAATTATATTTACCATAGGTCTTGGAAGGCAAATAGATTTATTAATACTAAGATATGAATATAGAGGGACTTTAGCAACCTTTGCGGCTGCTTTCGCTACAGATATAGAGACGCCCAATATAGCATTTGCACCTAAATGAGATTTATTGGGTGTTCCATCTAATCCAATCATGCACTGATCTATAGTGGATTGTTCAAAAATGGATTTTCCTTTTAGAGACGGATAAATAATTTCAATAACATTTTTAATAGCTTTTAAGACGCCTTTCCCATGATATCTTGTACAATCGCCATCTCTAAGTTCTAACGCCTCTTTCATACCTGTAGATAAGCCAGAAGGGACATCAGCTGTACCTCGGTAGCCGTCATTCGTAAAAGTAGTAACGCGAAGAGTTGGATATCCTCTAGAGTCAAGAATTTCGTGAGCAGTAATATGTTCAATCGTAGACATTTTACCCTGTTAAATAAGGATATTTATAAAGAAATTAACTTATGTATTCTAATAGTGATCGAATTTTTCCCTTAAAAATCCACTTAAAATCATCGGGACTCATTTTGTTAAACTCCTCTAATTCTTCTATGGTAAATCGGTAAGAAGAGAGAAGCGTGAGAAGATGAGTTTTAAAATTTTGTTTTATTAAATCTTCTACAAGATTCAAAACATATCCTTTTGAAAATTGATTAAATTTTTCTAAAAGTATTGTTGCAGCTTCTGTATTTCTAGTTTCTAAGGCGTGTTGTAAATAAACTGATCCATCGTTAGAAAAAGAGTTTTTCAATGTTATTAAAATTTCCTTATTTAATGAATTAATAAGAGTAGTTTGATTTAATAAATCACCCAATAAAGTTGTATTAAGTTTATCAGATGTTAATATGGTAAGAAAGACATCAATCATGGCTAGATTTCCTGAAGTGGAATGTAACAAGGAAGAAATGTCATATTGGTCAAAATGGTTAGAACATATCAATGCCTTTACAATAGGAAGATTTTTATTTTGGATAGCCTGTTCAATAACTTTCAATAAATACCCTTTAGAAAACTGTTTACAAGATTTAAGTCCTTGTATCATAGATAATTTATAATTTTTTAAAGAATCCTCAAAGATAGGCTGTAAATCATCTATTACAATATTTTTAGAGCAAGAGATAGCAGAGACAACTTTTGCTTCTTGGCTTTCTACAGCATGTTGAAGAATAGGTAGCAAATTTTTTCTGGAGATTTGTTCACAAGAAGCAAGGATAGATAAATTTTTTGTACTCTTAAGCTGGAAAGCAAGATCTATACTTGAAAGCAACTTTTCTTCAGAAAATGGAATAATGTGTAGTAGAATTTCTAACAATTGTGGTCGATTTTGTCTTACTAAAGAATTAAGAAGCGGAAGTAAGTCTTCAGTAGAAAATGATACAGTAGTTAAGGTTGTTTCTAGTAATTGGAGATTATTTTTTGTTACTGCAAAATAGATGATTTGCAAAGCATTCTTTCTATCCAAAAGCGAGGAGTTAAGCAATAATTCATGCAGTATTTCATCTTTATTATTTTCTATTGCATGTTTAATGATCTTAGAAGTCGGAAAAGTTTCTTTTGAAAGAATATCGAGAGATAAAATAGTTTTTGTAAGTTCAGGAAGATTATTTTTTATGACATAGTCTAACGCAGTCACCTGAAATGGTGAGGCTGAGAAATGCATCTCTAGTATCGAACGGAGTTTTTCATGAATGAATGCACTCGATGATACTAGTGTATGTAAAAGATCAACTTGCTGATTCAATATTGTATTGTATGTAAGTGATAATAAATCTTCCTGTGTAATTTTATTAGTAGATAGAAATGCTTCTGCCAAAGACAGATTATGTTCTTCTAGAGCAGATATAAGAGAAGGCATTAAATTTATTTCAATGTTAGGATAAAGAGACAAAAAATTCTTTATTTTATTTTCGTAACCGTTACTTAAGGCTTTCTCAAAAGAATAAGAGGCAAATTTTTGTGTTCTTTCGGGATCGGCACAAATAAATCTTTGCATTAAATCTTTATCATTATCTAATAAAAATTCTATTATTTCCTTAAAATAGTAATCGTTTATTTCAGATACTCTTTGAGACTCTAATAGTGCTTTCAATATTTCTCGAGTATGCGATTTATATACAGAAGAGGTAAAGATAGTTTCTAATTGATTTATCGGAAATCGCTCAGGATTATTACATTCCTTACAATTTAATATATTTAGTATATCAAGATAATCTTGATTATAAATAGCGATATTTAAATAAGAACTTAGATTGTCTTTAAATGAATTTTCATGAAGGTTAGAAAGATGCAATCGTTCTTTCCAACGAATTTTTATTGCTTCATTGTAAGGGGAGGTATTCATTAAAATTTCTGATGAAAGATCATCTATTCTATAGGAGTTTAATATCTGTTCTACCAGTCTTGTTTTTTTATTAACCGCATTGAAGAAAGCGATTTCTAAATCTTCGTCAGATATTTGTGAAAACTTTCTTGAGTTAATAATGCAGATTGCAATGTCTATATCAAATTCATTGGTAGGATTTATAAAACATTCTACAACCGCATCAGGTAACAAAGAGATTTTTCTGCTGTTTAAAAGACTTTCAATAATCGATAGATTTCTAGTCTGTTTAGCCTTGACAAAGCAAGTTTTTATTCTCTCTTCTGGAAGTTCATCTACTTTGTTAGAATTTAGTATTATCTCTATGATGTCATTATTTTCTGTAATAATAGCTCTTTCTAAGATATCAAAAAGTTCCTCCTGCATTTGATATATTTTGTCTGTATCTAGTAAAAGTGCTGTAATTTTGAATTTTTTCTGAGATATAAGGTTATCAAATATTGCTGTTAAATTTTCTGTCGCTATCTCTTGAAAGGCTTTAGAATGTAAAATAGCATGAGCTTGTGATAATTGGCCTTCCTGTAGAGATAATAGACTATCTGACACAAGTTTGGATGAGATTTCATTATCTAAATCGCCATTTAATAACTCTTGTATGCGCTCGGATTTATCTGCTAAAATAGCTGTTTTTAATTCTTGAATTATTTCATCAATCTTATGCGGTTGTACTACTTCAACATAGTTTGGATAGATATAATTTGCATAGAAATTTACACTCATACGTTAACCCCATTTACAAAGATGCGGTAAGACTTTAATCAAACATTACTTTAATGTACAGAACTTAAAATTTTATGTAGTAATAATGTTCCTGCAGTACTGACATTCAAAGAATTAGTACAATTTTTCATTGGAATAGTTATTTTTTCCCCAATCGCACTAAAACTTTTAGATATACCATTCGCTTCATTGCCTAATAGAAGGATACAAGGCGATTCGTAATGTACCTTTTGAAAATCCGCGCCCTCTATATCACCTATATATATTGAAAATGTATGTGCGTAGTTGTAGAGATCACTTTCTTCTATGTGTTGAAAGGGTATATGTAAAGAGGCTCCTTTAGCCGCTCTCAATGCTTTATCATTAAAAATATCTACACAACCCGGTAAAAGTAAAATTCCATCTATCCCTAAAGCCCAGGAGGAGCGAATAAGAGTTCCTAAATTACCGGGATCCGAAATGCGATCTAAGGCTAATAGATGTTGCGTTTTATCTAGCGATACAGGATGAGGAGGGTCGATTTCTGCCGCTATTAATTCAGGGTTTTTCATTCCAGAAATTTTCTCCATGATTTCTTCGGAAACAATATAGGTTTGGAGAGCGGAGAAAGGCTGAGGAGAAATATTGGAAATTAAAAGTCTTTTGATTACATAGGAGGTAGCTGCCTCTAAAATCATTTTTTTCCCGAAAATAATAATAGATCTTTGTTCTTCTCTGTATTTTTTTTCAGTTCGTAATTTTTTCCAATGTTTCACAAACGGATGTTGTAAACTCAGAATTTTTTGTGGTAGCATGCAAAAATAGAGAAATTGGTATTGAAATAATGACTAAATCTATATTAAAGAATAAATATTCTTCTTATATGTTGCAATCGTTTGTTCGTAGAAATATAACTGTTTATATAGTTTTCCTAATAATACCATTATTTATTTATTTTGTTTTTGTATTTTGGTACGAATACCGAGATACTAAAAGGAATCTTTTTCAGGGTTTACGGTTCATATCACAACATATATCATATGCATTCGAGCAGTCAATTCAACTACAGCAGGATCGACTGAAACAACTTACATACAAACTCTGTTCAGTGAAAGAACTAGGTGCACAAGATGCATTACAAAGAATGAACAATGATCAATTGCTCATCTTAACGGTTATTGATGGCAAATTAATTTGTACAGCTTCCTCTAATGCATATTATATAGGTAAAGATTTTACTACTTTTGATAGCAATATCCTTGTACAAAATCATAAAAATGGATTTTTTTTTACCAAAGAAGATCTTATCTGCATAAGGCCCATCTCATCGAAAGAATATTTATCTATCGCTTTGCCATTGGATCCCTTTTTCCAAACGATTACATCTATGATAAAAATGCCATTTCCTTTGGATTCTTATTTAATCGGTGCAAAAGATAAAATTTACGCTTGTTCTAGGCTTCTCTGTTTAACAACAAAGAAACCACCCTCTATCGGTAATACATTAGAATGTAAGGGACGTTTGTTGAAAAATATCAAATCTGTTCATAAGGAAGACAAGGGTTATGAATTCATTATAGTTAAAAGCAAAAAATTTTCTATTATTGTTCCTATTCAAAATAGTTCTTTCTCTCTTGTAAGTGCTACTCATAAGCGTAATTTCTATCAAGGATGTCAGAGTAATTTCGTACGTATTGGAACCTTTTTTGTTACTATTCTAATAATAGGCGGATGTGTCGTTCTAATCCTTACTTATCGATTTGCAAAGCCTCTTCAACAACTCTATTTTGTCATGCAACGGGCATCACAGGGCGATCTGCAGTCCAGATACCAAGCAGATCGACTCGGGTTTGAGATTAATAGTTTAGGAAAGATGTTTAATGAGGCAATGGCTTCCCTTCATCATTTCATTCAAAAAAGCAGTTATTTAAATACGCAGAAAGAAGTTATGCATAAAGAACTTCTACTAGGAAGAGAAGTGCAACGCGCAATTTTGCCAAAAGAGACGCCTCATTTTGCACAATTGGATATTGCTTTCCGCTTTTTTTCTGCGAAAGAAGTTGGAGGTGATTTCTACGATGTAATTATGCTTAGTGATCAAAAAATTATGTTTCTAATCGGAGACACTGTAGGAAAAGGTATGTTTGCCTGTTTCTATTCGCTAGTATTAAGAAGTATTATTCGTAGCTTTACTACGCAAAATTTCTCTCTCTCAGAGATTATCAAAAGATCCAATACTTTATTTCTTGAAGATACGGAGGCAACTGCTATTTTTGTTACACTTTGGGCTGGTATTTATGATACAGAAAGCCATATTCTGAACTATACCTGTTGTGGTCATCATCCCTCTATTTTAAAAAAAAGCGATGGAACAATACACAAATTGGAAACAGAAGGAATGGCACTTGGGATAAAATACTTAAATGAAATTAGTTGCCGAAATATAGAATTATACCTAGGGGATACGCTATTATTATATACAGATGGAATAGTAGAAGCTTACAATTCTAAAAAAAATGAATATTATACTGTACAGAGATTAATTGAATTGTTACAGAGCCGAAATAGAGAAAATTCGCAGAGTCTTATCGATGAGATATTTTCAGAATTATTCTTGTTTTCAGAGAAAAAAGATTTAGATGATGATGCAGCTCTGCTCGCAGTTACGGTGAATTAATACTACTATACCCATGTTTTAATAATATCTTGCATATCGCTCTTTAGTACCGCAGAAAAATCAGCAGATTTTTGTAGATCTTTAAAAATACTTCGATCTTTTTGCTCAGTCAGTCCACTGCAACCAAATAGAAGATAATTAGCAAAAGAATCTTTTTTCCTTGCATCTGGATCCTGCAAGATTTTTAGACAGGTTTCTGCAATCATTGGGTCATCTGGAAAACTAGTAAGAGTAATGGCTGCATGAATATTATCTTTGGTATATGGTTTTTGTTGCATTCGATTCATGAGAAAATCCTTAGATTTATCTCCGAATTGAGTAAGTGCATTAATGATAGCATCATCTGTAAAAAAATTTTCTTGTCCAAGTGCTTCAAATAGTGGAGGAATTGCCCTTGAATCTCCAATTTTCGCTAAGCAGTGTGCAGCAAAAATAGGAGCTCTACCATATCCGGGAAAAAGAGGATCATAAAAATCTATAGTATGAATGATATGAATCAATGGATCTACAGCTTCTGAACCTTTAGCAATCAAAGCATTAATTTCTGATGTCGGAAATTCAGATTCGGATAAAATTAAATCACTAATTAAAACAGCTATGTCAGTCTTTTCATGACTTGCATATATTTCTCGCAAATTCGTATAAAGAGTTTTAGCGCGGGTCGCTACATCAGTTACTGTTGAGGGGAGATAGAGTGATAGAGATTTTTTCAAAGTTTTTTCCAGTTTTTGCAGATGTTGAATTCGATCGATAGAGAAATCAGGCATAACACCTACTCCCTTTTCCAAGTAATAGTCGAGCATAATATCAAAATTTTTCCCGAAATGTATATCTCGATGGAGAATAATATCGATGTCTAAAGTATCGATCATAGGGACAGATTTTTTCATATTACTCCTTAGGTTTTTGTAATAAATTTATGGAATTCCTGCGCGTTATAACTAGATCGCACAAAAGGCCCACAATACATAAATCGAATACCTATGGATAGGCCATAGTCTTCATATCTCTTGAAGGCTTCAGGGGGAACAAAAGATTTTACTCGCAATCGATTCTTATTAGATTGCAGATATTGTCCAATCGTTACAATATCACATCCAGAATGGAGGAGATCTCTCAATGTTGCCTTAACTTCTTCTTCTTCTTCACCCAGTCCTAACATAATCCCAGACTTAACAAAATAATTTCGAGAAACTTTCGAACTTGCGTGTTGGAGTAGAGATAAACTTCTAAAGTAAGTAGCTTTATGTCGAATTCTAGGTGTCAATCTTTCGACGGTTTCTAAATTGTGATTAAATATAGCGATCTTTTCTTGTAACAACAAATCTAGAGCGGAAAAATTCCCTAAGAGATCAGAAGTGAGAAATTCTAAAGTAGTGTCAGAGGATAAAAGGTGCATTTCTTCTATAATAGCGATGAGATGAGAGACACCTCCATCTGGTAAATCATCTCTTGCTACCATAGTAATTACAACATGCTTCAACCCGAGTTCTTGAGCACACATGGCAATTCTTTTTGGTTCAGTTACATCAGGAGCTTGCGGAATTTTGGTGAAATCAATATCACAAAATCCACAAGCTCTCGTGCAAGCAGAACCGAGTACTAAGAATGTCGCAGTATTTTTAGAGTAACATTCCATTCGATTTGGACATTTAGCTTCTTCACAAACTGTATTCAATCGATGTTTCTGTAATATATGATTAGTTTTGGTAAGTGCATTTCCAGAGGGCAAAGAATGGTGAAGCCATTTTGGAAATCTACTACACTTTTCCTTGGGTTTATCGTTCACATAGAATGGATTAGAGGAAATGATACGAAGTTTTGAATTACAAGGGGGTTTTGATTGCATGAATTTATACTCGTTTTTTTTGTGGAAGATGTAGTGGCATATCTAAAGCTACGAGAGAAGCTTCAAATGTAGCTTCCGGCAGAGTTGGGTGAGCGTGGATTGTGTCAGCTATACATTCCAGTGTCAATTCGTTTGCTATTGCAATAGCCATCTCAGCGATTAAAATCGATGCTTGATATCCAATAATTTGTGCGCCGAGTATTTGTTTCGTTTTTGCATCGGCAACAATAAAAGTAAAACCTGCAGTTTCCGAAATAGTATGAGATTTTCCAAGCGCTTGGAATGGAAATTTTCCCGTTACTATAGTATATCCATTTGCAATCGCCTGTTCTTCTGTCAACCCTACCATAGCAATTTCCGGATGGCAAAAAATGATGGATGGAATCGCATTGTAATGCATAGTGGCTTCTCCACCCGATATATTGATAGCTGCAACCATTCCTTGATGTGATGCTACGTGTGCGAGCATTGATTTTCCCGTTACATCTCCAATTGCAAATATATTCGGTACATTGGTCTCCATCTTATCATTTACATCAATGTATCCTCGACTATTTACATTAAGTGCTATGGACTGCAATGCAAGACCCTTAGTATTAACAGATCTACCAACTGCTACAAGTGCAATATCAGTTGTAATTTTTTCTCCGTTAGTTAAAGTAGTAATCACGTGATTTTGATGAGTTTCGATTGATTGAACAACAGAATTTGTAAGAATGTTTGTTCCATATTTTTTCATGGCATCAGTCAATCCTCGAGACAAAACTTTGCCCTGTTGTGATATAATCGAATCCATAGATTCCACTAAAGTAATTTTTACGCCAAGTAAAGTATATAAATTAGCAAATTCGCATCCAATGTAGCCTCCTCCAATAATCACCATAGATTTTGGTAATTTGGAAATAGTTAAAATAGAGGTTGAGTTAAAGATTTTTTTGTGGTCGCAAGGAGCGAAAGGAAGATCTACAGGACTTGATCCTGTTGCAATAATAATTGATTTTGCGGAGATAATTTCTCCCGAACCTTCATTCTTTTTTATCTTTATTTCTCGAGGAGAAATAAAAGATCCAAATCCATAAATAATAGTGATATTTGAGTAAGAAGCTAGTAGTCCTTTTAAGCTTTCATGAATTCCCGAAACGATAGAGTTAGTTCGCGTATGCATTTTTTTGTAATCCCAGGAGATATTTTCTACATGGATGCCAAACAAATCAGCTTGCTGCACAGTATGCAGTGTACTCGCACAAGCGACTAACGCCTTTGTTGGAATACAACCCCTATGTAAACAAGTTCCTCCAACAGATTGATTTTCAATTAAAACCACTCTGAGGCCAAGAGCTGCTGCTTTAATAGCTGCAACATATCCTCCGGGACCTCCACCGAGGATCGCAACATCAAATGGTTTTGACACAGGGATCACCTAAATCTATACTTAAAGAAAACTGTACCTCATTGTATGCATGGGAAACAAGAAGAAGATAGAATTTTTCTCTTTTCTTTCCATAGCATTAATGAAGAATTTAAGTTATATTTTCATTATAGGCGAATATATAAGTTATATGAGCATGAATACTACAAAACAAATATGTTGGTATTGTGAGGGAAATGTTTCTATAGAAGCGCAACAGTGTTGTTTTTGTGGATCCGAATTGTCTAATGAAAATAATCATTCATCTCCAGTAGAAACAGACACGCTAAGCTCTGATCCCCCCTATGAATCGCAAATTTCCGTCGACACCCCTCTAGATGAGAGCCTAGCACGATTTTATAAACCCCCTTATTTAATTCGTGAACGTTTTGCGACTCCAGCTCCAATAGAAAAAGTAGATAAAATGATTCACGTTGCTTCTGATCTCTCTGATAGATTAGATGAGGAAGAAATATCGGATACGGCTAGTCCATCCGAGGAAGTAGGGAATAGTGATGCATTATCGCTTTTATTGTTATCCCTCGGTGCTTTTTTATTGACACTTGGACTACTGTTATTTTTCTTCGAAGAAGAGGGGAGCGTAACCTTGCAGTGGAACACAAATTATTGGTTTATTTACTGCTTTCTATCCTTCCCAGCGCTTTATTTTGGATTTAGGTATTTAGGAAAAATCTCTAAATATAAAGATTAATTGGTAATAACTTGTGCATTTGTGTCGATAATTTCAACCTCAGAAGAAGGTATAGCATACTCTGTAGGGAATAGCCCTGTAGCGGTAATATGCTCTAATTCTTTAAAGACAGACATATTTATTCTAGATTGTGAGGGTGGAATCATACCAAATTTGAATAAAGCATGGGATATAGCGAGCCGCAGAGATTTACTAAATTGCTCAAAATGTGCAAATGCTTCTTCTTTGAATTCAAGTAATGGATCTTTTTGTCCAAGACTGCGGAGATTGACCTCTGTTCTCAGATGATCAATAACGAGTAAATGGTTTTGCCAGTGACTGTCTATCGTACGAAGAATGATACTATGAAGTATTTCTTTAATCACCGGGAGAGGGTCAATTTCTTTTTTGTTAGAAGATTGAATAGCTGCGATAACTCGTGCTTCGTGGTTGAGTTTATGGTGAAAAGCAGAAATAATATGTTTGTAAGCCGTTTTTTCAACTTCTTCTATTGTAGAATCATTATTAAATGTAGTGTCTGTGAAAGTGACGGGAAATTGCATCATTAAATGATTTCGGAAAGCATCGATAGGCCACTTCTCTTTAGAATCTGAATGAAAGAAATCAGAAGAAATCTGAGTTACTACTCCTTCTAAAACTTCACAAGCAATTTGGACAGAATTTGTTGCCTTTAAGATTTCATTTCGAAAACCGTAAACCTCAGTTCGCTGTTTATTCATTACATCGTCATATTGCAATGTATGTTTACGAATAGAATAATTTCTCTGCTCTACTCTTTCTTGAGCTGTTTCAATAGACTTATTTAATATTTTTGCAGAAATAGGCTCACCTTCAGGGGGTCTAAAGCGTTGCAAGAATGCAGTAAGTCTTGGAGAAGCAAAAATTCTAAGAAGCGAATCTTCAAAGGAAACATAAAATTTAGATGAACCCGGATCGCCTTGTCTCGCACATCGACCTCGTAGCTGTCTGTCAATTCGTCTTGACTGGTGTCTAGTAGTTCCAATAACATGCAACCCTCCAAGATCGGCAATACCCTGAGCCAGTTTAATATCTGTTCCGCGGCCTGCCATATTGGTCGCCACAATAATAGCTTCGGATTCTCCTGCATGTGCAATTATTTCCGCTTCTTGAGTATGGTGTTTTGCGTTCAGAACTAAATGTTTTAAATTGTTCTGGTCGAGGATCCTTGATAATTTCTCTGAAGATTCTACAGATTCTGTTCCCAAAAGAATAGGTCTTCCTTTAGCATGAACTTCAAGAATTTCTTTCAAAATAGCATTGTATTTTTCTCTTTCTGTCATATAGATTTCATCATCAGCATCTGCTCTATGGCAAGGTTTGTAAGTCGGAATAGCTATTACTTCTAATTTATAAATTTCTTTAAATTCTTGCGCTTCTGTCATAGCAGTTCCAGTCATACCAGCGAGTCTCTCATACAACCTAAAATAATTTTGAAGAGTAATAGTTGCATAGGTTTGTGTTTCTTGTTGGATTGTTACTGATTCTTTTGCCTCTATGGCCTGATGCAGGCCATCGGAGAATCTTCTTCCGGGTTGAGGACGTCCCGTATTCTCATCAATAATAATAATTTTATTATCTTGGACTATGTAATCGACATCTTTTTCCATTAAAAGATGAGCGCGAAGTAATTGTCGTATATTATGAATACGTTCTTTTCTCTGACTATCCTCTTCTCGAAGAGTTGTTTTTTTTTGCAGCCTATCTTCATCACTCAAATTGAGATCCGAATCAATTAGGGAATATTCATATCCCAAATCGAGCATGGTAAAATCACAGTGACTTTCTTTACCTGTAATTTCAAACCATTTTAGCATTCCTTTATCTGTTAATTCAAAATCATCGGCTTTTTCATCAATAATGATATGTAATTCTGAAAGCACTTCTAAACGTTCTTCTTTATTGGGATCGGCATAGAAATACGTTTCCCATTCTTCAAGTAATGCACGTAGATCGGGATGTTCTTTTATTCTTTGTAGTACTTTATTTTGCGGATTACCTTTGCTGACAAGCCAAAGAGTCTTCATTGTATCAGAAATAATTTTTTGTTCGGCTTTTGGCCTTTTTCGAATTTCCTCATTTCCATCTAGTGTAATATTATGAGTTTCCAGAGTTTTTTCTATTTTTAACGCAAGTTTTGCACATTGTTCTTTTTGGACTTTGACAATCTGCGAGACGGGATGTTGTAATTCTTTGTACAACTGTTTACAGGGATTAGTAGAGGGACCAGAAATAATCAATGGGGTTCTCGCCTCATCGATTAAGATAGAATCTACTTCATCGATAATTGCAAAATAATAACCTCTTTGTACTTGTTCGTTTGGATGCTGAGCCATCGAATTGTCTCTGAGATAATCAAATCCGAATTCAGAGGCTGTTCCATATACGATATCGGCTGCATAAATTTCTTTTCTTTTTTCAGGGGGGGTATCATTAGTAAGTACTTTGGTGGATAATTGTAGATATCTAAAGATCTCTCCAATCCATTCGCAGTCTCTTTTTGCGAGGTAATCATTAACAGTCACCAAATGAACAGGCTTTCCGGTCAAAGCGTGCAGGTATAGAGGCATAGCGGCCGTAACTGTTTTTCCTTCACCAGTTTGCATCTCAGCGACTGCACCGTAATACATGGCAATAGCACCGAGCAGCTGTACATCATAGGGAACCATATCCCATTTTTGATTATAGCCCGAAACGTGGATATCTGTACCAATAAGACGTCTACAAGCTCCTTTCACCACAGCATAGGCTTCAGGAAGAAGGGATTCTGTACTTTCCCCTTTTTGTAGACGCTCTCGAAATTCTATTGTTTTTTTTTGAAAATCTTCTTCAGATAGGGATTGCAGTTGATTATCAATCTCATTAATTTTTATTACAATATGTCTATATCGATTGAGAAGGCGGCTCTGTTTAGTGCCAAATATTTTTTTTAAAGTGCCAAACATGAATTAAAAGTCCTTATCCTAAGAATTTATCTCTTTATATTTTATCGAATTTGCTAATTTATAGGAGAATATTTCAAGGCTAAAAGTCATTATGAGTGAAATTTATTATCTTAATCGCGATCTTAACAAGATAGAGAAAGAAAAAATATATGGTAAAATTTTTATTACTCTATTTTATGGGCGATGTAGTAAAATTTTTTCTCCTATTCTTCAAATAATTTGTCGAATTCCATCCTTTTCTAGGTTATATGGCTATATACAAAAGAGCAAGTGGAGTTCTAAAAAAATAACTTCTTTCATAAAAACCTACCATATTGATGCCTCAGAATTTCTTCTCCCGCCAGAAGAATATTCATCATTTAATGATTTTTTTACAAGAAAGCTAAAACCCGAGTGTCGTCCGATTGCCAAAGGCGCAAATATTGCTATTTTGCCGGCCGATGGCAGGTATCTTGTTTTCCCTAGCTTTCCCAAAGAACGAGGTATTTGGGTAAAGAATAAAAATTTTTCTTTACCAGATCTTTTGTTAAGTCAAGAGCTCTCAGAAAAATATAGGCATGGATCCTGCGCTATTGCGAGACTAGCTCCTGTCGATTACCATAGATTTCATTTTCTCTGCGATGGAGTACCTAGCAGAGCGAGCCAAATTAATGGCTATTTATATTCAGTAAATCCAAAAGCATTGATCAAAAATATAAGCTATCTAACTGAAAATAAGAGAAACGTTACCAGATTCACTACAAAATATTTTGGGGAAGTTCTCTATATCGAAATTGGAGCCACTTATGTCGGAGCTATTGAACAAACATATACTGCAGGAGTTCCTCAAAAAAAAGGGGCAGAAAAGGGATTTTTTTCCTTTGGTGGCTCTTGTATTATTTTGTTATTCGAACCGGGAGTAATTGCTTTTGCGGACGATTTAATTCAGGCTACAGAGCAAAAATTAGAAGTACTTGGGAAGTACGGTCAAGTTCTTGGTAAGTCTCTACTTTAAACTAAAATCTTCACTGAGCCCGAAATTTAAAGCCTGAACAAAATCACCTTTAGTGAACTCGGTTTTATAATTCATAAGCAGATCAAATGACGGATAGTAAGAAATAGTCCCGCTCCCACTCCATAAAGAAACGATTGATAGAGCCCTTATAAGTTTGCGTAGACAACTAAAAGCGCAAGCGCTTAGGAGGAACCCTATTTATTTTCTTGCCCTTTCTATTTGATGCCATTTGTTTATCTCAAACCACTATTGTCTCGCAAATTGTAGGTGCTAAAAAGTATCTATCTCTGAAATCTGCTTTTAGATCTGGACTGACTCTTGTAAGTCTTATGATTGCTATAACGAGTATTCCCCTGCTTGTCTGCCCTCTTCCTGTTTTTCACTTCTTATTGCCTAAAATTGGGCTAGATCCTTCGATTATTCGGATGCTTTTTTTCGGAGTGTGGCTTTCCTTCGTGTTTTTTGTGATTAGCAGTGTACCAATTGGATACATACTGGCTTTTAAAGATATGAAATTCTCTATGAGCATGGGTATTTTTAATTGGATTAATGGGTTTCTATTGATCTATGTCACAATACAAATACTGCAAGCACAGGCTATTTCATTCTGGTTTATTCTGAGCGTAATGCACCTGACAACAGCTCTGCTATATGGGTTGAGAATGAAAAGAAAGTTACAATTAATACCCTTGGATCAAGTGGTTAATTGAAGAGTCTTTTGCATCAATCTTATTTCTAGTTCTCGTTGGATAAGTTGTTTGATGGTAGTTTGGAATTGCTTGTTTTGGAAGGGGTCATCGAAGGAAAAAAAAGGGCATTTATGCTTTTTCTTTGATACTGCATGTGTATACGCCAACGTAGGCATAGCAACATACCAAAAATCTTTTCTTTTTTTGAAGTATACGCCCCTTATATTCACGTTAAAATCTATTAGTCTTATATGTGCTGTTCCCTCGAATAGATCTTTTTCATAATCCTCCTCCGAAAAATACATGTTTATAATTTCAATTTTCATAATACCTTATTCATGTCTCTTTTTTTTGTGACAAATAATAAAAAATTTAAAATTTTAGGCAAATAGCCTATGGATTTATTTGTTTTTCATCAAAACTTTTAATAACTTTTCTGTATTTTTTATTAAACAACATTATATATAAGGCATCATATTAATGTGTAAATAAGGTCAATATAGAGTCAATAAGACATTATTTTGATGTCAAATTGAAGCAGATTGCTAGCTTTTCTACAATCAAAGAATTCCTACTTATACTGCCAATGCGATTTTCAATTTCTTGATCTATTGCGTCTACGAGATTTTCGGGTAGTCTAAGAGTCATTCTACAAATCAATTTATTCTTGTTTTTTTTGTTTTTAGATTACTAGACTTAGTGATAAATTCTTCGACTTTTTTATCATTTTCTTCATCGTTTACAATAGGAGCTTGTATTTTAGATTTTATGACCATACTATGACCTCATTTTTACATCAATTTAGTGTCATATATATGTCTATATAATGCCTCAATTTCTGTACAAGCTTTTTTATCTGAGGGCTTTAGTTCCACTATACCTAATCCCTCGGCAGTAGCATTCGAAAAGGCTTTTCTAAGTCCAATAATGACGGGTAATACTTGAATGGAAGCAAACTGTTTGAGAATTTGGAGAGCATCTTTGTTATCTTGCCCTTTATGCCATCCGCAATTGATAAAGCTGAATGCCTTTAAGTTGGGATTCACTTTCTTAGCTTCTTCGACTAGGTGAGAAACTTGATTCATTGTCCATATATCAAATGATTTTGGCTGAAAAGGAATGAGTAATTTATCACTTATAGTAAGGGCTGCCCTAAGTGACTCTGTATCTCTGCCCCCACAGTCTATAATTACTTCGTTGTAGCTTGTTTTAAGCTCTAATACATTGTTTCTAAGTTCTGAGCCGATGAGTTTTTTTGTATCCCATTTAACCTCAATTCCTAGCCCGCTTCTATGTCCCACCCAATCAACAGATGTACCTTGCTCATCTCCATCGACAAACAAGATCTTTTGATTTTTGAGTCGGCTTCTCATAACAACTAGATTTGTTGATATCAAAGACTTCCCTACTCCGCCTTTGATTCCTCCTACTGTTACTATCATAATTTGCCTATTACCTATATGTCATTTTAATGTCTTCATGACATCATAATAGTTCCAAAAAGATTTATGTCTTATAGTTTTTATTCAAGAAATAATACGAATAATTTTTAAAATCTCCAACTAGCGCCTAAATTGACTGCTTGGATAAAATCACCTTTAGTCATTTCTGTTCTAGAATTGATTAAAAGATCGATATTATTCATAAAAGAAAAAGCAATACCACATTCCATAAAAAAGCGGTTAGCAGAACCGCAGTAAGTTTTTGTCGAAAAACTACAAGCACAAGCAGTATAGTTGTCTAGTTTAGAATGAAAATCTCTGTTTGATAAATGAGAGGATTTATGCCAACCCAGATCTACGTAAGGTTTCACACAACAATAGCAATCACTCTTTTGTCCTTGTATTCGTAGAGAAAGAAGGGTATCTAAGAAACCAAAGTACTTCGCATCCGTTTGTAGGTTGAGCCCTTTCGGTTTATCTTCATAAATGGAACTCAGATAAACATTGGTCTGCGTCAAAAGAATCCTAGGGATAATAGTTATACATTGATAGATATGAGTATACTGAAGAGAAAGAGATTCGGCTAGATCCCAACTATGCGGAGTGGATTTGGCTTTGATTGGATAACCGATAAGTAGGTTGTGAGTTGCATCGGTATAAGAATAGCCTCCGAGGACGGCCAAGGAGGTTAAAAAACCTTTCATAGAATAACCAATACCTAGGTCGAGATAAACTCCATTGGAGTCTGCTTTTCCTAGGTGATTTCCCCAATGGGTATGAGTATGGATATAACTGATACTTGCTTTCGACTCAAAAGGAGTTGGGTAGGCTATGCCATAACTTACACGAACTCCACCGCTATTTTGTACATAATTAGGAATAGATTTGTGTTTCTGAATGTCGTTTCTAAAGTAAAGTGGTGTAGCGGTTAGCGTATGTTTTGTAGTGGGGCAATTCGGAGTACAAGTAGGAATGTTTTGGGTAAGCAAGTAGTGTATGGCTCTGGATTCTCCAATAGGCAATGCGCCATAGTGTTCGGAAGTTAGGG
>JBOFEG010000028.1:0-65492 GCA_051647685.1 Chlamydiales bacterium
ATATCAATATATTATAAATAATTTTATATTGAATTTCAATATAAATTTATTATAGTAAAATGTAATTATTATTAGTGGATGAGATATAAGTGTCTGATAATTAGTTAATTACGATCTTTTACTGTATTCTTCATAAAAAAGTTTTTAAATGAGATAGAACTGAATGATATAGAATAAGTTACGAGAAATTTTTATCTTATGTAATCTTATCTATTTGACTATTAATACGTTGCGATGGCTTCTCTATCCACAATCCACAGTACTGGATGGGAGTCTGTTCCAATTTGGGATGCAGGCCACTGTGCATTAGGGGCCGAGTGGAGCACCTTAGATAGAATAGGTTGTTTTGACTTTCCCATAGCGTAAATAACTACCGATCTCGCCGCTTGAATGCAGGGATAGGTAATCGTCATTCGAGTTACCCTCTTCTGTGGCACATAATTTGCAATTACCCATCGATTCATTTCGTGTAGCCCCTCTGTATCGGGAAATAAAGAAGCGATATGGCCATCTTCTCCGATCCCTAGCATGACTAGATCAAAAGAGGTGCTTCCCATTGCTTCACGCTTAATAGCAACTTCATATTTTTCTGCTTCTATCTCTATATCTTTTTCTGCAACCATTCGGTGGATCTGACGCTTTGGAATAGGCAAGTTTTTCAGTCCCGCTTGCATAGCAGCGCGGTAATTGCTATCGGGGTGATCTGGCGGTACTGAGCGCTCATCTCCCCAAAATAAATGTACCTTGGACCAATCGATTTTTCTTCCCAATTTTTCTAAAGAGGCATAGATAGCATTTGGAGTGGAACCTCCGGATAAAGCAACCACAAATTTGCCATACCTCTCTATCGAATCTTTGGCAAATTCTAAGAAGTGATGAACAGCAAAATGAAGAGTCGTCAATCGATCGCCGGGAACAATAAGATTTCTTGCGCTAGTTATTTTTCGTGGACTGATTTCCATAATTTACACCACAATCCATTCGCGACCATCTCTTTTCAATAGGTCTGATGCCGCTGTAGGCCCCCATGTCCCGGCTGCATAATTTGGAAAATGGGGAGAATGTTTTTCCCAAAACTTTATCAGCGGAGTAAGGATTTTCCACGATGCCATCACTTCGCTGTCAGTCGTAAACAAAGTATGGTCTCCAAGTATACAATCTCTAAGTAACCGCTCGTAGGCCTCTGGCAATGCGGTATCAAAGAAAGATTCTGGAGAAAACCCAATAGGAACTCGCTTTGGTGCGCGATCGTGAAAGCCGGGAATTTTTGAATAAAGAGAGATAGAAATTCCCTCACAGGGTTGTATTCGGATTGACAAATGATTCCTCTCCGATTTGCGTCCCGGATAAGAACCGGGATGAAAAATAACGGTAATCTCCGCAATGCGTCGGGGCAATCTCTTCCCTCCACGAATATAAAAAGGAACTCCTTTCCATCGAGGAGTATCTAAGAACAATTTCATTGCGACATAGGTCTCAATACAAGAATGTGGATTCACATTTTTCTCTTCTCGATAGCCGATTATTTTTTTGCCATCGATTATTCCATTGCTATACTGTCCTCTCACTACATTTTTTTCGCACATTGTACTGGTTAAGGGTTTAATAGATTGGAGAGCTCGCAGCTTTTGATGTTGTATAGAACCGGCAGAAAAATCTTTCGGGGGTTCCATAGCAATGAGTGCAAGCAATTGCATCATGTGATTTTGCATGAGATCGCGAAGAAGACCCTCTCGTTCAAAAAAATGTCCTCTTGTTCCAATGCCTATATCTTCTGCGATAGTAATTTGTATAGAATCAATATATCGGTAGTTCCAAAAAGCTTCCATAATGGGATTGGTAAATCGAAAGACAGGAATGTTCTGCACGGATTCTTTACCGAGATAATGATCGATGCGATAGATTTGTTCCTCGCTTAGATACTCGGACAATTCTTTTTGTAATTTTTGAGAAGAATCTAAATCTCTACCAAAGGGCTTTTCAATGACAACGCGTGACCAAGCATCTCCACGATTTGAGAGCATCTTGCTCTCGTATAAATTTCGTACGATAATGGGAAAATATTGAGGTTGTGTCGAAAGATAATAGATTCGATTGCCCCGGGTTCCATATTGAATATCTAAAGAATCTAAATAGCTCTGCAAAAGACCATAAGCTTCTTTATTGGAAAATTCTGTAGTATGGTAAAAGAGGCGACTTGCAAAATCTTTCCAAATACTGGGATCGACCGCTCCAGATCTGGAATAGGTACTGACGGCTTTTTCTTGTTCGGCTCGAAATGCTTCGTTTGATTTGAGTTTACGAGCAACACCCACACAAATGCACTGCATAAAACCGGGGTTTTCTCGGTATAAGTGATAGAGAGCGGGGAGTAATTTTCTTGCAGTCAAATCTCCAGTGGCTCCAAAAATCACTAGAATACATGGATTCAGAGATTGTCTAGTCATAAAGGCTGTTTACACTGAAATAATGGGGAGCTCTTTCTGCATACTATCTAAATAACTCTGTAAGATAAGAGAGGCTGCTACGCGATCCGATAGGTGATCTCGTTTCTGTCTTTTCATTTTTATACTTTTTAACATGACATGTGCCTGTCTTGTTGTCAATCTCTCATCCCATAAAACCACTTTGATCTTAGTTGCAGCCTCCAGTGCCTCTCCAAATTTCCGAATTTCAAGACAGATTGGACTATCCTCGCCGCTCAGTAGTAACGGTAGGCCCAGTACGAAGCAATCAATGGATAGATGAGATAGGGTTTTTAATATTGTATCTATCAAACTAGTTACGTTGGCCGAATAAGGAACAGTAGTAAATGGCAAAGCAAAGGAGTCTCCCGTGGGACTCTCTAGACTTAGGCCTATACGCGATTTTCCGTAATCAATGCCGACCTTTCTTTTCATACTAGCACTGGCTCCTTTACTTGCAATTGCACGACTGCTGATAGAAAGGAATTAAATAGCGGGTGCGCTTTTGTTGGTTTGGAACTAAATTCTGGATGAAATTGCACCCCAACCATCCATGGATGGATCGTAGATTCTATGATTTCACAGAGTCCGCTCTTCTCATATACACCCGAAATGATGTACTGGTTAGACTCATAGAGCTCTTTAAAATCATTATTAAATTCATATCGATGCCGATGTCGCTCTTGCACGAGATCTTTGGAATATATTTCCATGGCTTTCGTGTCGTTTAGGATTGAACAGGGAAAATTACCAAGTCTCAGAGTACCTCCAAGCTTATGGTGCTCACTTTGCTTAGACAAAAGAGAGATAACAGGGTGGCTTGTACCCGGATCTATTTCTGTAGAGTTAGCGTCTGACAAATTCAGCACATTGCGCGCAAACTCAACGATCATAGCTTGCATACCGAGACAAATTCCTAAATAGGGAAGGCTCCTTTCTCTGCAAAATCTCGTTACGCAAATTTTTCCATCCCAACCGCGAATTCCAAACCCACCGGCAACAATATAGCCGTGACATAGTGGAATATCTTCTAGATTCTCTATTTTTTCTGCATCGATAAATACGGGAACCACAGTAATATCCGTTGCAATAGCGCTATGCTGCAATGCTTCAAGCAATGATTTATAAGCATCTGCACAGGAGGTATATTTACCTACAATCCCTATAGAAAAAGTTTCCTTGGGAGTTTTGAGTTTTGCCACCATATTTTCCCAGTGGAGAATGTTAGATGGTTTTGTCGGTAGTTTCAACAATTCAGAAATAATCCGATCGAGCTCTTGTTTATGTAAAGAAATGGGTATTTCATAGATGTGGCTCACATCTGCCCCTTCAATAATTCGATCGAGTGGAATTCCACAAAGTAGACTAATTTTCTCTTTTGTTGGATTCGGAAGGGGATCTTCTACGCGACACATGACGATATGGGGTATAATACCCAAACTCTGCAACAACTGCACTGCATATTGCGTTGGTTTTGTTTTCAATTCACCCGCCGCTTTCAAGTAAGGGATATAGGTGAGTAGTAGAGTAATGCAGAGACCAAAATGCTCATGTTGAAATTGTCGAATAGCTTCTAAGAAAGGCATAGACTCTATATCGCCGACAGTGCCGCCAACTTCAATAATAGCTACATCGATATCGGGTCCAGAATTATTGGTAATTTTTTCTTTAATTTTGTTTGTAATATGAGGTATCACTTGTACCGTTTGCCCTAGAAATTTTCCTTGTCGTTCCTCTGCGATCACTTCCTCATAGATTTGTCCTGCTGTTATGCTAGAGGTTTTTTGCAATTTCGCATTGCTGTAGCGGAAATAATGGCCGAGATCCAGATCTGTTTCTGCGCCGTCTTCTGTAACATAGACTTCGCCATGCTGCGTTGGACTCATGGTACCCGGATCTACATTCAAATAGGGGTCAAATTTCATAAGCGATACTCGAAGACCTTTTCCTTCGAGTAAAAGAGCGATAGATGCCGCAGTGATTCCTTTTCCAAGAGATGATAAAACGCCTCCAGTAATAAAAATATATTTAGTCCGCATGTCCTTCCTGGTTAAATTTGTAAATATAATACGGGTTAAAGGTGTAAATGACAAGAATCGATATCAGAGAGTAGTAACGTTATTAATTAAAAATTAAGATACATAATTAAATGTTATTATTTTAATTTAAAGAGTAACGATAACTACAACTTATTATAAAAAAATATTTATGATACTTCCATTTCCTGAAAAGACAATGCCTTTAATAAAGAAAAACAAATACTTCAATCCATATTCTATAAAGTCTAACAGACAATTATACCATTATGCTTTGTGGCAACTTGGCTATTATAAAGATAAGAAGTTGCCCCAATCTATTCCGAAAAATTTTGTCTATCCCAAACCAATAGAAGAGTCAAAAAATACTCCCTACTCCGTATCTTGGATTAATCACAGTAGTTTTTTACTCCACATTGATTCTATTACTATTCTTACCGATCCTATATGGAATGGGAGATGTTCTCCTATTTGGTGTGTGGGGCCAAAGCGATTGCATGCACCTGCAATAGAGCTATCGAAACTATCACGCGTGGATATGGTGTTAATCAGCCATAATCATTATGATCATTTAGATCATTACTCAGTGACTCAATTGCACAAATCTTTTCCAAAGATTATTTGGGTTGTTCCAAGTGGCGTGGCTTCTTGGTTTCATAAACGAGGAATAAAAAATACCGTAGAGCTTTCTTGGTGGGACGCAAAAAATTTTCATTTCGCTGAAACACCTATTACTATAGAAATTACATCTGTGCCTGCGCAACATTTTTCCGGTAGATGTTTGTTTGATGACAATAAAACTCTTTGGTGTGGTTTTGTCGCGACGATATTTCGAAATAAAAATTTGGAAAAAAGATTTTATTTTGTCGGCGACACCGGATACAATGAAAGAATTTTTCAGGAAATAGGCGATCATTTTAATCCAATACATCTCAGTTTAATTCCAATAGGCGCTTATTTACCGAAGCGTTTTATGAACCCCGTTCATATCGACCCCGAACAAGCGGTGACAATTCACAATCAGGTACATTCTTCTTTAAGTATAGGTATGCATTGGTATACATTTCGATTATCGGAAGAGAAGAGAATGCAGCCCGCTTATGATTTATGGCTCGCAATGCAAAAGGCCAACCTCGATCCTCTTTCTTTTAGAGCTATATTGCCGGGCGATACGGTACATTGGTAAATTAGGAATGACTTTATTATAGGGTCTATGTAGGAACAAAAATTTCTCGATAAAAGCAGACGAATAAGATATTACTAAAATTGTAAATTGCAAAGGACAGCGATGATCGATGAACCCGATGAGAACTTAAGCATACAACAGGCAATCGCCTATTTAACGGAAATTACAGAAAGCGAAAAACTCCCACTCGATAAAATTGCTGAAGGAGAGTCATCCTTTTCTATGGATCGAGCACAAAAATATGCTCTCCATAGAGTAAAAGCTATTTTATCCACCATTCACAACTATTTAAAGCGCGTCTATCGACAAGAGAAGAAAAATATAGAAGATCCAGGCATCCAACAAAGCCTACAAGCGATCATGATTCTCTTGCAAGAAGCAGTCGACAAAATGGAGCGGAACTTTCCACAGATGCAAAAGTTACTCGGTAAAAAGAGAATTTCTAATCTTCCACAATATAAAAAATTGCAGCAGTTCTATTTACATAAAATACTCTTTAAACCGATGGAAGAGAATGAAATCGAGAAGATTTGGCCCTCTAATTGGAGCGATGTAGAAGTTGAGGCAGGAGGTATTCGAGATATTCGCCAGGTTAAACAAGATTTGGATTACGAGCTATTTTATTTGCGCAGACTCGATAACACTCCTTATTTTGGAAAAGATCTCATTCGCCACCTCAAGATGATTACAGATTTCGAAGGAATTCTTCAAGTAATCGACGGCGATCCTTTTGTCCGATTTAATGTGATTCAAGATAAAAACTGTCAGGTGTGTGCTGCACAAGTAAAAGAATATCTGATTGCTCATTTCTCAAAGTTTTTTAGAGAAATGCTCAAGAACAAACATTTTTCGTTTACCGAGATGATCAATAAGGCGCTCATTGCACTCTTTCTCTCTTCCAACCCATCCAACGTAATTTATGAAACAGTTGCCTTCCACTGTTTAAAATACTTTCAAGATTTTCTACTCTATTTAAAAGAAATTTTCCTATGCAATGAATACTCCAGTGGACTCGCAATGGAAAATATCCACGAATTTTTAGCAGTGCAAATCAAAATGGTGCACGCTATTTGTTTTGCTATATATACCCACAAGCCACAAATTACTCACGTTGTACAACACCTCAAATCACTGCTCGGAGAACTGGAGAAAAGCAGTTCTACCCCTGTGCAGTTTTTAAAACATATTCAAGAGAATTATATTCAACTCACAAGAATACTCGATCAATATCCGAGCGGTCCCTTATTTAAAATGATTGATGTAATCAACGAACGGTCGGTTACTTTCTGCGCCATCCAATATAACAATCTGCCTTGCCATCTCTTTACAGTGCAGGGCTTAAAAATGTCTACTGAGATATTGCGTATACCCAGTCCAACTCTCCAAACTACCTTAGAAGAGGCACATATTCTAGATGAATTTAAGGGCTTTCTGCGATCTTTAAACGATAAGACAGAAATGACACTTGCGATTATCAATATGCAGAGTCGATTATCTCGAAAGGAAATGGCTCGAGCCAAAGCAATGGAAGATCTGCAAAGAGAAGGGGAATTCATCTCTACCTTATTCATCGTTACAGTATCGAACACTTTAGGAACGGTTTTGTACGCTGCATCGAAGGGGGATAAAGAAATTCTCCATGAGGAACTCCTGCAAGTGTTGCAGAAGCCGGAAGAGTTCGGACTTTATTTCCCCCAAACTTTCCAGGAAAAGAAATGGATCACATTTTTTAAGAAAATAATCCCATCCATTTTGAATTTGTTCTTTTACAAAAAGAAGGGTTGCAATGAACAGGACTGCCTCGATTTCATCGAGTTGTTCTATTTCTTCTTAAGCTTGAAAATTATTGAGGCAGAAAGTCCCAATTTGCTCTCCTATGTCTGTAAAGATGCCGTTGATCAATCTACCGCTATGAATTTTACACTCTACATGGGAATAAAAATTCTCCAAGGATCTTTTGCTTCTACTAAGAAGGAAGAGGAATATATTAAATGGCTTCTATTTACCCCCGCACTTATGATTCGAGAGCGAGCCATTCAATCGAAGTGTTTCACTACTTCTTGTAGTAGTTTGCAGCTTCTTGCTCGAGCGGTGGAAAAGAATAGAGCCGCTATATTAAAGGAATTGATGCCCCTTTTCCGATCGGATTTTTTCTCTACTCTGGAGTCGAGACATTGAATAATACAGTGTATTTATTCTATTAAAGCTTAGATTTGGACTTCGTAAAGGAACAGGGAACAATGGCTATAATCAAAGCAATGATTCTTTTTGAAAAGCGATTTTGGGTAGGAATTTTCGAGCGAATCGATAAAGAAGGGTATGCAATAGCTAGACACATCTTTGGTGCTGAGCCATCTGACCCTGAAATCTATGAATTCGTTATAAATCATTTCTCCGAGTTACAATTTGGGGAAGCGAAAGAAATTAATGTTACCATTCAACGCATGAATCCCAAAAGAGTGCAGAGAGAGATACGTCGCGAAATGGAAAAAATGAAAGCGACACAAAGACCTTCGACTCTAGGTCAAGATTATATGCGAGAAGAAATCGAAAAAAAGAAGAAAGAAAAAAAGAGCATAAGAAAAAGTGAAAAAGAAGCTCGCCAAAATCAACAATTTGTCCTAAAGCAAGAAAAGAAAAAGAAAAAGCACAAAGGGCGCTAAATTAACTGGTAAATCGAGAGATTTATTCCTGAGCTTTTTTATACTCTAAGTGCTGTTTATATAAAGACATTAGAAAAGATCCGCTAAAACCAGCGAAAAATAGGAGACAAGGATTACCCTGTCTCCGGCATTCTTGCCAAGATGGGCAGTTGAGCAGTATCTAGAACCACGCCATAGATAATTCCTATCAAAATCAATGTTATAATAGCCATGCTAGCGCATTTTAAAAAACATACTGATTCCCCAAACAATAGCAAATATGCTAAGTAAGTTTTTCCATTGAAATTTCCTACGGTGCCATCTACTCAAGCCAAATTCTATAAGAATAGGCCCTATAATTAAAGGAGCAAGTACATTTATCATTCGTTCGGCATTATCCCAATTCGAATTCATTATGTATCCTTTTTATCTGTTGATCTATTACTTTGTTCCATTGTTCTATCCCCAAAATTTACTTCACTTGGCGATCGGGGATCGATCATATCTCTTATAGCATCTCCAAATCGAAAATTTCCTATATGTTCAATAACATCGGAGGCTGAAGTTTCTGGTAGTCCATTATGCATGCATCCTACTGGAGTTGAAGATATCGGTGTAGTCATATAATTTCCTTTGTGTGAGTAGTGATTAGAAAAGTAAAAATTTTATGAATATACTTTTTTAAGTCAAAAAGAAATTAATTTAAAATCAATGCTTTCAGAGCATAGAAAGAGAGGCGTATTGTCCTCAAGACACATTTATTCCTTAGATTTTTTAGAATCTAGATGATATTTATACAAAGACGTTACAAAAGAACCAGAGAACCCAGCAAGAAAGAAAAGATACAAATTTCCATCTCTGTAATACTCTTGCCATGATGGGTAATTGTGAAGTTGAATGCTAACTGAAAAAACGCCCCAGATAATTCCTATTATAATGAATTTTATCACGGAGCGTAGATCTATTATAAGAAATTTCATTGATATTATTTCCTACGGACAAAAAGGAAGAGCTGTGAAGAACATAGAAACTGCAGCCGCAGTACCTTCTATAGCACTCACGGTGCCTGCAATACCGAGAGTTCCACCGATAGCGGCTGTTGTTTCTGCAACTGCGACGGCAGATCCAGCAGCAACATGTCCAACTGCTCGAGTCACTGCTGCAGCTGCAGCACCTACTCCGGCAGCAGTGGTCATTACACTACCTATTGCTGCGCCAGCCATACCGCCAGTTGCTCCAACAGCGCCGGCAATACCACCATAAATAACAGCTTTAGTTCCCCAATAAGCTATGGCACCACAAATTGGACCACCGCCTTTTCCACTGATCCCAAGTCTAAGTTTATAATCTTCCCCAACTGCCTCAAGATAAATTTTCCCCACTTCTAAAACCCTTTCAAGGGAATGATTGGAAGGAGTAAGTTCAAGCCCTCGAGAAAGGTCATATGGCTGTACATATCTTTTTTCGCCAGATGGAAGTTATATAAAAAAGCATTTATTTCCGTACCCGACAGATAATTCTCTAAGAGGATGGGAAGTAACTATATGCTGTTTCGAGATAAAAAATTCTCCTGGCTTACAAGGAACTGTTATAGGTAACACATAAACTCCTTTTTTGATTTTTCGGCAAGAATTTATTTAATAAGAGATTATTTAGCAAGATTATTTATGAAATTTTTTTTGAAGCTATTTCGATACAATATTAAGCTTTGTGTTTTGTAGGAAATGTAAAATTGTCAGAATAACTCCAACGCCTGAAACCTATACACTCACTTATCTTAGCTAGATATTTTTAAATAAGTGTAGATATAGTGAAATGCATAGCTTAGTTTGGTTAGTCTTTTTAAGATTATTTTAATTTAAACTCAAATCTTCTGGAATCATAGAAAGAGAGGCGTATTTCCCTCCCATATCTCTCAATACTGTCTGCCACAGATTCTCTGGATTCACCTCAAAAATATGTCGGTAAGAGGCTTGGAAGGGAAACCATACGCCATCGACAAATTCTCTTTCTAAAAATCCGGGACCCCATCCGCAATAGCCAAAACAAAGTAGAATAGGACTATCCGTTGTTTGACGAATTGCCGATTGCAAAAACTGAAGATCTCCTCCTAAATATACATTTTCGCAAATCTCAAGTGTCTGTTCCGGAATTACGGGAGAGGAGTGGAGGAGCATCATTTGATTGGTTTGCATTGGACCTCCCGCTCTCAGTTGCAAATTGGCTTGTTTAATACTATCGAGTTCTACGAGCTCTTCCGGAATATCAATAGTTAGCGGTTTATTGAGTATGAGACCAAAGGATCCGGATGGGCTGTGTTCACATAGCAGGATCACACTGCGAAAAAATAGTCCTATATCGATTTCTGGACTAGCCACTAAAAATATTCCCTTCGAGAGTTTTAAATTAGATGACAATGAACTCATGGTACCTCAAGATTTTCTTTCGAGTTATGATTACATGTGCGAGAAATCTTCCTGTCTGGCATGGACAAAGAAGAACAGCTCGCCCTTTTTATTTTTTCTTTTTGCCATTGTTTATTGAGATTAAACAGCAATCCATACCGATTGATATCGTTTAGTAATAGATCTACTTTTTTCAAAATACCATCGAGGTGGTAATAGAATTCTTCTTCTTGGCAAATCTTTCCGAGCGTTCCATTACCATGCATTACACTCTGCGAGAACATAGTAATATCGCTGCAAACCGATTGGATATAGGTCAGGAGTTCGGTGAGTTTCGGGATGAAATGGCTTGTATTCATCGTTTTTGTAAATGCATTGACCTCGCTTGTCGCTTGGGACAAGTGCTCCAGTGTTTGGCCAAGTGAGATGCTGTGTTGCTGCATCGATGCCGATAAGGTGAGCAATACAGATTCCACTGTTTTTCCTAGATGAATCAATTGTTGCATCGTGTTTTCTAGCGGATCGCAAGAATCCCCATACATTGGGAGTTGTTCGGTTACACGGCGAGCTAAACTATCTTTTGGAATCGGTTTAGGAATAATAGCAATAGCTTTTTCACCGAGTAAGCCCATAGTCTGTGGGATGACGAGATCGCTGTGATACACTTCTATACTAGAATCTATATGAAGAGCGAGCTCATAAAAATAAAGAGCTTTTTCCGATCCAGAAATTTGTCGATCACTAGATAGAGTTCGAATCGTGCGAACCTCTCCGATAGGATTTCCCGCAAAGAGCACTTGTGTGCCCGGAGTAATTCCATTGATAGTGGTAAATCTTACAAAAATTCGTTGTTTCCCATTCCCACTTTTTGGGTTAATAAAAAAGAGAAAGGCAGAGACGGATAGGAGGGAGAAAAACACAAATATTCCTAAGAAAATATTTTTACCCGTATTTTTTTTATATATCGTTAGCATAGCGCGTATTTCTCATCATTTTTTTGAGCGATGTAATCGTTGGATGGCTCGATTGTAAAAATTTTTCTGGAGTATCGATACAAGCAATAATCCCATCCTCTGCAAGAGCCAGTCTGTCTGCAATATACGACGCCGAAAACATATCGTGTGTCACTACAATGCTTGTCACGCTCATTTCTTCTTTTGTTCTAACAATAACATCATTAATCTGCATAGCCGTTATGGGATCCAGTCCAGCTGTGGGTTCATCGTATAATAAATATTTGGGTCCATAGGCGAGTAACCTTGCGATACCGGTTCTTTTTTTCATTCCACCTGATAATTCATAGGGCATTTTCATCTGACTACCCGCTAGTCCTACTATTTCTAATGCTTGCTCTACTTTTTCTTCAATTTCTTTTGTACTGTAGGCTCTACCGCTTATAGGGTCTCCATGTTGCTTTAGATGAAAAGCTACATTCTCTCCTACTGTCATAAAATCGAAGAGAGCCGCTTCTTGAAACAACATTCCCATAGGTCGTATGGCCGCATACAGTTTATTCCCATATAACTCAGACACCCGCGTGTTGTCTATCTCAATTGTTCCAGCATCTGGTTTTTCAATTCCGATCAAATGTTTTAAAAAGATACTCTTTCCAACGCCTGATCTACCAATAATCACAAGAGTCTCTCCTGTATGAATATATATAGAAAGCCCTTGTAATACGCTGGTCTCTTTAAACTTTTTCCATATGTTATCTACTCTGATCATTTAACTACCGAGCCCATGAAATTGCATAATATTGAGTCCCAGAGTCATTAAAAAATTTGTGAGAAGGATAGAAGAATAGCAAAGCACTACAGAACTCGTAATCGATTTACCAACACCAACCGCCCCACCTTGAGTAGTGAGTCCCTTATAACAAGAGATCGTAATAATTAAGATGCCAAAGACAATAGATTTAATCAGACATACACCTACATCAAAATTGGAAATATACATTTGAATAGGAGAGAGAAAATTCTGCATAGGCATATGAAAAAAATAGACAGAAATTAAATATCCCCCGAAAATTCCCATAATTACGCTAAAAATAGTTAGCAGTGGGACCATAACTAGGCAAGCAATAAATCTTGGAATTATGAGATAGTGGATGGGGCTTGTAGAAAGAGAGGTAAAGGCATTGATTTGCTCAGTAACAGTCATTGCAGATAGCTCTGCACATACAGAAGCGCCCACTCTACCGGTCACCATAAAGGCAGTAAGTATCGGACCGAGCTCTGATATAATCGGTTTTGCAACCATAATTCCAGCGGCTCCCGCGAATCCCCTCGCTCCCAATTGATAAAAAGATTGCGTTGCAAGGACGAGTCCAGTAGAAAATCCAGTGATAGCTACAATCGGTAGAGATAAGATTCCCGTTCGATAGAGTTGTTCATACACGAGCGAAGCAGAGGGTGCTTTTCGGAATAAAGAACAAATCACTTCTATATTAAAGCGCAAGTATTCGCCAATTTGTGCAAAAATACTTAGAGGTTTACTCAGAGAAGAGGGAATCAATCGCATGCGTCCTTTTAAATGTGATAGTATATGAACGCTTTGTTTCCCTCAATCCCAGCATCTATTAATTATTTCCCTAATTGATGCGCATGTGAATCCTTAGCATTTTGAAGAGTTTGCTGTAATCGATCCCCTTTGTTGGCTTCTGTATTATCAGCTTGTCTAATAGTTTCTAATTTTTTCTCTGCAGTTATTTCATCACACTTCACAAGAGAAAGTTTTCTATCGTGCCAAGGATTAACGATTTTCTCACAATTGTCATATATAAAAATACTCTTGGGTATCACGTTAATAAGGTTATTGAATATTCCATCTGTTTTTTTTACAACGGTGTAGATAAATGGACACAGTACTTGTAATATTACACGTCCACCAATCATATAAAAAGACTTTTCTAAATAAAATCTAGATTCATTGCAAAAAGATTTAAATAATTCTTTTGTAAAATGATTTGTTATATTTTGATAGTATTGATACGCTTTTGACCCCTGGTCAATCAACGCATTTTGGGATCTTGTAAGTAGGTGAAATAGCATACTAACATCCTTTTATGTTATGGCAGCTTTAATCGCTGCCAGTTGATTCTACAATTGAGTATAATCGGTTGTTATAAAAAATCTTTCTTTTTTCAACCATTATTACAATCGGAAAACTCCTTGTCTTTTCGATTATACGGGACCTGCTGTGGCAATTTTATTTTGTAATTGGGTATAATCAGTTGTCATAGAAAAAAACTTTCCTTTTGCACTAATCATTTTAATAGCGCGAGAAATATCTGTACTAACTTTTTTAAGTTCAGCATCGATGTTTTTTATCGCTTTTTTTGCTAAAACCTGATCACTACATATAGAATTATTATGTATAGTATAGAAAGAATTAGTTATAACGGGAACAGTCTGTAAAAAAGTTGTAATATAGGAAAATATACTAGTAGGATTCATAAAGATTATATAAAGATTAAAAATAGCGATAAAACCACTAGGCATATATTTTGGAATTTCGGTACCTATCATTTTCAATCCGGCAATTGAAAAACCTATGATACTTGTACAAATAGCGGAGATTTTTGATAGAGGGTCTTCAAAGGAAAAACCCAGATAGAGCGCAATTATACTAATACAGAGGGGAAGCGCTATATCTGTAATAGTAGGTTTCAAAAAATTTAGTGTTGAGTCGGAACTTTTATTAAGGTCAACCATTTTTTTCTTTGCTTCAAGCAAAGCTTCAGTTAACTTTTCTTGTTTTTCATACAAATACTTGATTTGGCTTTCTTGCATTTTTTGCGAGCGATCAAAAGCATCTATCAACAGCTCTTTCATAGAGAGATTTGGTTTTTCTATCTCTTGGAGGTCAGAGGGATGAACGAGATTTGGTTTAGAACACTTAGCAGGAGCAGAGAGATCATAATTCTCGCTATTAGCATGTAAGAAAGCCGGTGAACTTTTTACAATAGAGATTTCTTCATTTGTTGAATAAGTATTTATGGGCTTAGATAAAAAGGATACAGGAGTTTTTATTTCCATACAGAACTCC
This sequence comes from Chlamydiales bacterium, assembly GCA_051647685.1. Classification (GTDB taxonomy): domain Bacteria; phylum Chlamydiota; class Chlamydiia; order Chlamydiales; family CALTSX01; genus CALTSX01. The sequence continues at coordinate 14,782 of JBOFEG010000028.1, forward strand.
AACGAGTTTCTAAAAGAGTTATTTGATTTTGTAGATAGAGGTCATTTGCATTAGAAGGTTCTGAAAATAATTGTTTAGCACTTTTTAAGACTCCCAAAGCTTGTTGAATAGCCTCTAAAGAAATGAGACACTCTGCCAAATGTAGATAGGCAAAAAGACAAGTGGGCGTTATATGTATTAAACTAGACCAGCTATAGATAGCGCGATGATAATCTCCACTTGCTTGTAAAGAGGCTGCCCATGCTTGGAGATAAGGAGGATAAGTCGGATCTATTGTAATCAGTTCTTGAAATATTTCTATTGCTTTAGGATAGTTTTCAGTTTTATAGAGATAATATCCGCGAGAATAGAGGTTTTCAAGTTCTTCAATCGAGAATAGATTCATTTTCTACTTAACCACACTATTATGTATGATGCTCTTTTTGGAATCAGAGTCTATTTTTAGAGTTTCTAACAATATATTGGAGACAGAATGGTAGTTTTTGACCGATAAATCGAGCAAATTAACTTCTTTGGCTTGTTCATTATTACAGAGCAATTGGAAGTAATCCATCTGATTTTGTACTTTTTCATTCACCTCCTGAGAACTGCTATTTTCCCAAGAAATAGGTGTAGTACTAAAGGAGGGTACTGCTTGGTTTGCATCTTGCAAAAGCTTTTTGTATTCCGCTTCTATGCAACGACCTCCCAATATTTGTAAAACTATTTCTTGTGAACGAGTTGCTAACTCTGCAAGTTTGGCAGTGCGTTGGTTATGTACTAAAACACTATTCTGGACCTGGTTATCGAGCGTTTCTTGTAGTTGTATACTTAAATATGCTTGATTGATTTCACTCATATCATTCCTTAAAAAAATATTTCATAATATAATCCAGAATACACACTTTTAAGGCAACAGAAATCGAGCAGAAAAAAGATACTTATTCAGTTAGCAAAATAGCGAAAATTGCAGGGATGCTTGTGCAAAGAACTTTGTCTCCTCAGTTTCGAATAGCCAACATAATTTAAGGAAAAAACAGGAACGATAGGGAGATATTTTTCCAGTATTCCTATCGCTTTTTTAATCAAAGTCTGCTCAGTAGATCCATAAATCTTTATAAGTTCTAGAGTTTTTCTATATTCTTCTGTTTCCCAATTGGTGAACGGGATTAATTCCTCAGAGAGAGAGAAAAGCATATAAGAGAGTTCTTCAAAACTCGATTGCCACATGAGTCCACCTATATCAAAATTGCCCTGTAGCATTCGTGCAATCAATTGATTCCAGGGTAATGGTTCCAACTGAAATTTTATATTAAAGAGCGAGCTCCACTCTGTACATAGCAATTGTATAATGTGTCTGCGCGTAGGACTATCCAAATAAACCACTCGCAAGGGGGCTTTAGCTGTCAGCTCTAGAGTGTGCATAGCGAGTTTATAATAATGTAGAGCCAGAGAGGAATTGTAGATCGGTGGAGTTATAATAATTTCTCTCTCTTCGTATAAGGAAATATAAGTATTTGCGGAAATACTCTGCAGGATTTTTTTTCTATCAATCGCATGGCCAAAAGCGAGTCGGAGGTGAACATTTTTAAAATAAGAACGTTGAGTGTTGTATAAATAACAATACATAGAATTCATGGGGAAGGTAATGTGATGCTCATCATCATTATTTTTCCAGGAACTTGGAAGAGGACCATAATAATCAATGTCATTTTTCTTAAAGGCGTTGTAGGCTTCTTGTGGTTGATCATAGGAAATAGTCATGCGATTATTACCCATTACAGAAGTATTCCAAAATAAAGAGTTCTTTTGGAGTGCGTAGTAGCCATTGTCTTTTCTAGATTCTAAAATAAAAGGGCCATTGCAGACATAATCAGATCCCATTTGGAAGAGCCAATTCGGGTTGCTTTGATCTGTTGCAGCAGAAATAGGAAAGTAGATTGGATGGGTTAAAAAATGCAAAAACTGGGTAATTGGGTATTCCAAATGGATATCAAAAGAAAGGGAACCTGTAATAATAACTCCAAGTGAATCTATTGGTAATTTTCCCTCTTTAATAGCTTTCGCATTTTTTATTGGGTATAATAAATGAGAAAATGGAGAGAAAAATTTAGGATGAAGTGTTTTTTTCCACGTGTACAGAAAATCGCTCGCTGTTACAGGAGAACGATTAGACCAGAAAGTTTCCCTTAAGGTAAAGGAATAGCATCGATACTCTGGATCAATTTTTGTACTGCTAGCCAGGCCATAGGCTAGTATTCCATTTCGGTCATACTGCATTAGTCCTTCAAACAAAAGTTGCAAGAGGGCTATGGAGCTTTCATCGCCGGCAAGTCTTGGGTCTAGCGATAAAATTGGCAAACTAAAGGATATCCTAGACTGTGCGGGTGGGGAAATTAGTTGATATTTTCTTTCTATAGAAAGTTCTAACGATTGGCGGATTTCAGTCAGACTTTCGCGATAGAAATAGCCGAGCAGATGAATATCTTGAAGATACACATGATAGGTAACCATTTTTTTATGCAAAACTTCTGGAACGAATTGCAGTGGTCCTAGATTTCTATCATTATTTGCAATAGAGACACTAGTGCAATAGTGATCAGAATTTCTGTAAGTTACATAAAAAAAGTTCGGGGTATTATTTTTTTTACAGGTGATCGTCTGCAAAAAACAGGAATATAGAAAAATCAACTCATCAAGACTCATCGTCGCTTGTGTTTCAATCGGATTGAGAGAGTAGAAAAAATCCTCTATAATATCTGTGGATAAGCTGCTCAGATGAGCTGCATGACTCTTTAATGCAAATAGCAATTCCTGCTGTTTGACAATCATTCCTCCATTGTAGTCTCGAAATTCTCCCAGTGTGTTAAATAGAAACTGCGAAACAATTTTTCGAGAAGTATAAAAATCAATAGCGTAGTTTCGCCGTAAAATTTCTGAAGTTATGGGAATACGTATCGATATTACAGAGGCTACAATCGGGTAGTTATCTTGGAAAAATCGCACAATTTGTTCGCGAAGAATTCGATATTGCAAAGGGAGATTCATATTTTGCACAGATTCGGAGAAAAAGGGCTGCCGCTTTTTTTGTATTCGGATGATAATCGCGATAAAATGGACTCCAGACTCAGTCGAGTTTTCTTGCGAAATGATCACCTGAGGGATATCCTCTAGAGTGGTAATTTCTTTAGAGAGAGTCAGCATATTTTTAAAAATCTCTTCTTCATTTCTGGCGCAAAAAATGTAGGGTAGTCGCGTTTGTATGCTATCCGGTAAATAGGGACCAAAATTTTTTTTTAATCGAACAATCTCACTAGTCAAAAAAGAGTCATAACTTGTTTTTTCTATTTGAAAATATAAGAGAGGCGAGCTGTGTTTTTGATTATATAAATTATAAGAAGATCCTGGAATAATTCGAACGTTAGGAATCTGATTTTGTACAATTCGCAATACATGCTCATCCTCTAAACAGTCATATTTTTTGAGTGCTTTGCTCTTCACAACCAGACTAAGTATTTTCTTCTCGCAACCATTTGTGAATATATGAGTGGGTAAAAATCGAAAGACAAAGGAACCATGTGTCGAGTCGAAGAATTCATACGAATACTGAAAGAGATAAATAGTCCTAATCAATTGTAATAATTCGAGTTCTCGAAATTGCAGCAGATGAATTTCTTCAAAAATCGCAAATACATAATTAATAGTTCTCAATAAATTTTGGTTGTGACTATGAGGAAACCTCTGGATTAATTTTTCTGCCCGTACCTCAATTTGTTTTTTCCTCAGCTGTAAATAAGAAACACCGGAAAAAGGATCAATCTTTTGGGTAGAGGCTAAGATATAGGAGAAATTATCCTGTTCTTTTAAAGAGTAGGAGGAGAGTACTTCAGTATCGATCGAAGGCTTCACTGCGCAAAATTCCTAGAGATGAAATATAAATTTGTATAGTAAAAATTTTCCTATTCATTATCGCGTAAAGAAAAGTTAAATTTCACCAGAAATTTTGAGAAATATTTGGCAGATAAAAGCAAAGGAAGGATTAATCTTCATCTAGTTCGATATTGACAGGTCTCATTGCTTTTACTTCTAACTGTGATTCTGCAATGAGAAATTTTTTATTGTTGACTTTCACCAGATACAAAACTGACTTATGACTTAAGGGTTTTCGCTCTAGCACAGTAATTTCTCTGCCCGTAGAGTGTACTTTTCCCCTGTTAAACTTGCGCAGAAGCCAAACAAAGAGCAACAAAAAGAGAATGAATCCAAAGACGACCAAAGCTGTATGCATAATCGTTTTTTCATACCCTCCCATAGAAGGTGTCATTGGATTAAACCTATCCGGACTCGATCCATCTTGATCAAAAAAAGAATCAGGTCGATCGAATGAACTCGGATTTTCTATATAATCTTCTGGATAGGTTAAGGGAGTGGGATCAATTGGATCTCGTCCTCTAAAAGCAGGTCTTTTTATCTCGCGAGAGTTATCTAGTTCTAGAGGAGTGCGGCTGTCATTATCACCAGGAATTAATTCTAAGGGTTCTTGTTTCTTTCTAAAATAATTGGGCCCTTTAATTGAACAGGGAGAATCGACATCCAGATCATAATGCGTATCGCCTGGATATACCGGCAAATCATCCGGTCTCGGTGGGGAGCGCGATATCGCTTCCGGCGTTTCTACTATTGACTCTGTTTGAAGCGTAGGTTCACCTACAGGAGCTTCCTCAAAGGAAATAATCATTCCATCGCCATATAAGCTGGTATATAGGATGCCAAATATCGCGAGAAATCGAACCATTTTTTTTCCTACGTTGTTCATTCTTTACAATAATAGACGATAACAATATTTTTAAAGGTTTTTTCTTAACCTCAATTCAGTATACTAACTCCATGAAAGGAATACTTGCATTAGATATCGACGGAACGCTGACATCAGAATATGTTATTCCACCGGTTGTCGTCCGTGCGCTTAGAAAAAAATGGAAGGATGGTTGGGTCATTTGTTTAATTACGGGAAGGAGTTATTCCTTCGCCTCTATTGCTACTGAATTCTTTGATTTCCCCCATTATCTTGCCCTCCAAAATGGAGCCGACATCATACAAATGCCGGAAAAAATAAGACTTTCCCACTCTTATTTACTTCACGAAATTACACAAAACTTAGATGATTTAGCGAAACGACTACAGTCTAATTTTCTCATCTATTCTGGATATGAAAAAGGGGATTTTTGTTATTTCTTGCGCGATGGAAAACCATCTCCAACTCTGCAGACCTATTTAAAAAGATTAGAGGCCTTATCTCGCTCTAAATGGAGAAGTGTTTCGAGTTGGCACGAGATACCACAAGCAACTTTTCCCATGATCAAAATCATTGGAAATCGAGAAGAGGTCGATGAATGTATCTCTCTTCTCGAAAAACATCATGCAGTTTCTACCTGTTTTATTCAGGACTTAATACAACCTGGTCGCTCTCTCGGGCTCATTACGGATAAGAGTGCAAATAAGGGAACCGCTCTCGATTTTTTTCGATCTCACTTTGGATGCGCCTATGCCGTTGCGGCTGGAGATGACGAAAACGATATCCCTATGTTAGAATGTGCAGACAAAAAAATTGTCATGGAAACTGCAACGGAAGCGATTCGCAAAAGAGCCGATATTATTGCCGGGCCTGCCAAAAGACATGGCATTATTGCAGTACTCGAACAAATCTAATGAATACTATGAAAAAAAATATTGTGCCCGTTGTCGGAGGTCTCATCCGCGCATCGGATGGAGAGATATTACTCGTCAGCACTCACAAGTGGAAAGGCTTATCTATTCCCGGTGGAAAAATTGAATATCGAGAAACTATCGCGAATGCTCTGCGACGAGAGATATGGGAAGAGACTCATCTTACTATTAGTCATTATTGCGAGGGACCTCGGTTTGAAGAGATTGAAGGGCCGGAATTTTGTCGCAGAGAACATTTCATCATGTTTAATTTTATCTGTTTTCTGTCTCCGAGTTGCTCTAAGGCATCTGTACAACTCAATGAAGAATTAACGGATTATATTTGGGTAGATCCTAAAGAAGCCCTAACCTTATCACTCAATCCAGCGACGAGGGATCTCGTTCTTTGGTATAACAAGCGCTTTGGCTCTTTCGGTACAATAGGTCTTGAAAAACAGGCAATGGCTGCTCGCATCGGCGTATTTCCGGAAGAAAAAACCACGCTACAGACCATTGAAGTGACTCTAAATGTCACGTACGATATGAGCCTCGCTGTCCAAACCGATAACATTGCCGATGGCATAGATTATATGGCGTTGTTAGAGAGCTGTAAAACACTTGCTATCTCTAAACACTTTGATCTACTCGAGACACTAGCCCAGAGTATGATTGATCTTCTCTTTACCTCTTATCCAGTCGAAGAAATAGATCTCTCTATATATAAGGTGGGCGCCGTCTTGGGAAAAAATAGCTCGGTCCGATTGCAGAAAGTGCGAAGAGAAGTGGCATGTCTTGGGTCTTAATTACGGGAGCAACTTCTCCTCTCGGTAAAAAAATTGCTCTTTCCTTTGCGCAGAGTGGAAAAAATATTGTCATTCATTATCACAATCACTTGTCTATCGCTAAAGAAATAGGTAGCGAAATAGAAGCTATGGGGCAACAAGCGAAAACGTTGTACGGAGAATTTTCTACTGCATCCGGGGTGGATGCCTTTCTCAAACAATACAGACAACTCGATCTACAAACAGAAATACTCATTTACAATGTAGGCCCTTATAACCAAAAGAGCCTTTTGCAATCCTCCGTTATAGATTTACAAGAGACATTCCAGACCAATTTCTTTTCATCCGTATCGATCACGAAAGGCCTTTTGCCGGATCTACAAAAAACCCGAGGCTCTGTTATTTATTTGGGGTTTGCCAACCTGTCACGCGGGAAAGTATTCAACAATGCACCTGGCTACGTTCTCGCTAAAGAGACGTTAGCTGTATGGACTCGATCGCTTGCCAAAGAACTATCGCACACGCAAGTTAGAGTCAATATGGTATCGCCCGGCTATTTAGAGCATTCCATTGATGCACCAAAGCCATCGACCTTGCCACAGGGTAGACTAATTTCTTGCAAAGAGGTGGCAGATTTTATCCAATATCTCGCGTCGCCACTGGCTAAATCCATAACGGGACAAAACATCGATGTAGCGGGAGGAATAGGATTATGAAAAAGGCTATTGACTATGGCAAATCCAGACAAAGCTCTACCACTCAACTGATTCATTTGTCTCACCAAAATTTGAGTAGTTGGGAGACCATTCCCATTTTTGAGAATCTCTGTTTTGTAATTGCACTCTTTCGAAGCCATATCGTAGCCAATACATTAGAGGGAAGGGAGTTACTCGAAAAGATTCTTGCCTTTCAGATTGCGTCCGGAAAACATGCGGGATTATTCCCGCGTTACATCCATGAATACCCACGCGTCGATCGCAAAGGATATCTTATATCCATTGTTACTGCACTTTATCTTATCAAGCGCCAGCATGCCCAAATATTGCATTCTGAACTACAACTAACGCTAGAGAGTGCAATGGATAGATTGATGCAAGGGTTACAAGAACAAACTTGGATGGATAGCATCTCTTTTTTGTTGCGAGCGATCCAAGAAGAAGTGCCCGATCGAGAATCTCTTCTCGCCCTGCGTCCGAGAAGCGTCAGAGAATGTATCTATCTTTTGCATCTAACCCAAATTCTATTCCTGCAAAAGCGACGAAAGGCTACCGAAATGTTTGATCACTTAACCTCTTACTGGTCTAAAGAAATGAACGCTTATATCGGCCCCCTTGAAAAGGAATGGGTGGCATGTTCGGAGGAACCTATTTCTCTCTTCCATTACTTCATGCGGAAAACAACCAATAGTGAACCAAAAATATCTCCCTCACTTGTCCATCTCCACGCGAGCCTTTTGTATCCCATAGAAGAGATGCCGGTCTTTACACAAAGATTGCCAAAGCTACATCCAAATTGGAAAATACAGCAGAGCGGCAATTTACTTTGGCAAATATGCACTGCGCTTCCCGAGCAAGTGTGCCGAGGATTTCATCTCTTTAGAATACTTTGGAAAGATGGCGTAGTGCACTCCATGGTGTGTCAGCAACTCCTTCGAATGAAATACCAGAGAGTAGATGGCATAGAGAGTGTAATTACCTTGGAAGAGCTTCCAGAACATGGTGTCGAACTCCATTTCCGAAAAACAAAAGATACTATAATTTATTCCGGTGGAAAAAGAGCTACTTGTTTTAGTGCGGGGGAATGGATAACAATCGACACGGGAAGAAAGAAACTTGACTTGCAGTTTGCGTCACCACTTACTATTCCATCGGTAGCTACTCTATCGATGCATCATCGTCCGGCCGAACTCCAGCCGGACTGCACAAATGTTGATTGGAGACTCTCTATTCGCGTGCTGTCGAACGACAGCAAAGAGCGCTTGCTTCATCTTCGGGTGCGCGAAGTGACGGGCTGTCCATTGCCAGACCCATTATGTGCAGACCATTGTCTACATACAAAGTCACACCTGTAATAGCAGATGCCATTGGCGATGTTAAAAAGGCAGCCGCATGGCCGATTTCTGGTGCTTCTAATGTTTTCTGGAGAGGGGAGTTAACTTTAGAATAAGCGATCATCGGATCGATCATACCAATGGCTCTGGCTGCTCGACTGCGCAAAGGCCCCGCTGAAATACAGTTAATTCGAATACCCCATTTTTTCCCAGCCTCATACGCGAGCGTTTTTGTATCGCTCTCCAGCGCCGCTTTCGCAGAACTCATTCCACCGCCGTAACCTGGAATCGCTTTGCAAGCTGCAATATAGGATAGAGTAATAGCAGATCCGCCGTTGGCAAAGATAGGTCCCAAATGCGATACGAAACTTACAAAAGAGTAAGCGGAAGAACTCAAAGCTGCTAGGTAGCCACTTCGAGAAGTTTCCAGAAGGGGTCTCGTAACTTCTGGTCCGTTTGCCAGTGCATGGACAAAGATATCGATCTCTCCGAAATCTTTTCCAATCGCCCCGCACACCTCTGAGATCGTATATCCAGAGATACTGGCGTAGCGCTTGTTGTTTCGAACTTCTTCGGGCACATCGGCAAGAGTGTCAAAAGTCGCATCTAGAGGGTAGACTTTAGCAATATCAAATAAAGAATTGTCGGATAGTTTTCTGGCCTCATCAAACTTTCCGCTTTCCCATGAAACAGTAAAAATTTTTAGAATTGGAGCCCAAGTCCCAATAATAATTTCCGCCCCAGCCTCTGCAAGTGTCTTTGCAATAGCCCAGCCATACCCTTGATCGTCGCCAATTCCTGCGATAAATGCTCTTTTTCCCCGTAAATCTAACATATGCACCCTTTACGTTACGTGTAAGTTTTCAAAAATAATAGCATAGAATTTGGTTAACCGCAAGGATCGCTTGAGTAAAGAGTAATTATTTTTTTGAAAAATAATGCCGTCTCAAATAATTTTTCCATCCCTCAGCGGTTATGACTCTGGGAGGTTTTTCTACAGAGACCCGTTTCCTTTTTTCTTTTTGACCCGGCTCACTTTTTTTAGATTTATCAAATTTCATAGGACTCGCTGCAATCTACAATCACTACTTTGATTTGAAAAAAGAGCAAAGTTTGCGTGAAAATAGGGTATTTTTTTAACCTATTTTCATACTAATATAAGTACGGTTTATATCAAACCGTAGCCCTTAAGAGAGGAAACCCTTCGTGAAGACATCTAAGTTGCAGCAACTCACATCGATTGCTGCAAATAGTAACTCATCCATTAGAATTTATATCTGTATCATACCCGAGGAAGAGCAAAGACGCTTTTATATTTCACTGCTATCTCAAATTTTTGGTTGGAACCAAATACTCTCCCAACCACTTAGCAAGTCCGATTCTTTTCTACTACAGTTACCACTACTTTTTAATCCGAGAGAAATTCTCCATCTCCAGTCTATTGAAAATGTTTCAAGTTCTGCAAAACCGCATTTGTATGGCTTCTTGCAATCCTATCCATCGCGGCTCATCCTATCTGGTTCCAGTTTTGGTCACTGCGTGGATCTCTACGCAAAATGTAATGAAAATTCCCTCTTACTCAATCTTACACAAGAGAGCAAATGGGAGAAGAAAAATAGACTGAAAGAATATTGTCATTACGAAGTAGCGAGAGCGGGAAAATCCATCACTTCAGATGCCTTAGACTATATAATACAAGAAAAAGAGGATAGTATTGTTGGCTTGCAAAGTGAACTCCGAAAAGTCATTTGTCAAGCGGGAGCCAAAGAGACGATACAAAAATCAGATGTGACCTGCATTGTATCTGCGAGCCCTCGAGACGATTGGAAGACTCGAGAGCATATAGCCTTTGGATTGGATCTAGAGTATAGCACCCCCTATCTTCCCAAAGATTTTTTTCCATTCCTACAACAAATTCGCTATTTGATCGATCTCGCTTTCTTTTATCTTCACGCACAAGAAAGCTCAGCTGGTAGTGAAGCTCTGCAAAAAAGATTTCCTTATGTAAAGGGGAATCTCGCAACTCATTATGCAAACCTTCTGCAGGGACTCTCGATACAGTATTGCATTCAAGCCAAAGAGATCCTTTTTGAATCGGAGTTTACGGCAAAGAGTTCTGCCACTCCCACTCCAGTCTTAATCAATCATCTTATCGCTAAGCTGCAGTGTTTACGAAAAAGTACAAATTTATCATAATACTCATACTTAACAATTCAATATATAATTAAGGAACAAATAAATGATTTCATTTTTTGGTGTACTATTTATCATTATGCTTATTATAGCAATCATACTGTTGCCTTGTATTATAGCTGCAGCATTTTTTGAATGGGGATTTTCTAGATGGAAGAGAGTACCTTTCAACAAACATAGGTACCAAACTATCCTGATCCTATGTATCGCGTTTCGCTTGCTTTTGCCTAATGGTTACTATGGGAAATTAGGAACTCAATTTAGAGAAGTAGTAGATAGCGTTTCCGGATATCACTATAAAATATGCTTGTAAGTAGCTCCGTTCAGCATTCACTCAACGTATAGAACGATACATCGCCACTGTTTTAGCGCTCGTCTTTTCGTGGTCTATAATAGGGATTGGATATTTGCAATTCCTATCCCGATATTTTTTATCGTACCAGTGATGTACGCTCGTAGCTGACGCTTCTGTAAGTTCGGGAATCCATTTTTTAATATATTGGCACTCCGGATCAAATTTCTTCTGCTGGACCCATGGGTTGAAAATTTGAAAGTAGGGTTGAATAGCGCTTCCCGTTCCAGCGATCCATTGCCAATTGCCATTGTTCACGCAAGGGTCATAATCGACGAGCCTTTGAGCAAAATACTTTTCTCCCTTGCGCCAATCGATATGCAAATCTTTTACCAAAAAGGAAGCCGTAATCATTCGAATGCGATTGGGGATAAACCCAGTTTCGTTTAGCTCTCTCATGCCAGCGTCTACAATTGGAAATCCAGTTTTCCCCATTTTCCATTTTGTAAACCTCGTCTTGTCATAAGACCATTTCAATCTATCCCATTTTTTATGGAAGGCTCCTTTCAACACATGGGGAAAGAAAAAAGCGATTATCGTAAAGAATTCCCGCCAGTACAACGCTCTGATTAAAGGATGATCCCTCCCAAGATTACTGTAGATTACCCAATAGATCTCCCGAGGAGAACAAAGGGTAAATTTTAAGTAAGGGGAGAGATGGGTCGAATAATCTTTTATGGGAAAATTTCGAAGCTCTGAATATTGATTAAACTCTTTGATTCTCTTCAGTATTTTTATACATTCGCCTCTGCTTCCCACTAAAGAGTTTTGGGTAGAATATTTTTGCAGGAGACGCGCGAAGATGTCATCTTGCTTCGCAAAAGAAATTGTGCCAGAAAAATAATTCTTCTTTCGACTGCTCTTGGGTTTAGGAACTTTTGCCCGACTCACTTTTTGAAAGAAAGGGGTAAAGACGAGATAGGGGCGACCATCTTTTTTCAGAGTATCTTCTGGTTTACACAATAAACAATCATCCAACGAAAAAAAATAGACCCCCTTGCGTTTGGCTATATTTGCTATTTGTTTGTCTCGTTCCATGCTATAGGGAGTATAATCGCGATTGACAACTATAGAATTTACCTTTACCTCGCTAATACATTTTTGGACAATTTGTGCAGGACTGCCTTGAAAAAGGTATAATTGCCCTCTGCGTTTTTGCAACTGATCGCTTAGATCCTGCAGACATTCTATCATGAACTTCAAACAGTGATCACTGCGATAGGAATTCTTTCCAATTTGCTCTGGAGTAAAGATAAAACAAGGGATGACCACTGTAGAATTTTCCAAAGCGAAGTTTAATCCAATATTGTCGTCAATCCGTAAATCTCTTCGGAAAATGAACAAAGTAGTGCCGAGTTTTTTACCCATTGATTTCTCAAGTTTTTGATGACCTACTTTACTCAGGGTTTATCATTTCGACAATTCTGTCCACCACACTTCTTACTTCTTCTAGATCAATGATAGGGGGTTTGGAAACCCTTTCCGCGACAACATCTGCCAACTGAGGATCAAATTCTACCACATCTTTCGATCGGACGCCTCTCCAAATCGGCAGAATTTTTTTGCACGATTTCCTGCGAAGTAATTGAATCGTACCCTTATATTCTCGATTAGCCAGTCTTGTATTTCTTAAGAATTCTGGGCTAAGTACCACAGCTACATACTGGCAGCTCTTTAATCCTTCGTTAATAGCGTCTGTTACGCTATCACCAATTTGCATACACTCCACATCAAACCAAGTAGAAATATTTCGAAACTTGAGCTCTCTATTGATTTCATTTACAAACTCTTTATCGGTATAATCGTGGCAGAGAAAAACTTTTTTGCTTTCGGTATCCAATTCATTTTTTGGTGCAGAAATCAATATCACTGGAAGACTTAAAAGAAAAATAAGAGTGTGGTAAATTCTTAACTTTTTCATCTAGATTTAACGAATAAACTATATGCGATAAAAAGTCATTTAAATTTTTTTATTTGAACAAATTGATTTTATTGTTGCTTAAATGCTACAATATATGCCATGCAAAATAAAATCAATATAGATACATACGAAACTAAAAATGGAAAATGCCCTTACTTAGAATGGGAATCAAAATTATCCAAGACTATTAGAGCGATTGTAACTACTCGACTTGCAAGAATTAGAGTTGGAAATTTTGGAGATTGTAAATCTATACAAGGTGCAAAAGGCATGTATGAACGTAGGATTCATATTAGCCCGGGATATCGCATTTATTTTGGAAAAGATGAGGATAAGATAATCTTACTTCTTTTAGGTGGTATCAAAGGAAACCAGAAAAAAGATATTCAAAAATCCTATGAATATTGGCAAGATTATCTCGTATCAAAATGGAGGGAATATGAAAAGAAGTAGAAGTTACCGAGAGGCGTTACTCGAGAGATTAAAAGATGCATCTGAAGCAGTTGCTTATCTGAATGCAGCTTTACAAGATGAGGACATTAGAGTCTTTCTTGTGGCTTTAAGAGATATAGTTGATGCAAATGGTGGTATCTCTATGCTTGCTAAAGAAACAGAGCTCAATAGAGAAACTTTGTATAGAACATTGTCCATGAAGGGGAACCCTACTATTGAGAATTTAATACTTATGTTAGATACTCTTGGGTTTGCGCTACAAGTTAAGGAGGCCATCTAAATAGTAGACAAGCTATTTTTTTTAACCCAATCTGCAGCTAATAGTTGAACTTCTTGATAATTTATATCTTTATTAACAAATCGACGATGAAGATCTATTGTCATAATTAATTTCATAATATGACCTCCATATTCACCAAAAACAGAAAAAATTCTTTTCTCACACAAGCTAATAGTCGGTTTTTTTGCGAATGGTGGATTAGAAAATAGATATAAGATTTCTATAGCTTGCAATAAAGTCTTTTCTCGATATTCTGGAGCCGATAGCGCACTATGAAAAGTATCCTTTAGCCAGTTTGGAACAATTAAATCTACTTCTTTTCCAATAGTCGAATTTCTATAACTTGATATGAGTTGTTGTTTAGTTTGAGATATAAGAATTAAATATGAAAAAAGAGTTTTCTCTGCTTCTATGGGGATAATCTTCATAAATTGACCAATAGAACAATTTTTTGTTATAGTACGTACACTTTCTTTAATTCTGTCTTGTAAAATAGAGTACTTATCATCTGGAAATATAGTTAGAGGAAATATATCTTTCGTATCCTCCCTATCCTCATCATTCAAATCCACAAACCGTAAAAAGAATATAAAAGCGGCGTATAAATTGATTTCGGAAAGTTTTACAGTAGTTTCAATTATCCAGTCTATATAAGTTTCAATCTTCATAGGAGAATTAAAAATAATTTTATTTATTTTTTTCTTTAAAATATTTAATGAAGAATATCCTTTCGGGTTATCAATTATAATAACAACAGCTTGTCCCTCCGAATCAACACTTCTATTAATAAAAATTTCTTCAACTAATTCTAATATTTTTAAAAGAGTTAGTTCTTGCATTTCTGATGAGCTTGACAAGAGTCTAGCAAATTTCAAGTCATTCCGTGGATTTGAAATAAGCTTAAGTAGTTTTTCTTTGTGGTTTTTAGATAAGTAAGCATTAAATGCTAAAGTCAGTTCAGTGTCTCTAAGCTCATCAGCTTGTATACCTACTATTTTTATCCTATGCCAATAATCAGTAGGGTTAGGATAATCTGAAACTTTTTTTTCGGCAGGAGCTGAACAAAAGCGGGTCTTCAAAGAAGGTATTTTTAATTTTTTATATACTTGATCAAATAATATATAAAAAATTTTATCAAAAATACTAACTCTGTTACCTAAGCTCTTCCGGTGTTCTTCTAACTCTGATTTAAACTGGACGTATCTTGGATTTACTTCAATTTTTTGATTGTAATATGCGTTTTGAATATTTCTTATAGTTGAAATATTAACATCTATAAAATTATAGCTTTCAGGTAATTGAGTTCTTAATAATGTAATTAGAAAAAGTTCCCAATAAGAAACTTCGCCAATTAATATATTCCAGTCCGTTTCCAGCTTTTGTAAAAAACATTTAAAATTTCTAATAGTTTCTATTAAGGAGTTAAAGTCATTTATAGAAAATATAGAGGTGTCATGCCAGCAATATCCAAAAAATAAAGAACAGCTGGAAGATAATTGTTCTAAAGATATAGAAAGGTGATCACTCATAATACTTTTGAGTATTTGTTCTAATTGAGACATATTAAGTTTAGGTGTATCGATTATCGATCCACCACAAAGACGTTTAAAATCTACAACATTATGCTCCCCTGAAATAATTATCGTACAATCAAGTGAACTTCTTAAAAATTGTAGAAGTGACTCGATATTTGGAGGATTAATATTCTTCTTACATCTATCAATATTTTCTATAATCAGGATTAGGTGATAATCTAGTTTGTTAATTTTTTTTCTTAACTTAATAAAACTATCTTTTGGTTTCATATATGAGAGAAAATAAATAATTTCTAGTATCATTTTTATCTTTTCTCCACTGATCAAATTTTCTACTTTCTTAGGTAGAGAAATAAATTCGGACACATCAAAACAATCGGAACAAGCTTGTACTATCTCTTCTATAACGCCTTCTTCTGCCGCTCTTGTGTCCATATATAAGTCTAAATTTAATGCACACATAATAGGTGTTTTAGTTGAAAAATTTTCTAATAGATATTTATTAATTAGATTAATCAGGCTAGTTTTTCCACACCCAAAAGTTCCAGTTATTCCGAATTGTGATCCTTGATTGGATTCTTGAGCTTTTTCTATTATCTTATTAGCAATTTGTTCTGCTGGAATTTGTGCTCCTGTCAAATCCTCTTGGACAGAATTAATAGGTTTTTCTTCTTTATACCATTCTTTATAATTGGAATTAGAAGGTGTTTCGATTTGTTTTTTTCTTTTGAAGTTCCAATCATAAATACAAAAAAAAGATACGAAAGGAACCAAAGAGAAAGGTACAAAATGAGTAAGGCTAAAAGTCCTATCAAATTTGATTGAACTTATAAGCCCAATAAACCATCCTGCTAGTATAAATATAAAGGGAGACGGAGCGATAATTGTAGTTTTTAAAGGCAAAAAATGTTTTCGAGTTATTTTTGGACATGAATATGAGAATAAGATTAATATAAAAAAAGAGAGGAAGGAATATAAGAAAGGAGCTTCGTTTTTCAGAGAAAGTTGGATTCCCCAAAAGGCTATCTGGTAACTGAGAAATGCTAGAAAAAATTTTTTTACCATATGAATTCCAACTCGAAATGTTTACGTTTATTTTTTAGAAACTTGTTAGTCAAATTCGGTTTTATCTTTTAAACTTTTAGATTAATGATATAGCTATGAAATCATAAAATAAAGTTCCGTAGTCGGTTAATTGTAAGTATCTTCCTATTTGTTGCAAATAATTTTGTTGCATAAGGGTGTAAATAACTTCTTGAGTCTCTTCATCTATCCCATGTATCTCCCTAAACTTTTCTAAAGAGACTCCCTGCAAAATCCTTAAATGTATTGCGAGCAACTCTCGCATATTATTGGGATATTCTAATTTCTCTCTAAACTGCACCACTTCTTTTCCCTGTAGCAATGCATCCGCGTAACGTTTGAGGGGGAACATATTCTGCATACGCTCGCCATTTATGTATCCGAAGGCCGAAGGACCAAACCCTAGAAACAATCTCCCAGTCCAATATCCCAAATTATGTTGTGATTTGTATTTGTCCTGTTTAGCAAAAGCAGAAATTTCATAACGCTCCATTCCCGCAGCTCTCCAAGTATCGACTGCGTACTGCAGCATTTTGGCTCCCTCTTCTTGACTGGGCAAATACGTTTTAAGGTGAGCGTAATTTCTATGGAAGGGAGTTCCCTTTTCAAAAGTCAAATTGTACAGAGAAATGTGAGTGATAGGTAGACATAAGGCTCGGTGTACCGTTTCTTCCCAACTCTCCCAAGTTTGTTTGGGGATTTCATACATAATATCGATGGAGATATTGGTAAACCCAACTTCATTTGCATTCAACAAAGCATTTTCTATGGTTGCTATAGTGTGATTGCGACCCAGCATTTGCAACAAATCAGAGTCTAAACTCTGTACACCTACGCTGAGTCGATTGATCCCGATATGGCGCAGAGATTGCAAATAGGTACGCGTCAAAGTTTCTGGATTGGCCTCTATTGTGATTTCTATATGAGTACTCGGTGTAATATCTCTTCGTATCGTATCGAGCAGCAAGCGCAGTCGATGCTCGCCAAACAAAGTTGGCGTACCGCCGCCGAAATAAATGGAGGGGACTATTTTACCTTGGATGTAATGCCGTTTGGATTTCCATTCGAGCAGGAAAGACTCTAGCAAAAGATCTTTATCCACTTCGGAATTTTTTGCGACGTAGAAATGGCAATAGGGGCACTTCTTCTGGCAGAAGGGAATGTGGAAATAGAGACTAATCAGCTCGGGAACTACCAGGAATCCTCATCCGGATTTTCGAGTACTCCTCGTTTCCAACGGTTCTTGTCGCTGAAGGGATCGTCTTCTTCATAGATAGTGCGATCTTCAGGAGATGCCTCTTCGGAATCCTCAGTAAAGGTGGCGTCGGCTTCGTGGCTCGTATTATCTACTTCAAATTCTGTTTCCGTTAAATCCTCTGTGGTGATGTTAGCGAGGTCATGCATGGTATTGGGATCTTGAAAGGGCTGTCTCGTACCGAGCGGTTTTTTGGAGACGATGACCTCTTCGATCTTTCCGTTTTCTTTGAGATAGAGCAGCCGAGATTTCTCTTCATTCATCTTCTTTTCGAGGATTTGAATTTCAGATTTGTGCTTGTCGATGTCTTTTTTAGGGACCAGTCCAAGTCGCAGCCATTGTTTTAGATCTTCTAATTCTTTTTCTAGCTTACGCAGTCTTTCGCTTTTTAAGTTCATAAAGTTCCTCTTTCATCAAAAAGTATGCAAACATCTACCATTTTTTTGTAGAAAAAATTCATTTCCGGTTTTCCGGAAAAATAAAATATCATTCTATGTAGCCGACAAGAGATTTTTTCTAAAGATTTTTTTTTGCAAAAAAATAGCTATGTTACCTATTTTTTCTTTTTCATCTTTATCAAAAATCCCTATAAAGAGAAAAAAGACAATTAATAGGTACTCAAGTTCGTGAACTCTACATCTATTTCTATGATTAGCTTCCCAACCATCGAATTTTTTGAATCTTTATATGAAAGGTATAGGAGCGGTGATACCAGTCTCGATCCCTCGTTCCAATACTTTTTTCAGGGCATGGAATTCTACCAGAAATTCATGGCAAATGCAACAAGTGAAAGAAGGCCGATTATTGAGTTAATCCAGGCCTATCGCACCTATGGTCATTTTGCCGCAGCCTTTAATCCACTGACCCGTCCTCCCGCGCCAGAGTCTGTTCCCTTATTGAAAATAGAAACTTATGGATTTAGCCAGCAGGAACTCCAGGAGAAGTATCCCACAATGGGACTTTTGCCAAACGACTCAGCTACTGGATCGGAGATTCTCTTGGCGCTCCAATCTACCTATAGCGGCGCAATTGGAATAGAGTATATGGGAAATACCAATCTCGATTTGCAAAATTGGGTCCAAAAAAAAATCGAGCCGAATTTTGCAGGAATAACTATTTCAGCTGCCGATCGCAAGCGTATGCTTATCGATTTGCATAAGTCAGAGGCTTTTGAGGCTTTTCTGCAGACTACTTATCCCGGACAAAAACGTTTTTCTCTGGAGGGGTGCGAAACTTTAATTCCGATGTTGCACATCTTGATTCGATCAGCATCAAAACTCGGAGCTGAACAACTGGTATTTGGCATGGCACATCGGGGTAGATTAAATGTACTCGCTAATATTTTGCAAAAACCATACAGAGATATCTTTGCCGAGTTCGAATCGAAGTCGATCACAGACGCTTCGTTGAGTGGAGATGTGAAGTACCACAAAGGATACTCCTGTGATGTTTTAGTCGATCAACAAAAAATGACGCTTCATTTGGCAGCTAACCCCAGCCATTTGGAGTCTGTCAATCCGATCGTTGCAGGGTTCACCTATTCTAAACAAATTCAGTCGGGAAAAAAGGCCTCATCCGTCTTGCCTCTCTTTATCCACGGAGACGCCGCCGTAGCGGGACAGGGAGTGGTGTATGAGACGCTGCAATTGCAATCGGTCGATGGATACGCTGTCGGGGGATCCATTCATATTGTGATCAACAATCAAGTGGGTTTTACCGCCAATGCGAAGGAATCTCGATCCACTTTCTATTGCACCGATATTGCAAAAACCTTCGAGTGTCCGGTTCTACACGTCAATGCGTATGACGTAGAGGGAGCTTGTAAAGCCGTAATTCTCGCTCTTGAAGTTCGACAACGCTTTGCCATTGATGTTTTTATCGATCTCAATGGATACCGGAAATATGGCCATAACGAAACCGATGAGCCTAATTTTACCCAACCGCTATTATATTCTACTTTAAGTAGGCAAGTCTCTATTTACCGAAAATACCGAGAAATGGCTGCGCAAACAAAATTAATGGAGATGAGCAAAATCGATGCTATGGAAAAAGAATTGCAAAAAACTATGCTCCATGCAAAGGGACAAATAGAAACGCCTCCGCATCACAAAAAAACAAAAGAGCACGCTATCCACAAAGTCGACACAAGGCTATCACCGGCAGAATTGCAAAGACTAATACAGATTGCTTGCTCCATTCCAAAAGATTTCACCATCAATAAGAAGATTGAACGTATCTTGCTGCAGAGACTCACGTCAGTACAAGAGGGGGAGAATATTGATTGGGCGACTGCGGAAAGCCTCGCCTACGCATCGCTGCTCGCGCAAGGAATTAGTATTCGTCTATCGGGGCAGGACGCAGCGCGCGGAACTTTTTCGCACAGACATGCGCAAATCGTCGATCAAAAAACGGAGAAGACCTACATCCCTATTCAAGCAGCAGCGAAAGATAACGCTCGCTTTGTTGTATACAATTCGATACTCTCGGAATTTGCCGTTATGGGATTTGAACTCGGATATAGCTATGCCGATCACAAGAGTTTAGTCATTTGGGAAGCCCAATTCGGAGACTTTGCCAATGGCGCCCAAATCATTATCGATCAATACTTGGCAAGCGGCGATAGCAAATGGATGGAGCAATCGAGACTTACGCTTTTGCTCCCGCACGGTTTTGAAGGACAGGGACCGGAACATTCTTCGGCGCGTATCGAGCGTTTTTTGCAACTCTCTGCCGGACACAATATGCAAGTAGTATACCCATCTACTCCATCACAATTCTTTCACCTTTTGCGAAAACAAGTAATGCAAAAAGAGATGTGTCCATTGATTGTCTTTACTCCGAAAGGACTTTTACGCTATAAACAGTCCTTTAGCTCTATTTCTGATTGTACAGAAAATAGCTTTTTGCCGATTATCGGCGAATTACAAAAAGTGCAACCATGCCGACGAGTTTTACTCTGTACGGGACGAGTCTATTACGATCTCATAGCGTATAGAGAAAAAGAAAATAAGATGGACACTGCAATTATTCGCATTGAACAAATCCATCCCTTTCCTACAGCCCAGTGGCATGCCATAGAGAAAAAGTATGGAGACAAAGTTCCCTATTATTGGGTACAGGAAGAACATAAAAATGCAGGAGCATGGGAATATATGGCGCAAGTGATGGAGGTGGCATCGAAGAAAATTGTTCTGCAGTACGCAGGCAGAGCGGAGTCTGCGGCCACTGCAACTGGATTCCCAACACTACACGAAAAAGAGAAAAAACTATTTATCGAACAAGCCTTTAATTAGAGTGGGAAAAATTATGGATATTGTCGTGCCTTCCTTTGGAGAATCTGTCACAGAAGCCACCGTTGCAAGAGTACTCGTAAAGAATGGCGATGTAGTGCAAAGTGGCGCTGAAATTATAGAGCTGGAAACAGACAAGGTCAATCAAGTGATCGCAGCGCCCGCCAGCGGTTCTGTGAACTTAAGCGTCAAAGAAGGCGATTCTGTTTCTATTGGCCAATCCATCGGACAAATCAATGCAAGCGATGCAGCGCCCGCTCCCAGTAGCCCAGATGTGGAGTCGGTTGCAAAGGAAAAACCAGAAGAAAGCGAAAAGAGAGGAGAAAAAATGGAAAGAGAAACTGAGAGTCAATCTGCCACTTTGCCAGAGGCTTTGCCACAAGCGGACGAAACTCGCCAAACCAAACCATCTAGTCATTCCTCCCGCAAAACAACCGATGATTTTTTAGATTCCTTTGGGCAGCCTACAAGCACACCGCCAAAACATGTGTCTCACTCTGAGCCAGAGCCCCAGCCTCAAATAGCTCCGCCTAAACAAACGCCAAAACCACAAACGGAAACCATTCCGGAAGAAAAGCCCTCTGATGCGAGAACTTTGCCCGGTGAAAAGAGAAAAAAGATGACAGCCTTTCGCATGACAATTGCTAAAAAGCTCGTCGAGGTAAAAAATCAAACCGCCATGCTCACCACTTTTAACGAAGTGGACATGACAGAGGTTATGGCAATTCGCAGCAAAGAAAAGGATTCCTTTATAAAGAAACATGGAGTCAAACTTGGCTTTACCTCCTTCTTTTTAAAAGCGAGCGTACAAGCGCTTAAGGCTTTTCCAGAAATCAATGCGCGGATTGATGGAAGCGATATCGTGTATCCGGGATCTTGCGACATAGGCATTGCTGTATCGACTAATCGCGGTCTCGCCGTTCCAGTCATTCGCGGGTGTGAAAAGCTCTCTTTTGCCGATATGGAAAAGAAATTGGCAGAACTAGCTGAGAAAGCTCGCACCTCTAAACTATCGCTAGCCGATCTGACCGGTGGTACATTCACTATTACCAACGGTGGGGTCTTTGGTTCTCTTTTTTCCACTCCCATTTTAAATCCACTGCAGAGCGCTATTTTAGGAATGCATGCGATCGAAAAAAGAGTTATTGTACGCGAAGACAAAATGGTCATTCGACCTATGATGTATTTGGCGCTCAGCTATGACCATCGCATCGTCGACGGAAAAGAAGCGGTAAGTTTTTTAGTACACATTAAAAAGAATTTAGAAGAGCCTACTCGGCTATTATTGGACTTTTAAAAGAGCTATGAGTACACAACATGATTTTGACGTAGTAGTCATTGGCGGCGGTCCCGGCGGGTATGTTGCTGCTATACGGGCAGCGCAACTGGGATGTCGCACAGCACTTGTAGAAAAAACAGCAAATCCCGGGGGCACCTGCCTCTCTGTTGGGTGTATTCCTTCTAAATTTTTGCTGCATGCCTCAGAGACCTATTGGCATGTAAAACATGCAAAACATCTCGGATTGCACGCCCCTAGTATTGGTTATAATTTCTCAGAGATGATGAAGGGAAAAGAAAAAGTGGTTCAAAATTTTCAAAAAGGAATCTTTTCTCTCTTAAAAAAAAATAAGGTCACATGGATTCATGGGACTGGTTCTTTTCAAAGTGTGCATTCTATAACAGTTGATGGCAAAAAGAAGATCTCTGCCAAATACTTTATTATCGCTACTGGATCGGTTCCGACATCGATTCCCTCTGTAGCCTTCGATGAAAAACATATCCTGTCGTCGACAGGGGCACTCTCTTTACAGGCAGTACCGAAAACACTCGGCATTATCGGAGCGGGCGTTATCGGTGTTGAAATCGGTTCTGTTTATGCAAGACTTGGCTCCGAGGTACATTGTATTGAATATGCCGATCGGATTTGCTCCACCCTCGATCGGGATCTATCGGCATCTCTTCATAAAGAGCTAACTTCGCAGGGGCTACAATTTTACCTGTCGACCGAAGTTATGGAGGGAAAAGTTCATAAATCAAAGGTAGTCGTTTCCACAAGACAAAGGGGAAAGGACCGGACAGAAATGAACTTTGAAAAACTCCTCGTCGTTGTGGGTCGGAAACCAAATACCTCGGGCCTTGGTCTTGAAAATGTCCATATTCCGCTAGATAAGAGGGGATGTATCTCTGTGAACAGTGATTTTCAGACTACTCACTCGACTATTTATGCGATTGGAGATGTAATACCTGGAACCATGCTAGCCCATAAAGCTTCTGAAGAGGGTGTTGTAGTTGCAGAAAATATTGCTGGAAAGAATTCCTATGTAGATTATGCCAGCATTCCCAGTGTAATTTATACCTATCCAGAAGTGGCTACTGTCGGAGCCGGTGAGGAAGAATTAAAAGCAAAAAATATAGAATATCTCTCCGGGAAATTTCCCTTTATGGCAAATTCTCGGGCTGGATGCACGGGTATGGGCATTGGATTTGTAAAAATACTCGTAGCAAAAAA
Source organism: Chlamydiales bacterium (assembly GCA_051647685.1). GTDB lineage: Bacteria > Chlamydiota > Chlamydiia > Chlamydiales > CALTSX01 > CALTSX01. Next base: position 38,170 of record JBOFEG010000028.1, read on the forward strand.
GGGAGACTATTTACTCGGTATGCATCTAATAGGTCCCCATGTAGGGGAACTCATTGCCGTGGGAAGTCTAGCGATTCGAAAGAGATTGACCATCCACGATGTGATAGATAGTGTTTATCCACACCCTACTCTGTCGGAAGCGATAAAAGAGGCAGCGCTTAACGCTTATAAACGCGCGATCCATATATAAGATGGAAAATGGTTGTAGGGTAGGATTTTATTATTTTGAAACTACATGTAGAGGTTGGATGCGACTCGCGATAATGAATGCTGAATTCTTATCTAAATGCTGTTGCAATGCTTCTCGCGAAATTTTTGTCACACTCGTGTCGTTACATAAATACCAGGTGTTATTTCGCTTTACAGCTGCATAGTAATGGCCTAGAGTCTCGTCAAAAGGTTTGTTACCTATTTTATATCCAGAATGGAGTATCAAACCATTTAGCATATAGTCAGTACCGGCAAATAAAGTTTCGAGAGATATTCTTTGTGATTCAGCTTTGTCTATGAGGACATGTTTATAAGTATAGGTAAAGAGATCAGCAACTGATATGGGTACTCGGCCAATATCAATCGATAATTTTTCTAATAAAAGATACAAGAATTGCTTACTGTCTTCTTGTGTGTCCCCCCAAACAGCAAATTCTTTACTTAACTTATTATGAATCTCTGCGCGGATATCTTGCATTTGATTGGTTAAATTTAGTGGGGCAAATCTTTTTTTCTTTCGATATGATTGAACTTCTTTAAGCAATTTGGGATTATTCTTAAGATTTTCTTTTATTTCTTCCGTGATTTCATGGCTTAATCCATGTTGTGCCGGATTTGCAAATTGCCTAATATCGGATTGTTCCAAAAAACTATTCTGATATAACTGAAAAGATTCAGCTATCTTAGGGAAATGTTTAGAGAACATTTCAGCATTTATATCATACCGTATGGGTGTATTACTCATAATTTGTAGGGCGGCGTTATACCAACAATTTTGATTAGTATTTGCAATACCTATAGGTATCTCTGGTGATCTAACCTCTTGCGTTGTATAAGCTTCTTCAGGAAAAGGTTCAGAAGATAGTTCCACATTTTCAAATTCATCTGTTAACTGATCATCTATAATGGTAGAATCACTGCTAGAGGAATCTACTGTAGTTTTAGAATCGCTGACAGATAGAGATTCTCTATTAGAAGACTCTAAAGGAAAAAACATAGATCGGTTCTGACAATCCAAAGCCTCTAATTGAAGGTCTCTCTGAGTTTTTAACTCGCAAGTTAGTTCTTCTTCATTTACTTCTTTTTCTTCTGTCTGGCTCTTTAGCTGTTCAATAAGGTGTAACTTTCTCTCTAGTTTTACTTTGATATAATCTCCATCTTGTAGAATCGATTTAATTTGATTCTTAGCTGCTTCGGTGAGATGTTTGTTTCTCGATAAGATAAGTTCGTGAATAAGAATATTTCTAGAGACATTGCCGTTTAGTTCTTGCAGTGCCTTTACAAAAGAATCTAGCTCTGGCTGCTGCAAAGTGAGATCCCTGTATAGCTTAGCATATTGATTGATGTTCTTTTCACTTTTATTATCCAATTCATCTAGAGCTAAGACAGCTCTATTTGCCAGCTGGATTCCAAATTCATTGATTAAAGAAGGGAGTAATGTGTAACCAACATGGTCAGAAAGAGATTTTTTATCTCTTTCCTGTAGTATGGAGAGACCAATAATGTGCGTATTTAAAATAGAGCGGACTTGTTTTGTCTTTTCAAAAATGTTTTTCTCACCCTTCAACGCTTTGATTATATTGTCAGCATAACTTAGACGAGCTTCGTTATACGACTCGCTATTACTAACGCTATGACGAAAAGTATCAAGGAGCTGATACAATTTTTTTCCAGAGTAGGGCTGAACCAGAGGGAAGGAAAAAGCGTTACTCAGTAATTCGATAGTCTCAAAGGCGAGTCTATAAATTCGAAACCACGCATGAGCTAGCCATGAGTCATTGAAAGTCAGTGATGTAGAGGAAACTGGTATAGCGTTAGTCATAACAAACTCATTTTATTGAATATATTATAACATATTTGATATTAGTTTTTTATAAAAAACTAGTATTAAAATGATTCTTTTATTAACTTTTTATTACAAAGAGGTTTTGAATTAAATGACATTATTTAGGTTTTAATGACTTAAATGCTATCCCATGGAGGATATAAGAGTTTCAAACCTCTTATAGACTAGGTTAACTTAAGTCATTTATTTTCAATCACTTCTATCCTTTCAGGCCACACTCGTACGACCTGAAAGGTCTTTTTTTGTTTATATCTCATTGATAATGAGAGAGATAAAAAAAGAAATTAATTTTTTTTGAATCCCTTTTTTTTCCATGAAGGTTTTTTAAACCGATGAATAGCAATCGGAAATAGCATCATAACAAAGAGAACGATCAGGATGAATATAGAGAAAAATTTAGTGTTTCCAATATTAATATCAGGGGGTGGAAAAAATCCGAGCAATAAGGCAGAAGAAGAGCTTATGATTCCAAGCCCAGCAATAATCCACATGCCTACTTTTCCTCCTGGGACTCGGTAGGAGCGTTTGACTTCTGGAGCTGAGTATCGAAGATGAATAGCAGCTGCAAACATCGTTATATACATGACTAAATAAGTTTGAGAAGCAACTACAGTCAAAATCCAATAGGTTCCACTAATTGATGGTATATATAAAAATAAGAAAGCGAACATAGTCACAATGATTCCTTGAAAAATTAGCAAATTCACTGGCATGCCGCGGCTATTTTGTTTTTGGAGATAAGGAGGCAAATCGCCATATTTAGAAGTTACATAAAGGGCTTTGATTGGACCGATAATCCAACTGTTAACTTCAGCAAGTGCGCCTATAACTAGCAAAATTCCGAGTATGGGAAGCAGCCATCCAATGTTGAGAGATTGTAGCAAAATACGCAGGGCGTTCATCACTCCACTGACTAAACTAATCTCCGCTTTAGGGATGACGAGAGCAATGGTAACGGCTCCAAACATAACCAGGAGAAGAGTAATTACCGCTGCGAGTAAAATAGCTATCGGAAAATTTCTCTTTGGATTCCTAACTTCGCTGGCATATCCCGCCGATACTTCTAGTCCTCCAAATGCGAGAAAGAGACCGGAGAGGAATATGAAATCAGACATATTATGAAAGTTCGGAAGGAGAGCTGCCCCGGAAAGAATAAGATCGGTTGGTTTATTGGTAAAAAACCAATAAAACCCACATAGAATGATACAAATCCCAGGTACAATGGTTCCTGCTATAACACCAACAGTACTGATAAGGGCAGAGGTTTTAATTCCGAAATAATTTAGAAGAGTCATTCCCCAAAAACCAAATAAAATAATAAATAAGACATATATTTTATGGTCTGCGAGAGTTGGCAAAAAAACATAGGCGATAGTGGCTGCAATAAAAGATAGCATAGCTGGATACCAGGTCATATTATGAACCCATTGCATCCAAACGGCGAAAAATCCTACGCGATCTCCAAAAGCCTTTTTCACCCAAATATAAATACCACCCGATTGGGGCCATCCAGTTGCCAATTCCGCAGATACGAGAGCGCAAGGAATCAGAAATAGGATACTGACCAAAATATAGAATGAGACCACACTGTATCCAAATTCAGCCACAAGGGGCAAGTTTCTCAGGCTTGCCATCATAGAGACATTAATCATAGCGAGCATGAAAACACTAATAATTCTCTTCTTACCCGATGAATTTGGAACCATAGAAAAGCCGTCACAAGAGTTTTTTCCCCAACATAACAAAAAGGAGTTAGAAGTCAATTATTCTACTCTTTTACTTATCTCAAAAAGCGGCAAGTTTGATATTCTTCAAAAGTAGGAGAGCTTCCCAAAAGGAAGTCTTCCTTATTTAACGTAAGAGGTTTAACTTAAAAGATGAGGAAAATCTATGCACAAGCCTATGAGAGGAAAAAAAGGGCATCAACGCTCTGTACAAAAAAATCCCATGAAAAAGGGAGATCCACAAAAATCAACGGACTGGCAATCACAGTCTAAAAAGAAAAGAGGACCTAACGAACCTTGGCCGAACGATCCCTTTGATAAAAAGGACTTTTAGATTGTAATGTTGACTTCAATTTCGGGAGAGCCATTCTATGATCGCTTGAGATTCATATAAAGGCTTTCCATCTATCAGTAGGCAAGGCACTTGCCTTTTCCCTCCTATCCGGATCAAATCTTGGATAGCGCGTTGGTCAGATTGAATATTTTTTAATTGAATTCCCTTAGCAGTAGTATTGATAGCTTTCAGCACTTTTGTGCAGTAGGGGCAAGAGGGTTTATAGAAAAGGATTAAATTATGAGATGATTTCATGGCTTCCTGCGTGTGTGTAGAGGGTGCATTGGACGCATAACTAGGTGACATAGAATAAGATAAAGGAAGAAAAGCCATTAGGACAGCTAAATAACGCATGTAAAATCTCCTTAATAATTCTTATAACCTGTGAATCATTATACCAAGTTCTCCAAAAGAAACAATAGAAAATTTTTCATAACAAAATATTTTTTGATAAGTTTCAATATTGATGAACTCATCATATCGCATTATTTTTTCTAATTATCTTGTTATAAAAGTTAATTTATACGTTTTTATAAAATGGATTTTTAATACAATTAAAATTGTTTTTCTCTATTAAAACATAATTAATTTTTAATAAAACTTAAATTTTTTTTTATTTTTTTGTTGAAATTTATTATATTAAAAATTGAATAGATAATTAAGTAATTTAGGCTGATTAGTAAAAATTAATAATACAATCTCAAAACAGGGAGATATAATATGGGATCATTATGTTGTATGTGCTCTTCGCCTCACAAACGTAGACGAAGACGAAAAGCTGCAAAAACAGTTTCTAGACATAGACATCACAGACGAAGAAGAAGAGCTAGAAAAGCTGTTACTGCACCTAGAAGACGAAGAAGAACTTCTGCGACTACCACTACAAGAAGACGCAAAAGAAGAACATCAACTTCTAGCTCTACAGGAACAAAAAGACGCAAAAGAAGAACATCAACTTCTAGCTCTACAGGAACAAAAAGACGTAGAAGAAGAATATCAACTTCTAGCTCTACAGGAACAAGAAAACGCAGAAGAAAAAGTACAGGAACTCGCACCACAGCAAGACGCACTAAACGAAGAAGAACATCAACTTCTAGCTCTACAGGAACAAGAAGACGTAGAAGAAGAACATCAAGTTCTACTGTAACAAGAAGAAAAAGACATTACAAACCGAAGAAAGAGTCAATCATCTCTATGTTGCCTACACTGTAGGATTCAATAGCGAATCGTTAGGAAATCGGATTTATACAATCCGATTTCCTTTTTTTTTTATCCCTATACTTTCTATATAACTCTTGCAATATATAACAAATCATTCCACTTGCCAGTATATCGCTCGTATAGTGATAGTTTAGTAAAATACGACTACTGCTAAGGAATATAGGCAGTATGACCCAAGCTATTTGGAACTTTAGAAAATTGCGAAAGAGTGGAGTGAACAAACAAGTGGCTACAGCTGCATGTCCAGAAGGAAAAGAGTGGTAGTGATGATTTTTCATTACAAAGTAAAATCCATAGATACTATCCGTTAAGAGTTCTGGCCTCGCTCTTCCAAGCAGTATTTTCATACAATAGACAAGAGGCAGAGAAATAAGTAAGGAATAAACAATTTCGCGAGAGATGGAGAGAAGTTTATGACTTTTACGACTATATTTTGCAGTCAGATAGACAATTGACCAAAATGCGATATGAAATGGTGGAGACAGGATCCGCGATACCCACTTTAAATAATTGCGTAAGGGATAAGACACTCCCATACAGAGTTTCGATATATAGGGGTCTATATAAAAAAAGCAAAGCAGACCGAGTCCGATCCCTAACGCAAGAAGATAGATCGATGTATTTTGGTATTTCTCTATCATAATTGGTCAGTTGTCTTAAAATGGAGTTTAGCGATAGATCCCAGAGCTTCCCTGTTATGTAGCTGCAGGAATTGTTTGCCCGCAGCAATGACCGCTGCAGAAGCACCTTTAGGCAGATTTATATGATATTGCTGACTTAACTTTTCAATCCCTACTAGAAAAGCATTGCGCGCTAAAATAGAAGCTGCAGCGACTACAGGATCGCTCTCGCCCTTATGTCTTTGTACCAGTTGTACCGGTATTTTTTTACTAGCTACGGCATTCTCTACAATCGACACGTGAGCGAATTGATCGATGAAGGCGAGATCGCATCCGCTCAAGTTATATACATTTTCAATGGCTGTGGCATGCGCCCATCCCAGTAGAGAGTTTAGATTGCCAAATTTTTGATATAGGCGATTATAGGTTGAGGGGGGGAGAGATACTATAGAGTGTTTGAACTCTTTTTGGAGCACAGTTGCCATTCGTCGGATAGCGGGATCGCTGAATTGTTTACTATCTCGAACTCCTTGCTTCAATAATTTACCGATATCTTCTGTACTGCAATAAATGGCAGCAGTACATAGAGGACCAAAAAAATCTCCCTTTCCCGCTTCATCGACCCCAATATGCGGCTTCATTTCTATATATTGCTCCGGATGAGAATAGGTAAGATTATGTAAGATTTCTGGTTCGATATAGTAGAGAATAAAATCATCAATAGCCTTTCCTTGAATCAGAAGTTTTCCGGATTCATACAGTGTACAGGAAACACCGGGTTTTTTAGCGGAAAAAATAGAGTGATCTGGACGCGTAAGAGTAAAACCTTGTCCAATGAGATCCGCTCGGAGTTTATCTGCCAATTGCAAGTTAATCTGTGCGACAAAAGATTTAGAAGTCATACTAACGAGTGTAATAGAATCTACCCTTTTCTTGAACAATTTCCGTCGATAATATACGCTCGAAGTAGCTGATCCTTGTTTTCAAGGATCAGCTACTTGGGATATAGAGGAATTTATGGAAGAAGAAGTAAAAAAAGTCGGTCAATTGTTTAAAGGGACAAGGGAGGAAAAAAATTTAAGCTTAAAAGAGGTAGAAAATACCACTTCAATTCGAGTGAATTATTTAGAGGCTATCGAAGAGGGAAGAGTAGAGAAGTTTTTATCTTCTGTATATGCGCTAGGTTTCATTCGGCAGTATGCTTTATTCTTGGGGATTGATATCGATACAGTGATACGCGATTATCCCCTAGCTTTTCAGATGCCAGTAGAGAGACATGATTTTGCCTATGGAATAGGAACACTTGAGGTGCGCGGTAGTTTAGGAGGAGGAGTTAAATGGTTGCCTAATTTATTATGGGCCATTCTATTTGCTGTAATCGTAGCGTGCGCTTGGTATTTAATGAAGTATTTGGAAATTATTAAATAACTTTTTCCTCGTATATTACCGAGGGAATCAAAGATTAACAATCTACTTGGGGATGTAGGGTGCTATGGAAAAAAAATTACTCGGGGATTACAGCCTTATAAAACAGATCGGGAGCGGTCCGCTTGGAATGGTATATCTCGCAGAACATCGCTTTATTAAGAAACAATTTGCCATCAAAATTCTTCCCGAAGAACTGAGCTCCGATCGAAATTTTATCAAACGGTTTGAAAAGGAAGTTAAGGGGCTCGCTTCACTCGATCATCCAAACATAGTAAAAGTACATAATATCTCTGGAGCCGATGGTTGTTATTTTTTCGTAACCGATTGTATTGTAGATGCACTCGGCGAGACGACAAATATATCGCAATACATGAGCTACAAAAGAGGACTTCTTCCGGAAGAGGAGACGAGACTCATTCTTTCCCAAATCGCGTCAGCACTCGATTACGCGCACCAACGCAGCTACGAAGGCGCACCCTTTGTACATAGGGGAATTAAATTTAATAACATTTTAATTGGGAAGGGTCAAAAAGGACTTGAAGTCTACTTGTCTGATTTTGGACTTACGAAAGTGGTTGGCGAAAGACTTGTGCTTACAAGGACCTATAAGACGCTTTCTCAGTGTTTGTCCATTCAGATAGGATCTCCGATTTTGGATCGCTCAGATGTCTATTCAGATGTGCCAGATAGCGTGTCTGTATCGAAGTTGCATCAATCCTTTTTACAAAATTATGCTTTTCTCTCTCCAGAACAAAAATTGATGAAATCGAGCGAAACTATGGATCCAATGGCCGATGTATATGCTTTTGGAGTGCTCGCTTATTATCTCCTTATGGGAACCTTTCCAGAAGGTTTTTTCCCATTGCCCAATACCGTCCACAAACAATATCGATATAATTGGGATCACATCATTTATCGATGTCTGCAATTTGATCCTAAAAAAAGACCGAGGTTACTAGGAGAGATTTTAGAAGAGAGCCTACATCTCCAAGAGCTTCCCAAGATTATTCAAAAACAAATGGACTATTGGAAAGATGGGAGCTCTGCAACAACTCTTTTTCCAGTTGCTAAAGACAATATTGCGACGCCGTTACCATCCTCTACTCCTGTATCAACAGCTATTTTATCTCCCTCTAAAAATTCGAGTTCTACTATAGAAGCGCCGGGTATTGCTTCTTTTAGAGAAGAACTGAAGCCTATGCTAAAACCTACAGAAACACCTCTTAGAGAAGGATTGAAACCTTTATTGAAACCGACTGAGATCAATCGACCAACCTACGAAGCAGATCCTGGCGCTATGTTTCATACCGATCCGCTTGTCGCGCGGTACATTCCTAAAGAAACACAGGTAAAAGATATCGAGCCTTTATTAACCGATATGAGTATAATTTCTGGTGGAGAATTTTTTCGCGGTAGTGATGAGAATAGCAGGGATGAGAGACCGAGACATAAAGTATTTTTGTCCAGCTTTGCACTCGATATACATGCAGTAACTAATGAACAATTTGTACTTTTTTTAGAGTCTATGGGCGCAGAAAAAGATGGTGCCAATAATGATATTATTCGACTTCGGGAATCACGCATTAAAAAAACTGCGGGAAAATATGTTATCGAATCTGGGTATGCGAAACATCCGGTAGTAGGAGTTTCTTGGTATGGTGCCGTTGCGTATGCAAAGTGGATTGGTAAAAGACTTCCCTTTGAATCGGAGTGGGAGGTCATTGCTCAAGGCAATTTGGCCAATGCTGTCTATCCAACCGGAGCTAATATTGAGCGCAGTCAAGCCAATTATTTTAGCGCTGATACGACAGCTGTCATGAGTTATCCACCCAATGCTTACGGTATTTATGATATTGCTGGCAATGTCTATGAATGGTGTCAGGATTGGTATGATTATAATTATTACGAAACTTCGCTCCAAGAACCGGAAAATCCAAGGGGACCTATACAAGGGGTGTACCGAGTTCTACGAGGAGGATGTTGGAAAAGTCTTAAAGAAGATTTAAGATGTTCTCATCGACATAGAAATAATCCTGGAACTATGAATCGCACTTATGGCTTTCGGTGCGCGACCGATGTACTCTAAAACTAAAATCGTTTTCCCTATAAAATTATGAAATTGTATCTCTCATCACCCAGAGGCTTTTGTGCCGGAGTTATTCGAGCTATTCAAACAGTAGAATTGGCTCTTGTCAAATGGGGGGCTCCTATTTATGTCAAACATCAGATTGTTCATAACCGATATGTAGTGGATGGGTTGGAGCAAAAAGGGGCTATCTTTGTCGAAGATCTTACAGCTGTTCCACGGGGAAGCTATCTGATCTATTCCGCTCATGGAGTATCTCCAGAAGTACGCGCAATAGCTAAAGAGAGGGAGCTCAAAGAAATCGATGCAACTTGTGGTCTGGTCACACGAGTCCATTCCGCTGCTAAGCGATTTGCTGCAAAAAATTACCATATTATTTTAATTGGACATAGAAACCACGTTGAAGTACAGGGAACCGCTGGCGAAGTTCTCGGGAATGTAACTATTATTGAATCTGTGGCAGAAGTCGACAAACTTACCTTTTCTCCCGAGCAAAAGTTATTTTATCTTACCCAAACCACGTTAAGTCTGATCGATGTCGAAGAAATTGTTTTTGCTCTCCGGCAAAAATACCCATCTGTTGACACTCTTCCTAGCTCATCTATTTGTTATGCAACTACCAATAGGCAACTAGCGCTCCAACAAATTGTAGAAAAATCACAGATTATTATTGTAGTAGGGGATAAGTTAAGTTCTAATTCTAACCGCTTACGGGAACTTGGAGAAAAAGCGGGCGTTCCTTCTTATCTTATTAATAGTCCAGGAGAAATTAATCCAGAGTGGCTGCTCAATGTAGAATCGATTGGACTGACTGCTGGCGCGTCCACACCCGAGTCTATTGTCCAAAATTGCATCGCGCGACTCGAAGAACTCGGTGTCAAAGAGACAGAGGAAATTTCCTTTGCAACTGAAAATGTCCTCTTTCAATTGCCTAAAGAAGTTACAGTATGAAGCAAGAGCTATGTAGCGGAGTGATTCCTGTATCGTGCAAGCGCGATGAAATTTGTGTCCTACTCGTTCAACATCGAAAAGGTTCTTATTGGGGGTTTCCGAAAGGTCACCTATCAAATTCAGAAGATATAAAAATAGCGGCAGTACGAGAACTGCGGGAAGAAACAAACTTGGAAGTACTTCGTTTTTTAGAAATAGATCCACTGCAAGAGCAATATATATTTTTTCGGTCACAAGAAGAGATATCTAAGACAGTTTGGTATTATATAGCGGAGACAACTACGATCTTCTCTACTCAACGCGAGGAAATTCTTGATGCAAAATGGGTGAAATTGCAAGAATTACTCTCTTATGCTTCTCATGCGAGTTCGCGTGCATTAATGAAACAAGCTCGAGATGTAATACTAGAGTTTTATAAAGAGGAATTACTATGATTAAAAGTTTATCACTCTTACTCCAATCATCGCTGCCAAATGCGAGTAGATCCCAGTCTGTAGGCTATGTTCGCGCTTTGCGATGTTTATTATGCTCATTGTTAATAAGTATTGCATCCCCCCTTGCCGTTTATCTCCCATTTTGTCCCGTTCCGGTTGTCCTTCAAGTTCAACTATGCTTATTTTTTGCTGCTATGTATGGCGCTAGAGATGGACTCATCATTGTCTTATTGTTCCTCCTCCAAGGGATAATGGGCGCTCCGGTTTTTGCGGGAGGATCATCTGGCATTATGTGTTTACTCGGTCCGGGCGGGGGTTACCTTATCGGCTATGCACTGGGCGCTTTCTGTACCGGAACCATTGTGGAGAGATATAACAATCAATCTATTCTTGCGATGGCTGTCGGAAATGTTATTGTATATATGATGGGCTCTTTGCACTTATCGAGTTTTATTCCCATGAAGCAAGCATTCTTACTGGGAGTACTTCCCTATATTCCATTAGACCTGTTAAAAATAGCCTTCTTCGGTAAGATTACATCTTATAGTCGTCGGGGTGTGAAATAATTTAGAAAAGCTGGGAAAATACATCTCTCAATTAGAGAACTAGATGACCTTGAAATATACGTTTAGCAATCTCAGAGATTTTTAGAATTAACGAGTTTTGATTATCTAGATTTATTTGTGTCATTTCACGACTTTGGAGACCCAGTTTTTGTTTGCCTTTATTTCCCCATTTAACATTTAAAAAAATTTTTTTGCTTTTTTCTATAATAGTCTGAGCAACTTTTGGTATTACTCTATGTCCTTGCACACGCCTTGCGCGATGAATGCCCATGAATTTTCTCCTTTGTTCTAGATCAAGAAATATCTATATTTCTTTACGTTATTTTTTCGGGGATGTCAATATAGAAATTCTCTCCAGATAAGCGAGTAAGACTTATTTGAACTTTTTTCTATCAGAGTAGTTTGCAACAATCTCTTTCTTAAGAACTCTCATAATTTTCTGAATCTTTTTATTTAAGGCATCTTTATTTGTTTTATTCGATTCAATAGATGGGGTATTGTTTTTTTCAATTTTCATTATATTCTCTATTCATTTTATTATTAGTTTTTATAAATAATATTGTTATATTTTTTTTCAATAAATTATTTTTAATAAAATTACTTTATAGTTTGAAATTTATAATTGGCATAGAGAGAAGAATATGATATTATATCTAAAATCTACGTACAAAATGGAGTAAGATAGGTGAAAAGCTTTTTGATTCTATGCTTAACATGGCTTGCGCGACTCACAATTCGGATACGTTATAGAATCTGTTGCAAAAATCTTGACTCCCTTATCAAAAATTATAGTGATAAAAAAGGGATCCTGTTTCTTCCTAATCATCCAGCTGAAATCGATTCCGTAATTTTAATGTCCCGTATCTGGCCTTATTTTAAGCCAAAACCCCTTGTAGTTGAACACTTTTTCTATCAAAAAAATCTTAATCCTTTTATGAAATTGGTCAATGCGATTCCCATTCCGAACTTTGAGAATTCTGCCAATAGTTGGAAAATTAAAAAGGGAGAAATGGCTGTAAATCAAGTGATTCAAGAATTAAAGGAGGGAAAAAACTTCTTAATTTATCCCACAGGTCATTTGAAGAGAAATGGTAGAGATGTCGTTGGTGGATCTTCCATTGTCCATAGATTACTCCAAGAAGTCCCCGAGACAAAAGTAGTTCTCATACGCATATCGGGACTGTGGGGGAGTTCTTTTTCTAAAGCGCTTACTGGAAAAGTTCCTCATTTTTGGGATGGGGTTTTTAATCAAATCAAAACAATCCTAAAAAATGGCATATTCTTTGTTCCTAAAAGACAAATTGATATTGAATTCCTCGCGTCTCCTGAAAACTTTCCCTATAACAAGTCTAAAATTGAACTCAATGATTATATGGAACATTGGTTTAATCAATATATAGATGAGCAGGGAAATAAAGTCGATCGAGAACCTTTGCGGCTCGTTTCATTTTCTAGATGGAAAACAGAACTTCCCGAAGTGGAATACCAAGAACAACTTCAATTAAGACAAAAGGGTGTCCTTCATATCTCAGAGGAAGAACGTTTGAAGGTATACGAACAAATCTCAGAACTCTCCAACATCCCGGTAACAGACATTCAAGAAAATATGGATTTGTCAAAAGATCTCGGTCTCGATTCTTTAGATGCAGCTACTCTTTATGCATTTTTAGATCAGAGCTATAAAATTAATCTAGTCGATTTGAGTGCGTTAAAAACTGTGTATGATGTTTTAGAACTTATTGGCGCAGATAGACCTGCGCCAGAACCGATCCAAGAGCAGGTAGAATTGAAGCCTTGGCCAAAAGAAGGGAAAAGACCTAGGGTCCTCATACCCGACGGGCAAACTATCCAAGAAGTTTTTCTTGTATCTGTTGAGAGATTGAAAGATTTTATGGCCTGTTCTGATCAACGCAGAGATGCGATGAGTTATAAAGAATTTAAAAAACTCGCTCTTATCCTTGCGACAAGATTTTCCGCTTATCCAGGAAAGTATATTGGGATTCTGTTGCCCGCTTGCATTAGTGTATACATCGTCGTATTTGCTCTATTGCTCGTAGGGAAAATCCCCGTTATGCTGAATTGGACAGCAGGGGTTCGTACACTCAATTTTGCAACTCTCTTACTCGATCTCGACGTTGTTATTTCATCTCGTCAGTTTTTAGATCAGGTCCAAACTTTAACTCTGGGATCTATCGATGAAAAACTGGTACTACTTGAAGATGTCAAAGATTCCTTAAAGTGGAGTGAAAAGCTAAAAGGTTTATATCTATCTACACTAAAACCACAATCTTTGCACAAAAAACTTAAACTAGATACTATAAAAGCAGATGATACTGCACTTATTTTATTTACCAGCGGAACAGAAACACTACCTAAAGCAGTTCCACTCAGCCACAAGAATATCCTCAGCAACCAAAGAGCGGGCATGGATTTTCTAGATCTTCGTTCTGATGACATATTATTTGGTGTGCTGCCTCCGTTTCACTCCTTTGGATTTTCTCTTGCCGGCATTATGCCTATTCTTGCTGGAATTCGAGTCTATTATTCTCCGGATCCAAATGATAGTAGACGAATGGGGTATGAAATGGAAACCAAGGAAACTACTCTTGTGTGTATGGCTCCAAGTTTTTATAAGAATCTATTTAAAGTCGCGACCAAAGAACAACTGAAATCTGTTAGATGGTTTATCTCTGGTGCCGAAAAAGCAACAGACGATCTCTTTGAATACGTAAAGAGACTTGGGAAAAATAAACGTATAGTAGAGGGTTATGGAATTACCGAATGTTCTCCAATGGTCACAGTTTGCCATCCAGATAGACCGCCTGTTGGGGTTGGACAACCTCTAAATAATATAGAAATTTGCTCTATTCACCCTGAGACACATGAGTTATTACCTAAAGGAGAAATGGGTGAAATCTGTATTCATGGCCCGAATGTATTCGCGGGATACCTCGGTAAAAAACCTATAGATAGTTTTGTTCAATTAAATAATAAAATTTGGTATCGCAGTGGCGATATGGGTTATCTCAATGAAGATGGCTATTTAATCCTTGGCGGTAGACTGAAAAGATTTATTAAAATAGGCGGCGAGATGATCAGTCTGGAAGCTGTCGAGCAAGAGCTTAAAAAAGTTGCAAAACAGAAGCATTGGGTATCATCTGTTGACGATAAAGCAAATCTTGCACTAATTGGATTTGAAAAGTATGAAGGGAAGCCTTATCTTGTTTTATTTACTACCTTCACTGTGAATCGAGATGAAATCAATACAGTGATTAGAGATTCTGGTTTTGGAAGAATTGTAAAAATTGCGGAAGTACAAAAATTGGCCGAAATTCCTTTGACTGGAACGGGTAAAGTGCATTATCGAGTATTAGAAGAAAAATTATTAGACAAGTCATAATGGCTCAGCAAGAAAACATTTCTTTAGTCCTGTATAATACAGAAACAAAGAAGAAAGAAACTATTGTGCGTGGCAAACACAAGCAATTTTACCTCTATACTTGCGGTCCCACTGTCTATGATTACGCCCACATTGGAAATTTCCGCACTTACCTAGTAGAAGATCTCATTCGCAGAACATTGCGATATCTAAACTTTCCCGTCTTTCAAGTGATGAATATCACAGATGTCGACGATAAAACAATTCAAAGGGCGCTTGCTAAAAATGTGACTTTAGAAGAATACACCTATCCATACACGCAAGCCTTCTTAGAAGATCTAGATATTCTTCAAATTCAAAAAGCAGAAAAATATCCTCGAGCCACTCACTTTATTCCGCAAATGATCGAAATGATTAAAAAATTGATCGAACAAGGGAGTGCTTATGTAAGGGATGCGAATGTTTTCTTTAACATTCAAAAATTCCCAACGTACGGCAGGCTTTCTCATCTGCAGGTGAAAGATCTTAAAGTCGGTGCATCCAATCGGATAGATCGAGACGAATATTCAAAAGAATCCGTTAGCGATTTTGTCTTGTGGAAAGCACATGATCCTATTCGCGATGGGCAAATTTTTTGGGAAAGTCCCTTTGGGCGTGGCAGGCCGGGATGGCATATCGAATGTTCTGCTATGGCGTGCGCATTACTTGGAAAATCTATCGACATGCATATGGGTGGAGTAGACAATATTTTCCCGCACCATGAAAATGAAATTGCACAATCCGAATCTTGTTTTCACACTCGATTTGTCCGTTATTGGGTACATGTGGAACATCTCTTAGTCGACGGGAAAAAAATGTCGAAGAGTCTTCATAATTTCTATACATTGCGGGATCTACTTAAGATGGGATTTTTTGGACGAGAAATTCGTTATTGTCTAATCAATGCACACTATCGAATGCAGTATAACTTTAGTTTAGACACTCTGAAAGGGAGTAGAACGGCTCTGCGAAGAATTGATGATTTTGTATCTCGAATACAAGAGATTGAAAGTACGGAAAATATAATCCATAAGGATACTTCTACTGCGATCCAAAATATGCAGAAAAAGTTCTTTAGTGCAATTATGGATGATCTAAATGTCCCAATGGCACTGGCTGCTTTATTCGATGGTATTCGAGAACTGCATAGTCTATGTGATCAGCTAAAGGTGAGCTATGCCAATGCTCAAGATATCCTTTCTATTTTCGAATCGTTTCATAGTATACTCGGAATCTTTTCATTAGAAAGTGACTCTGAAATCCCAGCCGATATAATGCACGCTTTTGAAAAGAGAAATCAGGCAAGGCTTGTCAAAGATTATGCTGCCTCTGATAAGCATCGAAATTATATTTTGGATCGGGGATATACGATTGAAGATACGAAAGACGGATCTAGAGTACGTAAGATCAGAACGTATACGAATACTCAATTTTAACCACATAGCTTTCACTATCTACTCAAAAGAAGATTGATGAATCTTAATTCAAAAAAATATAATTGGTTTTAATCAATATAAAAGATAGTATCGTCACTCAAAAAAATAATGGAAACTTATGACTGTTACTACAATAAATAATTATAATCCTTTGATATTTCAGGTAAGCCTATATGCGTTAGAAAAGGTTATTGAAAATACTGTTAATCTCGCTACTGCTGTCTTCTCTTTCAGCAAAGCAACGGCGATGTTATGTGCATCGGCAGTTGCTATACCAGATTTAATCATAAATTATTGTTTTAAAGCAGATTCTACTCTATATAAAATTACCTTGCTTCCCTGTAAAGTTTTGAATATTGGATTCGATAGAATCGAAGATCTTATAATTCGTGTAAATCGAAAAGTTTTAGATATCCTTAATATACGATTATCACTACCAATTAGTCGGTTGCAGTTGAAAGCAGCATTACAAAAATGGGAAAATGAGAATCCTTTAGAAAGAGAGGAGAGACAAAAAGCAAGTGATAGAATTATCTACCACTCCGGAACTCTAACATTCTGGGAACCTTTTCGCGAGCTTGTTGTCACTATAACAAATTATCAAATGCAATCCACTCTATCTGTAAGTATGATTACTCTAATTTTTTCGATTATTACTGCGAAACTTTCTCTGCTTCCTACAAATCATACTTGTATAAATCTAAGTGGTCTTAGATTGCGATCTCTTCCCCCCGTATTTCATAATAAAAATTTTTCTAATCTATATTCATTACAGTTGGACGATAACGAACTTACGAGTCTTCCGCAAAATCTTTTAAGTGGTTTAAGTGATCAAACTGAAATATCGATAAAAAATAATAATTTTTCAGCCCTATATTTGTTATCACTTGAAAGACTCCAAAATGATACTAATTATTCTGGACCCCGTATTAGTCCTCTGTCCTTCTATAGCAGGCAAATCCAAAGAAGCAGCCGAAGGTGGCATTCTTTCTTAAGAGACGATACTATAGGGGCTTCTTCATTTTAAGTAGGCGTTTTCGGTATCCTATAGATTGCGGATACGATTAATGGTTCTTTTCCATGAACGTTAATAGAAAAACCTGTTTTTTTACATAAATCAATCAGATCTTGATTTTCTTCAATGATTAATAGAGTAAGCTCTGGATAATTGCGATCGGAGGCAACTTTTTTGAGTAGCGATAATAATTTATTTTCAACGCCAAGTTTGCGGTACGCATTACTTACAGCTATTCTGCAACTTCCATCGTTTTCTAATTTTGCAAGCCCAATGATTTTCCCAGTTGAGATCTCTGCAAGTAAAGCAATCCTATCCTCATAGTCCTCGTTGCAGAGGGAGAGAAGTCGCTCTTGTTGCAGGCTATCTTTCAAAGCATAGGCTTCATAACCATTATCGCCAGCGAGTTTCTTATGAAAGTCTTGGAGAGCTGAATAATCCGTGCTGCGAATCGGTCTAATGGTTACAGAAGTGCTATTGTCCAGTTTATTATGCGATACCCATTCTTGTGGATAGGGCATAATTACAGGTTTGGGCAAATCTGTAGTTTCTGGATCGCAAAGTACAATGCGTCCATCGAGAGCAATGATTTCGTCAGAACTTGCAAGTAGTGGATTGATATCACATTCTATGATTTCAGGATTATCTATAATCAAACGAGAAAATCGAACTAGTATTGTTTCTAAATCGCGTAAGGAAACCGGAGCCTCGCCACGTACACCTTGCAAAATTTGGTAAATCTTAGTTTGCATCATGAGTTGTTTAGCAAGAGATCGGTTTAATGGAGGCAGAGCAAGGGCTTTATCTTTATATACCTCTACATATTTCCCTCCAGATCCAAATAAAAGGACAGGACCAAATTGTGGATCGACAATACTCCCCAAAATAATTTCGTGACCTTTTGTAGTAATCATTCTTTGTACAGTCACTCCTTCAAAGTGATTTTTTCCTTTGAGCTTCGATACGGACTGCAAAATTTCTCGGTAAGCCACGCGTACCGCATCGGGTGTCGTCAAGGATAGTTTTACGCCTCCAACATCGGATTTATGGGTAATTGTAGTGGAGTGTAATTTAACAACGACTGGAAATCCAAGCTTTTCAGCCATGAAAGCGGCTTCCTCTTCTGTTTTTGCATGAATGGTTTGTACTGTCGGAATACCGTAGGCTTGTAGAATTTTCTTAGACTTCTCTTCGGTTACTAAAGATCGATTTTCCGTCCGAATAGATGCTATGGTTTTTCGGACAATGGCCCGCGCTTTTGTAAAATCTTCTTCATCTTCTATTATCGCTTGGAGTGAGAGATCTTGAATATTTTTTTTATACTTCCACATCGTTGCAAACACCTTAGCAGCGCTATCTGGATAGGGAAATGTCGGAATTCCCATTTGATCCAGTAGCTTAGCACCTTCTAGGACATATTCACCACCCATCCAGCTCGCAAGTATTGGTTTTCCGGGAATGTGTTTATGTTTCGTTAAAGCTTTTGCCGTTCCTATCGGATCGGTCATATCTTGTGGAGAAAGAACTACTAAAATACCATCAATACCGGGATCTTTGGCTACGATATTAATTGTCTTTTCATATCGATCCGCACCAGCATCTC
Source organism: Chlamydiales bacterium (assembly GCA_051647685.1). GTDB lineage: Bacteria > Chlamydiota > Chlamydiia > Chlamydiales > CALTSX01 > CALTSX01. Next base: position 57,062 of record JBOFEG010000028.1, read on the forward strand.
CCAAAATATCGACTGGATTGCTCCGACTCCAAGCAGGTGGCAGAAATTCATTGAGTGCGGAGATGGTTTGAGGGGAGAGAGTGGCGAGATCAGCTCCATAAATACTTGTCGCATCGGTTGCAAGTACGGCGGGACCTCCCGCATTTGTAATTAAGCACAGATTAGGACCTTTAGGTACGGGTTGTTTTGACAGGGTGAGAATCATATCAAATAATTCGGAAATCGTATCGACTCGAAGCGCTCCACTCCGATGGAGGCATGCATCAAAAATATCGTCGCTCCCTGCCATGGCTCCTGTGTGTGAGGCCGCGGCTTTAGCTGCTGCATCTGTTTTTCCAGCTTTGATTACAATCACTGGTTTTTTTCTCGCAATACTTCTAACGCTCGATAAAAATTTTTTGGGATTACCAATAGTTTCCATGTAGATAAAAATCGTATCGGTATTGTCATCGCTACCGAGATAAGAAATTAAATCCCCCCAATCTATATCTGCCATAGAACCGATAGAGACAAAGGCACTAAAGCCAATTTTTGCCTGCAGACTCCAGTCTAGTACTGCAGTACACATTGCGCCTGACTGACTTAAAAAAGCTATTTTTCCTGGAAGCGCCATCGTCGCAGCAAAAGTTGCATTTAAATGGACATGAGGATTCATCACTCCCAAACAGTTAGGACCGATAATTCTAAGTCCACTTTTTCTCGCTTCTTCTAAAATTTGTTGTTCGAGAAGTAGGCCGTCTTTTCCAAGCTCCTTAAACCCGGCTGAAATAATAATAGCAGAGGGAATACCGAGTCTCACGCACTCTTCTATGATTGCAAGCACTCCTCGTGCGGGAATTACGATGACCACTAAATCAACTCTCATTGGGATAGCAGATAGATTTGGATAACAATCCGCATTCAATATGCTGGTTCGTTTTGGATTCACTGGAAAAATTTCTCCAGAAAACTTTGATAGCAATAGATTCCTGAGCAATGTGTTTCCAACACTTTCCTCTTTATCAGTTGCACCTACTATGGCAATAGAATTTGGATAAAAAATGGAATGCAGGCTTGGTGTATGGATATTGAGATAATCTTGTGATGGGTCGATGATAGACACCGGTTTTTTAATAGTCATAGTTATAATTCCTGCAATTTTTTTTCGAGCATTGCTAGTGTATTTTTCAGTTCTTCTATTTTTTTGTCCATATTTTGTGTGATGTGCGCCGGAGCTTTTTGTAAAAATTCACTGTTGGCCATTTGCGAAGTGAGAGTATCTAACTGTTTTTGATGCTGCAGTTTTTGTTTAGAGAGTCGCTCGAGTTCTCGGTTTTTACACTCCTCTGGCAAAGGAATACAAATAGTAATACCATCTATTAGATCCACCGATGACAAGATTGGCATTTCCATATGAGTCGTATAATGAATATCCAAAATGGCGACCAGTGCGGTAAAGTAATGGCTATTTTTTTGAAGAAATGCAAGAGCAGATTCATTTTTTGAGATAAAGAAGACTCGACAGGGCATACGTAGGGGAATCGATAGGGAGCCCCGAATATTGCGAATGCGATAGGTAATTTCTTTCAATTTCAAAAAATCGGATTCTACATCGGATTGAATATCTTCCTTTCTATATACGGCAGGGTAAGGCGCTATAACACAACTTCCTGTTTGTATGCTATGAATCGCATCCTTGCAATAAGGATCAGTTACATCATGAGAAGGAATAAGATCATCGACAAATCGCTCGCGTAGCAGAGAAAAAATTTCTTCCGAAACAAAAGGAGTGATAGGATGCAGTAGGCGAATACTGGCCAGGAGAACAAGGAATAAAATCTTTTGTTTATTCACGTATTTTGCATGAGCAATCTCGCGATGGGCAAGGGAGGGTTTACTGAGTTCTAAATAATACGAACAGAACTCGTCCCAGAAGAAAGTATACATCAAAGTGGCTGCTTTATCAAAAACGCAATTTGTGAGTGATTCATTCATCGATTCAATAGTCCGATTGAGAGAAGAGAGTATCCATCGATCCTCAATTGAGAAAATTTCTCTATGCAGTCCGGATTTCAGAGAAGAGAGAGAGAATTCTTTAAGGTGCATGAGAATAAACCTGGATCCATTCCAAATCTTATTGATAAAATGTTTACTCTCTTCAAATCGACGTCGATCTAAATCGATTTGCTGTGCATGGGTGGTCAATGAGCAGAGAGTGAAGCGCATAGCATCTGCACCATACGTCTCAATAATTTCAATAGGATCAATTCCATTTCCCTTCGATTTAGACATCTTTTCCCATCTATAATGCACATCCTCGGGAACTGGCTTGCCAAGCTCATAACTCTCCCTTTCTTCTGGGGAAACATAGGCTATCTCTCCTCGGTTTTCGCGCCAATAAGACTTGCCATAAATAAGACCGTGGATAAAACAAGTTTTAAAGGGAAATTGATGCATGACAAAATCCCCCATAAAAATCATTCGAGAGACCCAAAAGAATAAAATGTCGTGCCCCGTAATCATCATAGAATTTGGGTAAAACTTTTGAAGGTCTTTTGTTTCCTCAGGCCAACCCAAAGTACTAAATGGCCACAATGCAGAGGAAAACCAAGTATCTAATACATCGGTGTCTTGTACCCACTCTTCCGGATTTTCTAGCACTTCGCTAGGCAGACCCTCTTTAGCATAGCAAATCATTTGATTTGGATTGTCGCGGTTGTACCAAATAGGAATTTGATGGCCCCACCACAGTTGTCTAGAAATACACCAATCTCGCAAATTATTGATCCAATGATAATAGGTTTGTTTCCAATGATTGGGAATTATTTCCACCTCTCCACTCTCAACGGCGTGGATCAAGTGCTTTTTAAAAGGAGTCATTTTTATAAACCACTGTTTAGAGAGATAGGGTTCAATAACAGCTCTAGATCGATACGAATATCCCACTCGATGTTTATGAGGAATGATTTTCTCAATTGCGCCCAATTCCCGCAGTCGTTTGACGAGAGCCTCTCGTGCCTCTCCCATTGTCAAACCATTAAACTCCTCCACCTCGCATCGGATTTTTCCATCTGGAGTCATGATCGTAATCAGCGGGAGATTGTGGCGGAGTCCAATTTCCCAATCATTTTGATCGTGAGCTGGCGTAATTTTAACTGCGCCACTTCCAAAGCCTGGATTAATTGCAGAATCAGCAATCACCGGAACTCGCCGTCCAGATATCGGTATCGTTACTTCTCTTCCAATCAGTTTAGAAAAACGCTTATCACTCGGCGATACAGCGACCGCCGTGTCGCCAAGTAACGTTTCGGGTCTCGTCGTTGCAACCACAATAGATTGTTCTTCGCCAACCAGCGCATAGCGTAAAAACCAAAGGCAGGAGTCAACCTCTTCATATTCTACCTCATCGTCAGCGAGTGCAGTCTGTGTTTTAGGATCCCAATTCACGAGATAATCTCCCCGATAAATCAAACCCTCGTCGAATAGTTTTTTAAAAACCTCTCGAACAGCCAGAGTGGAGCCTTTATCCATTGTAAATCGAATTCTAGACCAATCAAGAGAACAGCCCACTTGTTTTAGTTGATTGACAATTCTCGCAGCATAGGTATCTTTCCAATAATAAATTTGCTGGATGAATTCCTCTCTCGTATAATCTTTTCGGCGTTTGCCATATTGTGCAAATAAATACCTCTCTACGACCGCTTGCGTAGAAATACCAGCATGATCGAGGCCGGGGAGCCATAGAGTTTCATAACCCTGCATTCGTTTCCACCGAACTATAATATCTTGCAGAGTAGTCACGAGGGCATGGCCCATGTGGAGAGCACCCGTGATATTGGGTGGTGGTAGTACAATAGAGAAAGCGGGTTTTTTAGAATTTGCTTCCGCTGTAAATAGTCGGTTGCTTTCCCAGTAAGCATACCATTTTTTTTCGGAAGCTTGAGGCGTATAGCTTTTATCTATTTCGTCCATAGTTAATTATACTTAAATTAAGTAGAAAATAGGAGTTATTATCCTATTTTTTGGTGTTTCCATAAAGTTTTTATTTTTTTCTCAAAATAGAGCGCTTTAATAGTATCATTTTGTATAGAGTACACTAAACTTAATTGTTTCAATAAACAGAGGTTTTCCCAAAGGAAGGAGCTTTGCTTCCATTTGAGTTTATTTTGCAATTTATCTTTATTATATAATTTATTGCATATGCAATACGCGAGAAGCTCATAGGTGTAAGGAAATGCTACGTCGGGTAGGATGTCGAATTGAATAAATGCAATCGCTTGACCCTCTCGAACCCATAGATAAAGTCCATATAATAGAAAGAGTATAGATTTCGGTTGTGTTAAATATTCTATAGAATATTTGTCAAAGATTTCGCCAGCCCGAGTTAGATTTTGCAAAAGTAGGTGAGCCCATATTTGCATAGCATGATAGGTAAGTTTTAAATTCTTTGGTAAATCAACCTCATATATTTGATCGAGCATATTCAAAATGGAAGAAGCATTATTCTTATTGAGTCGTTGATATATAGATGATAGAAGAAGTCGGATGACAAAAAAAGATGGGCGGGGTGATAACTGAAAATCAAAGTCTATCGAGTTTGTTGCCAATCTGCATGCGATGCTGTATTCTTCTTTTTCTAAGTACTTTTCCTCTTGCTTGAGTAGATTTAATGCGAGCGGATAATAGTGCAGAGCAATTAAACAAACAATGATATTGCGACTAAGTATATTTCTCTCATCTAGCTCTGACAGATGTTTATCATAAATCTCTAATAAGAGCAGGGGCGAATTTAACCAAAAACAAAGCTCTATTGCGAGATGTAGATACTCCGCTTTAGATGATGAAAATGCATCTGGTTTTTCCATGCAGCTCAACGGTTCTCTATTGCGTTTTACCTGAATGAGAAGATTTTTCGTTTCATGTAATTGAAAAATATTGGGAAGAAGCCGAAGAGCAAGCAGCAAAAAGTAGTAAGCAGCTTTTCTATTTCGACTGGCTGTTTCATGCAATCGGAAAATAACGTGTTCCTCTAGAATATGCTCGAGCGGATGAGTTGGATATTTTCTAAAGGCAAGCTCCAAACATTTCACTTCTTCTTCTAATTCCCCAAGTTCCTGATAGACCAGTGATTTCCCCAAATATTCTAAAGGAGCGCTGGGAGATCCGCGCAGTTTTTCAAATTCCTCTATAGCTTGGTATAAGAGGTTATGTCTGGCAGAGGGTTTTTTTGATAGTTTCGATTTCTCGAGTAGAGTAATACCTGCTCGAAATACGGCTTCTCTCCCTTCCATTCTCCCGTGAAAAGAAAGTGCTATCCTCCTGTATTCAACCAAAGCTTTATTAAAATCTTTAATAGAGAGAAAAGCGTCCGGAATAGAGAGGCAGTTTACCATCGCATATTGGCTGCCTTCATAAACACAAAAATTTCTAATCGTGAAAAAGGTATCTTTATATAACAAACCAATGTGCGCGCCCGTAAATGGCAAATAACTTCCGTAGTGCAATACTAAGTGATGATCGATATACAAACGAATGTGACAATCTATTTTTTCTATGCAAATCTGATAACTTTTATCAGACAGTAGACATAAATTGTCTCGGCTTAAAATTTCTACGCTACTGCGAAATAATTTGATAGAGGGATTGCTCTCGGACCCAAGCCAGAAACCAAAGCCATCGCAGATTCCTTTTCTCTCCTTGAAAATAGGAATGTTTAACAAAATTGCGAGTCCTGCTGAGTTTCGAGATAGGCTTACTTCCAAAACGATTTTGCAGTTTCCCGAAAATTGATTTTTGGTAATCGCAAGGAGCGACCATTCCGTAGTCTGGAGCTCTCTCGTGATCGATGTGTATTGAGAAAAGAGAACATGTTCTTGCATTGCCCAATCTTCTTTGGCATCGAGAGAAAGAGATTGGATCAGAGTCCAATTGGGCGTGCCTTCTACATAATGCTCTAAATCGGCAATCAATGATTTGACATTGTTATATCGATCATTTTTATCAAAGGTGAGACATTTTTTTGCGATTTCAGATAGGGGGTATGGAATATCTCGATAAGGCGCCTTTTCACTCGGTTCTATTAATTCTTCATATTCCATCATTTCGCGAAAGGAATCTACGTTCTCTCTTTGGAAAGGAAGTTCTAAAGTGAGCAGAGCGTAGAGAATCACTCCCAATGCGTAAATATCGCTGCTCTCATTCGCTCGCATGTGATGCGCGCGCTCTGGCGCTAGATAATTGAGCGTTCCAAGTACTTTTCCCGCTTGTGTAGTTAACGGATCATTTTCATTGGTAATAAAATCATGCGTTGGAGAAGTATCTTTATAAGTTGCAATTCCCCAATCAATGATTAAAACCTCACCAAATTTACCTATTATAATATTTTCTAGTTTGATATCTCGGTGAATGATTTTTTTAGAATGGGCATAAAAAACAGCCTGGCATACGTTAATAAAAATCCGGAGCAAATAGGGGATAGAAGTATCTATATGATAAGATAGAGCATTTTTTGTCTCTTCTATCTTCGCTTTATGGATGATTTGTTTTAAAGTAAGCCCTTCAATGAAGGGCATAGTATAATATAAATTATTTTCTTCTTGGTAAATTGAATAGATTGGAATAATGGATGGATGGGTCAGTTTACCAGAGATGATGGCTTCTTGCAGAAATCTTTGGCAGGCTTTTTTGGATGAAAACAGATTAGGCTTGATACGTTTCAGAGCGATACGGCGATCCATTTTGGGATCATAGGCCAAAAACACCTCTCCCATCCCGCCTCTTCCAATCAACTTTTCAATCTGAAAATGCCCTATATTTTCCATTCTATATCGCATATGTTTCTTTTCAGAATGGGAAAATAAAACAAAAAAGACAAGGAACAATCTCCTATAGAACTAATTCTATAGTTTTATTAGGATAATTTATAATTTTTTCTAAATATATTGAATAAATTTCATTGTTTTTAGATATTCACTTTTTAACAAAAGGATCTAAAATGAGAAATTTTTATTTGATGGTATCGATATTTTTTGGTTTAGTTAACTTCTGCTATTCAGAGGAAAAGATACATGATCATGGGTACTGGTGTGGAAAAGAGATTATAGATCAACATAAATTTGATCTAGACCTTGCCGAAGCTTTGAGTAAATTTTTTATAAGTGAAAAAGCAAAGACAATTGTTGATTTTGGTTGTGGTATTGGAGATTACGTTAAATATCTTCGTTCTGTTGACCTTGACTGTAAAGGATATGATGGAAATCCTGACACTTATGAACTTACTGGAGGAATAGCAAATATAATTGATCTCAGTCAGCCTTTTGATCTGGATAGATGTTTTGATTGGGTTCTTTGTCTAGAAGTAGGAGAGCACTTACCTCAATGTTACGAATCTATTTTCATAGAAAATCTAGATAAACATAATACTCAAGGAATTGTTCTTAGTTGGGCTGTAAAAGGACAGGGTGGGTTTGGTCATTTTAATGAACAAAATAATGATTTTATCAAAAATATTATGCTTAATCTTGGATACAGTAACGATGAATTGAGTGAAAAAACATTAAGAGAAAATTCTTCACTTCCTTGGTTCAAAAATACAATCATGGTTTTTCGGAAAAACAAATAATTCATATAATTTATAAATCAATACGATAATAAAAATGAATAAACAATTTATAATACTTATTTTAATTACATTAAAGATTTTTGGATCTAATTTAAATACATATTTACCTTCAATTTCATTTCAAAACTATAATTCTGGAATTGATTTAGTGGATTGTATTTATGTTATTAACTTAAAAGAAAGAGAAAAACGATGGGAATACATTTATCAGCATTGTACCCAGTTAGGTCTACGCATTAATAGAGTTGATGCAATTAATGGATGGGAACTAAATAGTCAAGATTTGGAAAAATGTTTAGAACCATCAAGCTCAATGAAACCCGGAGCCATAGGATGTTTACTAAGCCATATTTCTATTTTGAAAAATGCACAAGAAAATGATTTTAATATTATTTGGATTCTTGAAGATGATGCGTGTTTTGTAGAATATCCCTATAAATTACCAGAATTATTACATATTTTGAATAAATATGACCCAGATTGGGATTTATTTTATACCGACTTCAAGAATGTTGGAAATGTTAATGGTTTTCATACGTTTTTAATTGAGGAACCAAACGATTATGTAAATGAAGAGATTTTACGTATAAGAAATAGATATCATACCACTTCAATTTGTGTTTCAAAAAAAGGAATAAAAAAAATACTGGAATATTTCCTTAATAGATTAATTTATGCTCCTATTGATGTTTCAATACATCATGTTCCGACAATTAGAGAGTATTGTTCAAAATCAAATATAGTAACAAATTCTGAGAATTCAGAATCTGATACTGAAACTTCAACTCTACAAAAAGTGAATTAAATAATATTAAAATTATTTTTCATTCT
>JBOFEG010000029.1:0-12010 GCA_051647685.1 Chlamydiales bacterium
ATTTTAATTTATAATAAATAAATTATATAAAATTCAGAATTTATTATCAAAATTATTATTATATTAAAATAAATTAGTTAATGTTATGTTTTTATATTTATAACTTATTTAAAATATTTTTAATAAAATGTATTCAAATTTGAGAGTTTACAATACAGTTTTCTAGAGACATGCCACTAAATAATAAGGAAGTTATCCTAGTGTTATCAATTTCTATGGCGACTATTCTCTATTTTACTAGCTAAATGGATTGAATTTTTTAAGATATAAAAATCTTCTTCACGATTTGCAAGTTATAAATTACACAATGATCGGATCTACTTTTAGAGGCAAAAAAATCATAGCAAATAAGTTCTCATATTTTAGAAAGAGATAGAGTATTTACAAAAAAACACGTATATTGTGTCATTAACATATCTCTAGTTTTACGCAATTTTTCCGCAACTGACTGGAATTTCAAAGAATATTTGCGAATCAAACAGAAACTTTACAAAATTTTTCTGCCTATAAAACTGCATTCTAATATATTCTTTTTGACTCGGAATGATTTGTGATAGCCGACTGATAATCCTTTGATTTATGTTTTGGGAATATAGCAGTCAATTGATGGGGATTTTTATAATATTTTTTTATTGAAAATATATTTAGAAAAAACTAGTTTTCATGAATGAATCAATTTCATTATAATTAACACTTATTATTAATTAAATGGGGGTATTTATAATGAAACTAAGTTATAAGAATTTTTCTATTAGTATTGGAATCAGTATATTACTTTGCTCTGCTCTCCAAGCGAACTCTCCTATTTTCAGAACATGTCCCAATTTAGATAAAGTAATGCACTCTGTTATTAACGTGAAAGAGCCCGTGCAAAAAGCTCTATCGCATGCCGGTCGCATAGCAAGTTCTATAGTATCTATTGAGTCAAATCGAAAGGGCGATATCATACAGACATCGGGATTTTTAATTAATGAAAATGGATATATTGTAACTAACTATTTACACATTAAAGATGCAGATAATATTACAGTTACCCTACTTAATGGAAAAGAATTGCCAGCTATTCTCGTTCAAAAGGGAAATTCTGATTTAGATGCAGCGATTATTAAAATTGAGGGAGACCAATTTCCTTATATTGCCTTAGATACCACCAATGAATCCTTACCCAGCTGGATATTCTCTATTGGATCTCCTACATCCAGCAATTACTTAATTACTATTAGTACCCTAAAAGAAAAACATACCTCTAAAAATATTTCGTCTTGCCATATAGAATCGGATAGTTTGCACTCTGGTTCTCCGCTTTTTGATCTAGAAGGCAATCTCATCGGAATGCATTTGGGCTCTTACCCTATTGGTAAAGAGAGACTATGTAGTGAACCTTTAGACAAAGGTTTTGCGATTCCATTATCTGTTTTACAAGAAAAAAAGAGTCAATTAGAGGGATTTATAGAAACATCACCTCTTGGTAACTCAAATTTTCTTATTTATTCTAGACATTACAAATATGTTTGGAAATAGATTATAAAACTACCTCAATGGTTATTTTGATAAGTGAATGAATATTATAGTTTATAATATTCGTAAAAAATTACTTTATTATAAATAATTTTTCCAAGAGCCTTCCGCTAATGGTAATTCCCTTTCTATCTCTTCTTGAGTAACAAGACTTATATATTCAGGTTTTATATCATTACTATATAGATGTATTTCATCGAATCTGCCTGGGGAAAACAATTTATAGCTATTTTTGTAATTTCAGATAATTTGGTAGAATTTTTGAATCCTAAATATCTTATAGGCTTATTGATAGGAGAGAAATTTTTTTTCTGATACTTTCCTATAGTTTCTCTAAACTGTATAGAACTGACAGGCATATTTTTCTCCCTTTTTCTAGTTAAAATCAGGGTTATATTTAACCCTTACTGCGGCTTATCTAAACTCAAAAGAAAATGACGCTTTTACTCACGTACAGTACTCATTTGGACATTTATTTTATCTGGTTAACCTCTTCTCATTTTTGTGTTCAGAATTTTTGCGATTGGAGTATATTTAAATAAATTATTATTTATTACAAATTTTTTCAGTTACGCGCCGGTTTTACTGAAATATATTTCTTACGTTGAGTAACTCGAAGTAATCTTCCTCTGGCAATCAACTTTTATAACGCTATAATTTCCTTGCATTTCATGTCTAAATATATTTAAAAAAACCTATGCTTTAGTATAGTATCCGTTGTATTGAACATATAGGAGGTTTTTGAATGAAGCAGATTTATAAAACTATTTGTCTACTATCTTTGAGTTTATCAACTGTTCTTTGTCCTGACCTGCTGTTGGTAAATCTAATGGGTTCAGAACCTATATCGATTCAGGCTTATGAAAAAGATTTGAGTGAGACCTCTGAAAAGAAAGATATCGCTGTTGCAAATATCCAACAACTTTCCATGACATTTCGTCGAATTGCAAAAGAGACGATCCCGGCTGTGGTTTATTTAAAAACAGAGAGAGATAGGCATACTCCGGAAGATGTTGATTCGGATATCTTTCAAGATGATCTCTTCCGAAGGTTTTTTACACCTCATTTTAAAACTCCTCAAAAACAACAAATCAGTGGTGGATCTGGTTTTATTATTAGTAGCGATGGCTACATCATGACCAATTACCACGTCATTAAAGATGCTACAAAAATTATTGTAGGTCTACAAGATGAGGAGAAAAGGGAGTTGCCAGCTGTTTTTATTGGTAAGGATTCACATACCGATGTCGCAATTATTAAGATTGATGCGAAACATCTCCCCTATTTATCTCTCGGGAATTCAGACAGTGCTCAAATTGGGGATTGGGTAATGGCCATTGGCAATCCATTTCAATTTGACGCAACGGTAACTGCCGGCATTATTAGTGCAAAAGGTAGGCAGAATTTGCATATTATCGATCTAGAAGATTTTATTCAAACTGATGCTGCTATGAATCCAGGTAGTTCGGGAGGACCTCTTCTCGATCTAAATGGATCAGTGATCGGTATGAATACAGCGATTTTTTCATTGTCGGGTTATTACATGGGCGTTGGATTTGCCATCCCAAGTAATATCTTAAGCGCTATTACTACGCAGCTCATAGAAACTGGAAGTGTGGCAAGAGGGTTCTTGGGAATTTCCCTGCAACCGATGAACAAGGAACTTGCGAAAGCATTTGGACTCGAAAAGGAAGAGGGTGTAGTAATTACCGAAGTCATGAAGGGATCTCCTGCTGAAAAAGCGGGTCTGCAGCAAGGTGATATTGTGCTCAAAATAAATGAACAGCGTATCCAATCGGCTTATTCCTTTAAGAATTTGATTCGATTAATGGTTCCCGAACAAACTATTACAGTCTCCTTACAGAGAAAAAGTAAGATAATGAGTGTTCCTGTTGTTTTAGGAAATGCAGATATTCACAATCCCTCCTCTATGATTTCCAAAAAACTTGGAATTGAAGTGGAAATGCTTTCCCTAGAACTGGCTAAGCGATATGGATATTCTCCGGATGCCGAAGGAGTCATGATTAAGTCTGTATATCCCAAAACAATCAGTAGCTTTGTCGGTATTCCTGAAAAATCTCTTATTGTCGAAATAAATCACCGAAAGATACGGAATATGGAAGATTTTACAACCGCCATGGATGCTGCCTTACATGATTCGAACCAGCGCATTTTATTATTACTCAATAATAAAGGATGTAAACAATACTGCGCCTTTAATATTCCGAAGTAAAAAATAAGGCTCATGTAATGTATACAACATGAGCCTTTCTTTTTAAGAATTCTTTGATTCCTACAGTGGAATATAGCTCTCTCATTCAAAAGATGAGGGAGTTTTTTTTAGAAAAAAAATATTACGAAGTAGCCGTACAATCCAGAGTAAGCATACTTGCTGCTTGTGAGGATCCGTTTACGGTACAATCTTTTGAATGGGATAACCAATTATGGCCTCTTCCTCAAACAGGACAAATGTGGCTTGAACATGAATTGCTAAAAAACCCTCGATATCCTGGAGTTTTCTGTATCTCTACTTCCTACCGAAACGAACCGAGTCCCATTGCAGGTAGGCATGAAAAGATTTTTCCTATGTTTGAATTTGAATCTCATGGGGATGTAGCCGATCTATTGCAACTCGAAAAAGATTTACTCTCGTTCTTTAATTTTAATGATTCAAAAATTATAAGTTATAAAGAGGCATGCCAAAAATTCTCTACCCATTTGTTAGAGCACGAACATGAACAGATGCTTTGTAGCGATGCGTCGGCTGTATTTATTACTTGCTTTCTAGCGCATACAGATCCCTTTTGGAATATGAAATATATAGGGGAGGGAATTTTTCAAAAAATCGATGTTATTCTAGCAGGACAGGAAACGATTGGTTCCGCAGAGCGATCTACAGATGTAGAGGAAATGCGCCACAATTTTCACACTGTATCGGGAGAGAAATATAGAGATGAACTGTATAGCTTATTTGGAGAGACCAGAGTGAATCAAGAACTCGATCATTATCTATCGCTAGATTTTTTTCCTCGTTTTGGTGGAGGAATTGGTATTACTCGTTTTCTCTCTGCACTCCAGCAACAAAATTCCTTATAACCAATTACTTTGTATTATTTGCCTTAGCTACTTCTTTCTCAACATGGTCTTTCGCTGTACCTGGAGATTGAATGCATGAGGTTCTTTCTCCTTCTCGACTACTGGAATCGGTAGGCGGTCTATCCTGACCATATGTTGCGGTAGTAATGAATAAACAAACAAAGATAGATGTTAGTGTATAATTTTTCATATCTGCTCCTTTAGGTAAGAAAGTAGAGATAAGTATAAAAAAAACTGCCAAATAGCAATTGTTTTTAAAAATATTTATACTTGTTTCCTGTTCAAAAATTGCTGAAACTTATCTATATTTCGGATAGGATCAAATCCTTTTTCTTTAACAGCATCCGATATATTGAGACCCTTTTGCAAAGCGGTTTCTAACCATCCAAGAGCAGCTTCTACGTGGTGTAATTGGGCGGATGATATGCTCGCGCGTAAAGCTATTTCTGACGTCGGAGTGTGTTGAAAGCATTCTTGTGATAGATCGTTTACTAGTTTCCAATCCTCCGCTGCAAAAGCGGCTTTATGTAGCATTTTTTTAGATTCAGGTTCTAAATCGCGATAGACAGATTTGAATAGTTCATATGATTGGGTTAGATCATTTTCTTGAAAATAGATTCGCGCCAGTGATTCAGTAGCAATTTGATAAAGAATTCCTTTCGGGTTTGATGAACGAATAGATTGTAGCAATTCTTTGGCTCGCGAAGTGTCCCCTTGCTGCATGGATTGTTCGGCTTGACGCAGTTGTTCCTGCGCTGCCTCGCTTCTATCGGAGTCTGTAAGATTTCTCACCTGTTTCCAAGATTCGAAGTTTTGAAATGCGAATAATAAAAATAAAGCTCCTGCGAGCCACAGATTCATAAAGAAAGCAATAAATCCAAGTATTCCTGCAAAAACAATACTGATTAAAAAATTCAAAGTGAGCCCTTTTGCGCCTAAAATGAATTCTAAGAAAATGCGGAGTAGCTGCCCCCCGTCGAGAGGCAGTACTGGGAGCAGGTTTAGAATAGTCCAGTATAAATTGACTTGGGAAAGAATATGTAGAGCAAAGAGCGCTACCGGAGAGGTAAAAAAAGCACTGTGGATAATCATCTTTGCTAGAATAAAGAGAGAAAAACCAAATAAGGGACCATTGAGTACGACAAAAAACTCCTTCCAAAGTGATAATCTAGGTCCCTCTGGATAAGTTACCCCACCAAAAGCTACTAAGGCAATTTTAGGATGTTGTCCAAAAAATAACGCAGTAAGTGCATGGCCGTATTCATGAAAGAGAATCGAAATAAAAATAATGGGAATCCAAACAAGCATCCCAATTATATTTTGTGTATTTAAAAACCCGATCATAGCAGCTATCACCCAAAAAAAAGGAGAAATAGTCACCGGAATTCTTTTAAATAGCTGTATCATATTCTCCTTATAATAATGCCCGCTTCATAGCAAGGCCCATCTCAGCTGGTGAGTCGGCCACTTCAGCGCCGGCTTTTCGGAGAGCAGATATTTTTTCCTCTGCTGTTCCTTTCCCACCAGAAATAATAGCCCCTGCATGCCCCATTCTCTTTCCGGCAGGTGCGCTTTTACCAGCAATAAAGGCAGCCACAGGTTTTGTGCAATATTTATCAATCCACTCGGCAGCCATTTCTTCGGCATTCCCCCCAATTTCTCCAATGAGTAAAATTCCTTTTGTCTTGGGATCTTTTTCAAACAATTCGAGTACATCGATAAAATTAGTACCGTTGAGTGGATCTCCCCCAATTCCGACACAAGTAGATTGTCCGAGTCCGAGTTGAGTAGTTTGCCACACTGCCTCATACGTGAGCGTCCCGGACCTAGAAACAATTCCAATTGCACCGGGTTTATGGATATAACCCGGCATAATTCCTATCTTGCATTCTCCCGGAGTAATAATCCCAGGACAATTGGGTCCAATAAGTCTACTTGATTTGGAATGTTTGAGCGTTTGCTTAACTTCTAACATATCGCGAATGGGAATGCCTTCCGTAATACAAACAATTAAAGGAATAGCTGCCTCTTCTGCTTCTAAAATCGCATCCGCTGCAAATCGGGCGGGAACAAAAATTAAGGTAGCATCTGGTTTTACGGCAATTTTCGCATCCCATACGCTATCAAAGATGGGGAGATCAAAAATTGTCGTTCCGCCTTTGCCAGGGGTAACTCCACCGACGAATTGAGTACCGTAAAGAATGCCTTCATTAGTATGAAATTTTCCAGCGCTTCCTGTAATACCTTGTGTGATTACGCGAGTTTTTTTATTGACTAGTATAGACATATTATTTTCCTGCGAGCTGTACAGATTGTTTCGCTGCATCGGCGAGATCGTTTGCAGTGATTAATTGTAGTTTAGAGTCTTTTAACATTTTTTTCCCAATATCTACATTGGTTCCTTCTAATCGAACGACAATAGGAATAGTAATTTTGAGCCCTGAAATAGCGTTAATAATTCCCTCTGCAATTGTGGCGCAGCTCATAATTCCTCCAAAAATATTGACAAGTATGACTTTCACTTTTGGATCTTCCAAAATTATTTTGCATCCGGCTGCTACTTTTTCTTTCGTTGCACTTCCACCCACATCCAAAAAATTAGCGGGGGAGCCACCATAATATTGAATGATATCCATCGTAGCCATAGCAAGTCCTGCCCCGTTAACCATGCATCCGATGGTTCCGTTGAGCGCAATATAGGCGAGATCATACTTCCCAGCCTCAACTTCTTGGTGGGAAATTTGCGTCGGATCAAAATAAGCGGCAATATCTTTATGCCGAAACAATGCATTGTCATCGACACTGAGTTTCGCATCAACAGCCGAAAGTGTATTGTGTGCATCTAGTGCCAGTGGATTAATTTCGAGCAGAGATGCATCTTTTTCTATGAAAGCTTTGCAAAATCCACGAGCAATAGCTGCTCCCTGTTTTGCCAGTTCCCCTTGCCATCCCATAAACGAGAGCAATCGAGTGAGGTGATAGGATTTGAGAGTTCCGTTCAACTGAATAGGGAGATAAATAATTTTGTCAGCCGACTTCTTGGCAATTTCTTCAATTTCCATACCTCCGGCGGGCGAAGCGATAAGAATAGCTTGTGAACGGTCTCTATCTATTATCGCTCCCAAATAATATTCTTTTTCAATATCTATCGGAGCCGTAATTAATAATTTATGAGCAATTATCCCTTGTGGCCCCGTTTGGTTATTGATCAGTTTCATACCGAGCAGTGATTTTGCTTTCGCTGTAATTTCTTCCGGGGTTTTTGCAAAAGCAATACCGCCTCCCTTTCCCCTGCCCCCTGCGTGCACTTGAATTTTTATAACCGCGCTTGTCAATTGTAATTCATGAATGGCAGATGCAATATCCTCTACTTTTTCAACCACTCTATAGTCAGGAATAGGAATGCCGTAGTGATGCAGTATGTCTTTAGCTTGGAATTCTTGTAGATCCATAATTGTATTCCTTAAGTCTCCTTATCTTCGCGTTAACATCAATGCTATTTTTGAGTTTTTTCTTTTTCTATTTTCTCAATATAGTATGATAGTTATCATCTTATTGAAATTTACAATTTCCGCAAATTACTCATGTTTACTAAAATCAAATCCAAATTACAAGCATTTACTACAATCTTTTCAAATACCAAGCATGCTTTTCTTGAAAAAATTGCTGAATTTGGGAAAAATTCTCGCAGCAATTCAATAGAAGATTTGGAACGATTACTCTTTGAGGCAGATCTAGGCGCTGAAACGGTACAAACTTTCTTGCAGCGTTTTCGAAAGAGGTGTAGAGATCTTGAAAATATAGAAGGTGAAAAAGTATTGGAGGAATTGCGACTCTTTGCGAAAGGACTCCTTCAATCCGATCGAGTGCCCATATCCATTACCAAGCGCCCACATGTTATTCTTATGGTTGGTATGAATGGATCGGGCAAAACGACTTCATGTGCAAAACTGGCTCATTACTTTTCGCAAATGGGACTGCGCGTGCTGCTCGTTGCAGCAGATACTTTTCGCGCAGCAGCTGTCTCGCAACTGTCGCTTTGGTCGGATCGATTACAAATTCCCATTGTGAAAGGTCAAATGGGCGGCGATCCCGCTGCCGTACTGTATGATGGCCTCAGTCGAGCTAAGGCAAAAAATTTTGATGTTGTTATAGTAGATACCGCTGGTAGACTTGAATCGAAAAAAAACCTAATGCAGGAACTTGTAAAAATGAGAAAAGTAGCTGCGAAAATCGTCGACGAAGCCCCTCATGAAACCTTGCTCGTACTCGATGCAAGTATCGGTCAATACGCTATAGAACATGCGAAAGCATTCCATATAGCAATCCCACTTACAGGCTTGATGGTAACAAAAATAGAAGGTTCAGCAAAAGGTGGCGTTATTATAAATCTCTATCATCAAATGGGCATTCCGGTCCAATATTTGGGAATTGGAGAACAAATTGCCGATTGTATAGAATTTGATCCAAAGGATTATATCAATACCTTATTTCCTGCAGCTAAACCTCGGTAACTGGTATGGACTATCTGGATGAATACCTCTCGCTTGTTCAATCTTTAAAAGCCTACCATACTCCTAGTCTGGAGTTAAATCTGAAAGCGCCAAAGATCCCAGAGCCGGTTAAAGAATCGATAGAAAATGTCTCGCTACCACCTATGATAGCAACGACAGAGGCTCCAAAGAAATCGGAAACGCGGATTGCGCCTTCTTCTAAAGAACCATTGAGTATACCAAGTCCTTCCTCCGAGCCCAATCATCCCCTCCATACAACGATCAAAAAGGCATTGCCCAAACATATTTTTTATGAATATCCACCTACTGGAATTTCCCATATAAAAAAATTGCCATCCTGTGACCTTCCCAGTGTCCCTATATTTTTTTATGGAGAAAAACATGGCGATCAAAAATTTTTGACAAATCTTATTTCTGCTATTCAAGATAAATTCGGCTTATGCTCGGCAGTTGTTGATACAAGAGAAATAGAGGACTACAATCTATGGCGATCTGTAACTTCTATGATTCACTTGTGTTGCGTTATTGTTTATGATACTTGGATAGCAACATCTCCTCACGGGAGATGTTGGTATCGGGCAGAGCCCAACACAAATAATTGCTTTTTGGGTACCATTCCCCTTATAGTTCTCTCATCAAAAGCGGACTGGTATCGAGAGTTACATAACAAAAAGGTTTTATGGAATCAACTCTGTCGCATTCTAAAGAAGCCATCTCGCAAAACTATTCTACAGTAGCAGCTGTTTTCTTAGATGTTGCGATAGACAAACCGCTTGATTATGGAATTCCAGAATCTTTAGAAAGCAAACTCGCTATTGGAATGCGCGTTCAGGTAACTTTGCGCGGCAGACTAGTCAAAGCTCTCGTAGTGGATATCAAACCGAATGACGTAAAGCAAAAGTTGCAACCTGTTTTATCTATTGAATCACTAGATATTATACTCTCTAAAGAGCTCTTTAGACTCGCTGAATTTATTTCTACATATTATGCAACGAGTCTAAGAAAAGTCTTTCATACTATGTTGCCAGCTACTTTGCGAACAGAGATAAAAGAAAAACAGCAATTTTTTGTTACCCGTCGTATCTCCTGCAAAAAAATGATCTCTCTTTGCACAACATTAAGAGAGACTGCGCCCTCTCAAGCTATCGTTCTCGATACTCTTCTGAATTTTCCCAAGGGACTTCTTGCTACAGAGCTGCTCGCAAAATCGGGAAACGCTCGAAGTACCCTTGTCGCACTTGAAAAAAAAGGAATTATTGAGGTGCGCCAGATAGCTATTGATCGATCTATTTTAGAAAAACAGGAGTACTTTCCGACTCTACCTAAAACATTAAATCCCGAGCAAAAGTGCGCTCTAGATCAGATTACGAACTCTATAGATGGCAGCTCGTATCAAACTTTTTTGCTACATGGAATTACCGGAAGTGGTAAAACAGAAATTTATTTACAAGCAATCGAACAGGCTCGAAAGCTCGGACGCGACGTTATTTTTCTTGTGCCAGAAATTGCATTAACGACACAAACGATAGAGAGAGTGCGATCTCGATTTACAGAACCTATCGCTGTTCTTCACCACCGCCTGAGTCATGGACAAAGACTCGATACCTGGCGCAGGATTCAATCGGGAAAAATACACATTGCTATCGGGGCGCGCTCCGCGGTATTTAGTCCATTTCCTAAACTTGGATTACTTATTGTAGATGAAGAGCACGATGGCTCTTATAAACAAACGGATGAAATGCCTTGCTATCACGCTCGAGATGTTGCGGTCGCTCGGGGAAATATTGCGAATGCAACTGTTATTTTGGGATCTGCGACGCCAAGTTTTGAGAGCTATCGAAATGCTGAAGAGGGAAAATACACGCGAATTATTTTATCCGCTCGTCCAAACTCTTCTACCCTTCCTACCATCTATACCGTAAATATGGCTAAAGAATTTGAGAAAGAAAAAGGATTTACACTTTTTTCTTCCGCTTTGCTTACAGGGATACGAAAACGTTTTGAAAAAGGAGAGCAAACCATTCTTTTTTTAAACAGACGCGGCTACCATACATCGCAAGGATGCACCTTATGTAAGGAAGTAGTGGGATGCCCTCACTGCGCTATCAATTTAACCTTTCATCGCGGCGATAATATGCTTAGCTGTCATCTTTGTGGATATATGCTAAGCCCTCCTCCCTCTTCTTGTCCTTCTTGTAAGTCTTTTGATACGATGAAATTTCGAGGAGTGGGTACCGAAGCCGTAGAGAGGTCGCTCCGTGCAGTCTTGCCCGAAGTGCGGACGATACGACTCGATGCAGATACAACAAAACATAAGGGAAGTCACGATAGATTGTGGAAACAATTTAGATCGGGAAAAGCCGATGTGTTAATTGGTACGCAGATGGTAGCTAAAGGGCTTCATTTTCCAGCAGTAACTCTCGTCGGTATTATTCATATGGATGCACATATTCATATTCCCGATTTTCGGAGTAGTGAAACCGCTTTTCAACTGCTATGCCAAGTAGCCGGCAGATCGGGCAGATCCATGTTGCCGGGTGAGGTAATCATTCAAACTCATATGGAAAATCACCCTGTAATTCAAATGGCAATACGTAGCGATGTGGACGCTTTTTTCAAACAGGAGGAGATCAGTCGAAAATTATTTGATTACCCCCCCTTTACTCATCTTAGCAGAATTATATTTTTCGGAAAATGTAGGGAACAAACCTGGGATTCTATTCATAGATTTCGGAGCCTTTTAATACAAAAACTTCCAAATCATTATGTAATCCACGCTCCTATTCCCTGCAGCTATGCCAAAATCAAAGATCACTATCGATTTCACTTACTAATTCGTGGAAAAAGGGTTATTTATCTTGGAAAAATTTTGATGGAGCTTA
>JBOFEG010000030.1:0-12791 GCA_051647685.1 Chlamydiales bacterium
TTCGGAAGTTAGGGTGGCTAAAGCTTTGATGTATTGGTTAATAGGTAACCGAAAGAGGTTGTTGAGGAGAGAGACTAGATGATCGTTTTCGAAGGGGAAGTTGGGACAGAAGAGGTAGTTTGCGAGTTGTTTTTGGTTGTTGGGTAGTTGGTTGTTGGGAATGGGTAGGATGATTTCGGGATCGACCAGGGTGAGTCTATAGTCTGTGAAGTCGTTTTCTGTAGTGATGGCTCCACCCGCATTGGAGGTGAATCGGTTGAAGTTACCCAGGAGGGCCCCTCCTTCTATGACGTGGTACTCTTTGTTTCGGGGATAGATGCCCGGTTCTAGGTTGATGTTGAGGGTGCCGTCGAGTTGTGCGGCGCCTTTGATTTTTAGTTGATCGGCGCTGCCGTCGGGTTTGAGTTGTATGAATAGGATTCCATCAGGGGTTTGTATGTAGTTGCCTCCAATGGTTAGGTTGCCTAGGTTGTTGTCTCCGGGTTTTACGATGCCGTTGTTATTTACGTTACCTCCTGCAGTTCCATTGCCGGCAAGGATTCCATCGGGTTGGACGTTGATGTTGGATGGAAGAATTCCGTCGACTTTTAGAATTCCTTGGTTGATGGTAAGGTTTCCCGTATGGGTGGAGGCCCCAATTTGTTTCCAGGTGCCGGTGTTTGTTTTGTTGAGGGTTCCGCTTCCGCTGATGTTTCCGGTGGTGGTGAGTGTGGTTCCATCGGGAGCGTCTATGTTTGCATTGCCACTAGCTACTATGGGATTGGTGAGGGTCATAGTTTTAGTGGGTTGGAGGCTTCCGCCATTTAAGGTGATGTTGGAGCTTTGGGATCCTAGAACTTTGGGATCGGGAAAAGAGAGTGTGCCGGCTTGAATAGTAGTGCCTCCTCGGTAGTTGTTGTCGGTACTAGACAGGGTGAGTTGGCCAGGACCTTGTTTAACTACTCCGCTATCTAAGTGGCCAGCAGGGGCTTTTAGGTCGGCCATTATTGAGTAGGAGGCGGTGAGGGGCTGGGTGTTGTTGAAGACTACTTTGGCCTCCCGGAAGAGGAAGATGTCGGGGGCGTAGCCTTCTCCGGGTTGAGCATCATCTATATCACCTAATCGTACTTTACCACCTATACATTGATTGCCTAAAATTTTTACTTTATCTACAATAATGCAGGTGGCGCTATCTCCTACAAAAATAGCTCCTCCAAGCCCTGCACCACCACCAACAGATCCTCCGTATCTAGAAGTACTCTTTCCTCCATTCCCTCCAAATCTTCCACCTTGACCTCCAGGATTGTTTCCACCTATTGATCCACCGCCTCCTCCACCGAAACCTCCGCCACCCCCGAAAAGACCGGTACTAGAAGCTCCTCCAAAACCTCCTCCACCGCCATAGAAGTTGTAAATGGTTGATTTACCACCACCTTCCCCACCACCACTACCAAAACCTCCTCCACCCGCTTTCCCACTACCTCCTCCATTGCCTCCGCCGCCTCCTCCTCCTTGTGTGCTTTGTCCTCCGCTTCCTCCGCAGTAACCACCGGCTCCTCCCTTGTTGGCTTTCCCATCTAAACCTTGACCATTCATATTACTAACTTGTCCAGAACCGCTGCTTCCTCCTCCATAACCTTTCAGAAACGGGGATCCATCACTCGCACCGCCAGTTCCATCATTCAAACCCGGATAATCCCCCCCTCCTCCAAGACTAGAAGAATTTTTAGAAGAGGAAGAAAAACTAGCTCCACCCCCTCCTCTACCAGGATTATTACTTGACCCACCACATGCTTGGCAATTATTAATAATAATTTCATTAAGTATAAGAATTTTATCTCGATCAATATAAATGCCTCCTCCAGCACCCATGCCCCCCGGTTCCCCTCCAATCGCAGCTCCATTTTGTAATACACAATTATTAATATTGAGATCTGCCATAATAGTAGCAAATAGTCTATACTGGTTATTGCCATCAATAACTTGCTTTTTGCTGGAATTTATAACGGTATTTTTTTTAATTACAGGAAGATCAGAGCTCAAAGAAATCGGACTATTCTCAGGAATTTGCATAGTAATCGTATTAGAACTATCCGATTCCGAATTAATCTGCTCAATAGCTGCGCGCAAACTACCAGTGCCACTATCATTATTATTAGTAACATTCACATTTGCAGAATAAAGACAAAACGAACATCCAATTACTAATAGTCCAGCTACATTAAATTCTCGTTTCATCTTTTTACCCCCCCATAATTAAAAATATCTTTATCGCAATTCAGAAAAATAAAAGCACGAAAAAAGTAGAAACAGTGATTTATAAAAAAACTAAAGTCACATATTATTTAACGTTCGATAACTAACTCTTATGGATGGTTAAAATGACTGGAGTTACTCCCTTTTGAATCCAAAGGAATAGATTACTCTTAAAAAGCGTAGTGTAATTGAGAACAAATCGGACACTGTGTAATAATATGTTTCTTAGCTGTACAAAACTCTCGTGCATAATAAATCATTTGTAAATGTAATAAATTCCAATCTTCTTTTGCAAATAAGTTAGTTAGATCTAGTTCTGTTTGAATTACTGATTTTCCTGAGCTAAGCCCCCACCGTTTAGCGCACCGATGAATATGTGTATCTACTGGGAAGGCGGGGATACCAAATGCTTGCGATAAAATAACAGAGGCTGTTTTTCTTCCGACGCCGGGTAGTTTTTCCAACGATTCTCTGTTAGAGGGAACTTCTCCATTATGCGTATCCAAGAGAATTTGTGATAAAGTATGAATAGATTTTGCCTTGAAATTGAATAAACCGCAGGGGCGTATAATTTGTGCAATCTCATTTATTGATAATTTAAGCATTTGCTGTGGAGTAGATGCTTTTGCAAATAATAAAGGAGTAATTTGATTCACTCTAAAATCTGTACATTGCGCTGATAAAATTACTGCGATTAA
This sequence comes from Chlamydiales bacterium, assembly GCA_051647685.1. Taxonomy (GTDB): domain Bacteria; phylum Chlamydiota; class Chlamydiia; order Chlamydiales; family CALTSX01; genus CALTSX01. Next base: position 2,934 of record JBOFEG010000030.1, read on the forward strand.
AAGAGTATATTTGGACGAGAATTGCAATGGAATTGATGGATTTGGAAAATAATCGGAAAGAATTTTTTGAACAAGGATAGCTCTTTTTTCTCGGTTCATTTTCCCACGCAAAATGTGGAGAATATGCTTTCAAGAATCTCCTCTGAGACATTGCCGCCAGAAAATGTATTGAGATGCTCTAAAGATTCTCTTAGATCACTTGCAATGAGTTCGGGAGATTGATTGGCGTTTAAACTTGTTTCAACTTGGTGTAATGCATATATAACTTTTTGCAGAGCATGCATATGCCGTTTTTTTGTAATAACAATTTCATCTTTTGCTGGAAGATTTTTTTCTAATTTTTTTTGCATAGCTATTTGTAGTGTATCTATGTGTAGCCCTTGTATTGCTGAGATTGGAATAATATCCTTTGGCATATCAGGAGATGTAATCGATGGGTCTACCAAATCTATTTTATTCCAAATAATTAATGTGGAAGACATGGGAAGTTCTGACAGAATCGCTTTTTCCTCTTGAGAAAGATCGCGACTCGCATCCAGTATGAAAAGAATGAGATCTGCATTAGAGAGAACCTCTTTTGTTTTAACAATTCCAGCTTTTTCAATTGTATCTTCAGTATCTCGAAGACCTGCAGTATCTATTAATTTACAATAAAGAGATCCAAGCATGAATTCCTCTTCGATAAGATCTCGAGTAGTGCCCGGAATGTCAGTAACAATAACTCGATCTTTTTTGAGCAGAGTATTCATCAGGGAAGATTTCCCTACATTGGGACTGCCTATAAGACAAATCCAGTATCCAGTGAACAATTTATCGCCATCGTTAAATCGATCAATCAGGTCCTGTAGTTTGCTCTGGATATTTGTAATGGTAAATTGTATTGATTGTAGGGTGAGTGGGTCTAAATTCTCCTCTGGGTAATCGATCCAAGCCTCAATGTGAGCTGCTATTTTGAGAATCCCTTGTTTAAAGCTATCGATATGTTTAGACAGATGTCCTTGCAATTGCATTTGTGCAGTTTGAAGGGCACGTGCGCTTTTTGCACTGATGAGATTTTGTACAGATTCTGCTTGCGTAAGATCCATTTTTCCATTTTTAAAAGCGCGAAAAGTAAATTCTCCTGGATTGGCAAGACGAGCTCCCAATTCAATAGCCCTCATTAAAATAGTTTCTGCGATAAGGGTATTTCCATGGCAATGTAGTTCCACAATATCTTCCCCAGTGTAGGAATTAGGAGAGTGCATTATGCAAAGAAGTCCGGTGTCAATAACACGTCGGGAATGATTCAAAAATTTCCCAAAGTGCATCGTATGAGAGGGTAGGTGGTTTATTGTTTTTGAAAATAGTTGATTTGCAATAGAAATTGCCCTATTTCCAGACAAACGAATAATAGCGATTCCACCTTCTCCCGGCGGAGTCGCTATTGCGGCAATTGTATCGCTAGAAATCGTATAATAATCTAAATACATAGAGGAAAAGTATAGCACGATAGAGTATTTTTTTGGAGAATCTTCAGAAAATCTCTATTGAATAAAAATAAACTAAGTAGTAAATTTTTTATTCGAAAATATTATATATAATATAAGAACATTTTATAATAAAAAAGTTTTACTGAAGTTTTACAATAGAGTTTAATTATATGCTTCAAAATCAAGTCATCAGCCCTCCAAAAGTGACTATAGGACATGAGTATATTGAACAAATCAGAGATCAGAAAAAAATTGTTGAAGCAAGGCTTTATAAAGGACTTTTTCGCAATTTACAACCAGGCCATCGAATAGAATTTGTTGCGTCTAATAATCCACACAATTTCGTATTTTGTAAGGTAAGATATACTAAAAGGTATCATAACTTTAGAGAAATGCTACAGGCACTGGAGAAAGCTGTTAGTATTTATAATGGAATTCCTGAGCATAGTCGTCAGGTTACTATATATGGTGATCTTGCTATTGGAATAGAAGTTATTCGATAGCAGTATTATAAGAGCTAACAAGTCCGAATTTCCTGTAATGCCATTTTAATAAGTTCTGATAAAGAGGATGTCGTTGTAGTAGTTACTTGTATCCGACGTACCGCTTCTTTAGCTTTTGTTTTTTCATAACCGAGTGCAACTAAGGCGGAAATAACATCGGCTGACAGATTTATCGAAGAATTCTCTTGTGCAAATGCAAAATCGGAGAGTCGGTCTGGCAGCTCAATACAAAACCGATCGATAGTTTTTTTCCCGATACCAGGTATTTTTTCTAGCTCAAAGGTATTTTTAGTTTGAATTGCTGTAACAAATTCGAATGGAGTAGTATGAGTTAAAATTGTAAATGCTGTTTTTGGACCAATTCCAGAAACTCGACTTAAAATATAGAAGAGCTCGCGTTCTTCTAGCGTAAGAAATCCATAGAGCGTATGTGCATCTTCTCGAATAATCATAGCGAGATAAAGTAATAGATCTGCTCCAATTTTCGGAAGAAGAGACATTTGGTTTTTAGAAAAGAAGATTTTATATCCAAGACCACGATTTTCTATTATTATGTTGGATGTATGAATAGCTACGAGAGATCCTCGAATAAAGTCTAACATCCGGACCCTACTTTTGTGCAAGCGCGTTGAAGATGGCAAATTGCAATCGCGATTGCATCCGTGATGTCATGAGGAGAATCTGGAAGTTCGCATTGTAAAAGCGTTCTCACCATACAGCTGACTTGAGTTTTAGTAGATCTCCCATTCCCAGTTACAGCCAGCTTAATAGCAGTAGGAGAATACTCTGCTACAGGAATTTTTACTTTTCCGCAGGCAACAAGAGCTGATGTCTTTGCCATAGCTATTTTTAAAGTGGCTTGTACATTGAGGCCAACAAACTGTCCCTCTATCGCAACAGAAATAGGATTATATCGTTGTAACAAATACTCGATTTTATGAAATACCCAATAACATTTATCGGCAAGGGACAGTTTAGATGGAACTATAATAGCTCCATAATCGAGTAAGATGAGAGAAGAGGCTTCTTTTTGTACAATCCCATAACCTGTAATTTTTGTTCCAGGATCCAATCCAAGTACAATATTTTTTTTCATACACATTGAGTGTACTGTTATCAGAAATTGTAGCGAAGCATTTTATTTGTAACCGAATTATGGGATAGCTTTCTAGCTATTTTATATTGGAAATTTTACAAGCTATTCTGTAAATAGTATTTATATATATTTGGTTAAAAAATAAAACTTGTAAAATAATTTTTTTAATCATTTATATTTAATTTATTTTAGGATTAATTTAAGAATTGAAATTTATGAAAAATTCTTTATTAATCTAGGGCTAAATTATGAAAAATCAATTAAAGAAAATCCTCTCTTCTTTAGGGTTAAATAAAGAACAACTAGTTGCATTAGCAAAGAAAAAATGCAAGAAGATACTTATTAATTTTAGCTTACTTGTAATAGGAACTATTACTGGTTTTGGAGTCAGTGAAACTAATCTTATTCCTTTAAAGAAGAAAGATTTGGTTTCTATATCTACCAACCCAGTTATTCAAACTACTTACCCAGTTTCTCGAACAGCTTGTAATCTCTTATATAATGGTTCTACTCGTACAGCATACTGGGTGTATGAATGTGTAAGTAAAGAAGACCTAGAAAAAAAATGCAATCGAAAGAATGTTCAATTCAAAGAAGATCCCGATATTCCTGAAATTGTTCGTTCTACACTTGAAGACTATAAAAAATCAGGGTTTGATAGAGGACATCTTGCTCCATCGGCAGACCGAACTTATGATTGTGGAGTATTACAAGAAGTCTTTTATCTTAGTAATATGAGCCCACAACTACATAGCTTTAATAGCGGACATTGGGAAAAGCTAGAGCGTTATGTTCGTGCACTTACTAATCAATATGATAAAGTTCATGTCTTTTCAATACCGCTATATTTACCACGTCAAGAAGGTGATAAAAAATATGTTCATTACCAAGTAATCGGAGAAAATAACGTCGCTGTCCCCACACACTTTGCTAAGGTTATTTTTGCTGGAGATAAAATATTTGCCTTTATGTTACCTCATGAAGATATTGATTCGAACATTCCTTTAGAAGAATTTAGTGTAACACTGCGAGATATTGAAAAGGCCTCAGGTTTTGTATTTTTACCTAAAAAACGGAAAGAAGGACAAATAAATATATTAAAGAAGAAAATATTGGAAAAATCTAAGATTTTACGAAAAGATCACAAAATACCTGCGGTTTCAATGGAAAAATGAAGTCGTCTAGAGTTGTCATTTAATGAGACAGATATTATTGTGTAGCAAGATTATAGCGAGGATGCATTGTCTCAGACAATTATTGTAAGAATGCCAAACTGGATCGGAGATTTAGTGATGGCTATACCGGTTTTGTCATCCTTGCGTCAAGTATATCCATCGAGCAAAATTACAGCTATGGCTCTTCGCTCGCAAGCATCTCTTCTTTATAAAAATCCAGACATAGATGAAGTATTTCAATTTAATCGCGTAAATAGTTTTACTCGAAGTTCAAAAAAAAGAAATATTGTACAGAAGATTATATATGGACAGTATGATTTAGGTATTGTTCTTCCCAATTCTTTTTCTTCTGCTTGGCTCCTTTGGCAAGGAAAAGTAAAGAGGCGAATTGGTTATGAAGGGAATTTGCGTAATTGGTTGCTTACCGATAGTATACCTCGATCTCTCCAGCATTCGAGTCATCATACGGTGATCTTATATCAGTTATTACTGACTTCTTTATCTATTCCATTGACAGTGACTCCCCCAAATATTTATTTAGAATCAGTAGAAATCGAATATGCTAGGAATTGTTTTCGAACGTATGGAATTCCAGAGGGAGCTCCTATACTTGGAATAAACATTGGAGCTGCCTATGGCAATGCGAAATGTTGGCCTGCAAAAAAGTTCGGTTTACTTGCAAAAAAATTGATAGACGATCACCCACTAATTCATCTTATTTTCTTCGGCGACCAATCGATACGTACAGCTGTCAAAGAAATGTGTAGTTCCCTTCCAAAAAGAGCTATTAATTTTGCCGGACTTACTACTCTAAGAGAGCTCGCCGCTATGATTTCTCTTTGTAATGGGTTCATAACAAATGACAGTGGACCTATGCATATTGCTGATGCAGTGGGAACACCTATTATCGCTATTTTTGGATCAACTTGTAAATATAGAACAGGCCCCTATAGCGGTGGAACAATAATTCATAAAGAAACTCCTTGTAGCCCTTGCTTTTCTAGGACTTGCCCAATAGATTTTCGCTGTATGGAGAAAATTTCTGTACAAGAAGTATATAATGCATGCCTAGGTCTACTACAAAAAAAAGAAGAGAGAGATGCAATTTTGGTATAAAAAGTATCTGTCTTTTTACTTTTTGTTACAATCAGCTCGCATCAGGCGGAAAAAAAGATTTTTGCTTTGTTGGAATCGAGGGCTTGGAGATCTTCCTCTGGGACTATATGGAATTTGTATTCATATACGAAAAGTTATATCAGATGCTCAAATTTGTTTTTTGACTCGAAGCGATTTATCAAAGGCATTTGAGTTATTGCCACAAGTAGAAGTGTTGATAGATGAAGATTGGAAGCGAGGATCCTCCATTGACATAGATCATTCTTTAGGACAGCTCGGTGTAAAAAAGGGAAATTTTGATGTAATTATTGAAAAACCAGATCCTACTCGATGGCTTGTGCGAGATATTGGAAAGATGGTTCCTAAATTATCTTGGAAAGGAAAATGGGATGTTTTGTCACATACATTTTGTTTGCCATCGGGTTGTATTGGTATTCATGTAAACACTGAAACAAGTAGCTATTATGGGTACGAAAAAAATTGGCCTATTTCTTATTGGAAAGATTTATTTCAATCTATGGTTCGAAAAGGTAAAAAAATTATTCTTTTTGGATTGCAATCTAACGATGAACTAGGGGACTGTGGATGCATTGATCTTCGCGGGAAGACAACAATCTTTGAAGCACTTTCTATTATTAAGAATTATTGTAGTACACTTATTGCTCCCGACTCAGGCCTTCTTTCACTCATATATTTCTTAGATTCTGATTTTCCCTTAAGGGTAATTTCACTTTGGGCAGATCCAAACCAGGGAATCTTACGACAAAGAATTATTTCTCCAAATCGATATCTACAACATATTCCTTTAATAGCCCCACGACAGAATTTAGAGAATATTGAAGTATCACATCTGAATAAAGTCCTATTTTCATGAGTATCCTAAGTGAATTGTCATATCTATATCAAATCGGACAAAAGCATTTGTTGGATGATTGTTCCAAATGGCCTTTGATACTTCAAAAACAATTTGTTAAGCAAATGACCCATTTTAGTATCGATTTGTTTCAAGAACAACAAATTCCTTTAGATTGTAGCAATAGATTTTTGCCTCTTCTAAATAATCCTAATAGAGTCATGAAAAAAACAAAGACACTTCATGCTATGGGTAAAGCCATATTACAAGAAAAAAAGGTTGGATTAATCCTCCTTGCTGGAGGACAGGGTTCTCGTTTGGGATTTCCAGGACCAAAAGGATGTATGCCACTGCCCAAATTGCAAAAGAGAACTTTATTATCAATAATATTAAATAAATGCGCCTCATTACAAAAAAAGATCAGAGCAGAATTACCCATCGCTATTATGACTTCCTCTAGTAACTATTCTTATATTCAGACATATCTAAAAGAAAAAGATTTTTTTTCATTATCAAAAGAACAAATCACAATTTTTCAACAGAAGTGTTTTCCCTTATTAGACATGGAGCGAAACTGGTATATACAAAGTCCAGGCTTACTTGGTCAGGGGCCAGGTGGAAATGGCGCAGCATTTGGGGAAGGAACTTCTATTCTACAAAAATGGAAAGCGGAAGGGATTGAATGGGTTCAAGTTATTCCAATCGACAACCCATTATCTACACCCTTTGATCCCTATTTATTAGGCTGCCATGTATTTGACCAAAGTGATCTTGTACTGCTAACTATAAAACGTGACTCGGATATTACAGAAGTTGGGTTAATTGGTGAAAATAATGGGAAAATATTTATACATGAATACTTAGATTTAGACCTAGAAGTCAATCTATTATTTGCATATATCGGAGTATTTTCTTGTAGTATTGATCTTGCATTGCAATGGAAAAATTCTCTACCTTGGCATGCTGTGAAAAAAAAAGGATTTATATATCGTCAAGAAGGACACCAAGAAATCCAAAAAGTCTGGAAACTAGAGAAGTTTTTGTTTGATATTTTTTCACTATCTAATAAGCACTCTATTCTGCTCGGAAAAAAAGAGGATTGTTTTGCTCCTATTAAAAGTTTACGTGGTAGGTATAGCATAGAACTGGCAGAAAACTACTTTTTGCAATATGAAAATTTTGCAAAATATCACTAATAGGTGTTTATAGAAAAAGATAGATTTTTTCTTGAACTTAAAACTATTAAATATAAAAAAATACTACTCATTCTCAATAGTAATTTTAGAGTAACTTAAACGGAGAAAATTATGACCGCTAATCCACTATATGTTACGGCCTATGCATGTGGCGCTACTGTTTTACTCGCAATGAATTTAGATCAGAATGAGATGGCGAATTTAGCGGGATTTGCAATCCTTTGCTGTCCGCCTAATAAACCCACCTTTTATTTAGCTAATCGAATTAATCTTAATAGTGGAATAAAAGATTCAACAACTCAGTGGGTTCCATCCAATCTTGCTCCTTTTCAAAAATTTAGGTGGGTACATTGTTTGCAAATAAGAAAGATTGCAGGTCTATATACCTATGTGGTAACAGCAATGTATTTTGTTACGGGTAGCGAAAAATTAGAGGCAAAATTTTCAGCTTCCGTTAAGATCAACCTAACCTCGAAATATAAAGAAGGTAAAATTGGCTTTACAAGGGGGTATATTTCATCGCAAGCCTATGTGGATAAATTCAATAATAAGCCTATTAAACCCCAAAAAAAAACTTTAGATTTCGATACAAGTTCTTATCAAGATCAATATGAATGGTTGGGTGGAAATGCAAGAAAATTATTGTTTTCTTTTTTAGAGGAAGCAATAGAAGATCCAAGTATAAGTGTTGATCTATTTGCCTATGATCTCGATGAACCTGATTTCATTAAAAATTTACAGAAATTAAAAGGAAGACTTCGAGCTATTTTAGATGATGCCCCTCTTCATAAGAAAAAGGGAGCTTTAGAAATTGAGGCTGCTGAACGTCTTAAATTTTCGGCAGGAAAAAAGAATGTTGTTCAAGGTCACTTTAAACGGTTTTGTCATAATAAAATATTGATACAAAAAAAGAATGGAAAGCCGATTAAAGTTTTAACTGGATCGGCAAACTTTTCTATTAGAGGATTATATATTCAAGCAAATAATATCTTAATTTTTGATAAATTAGACATATCTAGACAATATGAAGAAGCGTTTGAAATAGCTTTTACAAAAATGAAGAAATTTCAAACGTTTCCTATCGCCTCTAGATGGTTTGATTTTACATTAGAGGATTTAGTTCCCGTTTCCATTTCTTTTTCGCCTCATATTTCTCATAATGTATCGTTAGAATTACTACAAAAATCTATAAAGGAAGCAAAAAGTTCCGTATTATTTTCACTTATGAGTATGAATGGGAAAGGACCAGTTATAGAGTCTCTCGAAAATCTTATCAATCGCACCGATATCTATAGCTATGGAATAGTTCAAGCGAGTAATGGATTGGATTTATTTAAACCCGGAGTTAAAACAGGGAAATTTACCCCTTTTTCTTATTTAAAAGATTCTATACCGAAAAATTTTAAACAGGAGTGGAGTGGAGGAACAGGACAGTCCATTCATCACAAATTTATAGTAATCGATTTTAATGGAGAGAATCCTATAGTTTTTACTGGCTCATCAAATTTTACGAGCGGGGGAGAAGAACAAAACGGAGATAATTTAATTGCTATTTACAATAGAGAAGCTGCTGCAATGTATGCAGTAGAAGCAATTAGACTGACCGATCACTATCATTTTCGATATCGCATGAAGCTCATTACAACTAAAAACCCATTAGTTTTAAAAAGATCAGATGAATGGGCGAAACCTTATTACGACAAAAATAATCCAAAATTTAAAGACAGAGAACTTTTTACTGTCGATTCAGCAAAAAGAGATCAAAACATTCCGATCATACAGTTTTCAGAATAAAGACTTATTCATAAGTGATAAACGGAATATTTATCTTTCCTAAACCTTAGTTGAGGTATATATCAAAAATACTTTAGATACTATAATAGTCTTATGAAAATAAAAATCGGTTATTTAGGATGTGGGGCTTGGGGTATTTGTCTTGCTAATTTGCTTGCAGGCAATGGTCATGATGTGCAAATTTGGTCTAATAACTCTGATGTACTATACAGTGTTGAGCATAAGCGGAGACATCCTAAATTTCCCGATATTCCTCTGATTAACAATTTGCGAACGACTACAGACTTCGAGGAAGTTGTAAATGACAAGGATATAATTGTTGAATCTGTAACTACAAAGGGCGTTCGTCAAGTTTTAATGCGTCTTAAGAAAAGCTGGATTCGTCCGATACCATTTGTACTAACTTCTAAAGGCATTGAAGGAGAAACGGGATTATTACTACCAGAAATTGCATTGGAAATACTTGGAGAAAAAAACAAAAATTTAATTGGCTCATTAACGGGGCCCAGTCTTGCAAAAGAAGTTATGCAATGCATGCCATCATCGGTTGTTGCATCTGCATTTGATACAAAACTTATGCAATGGATTCAGGGTCTATTTTCAGCACCTTTGTTTAGAGTCTATCCAAATCCCGATATAATGGGAGTCTGCTTTGG
>JBOFEG010000031.1:0-19011 GCA_051647685.1 Chlamydiales bacterium
TATGCCGAATAAAGAAAAATCCACAGAGTTCCATAAAATCGCTTAGCGTTTTAATGCGAGTTTGGCACATTGGCATAAGTTGATGCATAAAAGCATCGTTAAATTGCCAACCTTGCAAATATTCCCAAAGATTTGCAGAAGATGCAGAATGGATTAAATAATGTTGGTTGATCCAATCGAGTTTAGTTAAATCAAAAAAAGCACCAGAGGCACCTATTCGCGTAACATCAAAAGATTTTACGAGTTCATCTATTGAATAAATTTCTTGGTTATCTCCCATACTGTAGCCCATAAGGGAGAGAAAGTTTACAAAAGCAGCCGGTATATAACCTGTATCTCGATAGAAAAAGATAGAAGTGGGGTTTCTTCTTTTGGAAAGTTTTCTCCCATCTTTTCCAAGTAACAGTGGCATGTGGATAAATTCAGGAGTCTCCCATTCAAAATATTGATATAGCAAAATATGTTTAGGGGTAGAACTCACCCATTCATCACCTCTAATAACATGCGTAATCTTCATAAGGTGGTCGTCAACAACATTAGCTAGGTGGTAGGTTGGAAAGCCATCTGATTTTAAAATAATCTGATCTTCAATATCGCTCCATTGATATACAATGCGCCCTTTAATACGATCGTTTATTACGCATTCACCTGTCAGCGGCACTTTGAGACGCACTACATAAGACTGACCTTCTTTTTCTCTTTGCTCTACTTCTGCCTTGCTCAAATTACGATATCTGCGGTCATAGCCAATTTTTTGTCCAAGCTTTTTATTTACCTCTCGCATTTCTTCGAGTTCTTCTTTCGTAGCAAAACATTTATAAGCATGACCGGCTTCAAGAAGTTTTTGGCAATATTTTCTATATAGATGAGATCGCTCAGATTGTCGATAAGGTCCATACTCACCTCCAATATCTGGACCTTCATCCCACTGCAATCCGATCCATTGTAGGGCTTCTAAGATTGTTTTCTCATATTCAGGACGACTGCGACTTTGATCTGTATCTTCAATGCGAAGAATAAAGGTGCCATTGTAGTGTTTGGCAAAAACATAGTTAAAAAAAGCAATATAAGCTGTACCTACATGTGGGTCTCCTGTAGGAGAAGGTGCAATACGGACTCGAACTGGTTTCATTAGTATACTCAAAGTTTTAGAAACAAGTATAAATAAAGAGAGTAATTTAGTTGCAGAAAAATATTATATCATAATTTCGATCGAGTTTTCATCAGAATAAGTAGATCTTTCATAATTGATATAGTTTCTTCTAATTGTAAGTCACATTGTCCTAAAGATTCTAAGTTAGATTCTGAAATATCCGATTCTGATAAATTGGTTAAAAAATTTTGATAGGTAGTATTTTGTTGAATTCTCATTTGAGAATTTTTTTTCAAAATATCCAAATAAGGATGATACATAAGTAAAGGTTTTTGCAAGTCAGTTAAATAAATTTTTTGCAATCGTTTTTTCTGAATAATAGATAAATCCGACAAGGTATCTTGAAAATTTGGGGGAATGCTGTCGTTTTTTAAGGGGTTTTTTGTGAATCTTTCTCCCACCTCCAATTTAGATAAAATACCAGGTACTTCAATATCAGTTTTTGTACCAGTAAATTGAGGGCTTTTTCCAGAAACTGTGTAGTATCTTCCGCGAGTTACTTTAAATTCTCCCTGGGGATTAATACGGATATTTTGATTAATTGATGGTTCTAATGTAAACGTTTGATAAGATCCTTTGCCAAAAGTGTAATCATCTCCAATAATGATAGCGCGTCCAAAATCTTGAAGAGATTGAGCAACGATTTCAGATGCTGATGCACTCGCGCGATTTGTTAAAACAATTAAAGGTCCATTCCATACAACTGTGCCATGTAGATTGCGTAGATGTTGGACTTGTTCATGTTTTCCTTTTACAGACGCTATAATACCCTTCTTTACAAAAAGACCAGTAACGGCAACTGCCTGGGGTAGAAGTCCTCCTGGATTGCTTCGTAGATCTAATATAACTCCGAGCAAATTATGTTCTTTATCTAATCGCTGAATTTCTTTTTTTAGATCTTCAACAGATGAGCTATTTGGATCTTGATAGAAAGAGAATAGTCGTAAATGCGCTATAACTCCGTCTCCAAAGGGTTGAACATTGGTTTCAAATCGACTTTCATTTAAAATGATTTCTTCCCGTGTCACATCTACATTGAAAATCTCTGTATTAATCAATTTTTCTTTTTCAAAATGTTCTCTAGAAAATGTTAGAGTAACAGCGCTTCCTTTAGGGCCACGAATCAGTTCCACTGCATCTATAATATCCAGTCCTATAACGGGCTCTTCATTAACAGCGATGATACGGTCTCCTTTTTTAATGAGCCCACATTTTTCGACTGGACTACCCTCCAATAACCGAACAACTGTAAATCCATTCAAATCATCTCGGAGTTGAGCACCTATTCCAAAGAGTCTTTGTTGCACTTGAATAATAAATGATTGAGTCTCCGTTGGAGTAAAATATACAGTGTAGGAATCTAAAGAACTTGCGAACGATTTTAAAATCAGTGATAGCATATGTTTTTTTTGAAATTCTGGTGAGTAAGAGATGAGTTCTTGTTCCTTAAGTAAGCGTTTTTTGGTAATTCTTTGTACGAGTTGTTCTCGCGCCTTATTATCTTGACAGGACTCGGTTTGCAATATGCGAAGCTGAATCAACCGGTCAGTAAGCATTTCTTCCGTCTCAGCCCAACTTGAATTTTTAAATTCTTCTAAAGAAATTTTTTTTTCATTGGGGGTTAAAGGGATATTTTCTTCTAAGCGGTTCCTCCTTGTAATAGCAGAGATCATCGTACTATAAATTCTCTCAAAAATCGTAAAATCTTCTTTTTGAATATCATTTTTGATTTGCTGACACATATCATCAGATAAAGAACTATACTCAACTATCTCAGAATGAATGAGATAGGCTTTTAAAGGATCTAGTGTATCTAAGTAACCCTCTATCAGTTGCTTAATCAAAGGGGCATCTAAGGATTTATAAGAGACGTGAGCATGTAAAATCTCATCCATCTTCTTTTTTGTAATAGAAGGGGTAAGCTCTGGGGGCTTTACTTTAATAGTATAAGAAGAGAGAAGGATGATTAGGAGGGGAATAAATAGAATTTTTTGTAGTCTTTGTCTAAATTTTATATATAACATATTTAATATCAATCACTTATAGTTAGTTATTTTTTACTTGCTGTTTAATTTCATGTGATAAAGGAATAAGAATTTTAAATCTATAATTAAAAATTCATATACTTTATAACGTATTTATTATAAAAGAGTTGTGTTAACTTTTTCATTCAAAATTATCCAAAAGTAGCTATCTCTATACTTTTGTATTAAAACTAACAAAAAAATATTGATTTATATCTATTCGTTTGTGATAATTTATTCTTAAAAGAGTATATTACTTACATAATTGTATATTTATGTGGGATCTATTAACAAACTAATTAACTATTGATTCTGGAGGAATCGTGAACGAACAAAACCAAAATTCTCAAGCTGTATCTATTACAGAAGCAGCTCGAATTAATCATGTAACAAGACAAGCAATTTATGTCGCTATTAAACAAGGAAAATTAAAAGCGCATAAAAATGCTAGTCGATGGACAATTGATTTACAAGAACTTGAAAACTATCGCAAACAAAAATATTGCCGAACAAAGTCAACTTTTGAAGGCGAATTAATTTTTGATCAAATGAAAGGTTTTTATTCTGTTAATCAAGTAGCTAAATTACTTAATGTGCCTGCACAAAAAATTTATTATGCTACACGAATCGGCTGCTTAAAAGCTACGCGAAAAGGAGCTGCTTGGGTTATGCATATTGATGAGATCAATCAATACAGAGAAAACTATTTAAATAAGCAGCAAGATGCTCAAAAAGAGAGCGCAATTTAACTACCCATAGTTAATTGCATCTTTTTTGTGTGTATTAATTGAAACCGATCTTTGTAATAAGGCATTTTGAACTTTAAAATCTCGAATTTGTAGTTGAATGCTTGATTTATTTAGAAAATTGCTTATCTGTGGTGAAAATGCCAGCTGAAGTAATAAATTTTTCTTCATCAGCTCGTGTTTTCGAGAAGCCATACCAAATGCGATTCCTTCTAGCATACGTCCATTTTGTTCTAAGTATAGTTTCAGATGAATCTTCCCAACAATTTTAGGAGGCCACGTTTGTTTTGCCTCCGTATAGAAAATTGGGGATGGGTTTTCGGCACCAAAAGGTTCAAGTAGTTGCAGAGATTCTAAAAAATCAAAAGTAAGTTCTTCAAAGGCTATCTTCCCATCGATATACAGTTTAGGTACAATATCCTGGTCAGATAGCTTGCTATTTGCAAGATGGATAAATCTAGATTTAAATTGTTCAATATTCTCTTCTTTAATAGTAAATCCCGCTGCAAAATTATGCCCTCCAAAATTCATTAAAATATTTGCTTGATCTCTAAGAGCAGGCAGAATAGGAAATTCCTCGATAGTCCTAATAGAGCCCTTGCCAATACCGTCTTCAACAGCAATGATCACGGTGGGTCGATTATATTGTTTGGCAATTCTTGTTGTAATGATAGGAATAATACCTGGATGCCATTTGTGAGAATAAAGAACGATTGCTTTATCGCGAAAAATTTCAGGATGTATCAATGTATATTTTGTAATGTCATCTGAATCAGCTCTTTCAATCTTTTGTCTTTCCATATTATTTAAATCGAGATCAATTGCAAGTTCCTCTGCTTTTTTTTGATCTTTAATTAGCAATAGTTCAACCCCTTTTAAGGGATTGGCTATACGTCCAAGACTATTCAATCGAGGAGCAATTTTAGAAGCGATGTCAGCAGTGGTAATATGACTGAGTTTTAAGCTACATACTTGAAGGAGCTTAATCAATCCAATACGCTTAGTTTTCTTAAGTTGCTTTAATCCATATCGCACAAAAATTCTATTTTCTCCAATTAAAGCGCCCATATCTGCAATTGTTCCTAAAGCAACTAAATCGAGGTATTTTTTTAAATCAATTTTTTGAGGGCTAATTTCATCTTTCGAGATGAGATAATTTGTAATGGCGTGAGCAAATTTAAAGGCTACTCCGACACCTGTAATATCTTTATTTAAATAAGTTGCATTTGCGAGTTTAGGGTTAAGTATAGCTGTGCATTTAGGAATAGCTGTAATAGGTTCATGATGATCTGTAATAATGGTATCAATATTATATTCAGAAAAAATTTTTATTTCCTTTACTGTGGTAATCCCACAATCAACTGTAATCAATAAAGAACAATTATGTTGCTGTGCAAATGCAAGACTATCCAATAAAAGTGTCTCTTTAATGGCCAAACGATGAGGAATATAATAAACAATATTAATTCCAATAAGTGTCAAAAATTCTGTAAGTAGGGCAGTTCCAGTAATTCCATCTACATCGTTGTCTCCATAAATTAAGACATTTTCCTTTGTCTTCATAGCTTGATACACTCGCTTAACAGCAATAGACATTTGTTCAAATTGATCAGGGTGAATTAAATTTGGTAGTTTTGCGTAGAGATAGGAATTAATTTCATCAAATGTTTGTAAGCCACGGGCAAGCAACACTTCTGCAATAGCTGGATGTAGATTAAATTCTTTAATTAATTGTTCTTTTTTTTCTAATTGTTGAGTGGGGAGAATCCATAGGGGAGATTGAGATAGGGCGCCATTTTTCATGAAATTTAATCTATATAATATAAAATCATTATAGCTCGAACCTTATTCTTGAGTAAACGATATAATCATATCTAATCTGCCTACTAGATTTCTTTTTCTAATAAACCTTGAGTAAATTTTATAGCGATTAGTGTTTTTCAATTTGTTGTTTTCCGGATGCAAAAAGAGTATTTTGAGATGTATATGCGTGTAAAGAAGCTAAACATGGAACTGCAATAAACAAAGAGGAAAAGGTTCCTATAATCACACCGATTGTCATAACAAATGCAAAGCTAAAAATTGTAGTTCCTCCAAATATCACTAATGCAAGGAGAACAATAAGAGTCGTAATTGATGTCATTAACGTTCGACTAAGGGTAGAATTTAATGCTCCTGTTATAATTTCTTTGAAAGATAATCTACCTC
Source organism: Chlamydiales bacterium (assembly GCA_051647685.1). Lineage (GTDB taxonomy): Bacteria > Chlamydiota > Chlamydiia > Chlamydiales > CALTSX01 > CALTSX01. The sequence continues at coordinate 6,132 of JBOFEG010000031.1, forward strand.
TATTTTTCATATCCTCTCGAATCCGATCAAAGATGATAATTGTGTCATTTAATGAATAACCAATAATCGTCATTAAAGCTGCTATAGTATGCAGGTCTATTTGTAAAGGGACGTGTAGTAGGTGAAGAATAGAAATAGTTGAGAGAGTAAAAATTAGATCATAAGCAAGCCCACAGGTAGCAGCAATTGCATAAATCCATTCAAAACGGATGCTTATATATAACATAATGCAAAAAAGTGCGAGGGATAGGCCAATAAGCGCATGATTTTTCATAGCGGAAGACATTTGTCCAGTAACATTAACCCACGTTGTATCTAGTATTTGTTTAGATTTTGGAAGAATATGAAGTCCGCTAGATTCTAGTGTTTTCACAATCCAATCTAGTTTTGGATTAGATTCATATGGGTAAGTGATAGTTTTCTTATCTGACTTAGGTAGATTAGAAAAGATAGTGTGATTCTCTAGGCTTTTAGCAAAAAAGATACGCAGGTGATTTTGTGGAGTAAGCTCTCTTACTTGTATGCTTTGTATAGGAAGCCCTGCTTTTATAAATGCATTTTCCGCAGCGTGACGATACCCATTGGATGTCTCAGCTTGTAATTCTATAGTACATGCAAAACCACCGGTAAAATCCATGCCAAATATACCATGTCCGTTTAACATAAATGATACAATACCAACCGTTAAAATGATAAATGATCCGAAAGCGCATCTTTTTGCAAATTTAAGAAAAGGAATTGTAGTTTTGGGAATCCAGTTAGACATTTTTAATGCAATATTTTTTCTATTTTGTACCCACATACAGAAAAAATACTTAGTCATAAATAAAGCTGTGAACATGGAAGATACAATTCCAATAATTAAGGTAATTGCAAACCCCTTAATAGGACCTGAATCAAATTGTAATAAGATAACGGCTGCAATGATCGTTGTAAGATTAGAATCTACAATAGCAGAATAAGCTTTACTGTAACCCGCTTGTAGAGCTGGGATAAGCCGCTTAGAAATAGAAAATTCTTCTTTAACACGTTCAAAAACAAGCACGTTGGCGTCAACCGCCATACCCACTGTAAGGATAATCCCTGCAATACTGGAAAGGGTTAAAGTAGCCTGTAGGTTTTGAAGTATAGCCCACATAATGAGCAAGTTGAAAACAACAGCAATAGATGCGACAAACCCTGCAAAGCGATAGTAAATAATCATGACACCCATGACTAGTATTAAAGCGAGTGCTGCTGCAAATAAACCTTGATTTCTTTCTTTAAGTCCAAGTTCGGGGCTGATATTTTTTTCTGATAAAATTTGTGGAATAAAAGAGAGCGAACCCGCTTTTAAATCTGATTCTAATTTATGTATCTCTCTCTGAGAAAAATTGCCTGTAATGGAAATTCGGTCAGATAGTGTAGATTCTAAATTAGGCGCATTAATTATCTGATCATTAAATAAGACAGCCATACGCCATCCTCTGCCTCCAGAATATTTTTCAAATTCAGTACCAAGTATTTTATCCTGTGCAAATGCATTGGTCCATATATTGAGGTGTTTTCTGGGGTGGATAGGGTTTTCTAATCCATTTTTTTGAATGTCTTTTACCTCAAAAGAAAGGAAGTATCCCTTAGTCGGATCATAAGAAGTTACTACATTTTTTATGTTTTTCCCTTCCAATGAATAGTTTTTAAAAACAATCAATAGAGGATGTCCATTCTGCTGCCATTCTGAAGAGGAATCTGCTCGAAAACTAGCAATGGAACAGAGCTTGTCATTGTAAAAACTACTAGACAATTGTGACGAGTCGGCAATTCTGAGCCCATTTTCATAGAGTACTTTAGCAGCTTCACTTAAAGGATTACTGAAAGAAGCCCCTTCAATGCCGTATAAATGTCTATAGGCGATTTTGTTGAGGCTTACGGGATCTTTTTTCCCAGTAATCAAAGCTTCGTTCCAAATTTCTTGTAAAAAATTCTCTACATAAATAGCAAGATCAGGATTGTGCGTAGAGAATTTTTCATTTACTACGTGAAATCGCATTGTCGATGCCTGAATTAAATTACTCGCGGAAACACCTTGTGCACTGGGGAAATCGAGTGTAATTAATGCACCTTCTTGTCGAATGGTAATATCTGACATTCCAAGTTTGTTCACTCGTGTATATAGCTCATGAATGCTCTGCTCAATATCTGATGGATTGGTGACAGTTTGTCCATTTATATCTCGCAAAGCTATTTGTACTGTTTTCCCGCCTGATAAATCTAAGCCCCAGCGTAGAATTTTACGTTCATCTCCTCGAAAATATTTTTTCCAGCTCAGAATAAAGTTATTAATAAGAGTATTTTTGATAGGTTTTGGAACATTATATTTCTTGCTTTGTGTCGGCAAGACTGTAGAAATATTATACTCATCTTGCATTCGTAGGAGATTCTCATGCATTTCTGTTTCAATTTGATTTTGCTTCAATAGTCGTTGCTGTAAATCAGTACATTCCAAAATTGCATATTCATTATTTCCAACTGCGTAGAAGTCTTCTCTAGTAGCTACTAGTAAAGGGTTATAATAATTTTCTTTTTCAAAAATTAATCCCATATATTGTAACCCTGATGGAACAGAGGATGAACGGTAACCGTGATGTGAAAGTAACTTTTGTAAATTTTTTAAGTCATTAAATAAAAGGTTAATAGATTCTTCTGATTCTTCTGATCGCACCTTTTGAATAAGGTGATCTATTCCTTTTGCAAATATGTAGAATGAATTGTTTTTAAGATATGAGCTACTGTGTTTTTCAAAAAGAGATTCTTTGGATAGAACAGATGTATAAATTAATAGCCCGAGTCTATTTTCTGCAGTAGATAAAGATGAATATGTTTCTAAATCCCATATTGGAAATACACTGGAATGTAACTTGGGATGCTTTGGCTTCCAATATTCTTCAATAATATTTTTTGTAAGATTTGTATAACTTTTTGCAGTTTCTCGAATATTAAATGTAATAATACTTCTGCTATTAGTTAATTTATTTAAATTTATATGAAATTTATTTTCGTTCGAACTGATATTTTCATTTGTTTCCATCGCAATGCGGGCAATTTCATCATAAATTAATTGATGAAGATGTTCTTTTCGAGATAGGTTATTCTCCATATTGTATAGAGTTTCAATATCTGGATATAACGTAATATGAATGGATTCATTTTCCCAATCCATAGATAAAGAAGAGATAAGGGGGTGGTAAGGCTCAAGATTAATCTGAGAGAGGGTATCTTTTGTGGCACTGTGTAGTGGGTTCAACAACTGTTTTATTTGAGAATTAGTTATTCTAGGTAAGTCTACAAATAGAGTGGACTCATATTTTTTCAATATTGAAATGGCAGATTGAATAGATGTAATCTTTCTCTCAATAAGCAATAAAATATCTTTATTTTTAGCAGTGTCAATTTTTTGTGTAAGAGATTTTTCTATATCTATTTTTTTTAGTTTATATTGATCTTGGAGTGTATGCAAAGCTTGAAACAACGTTTCTGTCATGGAGGACTTACTAACAGATTCTTGTTCCAGGAGATGCATTAAGCACCGGGTAAGGATTTTAGGGTGCTCTCCAAAAATTTTTTCCAATCGAATAACTTGATGAATCAGAGAAAAAATAGTTTCTTCTTGAAATTGGTCTTTTTTTAAGGAAATCAATATGTTTTCTGTAGAAATATTGTTTTGACAAATAGATCGGACTAGAGTGGACATACGATTGGATATTAAGTCGATATAAGCACTACTCGGTTGAGTCCCATTAAATTTTTCGCAAAAAGAAAAGAAACGAGAAAGATTAGTATTTTGAAAATGAAGGGGTATTATTCTTTGAATTAGGACAGATGTCTCGCCTTCATTGTAGTCAGGTGCTACCGGGAATAACTTGGCTGGGCTGAAAGGTATTAATGTGCCAGCTTTAGGCAGGTTTGCAAAAAATTTTTTTGCTTCAATTGCTTTAGCAAAAGATACACGAATCCATTGAGGCTGTTCTTCCTGGATTTGAACACTAATGGGAGATACCTGTAGCAATCCACAAAAATTTTTTATCCACTGTACAGAATCATTTTCTAAAGCATTTACCCGATTTGAAATAGTTGAACAGATTTTTTCAGCTTGTTTTGCGTCAATAGGTTTTTGTAATGGATTACTGTAGAAGAAAACTGTAGGAAGAATGTTATAACAAGTCAGTACAATAACAGTAAAAATTAGGATTTTTTGCCAACGAGATTGTTGTTCCATGTAATTTAAGCCTTGTATTTTCTTTTTATAAATAAGAAATACTACTACTGCAAAAAGATTCTGTCTAGTTTAAGATTTCGAAGGTGTTTTTTTCTTTTAATTAGTGTATATTGCACAATAAATATGAGGGTAAGTTCTACGCTATAAGTGTGGATCAGGTGTAATGAAGATAGATTTTGAAGATCAATTAAAGGTTATCGATAGGAATTATATTCCCCAACATATTGGTATAATTATGGATGGGAATCGTAGGTGGGCTACTCGACGGAAGATATCTCATAGAGAGGGGCATATTCAAGGGGTCAGGGTAGCCATTTCAATGATCAAAGCGGTTAAAGACCTGGGAATTAATACCCTAACATTATTTGTATTTTCTACAGAAAACTGGCAAAGACCTATACACGAAATTAAATCGTTAATGAGTCTATTCCGTCTCTATATTTGGCGGATGAGAAAAGAATTAAATGATGAAAAAATTAGATTGCATACAATTGGAGATTTGTCAGCTTTTCCAGTCTCTCTACAAAAAATTATTATCAACACAAAAAATGTAACAGAAAACAATAGAGATTTTAATCTTATACTTGCCATTAATTATGGCGGGAGGGATGAAATTCGTCGTGCTGTTATCCAGTTAATAAAAAATCATCAAAAAAATCCAATAGATTTAGAACAATTTACAGAAGAATATTTCGCTACTTATTTAGATACAGCAAATTGGAAGGATCCCGATTTGCTTATTCGTACAAGTGGTGAAAAAAGAATTAGTAATTTTTTACTGTGGCAAATTTCCTATACGGAGTTATATATTTCTGATACATTATGGCCTGATTTTACAAAAAAAGATTTAATAGAAGCGATTTTAGAGTACCAGCAACGCATTCGCCGCTTAGGAGGTTAACCTGAAAAAAGATAACGAGCTTATTAAACGTATAGGTATTTCCTGTATAATAATATTACTATTAGATCTCATGTTATATTATTCTCATACAATATTTATGAAAGTATGTATTATTGCTCTTGTCATAGCTATTGGTATAACTGCCGTATTTGAAATCAAAACTCTTATACAAAAGTGTCACGGGGTAGTATCTCCTCATTTATTATACATATTTACGTCTCTATTGATCTATGCTGTGTATGCTAATGGAGTACATATACTTTCATTTTCATTTGTTTTGTTTACTTTATTTGCAGCGGTATTATGCATTAGTACATTTTATTTTTCTCACGTAAAGAGCGCCTTTTATGGTATTGGCATTTCCTTTTTTTCTATTTGTTATATTGGTATACCGCTAGGTTTATTATTATCAGTTTTATATTCACCTTTATATGATGGGAAAATTTTTTTGTTATATCTAATTGTTGTCACAAAAGTAACGGATATTGCTGCCTATTTTGTAGGGAAATTTTTTGGCAAAAACAAATTAGCCCCATCTATTAGTCCAAATAAAACTTATGAAGGGTTAATAGGGGGGATGGTTGTGGCTGCCATTGTTAGTTTATGTTTTGTGAAAACAGTAATATTCTCAGTTCCCTATCCCATAATAACTTCTATAATGCTTGGGATATTGATTGCTTGTATAGGACAAATTGGAGATTTAACTGAATCTCTTATGAAGAGAAATGCAAATAGCAAAGACAGTAGTCGTATTCCGGGCCTTGGTGGAGTATTAGATATTTTAGATTCATTATTGTTTACCACGCCTTTATTTATAGTATATCTGTACTGGATGATGTAGAAAATGATTATTGCAATTGACGGTCCTTCTGGAACTGGTAAATCCACTGTAGCTAAACAACTCGCAACTAAACTTGGGTTTATTCATTTAAATACAGGTGCCATCTATCGATCATTTGCCTGGTATATACTACAAAATAATATAGATTATAAACAGAATCGCTATCTGCAAAGTGCGTTAAATACATTTAACTTTATTGTAAAAAGACAACAAGGACAGGATCGTTATTTTGTAAATCAAATAGAAGTAACATATGACATTTATTCAAGTGATATAACGGAACTATCATCTCATATATCCGTTTTTCCTTGTGTTCGAAAAAAGCTTGTGAGTATTCAACGTCGGTTAGCTAAGTCTTTTGATGTAGTTTGTGAAGGCAGAGATATTGGAAGTGTTGTTTTCCCAAAAGCAGAAATTAAATTTTATTTGACTGCAGATCCAAAAATTCGAGCTATGCGTCGGTGGCATGAGCTAAAAATAAAGTATCCAGCTGAGGCTGAAAAAACTACAATTGAAGAAATTTATCAAAACCAAGAAAAAAGAGATACTCAAGATCGGAAACGGCAAACATCTCCACTTGTATGTACACCAGATGCTATCAGAGTGGATAGCTCTGAGTTAACGATAGCTGAAGTCGTTGGTAAAATGTTAGAAGTATGTCATGAAAGGGAGCAAATATTCCAAGGTCCGGGTTGGCTTTCGCCAAATAAAATGACTCTCTTATATCGATTAGTTTTAATGGTAAGTTGGATTTTTTTTGTTTTATTTCATCGATATCGTGTATATGGAAGAGAAAATTTCCACTCTGGTCAAGCACTTGTTGTAGCAAATCATGCTTCTTTTTATGATCCCCCTATTATTGCTCTATCCTCACCGGAGGAAATTAGTTTTCTTGCTAGAAAAAGTCTTTTTAATGTTCCCATACTTAGTTGGTTGATTCGAAGATTAAATACCTATCCTGTATCTCAAAATACCTCTAATTTATCTGTATTCAAACATATTTTGCAAATTCTAAAAGAAGGAAAAAAAGTACTGCTTTTTCCTGAGGGAACTCGTTCTCCGACTGAGGAAATACAACCAATACGCGATGGAATTGGATTACTTGTGATTAAATCAGAGGCATTTATTCTTCCCACTTATATTTATGGAACATATAACATTTGGAATCGAAATCGGCGATTTCCTAAACTTTTTGGCAAAGTCGCTTGTGTATTCGGAAGTCCAATTTATTATCATGAATTTGCGAGTTTAGATAAAAAATCGATACCAGATGCTGTACGAGAACGAGTAGAGAAGTCATTAAAAAATTTACAAGACTGGTATAAGAATGGAGCTATAGGAATTCCTCCTTAAGATTATCTTTTCATTGCTTTCCGATTAACCTATCAGTTATGATTATTATTTAAAACTTTTGGAGGAATTTTGATATCACAATCTCTTAAGTCTGTTAACGATGATAATTTTATAGCTTCAATCATAACTGGATATAGTCTAGTTGATTTTTATGCAGATTGGTGCGGGCCTTGTCGAATGCTTACTCCAATACTTGAATCTCTCGCTAAGGAAATGGGAAATCAACTTGCCTTCTTACAGCTTGATGTAGGTGTTAATGAAAAAACTGCAGGCGCCTATCAGGTCACAATGGTTCCAACGCTCATTCTATTTAAAGCTGGAAAAGAAGTAGATCGACTAACTGGATTGCATAATGAAAAAGCTCTTAAGAAGTTTCTTACTTCTGGGATGAATTAGAGCAATCAATTGTTTGGCTTCTTGATGTATTAAAGCCAAGTTGCCTCCATGCTTCATATAAGATAATTGCAACACTATTTGAAAGGTTTAAGCAACGATTTGTATCTAGCATAGGAATAGTATAAAAATGATCTGGCCATTCCCTTTTTAAATAGGCAGGTAATCCACTTGTTTCTGAACCAAATATTAAAGTATCTTCAAATTGATAATCTATTTCTGAATAGATATATTCTGATTTGCTAGAAAAAAAATAAAAATTACTTTTTAATGATTGTAAGTAAGAAGAAATATTAGTTATATATTTTATATCTACCATATCCCAGTAATCTAGTCCTGCACGTTGACATTTAGAATGAGAGATATTAAATCCCAAAGGTGGTACTAGAATTAAGTCAGATCCCGTTATTCTACAAGTACGTACAATATTACCTGTATTCTGTGGGATCTGAGGATTGTAAAGAATGACCTTCATAGAATCGAGTGAGCGAAAGAAGATGATCCTAATAAAAGCGCTTATTTCTAAGGCTCTTACTACCGAATAACTGCATTTTCTTCCATATTATCTGCTGCAAGCTCTGTAGTTTTGTTTGAATCAATTCTTTCACCGCTACTGCCTGTCTCTTGTGTTGGTGCTGTAGTATTTGCCTTAATTAATTCTACTTGAAAAGTGAGTAATGAATTTGGAGGAATATAACCAGTAGTTCCGTAAGCAAGATCAGGGTGGATATATAGTGTGCGCAATTCTCCTTCCTTCATTCCTAAAATACCTTTGGAAAGTCCAGGTATTGTTTCATCTAAAGAGATGACTTGGTCTTCTTGAGATGATCCGAGTATTTTTCCATCTAAAAACTTACCAGTATATCGAATAGTGGGAGAAAAATGTTCTTCAATAATAGCTCCCGTTCCTTCTTTTTCGATTTTAAATTGTAATTTTCCGTTTTCTAATTCTCGTATTCCTTCTTTAGTTTTATTACTACTTAAGAAGTCTTCAGCGATTTTTAAATTGGATTCCGCTTTTTTTGCTAAGATATTTTCTTGAATTTTTGCTATAATTTGAGTGCATTCGCTTTCACTCATTGGGGGTTCTTTTCCCGCAAAAGAATCTTTTAATCCTTCAATCAAATGATCAATGTCTAACTCAACTCCTAACACCTCTAAATTTTTTCCAATAAGATGTCCAAAAGTAGAAGATATTTTTTTAATATCGATGCTTTCCTCTTGTCCTTGAACGTTTATAAGGGTATTATTAGCTTTTTCATCGGATTTTATATCTTTAAATCCTTGAATAAGGAAGAAACAGCTGACACCTAAAGCAATGCCGATTGATACTCTTTTTATCATAAATTCTCCTAGTAGAATAGGTTAATTTTAAAGAACCATATCATTTTAAGGCTAGAAATTTATCGCTGTCTATCTAAAAAAATTTTCAATTCTTTTAATTGATTTGGGTCGACTTGATTTGGACATTCTGTCATAAGATCGCTTGCCTGTTGCGTTTTAGGAAAAGCAATCACATCTCTAATATTTTTTGTTCTGCACAAAAGCATCATTAAGCGATCAAGGCCAAGTGCAATTCCTAAATGAGGGGGAGTACCATATTGAAGAGCTTCTATAAAAAATCCAAACTTCTCTTGAATAGAGTTTTCATTTAGATTTAATAAGGTAAAAATTTTATTTTGTAACTTAGGATTATGAATCCTTTGAGATCCACCTCCGAGCTCATGACCATTCAAAACCAAATCATAAGCTTCTGCACGGACAGATAATGGATCAGATTCAAGTTTATGAATATCTTCAGATTTTGGGGCGGTAAAGGGATGGTGAACACTACTATAGCGGCCCGTTGTTTCATCCCATAAAAAAAGAGGAAAGTCAGTAACCCAACAAAACTTATATTCATCTGTTTGATCTAGATTATTTAGTTCTTTAATCCATAAGAGAATAAGATGCATATCTTGATAAATAGTAGGTTTTTGACCGACTAAAAATAGTATTATGTCAGCATCATTTTTTTTTAAATCTAATGACAATTCAAGTTCTCTCTGAAGTTGTATTGGAAAAAATTTTATGATTGAAGAAGTAAATTGTTGATTTTCGTATTTCATCCAATAAAGTTTACTGGAAGAAGCAAGACCTAAAGAACTTGGCAATTGATCAAGAGTCTTTCGAGATACAAAGTTTCCACCCGGAATACGAATCATTTTTATGTGATATTTAGATGTAATAGCTTGATGAAAGTGTGTAAAGGAACTTTTCTGAGCAATTTCTGTTCCATCTTTCCATTTCGTTTTTAATCGTAAATCAGGACGGTCCGTTCCATAAGACTCCATCGCATCTTTATAAGTAATACGCTGGAAAGGGATCTTCAACTCCCAATGTTTATCTATAGAATCTTGTTTGCTAAGAAACCATATTTCCTTCATTAACTTTTCAATAATATTTTGTAAATTATCTGTAGTGCTAAAACTCATTTCCATATCTATTTGAGTAAATTCAGGTTGGCGATCGGAACGTAAATCCTCATCTCGAAAACAAGTTGCTATTTGAAAATAACGATCCATACCAGCAATCATGCATAATTGTTTAAATAGTTGAGGAGATTGTGGCAATGCGAAGAAATTACCTGGATGAGTTCTCGAAGGCACTAAATAATCCCTGGCGCCTTCAGGGGTAGATCTGGCAAGTATTGGAGTAGTAATTTCAATAAAACCATTCTTAGATAGAAACGCACGAGTTAATTGCATCACTGTATGGCGCAATTGTAAATTTTGCAAAATAGCTCCTCTGCGAATGTCAAGATATCGGTAGCGCAAGCGCAAATTTTCATGAACATCTTGTTTTTGATCCATAGGAAAAGGAGGAGTTTCACTCTCAGATAGAATGATTAGGTCATTGACTTCAATTTCAATAGTTCCAGTTTTTTTGTTAGTATTATCGTTTTTTCCTCTAGGAAGGACAATTCCTTTTATTAAAATGACCCATTCATGATGGATAGTTAGAGCTTTGTTAAATACCAATTCATGTTGTGATGAATTAAAAACTAATTGAGTAATGCCATACTTATCTCTGAGATCAATAAATAATAGTTTCCCAAGGTTTCTCTTAGAGTGTACCCAACCTGTCAGAACAACTATCTTATCTTTATCAGTTATATTGAGATCTCCACAAGTGTGAGTTCTTTGCATATTAGAATTCATGAGATTGCCATAAGATCTGCATATGTTCGATGAGTCTTTTTTTTGAGACAATTGTGATTTCTCCATTTTTCATTTTTTTAATCTGTAACCTATCGTTTTGTAATTCTTCTTCTCCTATAATTAAACAATATTCTGCATGAAATCGATTGGCTTGTTGTAGGCCTTTCTGAATTTTTTGTAGTTTATAATTCATATCTGTTTGTATACCCATTTCTCGCAATTTGAATAATATAGGAATAAGAAATTGCTTGCTTTCTTCATGAAGTGGCAATAAATAGAAAAAAATAAAATCTCTTTTTGGAAAAGCGCACTTTTGAAGTTCCATTAATTGTAGTACACGTTCTATTCCCAGCGAAAATCCAGTGGATGGTAAATTGCTTCCACCTAAAAATTCTAATAATCCATCATATCTGCCTCCACCACTAATAGAAGACTGTGCTCCTAAAGAACTTGTCATGAATTCAAAAACAGTGTGGTTATAATAATCTAATCCACGAACAAGTTGAGGAGCAATTGTATAGGGAATCTGGAGCAGATTTAAAAGAGAAATAACCTGATCGAAATGATTCTTAGATTCTGGAGTTAAAAAATCGAGTATACTCGGGAGCTTCTGTAAAAGAGCGGCATCATTTGGGTTCTTTGTATCTAAAAGACGTAATGGATTTTTTTGAAAAGATAGTTGCCCTTCGGCAGATAGTTTTGTATAGTTTGGCTGGAGATGTTGTTTTAGTAAAGATCGGTATTTAATTCTCGTTGCATTGTCTCCAATAGAGTTAATACATAATGTAATATTTTTGATTCCTAAAGTTTGGTATATCATCCATAACATTTGGATTATTTCTGCATCTTGTTCCGGGGGGCTTCCTCCGATTACTTCTACTCCGAATTGGTGGAATTGGCGAAAGCGACCTTTTTGTGGTCGATTATATCGAAAAAATGGTCCTATATAATATAATTTATGAAAATTACCTAATTGTTCTAAGTGATGTTCTATAAAAGCTCGAATAACTGGCGCTGTTCCTTCTGGTCGTAACGCTAAAGAACGATTTCCTTTATCTTCGAATTGATACATTTCTTTAGAAACAATATCAGAAGTTTCTCCTGAGGTTCTCAAAAATAAGTTAGACATTTCAAAAATAGGTGTTCTAATTTCTTGAAAGCCATAAATTTTTGCAATAGTATGCAATTGTTGTTCTAAATATTGCCAGCGATATGCTTCTTTCCAAGATTCTTCCGGTGAAATTTCCTGTGGAAGGATATCAAATAAGCCTTTTGGACTAGAATAAGGCATAGGAGGTTATTAATTGATTAAACATAACTAGATTCTAAGGATTACACTGAAAATAGTAAAGTTTTCTAACACAAAACTAAATTAAAAGAAAAAAATTTATAAAAAATTAAAAATCATTCAAAAATGACTCATCGAATAAAGAGAAGAACTATGAGATTCTTATAAAGATGGCACAAGTTCCAATTTTATGCATCAATAAATTAGCGGGATAGATTATTTCAAAAAAAGTACTCCTAGTTTAATAAATATAGAACGTTACTATCTTTAGTTAAAAAACCAAGAAAAATGAGCTCAACTTTTGAATATAAAATAAGGCTTAATTATTTAATTAGTATTTTATTTACATTAAAAAGCATCAATCTTATTGAGCATATCTGATATATCAACTTTCATTATATTTTTATAAGTATCTAATAATCTAGAATTAGAAGCATAACGGTTTTCTAATTGGAGATATTGTTCTTCTATTTGATCTCCTTTATTTAGCATTAAAGATAACTCGTTTAATAATGAATTTTTCTTTGTTAAAGTTTCATAACTTATATTTAATTCATTTGCCTTTATTTTTAATAATTGTAAATTTTCTAGTAATGCAGTTTTGTACTTATTTTTAAAAAAACTATTAGTTGAAAGGGTTTCTAAATCA
>JBOFEG010000032.1:0-47380 GCA_051647685.1 Chlamydiales bacterium
ACAATCCCCTCATTTGTATGCAGAACCTACCGATAGTGAAGACAAGATGTTAAACGGTTCCTATTATGTTCTTGATGCTAATAACACAAAAGTTGGGGTATACAAACCCAGACTTCAAGCGCAAGGAGCACTAGATCATTTACCTGGCAAAATAACAAGCCAACGAGAGGGTATTCCAGCTGGCTCGGAAATTTTTCGTGAAAACCTATCTTATTTTTTATGTAAAAAATTTAATAAAATGATTTCAAAATCTAGGCTGCCTATTAGAAATTTTGGGATACCAAAGACCAAAATCAAAGCTCTTGAATCAACAATATTTGGAGAACATCATCAAACAGGTTCTTTGCAAAAGTTTAAAAAAAATTATAGAAAATTAACTAGTATTCAAGAAATCAAGGAAATTCCACAGAATGAAATAATCAAAACAGCTATTATAGATATCATTTATCTCAATACTGATAGACATTTAGGTAATTTATTATATTCTGATACAAAAAAATCTTTAATTTTAATTGATCACGGATCTTGTTTTCCTGAATTCAAAAGCTTGAATCGGTTACGTTTCATTTGGACATTATCACCCTATATTCAAAAATCATTTCCTCAAAAATGGATTGATTTTATTCTGAATATTGACACAAAAAAACTTATACGAAAAATAATTTTGGAAATTGAAAAACATGAAGCCGATTTCCCAAATCAACAAATGGAAATTTCGAGTGAAGCTCTTTTCATTTTAATTTGTTCTATAGAGTCTTTAAAAAAATTTGCAAAAGAAAGAAAGCTATGCCCTATAGAAGTTCATACAAATTATCTACTAGGTGGAAGATTTGCTAGAAATATTCAATGCATTTTTCAAAATTTTTGTGATACAAAAACTCCTCGTACAAGGGAATTTGTATATGAAAGTTTTGATTTAATAAAGCAAATGATCACTGAGATCTTAGTCTTATAAGATTTTTTTTCCAATTAATGAATTGGATGCTACTTATAGAAACACTCTATATAATTTTTTTTGATTAATTAATCATTTCAATTCTTTCAAATACCTTTTAAAAAAATTTCCCATACAAATGAATATTGAAAAAAAACCTATTTAAATTGATACTAATATTTAAATTAACTCTATTAACAAGCATAGGTATTATTTTGAAAAATTTTTTTGTCACCGCTTTATTATGTATTAGTCACTGCTGCTTCTCACATGAACCTCCTTTTTCCGAGGCTGTATTAAAGTATACTCAAAATAATTTGCCAAATTTTGGAACGTTAAAAAGTACAAATACTTTTGTATATGTCGATGTCGATGATAAGTACGTGCACGAGCTGATCCAATTCATCGAAAAATCTGGATTCCAAAAACCTCCTTATTTCGGTGACACAGATTTAGTTGGTGCTCATATCACTGTAATCTATCCAAATGAAATGGAACAATATAACCTTGAACAAATCAATGAAACTGGCAGCACTATTTTTTTTCAGCCAGTGGAATGCAAATTAGTAACCCCTCCTAATTGGAAAGAAATAGATCAAGTTTATTTCATTGTTGTCGACTCACCTCAGCTAGACCAAATTAGAGAAAAATATGGGTTGCCTAATCGAGAATATAAATTTCATATTACGATTGGAGTAAAACCTAAAACAGCAGATGTTATTTCTAATTGAAGTCGCATATCATTTTTTTGCAAGCCTATCAAATAGGCTTGCAATTTTTCATTAGGCCAACTCTACTGGAGTAGTCTTTAACAGATAGTAACACCAGAATATCCAGTCCACATGATAACTAGTCATGTCTAATGATTTTATCTCTTGCTCTTACTATTATCACGCTATATTAAAAAAAATTATTGAAAATAAACTAAATTAAAATTATTTCAATTCAATTGACTTTTTTTCTTATCGATTTTAAAAAGGAAATTAATGAATCAATTGAAGGAGCGACACATGATTTTAAACAGACAGAATATCTTAAAAGAAATTGATGACACCTTAGACCAACTTCTTCACAATGCAAATGTTTTGCAACAAATTGCAAATAATCCAAAATATATAGAAGAGAAAAATGCATTAGAAAATACGCAAGAGAGTCTCTTTTCGCATTTGATTCATATGGATTGTTTATTATCGCAAGAAAATATCTCTATAAAGAAGAAGGAAAGAAATTCATTAAATATCTCTAAGCGATTGACGAGTACTGGAAGATTTGATTCTAACTTTGTAAAGAAGATGTATCGAAATTTTATGAAACCAATTTCAACCGATCTTAGAACAATCAACCACATGGAAAAATCTACTGTAAAACAAAAATCAAAAGTATTAGTACATCGATAATTCTCGAATAGCCGTTTCTAACTGAAATTTCTGAGGCAGACAAACATTTTCTAACTCTTTAGAATAAGGAACCGGAACATGTAATCCCCCAATACGCATGATAGGTGCATCTAAACTAGAAAAAGATGTTTCCATAACTGCTGCAGCAATTTCTGCACCAAAACCACAAACTTTAGCTGCCTCGTGTGCAATTAATAATTTACCTGTTTTTTGTACAGATCTAAGGATTAAATCGAGGTCATAAGGAAATAAAGTTCTAAGATCAACAACCTCTACAGAGATGTTTTCCTCTTGTAATTTTTGTGCAATTTCATATGCCATCACGGCAATCATGCCATAGCATACAACGGTCACATCACTACCGGGAGTCAAAATAAGACCTTTACCAAGTAGAGTAACTTGTTCGTTAGAAGGCTCAAGTCTCGCACAAAACAGTCGTTGGCGATAGAGAGCCTTATGTTCTAAAAATATCACTGGATTTGGATCGCGAATTGCAGCTTTTAATAAACATTTTGCATCTGTCGCATTACTTGGGACCACTACTTTAAGTCCACCATGATGAATTAAAAATGCCTCAATGCTCTGAGAATGATAGGGTCCTCCTTGTATATATCCACCATAGGGTATACGAATTACAACAGGACAATTCCACTCACCATTTGATCTAAAATGAATACTGGCAAGTTCATTGAATAATTGATTCACCCCAGTCCATATATAATCGGCAAATTGTATTTCGCCGACAGGCGTCATGCCTGCAAGTGACATTCCTAGAGCAAGTCCAATGATCGTCGATTCTGCGAGAGGTGTATTGAAACACCTATCTTGCCCGAATTTACGAGTTAAATCTTTTGTAACACCAAATACTCCACCTTTTCCACCCGCTACATCTTGTCCAAATACAATAATACTGGAATCTCGTCTCATCTCTTCTTCGAGAGCATGATTTAAAGCATCTACAATAACAATAGACTCTCTCTCTGGATTTATGTAATCTGATGAATCTGTCTTTATTAGGGAACTATCTTGAAAGTTAGTTTCTTTTGCGAAATTAGCTACATCTGGAGAGGGCAATTCGACTGCTTGCGATGCAGCCTCTTCAATTATAGTAAAACTACTACGTCTCATCACTTGGATATCTGATTCATCAACCCACTCTCGCTCGAGGAGCCACTGTTCAAATTTAGGGATTGGGTCCCTCTCTATATCCTTTTCAATGTCTGTTTTAGTTTTATATTTTTTTGGATCATCACTGCTACTGTGTCCACCAATCCTCGATATTTTTGCAACAATAAGGCTCGGGCCAAGACTATCTCTTGCCCGAGTTACAGCATTCTGCATCGCGATAGCGAGCGGTTCGGGCGCGCACCCATCTACCTCTACAACAGCGAGACCCTCATATCCACTGGCCATTTTTGCACATGTACCACCCGTTGTTTGTTCGCTAACTGGAACAGAAATCGCCCAGCCATTATCTTGAATAACAAAAATAATTGGGAGTTTATGAAGACAGGAAAAGTTCAATGCTTCGTGAAAGTCACCCTGTGAAGTAGAACCGTCTCCTCCAGACACATATACTACTTCTCGTTTCTTTTGCAGCGAAATTGCTTTGGCAGTTCCAACTGCTTGGAGAAACTGTGATCCAACAACACTTGATTGACATGGAATTCGGAGCTCTGTATCAGAAAAATGCTCTGGCATTTGTTTACTACTAGAGTGATTAACCGATTGTTTGCCGAGAAAAGATGCAAATAGATCGACCAGTTTCGCTCCAATTCCAATTACAAATGCTCTATCTCGATAATAGGGAAATGCCCAATCGGTTTTAGAAATTAAAGAAAAAGCAGCAATAATTCCAACAAGCTCATGGCCGTCCGTACATAAATGAAATGTACCACCCTTATTTTGTTTGGCAAGCTTTTGCATTTTTTGATCAATGCTTCGCGTGATATATAATTGATGCAGAATTTGTAGGCAAAGGGTGCGATTCTCAAGTAAAGCAATCGAGATTTGTGATAGAGAAGTTTGAACTTCCATAGATTTATTTTTTCTTTTTCGGTTTATTCGGGCGAATTAACCCGACACTCCTAGACCTCTTCTCTTCAGATATATCCGTGGACTTTTTAGTCGGTCTACCTCGTTTTTTAGACATAAGCCCTTTGGCAAGCTCAAATACTTTACTCTTTTTTTGACCTTCCCTCACAGAAACAGTACTAGAATCAAATATTTTATCAAGACCTTCTTCGAGCGACTCTGCTTGCAATCGATTTGATAAATGTCTTAAAGATTCAAGTCGTTGTGAAAGTGCTTCCAATTTTGAGTCTACTTTTACTCTAGAAGCTCCTCGCATAGCCAAAAACTGAGCTTCTGAATCAAACTTGGCAGAGAAAGTCATCGCAGCTATAGAGTACTCCGGCATAAATAGAAATGGTCTAGAGGCTGGAGGTATTGTTGTGTAAAGATCAGGAGTTAATTGTGGTTCAATTTCCACTTTTGCTACTTGTTTTGGAGGTCGACCGCGTTTTGGCCGTGGATTCAATGCTTCATTAGAGTAATAAATTTTTGATTTATTGGATAAAATATCCCTTGCAGATTGAATTTCTTTTGAAACTTTAGGCTCAAATAAATTATTTTTTAATTTTTTTACGATTTGTGGAAGTAGTTCAATGTCTTCCTCAAACACAAAAATAATCCCCTCTCCTCTCAACCATTCTATGACTCGAATGCGAGAACGCTCGTGATAGTATTGTTGCCATTTTTCGAGTTCAGTTGGATGATCATATATAAATTCTAAGAAATTCTCTCTTGCCTCTTTTCCGCCAATGATATCGAGTAATTTTTCTTTTGTATCAATGTCGTATACCTTTTCATTCACAAATCCTTCCATAAACTTTTTAGTTTCAAAGTAGGTCATCTTGGGAATTAGAGAATAACGAGCCCCATGAGCGGAGATTTCTCTAGTGAATGCAAGAAGCTCCTCTTCTGCTTTATCGAGATCGATAAATAATAAAAAACCCTCCACCTTATCCAAATAAAAATCTCTTTCATCATCAGATTTAGCAAATGCTTCTAAAAAGCGATGGAAACGAAGAATTAAAGGGTTTTGTGCTATTGGAAGTGTTTTATACATAAGGATTCAGTCCAAAATTTTTCTATAGAATGTGATTATAGCAGTTATCTGATTTCTAAGAAACTAAGATAACTTAATAAAAACCTTAACGTCAACTTAACCTGAACTTAAAGAAGTTCAACAAAAATTGAAAAAATTTAGTTAATTTATAAAAATAAATTTATCATCTATTTAAAAGTACTATCTTTTTAATCCTACTTTAATGGCTCAAAAGCTGTTTTTGTATGGGAAATTACTAATCATCTTTCTGAGTTTCAAGTAGAATTAAACCATAATTTCTATAATATAGATAAATTATGAATAACAAATCACGACATTTTGCGGATAAAGATGCTGCCGAGCATTTAAAAGATGCAAGAGAGAAAGGGCACCATACTTTTGCAGAACCCCATGGGCTTGAACCTATGGGTTGGAAAAATGCATTTTTAGATGGATTACAAATTAGTGCAATCATTCTGAGCTTACTCTTGCTAGTTCATAGCTCTTCTAATTTACCTACTATTTTGATAATAACCTTTTCTTTTGGAATGGTTATTTTTCTTTTTGCAAGATCTGCATTTTTTGGATGGTCTAGGCTGGAAAAATTACATACTTTAATCAAGGAAGAAAATTGGGAAATTACACACCACCGAGAACAAGAAAAGAAAGAACTCATAGCAATATACAGAGCCAAAGGTTTTCAGGGAGAAATACTAACACAAATTGTAGATACTCTTGCAGCAGATGATAATCGGCTACTCGAGGTGATGTTAACAGAAGAGCTTGGCATTCCTTTGGAGTCTTACGACCACCCATTGCAACAAGGGTGTGCTGCAGCTACTGGCTGTTTTATTTCATGTACAGCCATCTACATAGCTAGTCGAATCCATCCTCTGTTTGGAACGTTAATTGTATCCGGGATAATTATTGGAGTTTCTTCCTTTTGGTTTGCGAAAATACAAAAAAATAACCGACTCCATGCCGTTATCTGGAGCATCGCACTATTTGGTCTTATTATGGGTAGTACTTACTTTCTGTTACAACATCTCCATTTGTTTCTATGAACAAACAGAACAAACCATATTTATTTAATGAATTCTTTAACTCCGGAGGAGAAGAATCTATCAGTCCATTTTTGCGCTCTACCGCAAAAAAATGGAGCTCCTACCTATTATTAAAGATTTCTATTCTCTCGGCTGTATTACTCGCTGTTGCCTTTGTTAGTTCTTTTATCTCAAAAGATATCTCCACTTTCTTCTTGATTGTCATATATTTTTTAGTGGGGACCCCTGCATTTTTGGATACTATAGAGGATCTTCGATCCTTTGAGATTAATATCGATGTATTGATGACTGTTGCAGCATTGCTTTCTGTAATTATCGGGAGTGAAATGGAAGGAGCTTTACTTCTCGTTCTTTTTTCCCTGTCAGAAGCCATCGAAGAAACTGTGTCCAGTAAAACAAAAAGCGCTATACAGAGCTTGAGGAAACTCGCGCCAACGAAAGTGATTACAATCAATAAACAAAAGGAGCTGCACGAGAAAAGTATTACTGAAATAAAGCTCGGTGAACATATTTTAATTAAAGCGGGCGAGGTCATTCCACTCGATGGAGTCATTATAGAGGGAAGTTCTTATATTAATCTCGTTCATCTCACGGGAGAAAACATTCCAGTCGTAAAAAAACCCAATGATATAGTGGAAGCTGGTAGCAGAAATTTGGATGGGCCTCTTACCGTTAAAGTATTGAAACAAAGCCATGAGTCAACGCTTGAAAAAATTGCTACGCTGATTCAACAGGCGCAACTCGCAAAACCAAAATTGGAACGTTTTCTCGATCGGTTTGGAAAAGTCTACGCGACTACGGTTATCTTATTATTTATTTTTTTTGCATTGACTATGCCTCTCTATACTTCTCTTCCATTCTTGGGGACAAATGGTTCTTTTTATCGCGCTCTTGCCTTTCTGATCGCAGCATCTCCTTGTGCGCTTATTATTGCTACACCAACAGCCTATCTCAGTGCAATCAGCGCCTGTGCTAAAAAGGGTATTCTTTTAAAAGGAGGTATGCTGCTAGATGCAATTGCTAGCAGTGATCTAGTTGCCCTCGATAAAACAGGAACGCTGACGCAGGGAAAATTAGAACTGACAAAAATTCATTGTTTTAGTGAAAAAAATCCCATTTGTTCTGAAAAAGAAGCAGTTTCTATTGCATCAAGTTTAGAACGCGGAGTGCTCCACCCTATTGCAGATTCTCTAGAAAAGTATGCCTCTCATCATAAAATTCCAATCATAGAAATACAAAATTTTAAAGCCACTCCTGGGTATGGACTGGAAGGAATAATAGAGTTGGATAAGAAACAGATACCTGTTTATATCGGGAGTTTTGAATTTATTCATCTAAAGCTCGGAAAAGATTATTTGATGAAGAATTGGCCTGTTCTACAAAAAGAAATCGAAAATAAAGAAGAATTACTTGCCTTCCTAGTTATAGAAACAACTCTATATTTGTTTCATTTCACTGATAACTTACGACCCGATATGGCAAGAATGATCCATCAATTACATACGGAGTTATCTTTAGATACCGTTATGCTAACTGGAGATCATAAATGGAGCGCAGATAGGATTGCTAAGCAAATCCAAATCAAAAAATACTATTTCGATTTAAAGCCCGAAGATAAATTACATTTGATCACCAAACTCAGTGAGCGACATAAATTAATTATGATTGGGGATGGTATTAATGATGCTCCATCGTTAATGCGAGCCCATGTAGGAATTTCTATGGGAAAAATTGGAAGTGCTACAGCAATCGAGGCATCCGATGTCATTTTTCTTCACGATAACTTATCGCATGTTACTTGGCTTATACGCAAAGCACGGCAAACGAGGAGAATTCTTTTTCAAAATATTACGCTCGCTTTATTTGTCATAGTTCTCGCAACCACCCCTGCGCTCCTTGGATTTATTCCTTTATGGGCAGCCGTTATTCTTCATGAAGGGGGGACTGTTTTAGTAGGATTAAATAGCCTTCGCTTACTTAAATAATTGGAGTAATAAGACTATTTTTAGTATTATATTTTGATTATGACTGCACCTACTTCTTGTCTAAAAAATTGGTCTCATTTAGAAAAAAATTATTTTGATTCCAACTTATTAATTATAAGCGATCGCAAAAAAAAACGGATATCACTTCTCTATTTCAAAAATCTATTAGACTATTGGATGAAATTGAAGAATCTTGTGATGAATCTGACTTTTTGCTAGCGGCTGTAAACATTACAACAGCTTTTGATAAAGCGTATAATAAATGTCATTTTATACAAAAAATATTTTTAAAATATCTTTACCCCCATAATTTCTATACCTTATATAATGAGTTAATAGAAAAGATAGCATCTAAATATGTAGAAAAATATCACTCAAGCTCGTTGACGACTTTACTTGAAACTAGAAGTAAGTTAAAAATGTTTGAACACGTCTGGAAATCTTGTGGCGATATTCCTACCAGTGATTCTAATTCTTTTGAAAACAATGAATTAATTAGACTTATGAATTGTCTCGCTGAAAATTCAAAATTTGTTTTTGATTTTCTAGAAAAATCTATCGATGTAAAAATTTCTAATACTTTGAATAAGCCAAATGTCAAAGGAGTTATTCATCAATTTATTAATAAAAAAGGCGGAAAGATTTTTGTTATAGGAACGCTTGACTCTTTGAAAAAAGATTCACTCTCTAATATTCCTAATATTTCCGAAAAATTTGAACAATCCTCCCAAGTTTTTATAGAAAGGATGCCATCTCCCCTTTCAAATTGTGTGGATGCCGATTTTACATCTCTAGCACGAAAGAAAAATATAACTATAGAACCTTTTGAATCTAAATGGGATCGAATAAGTCTCTTCTTCTCTTTGATAAAAGCTAATTTTCAAGAAACATCATTTTCTGCTCCACCACAAGATGTATTTATCAGAAAAAAAGAACTTGTTTCATTGAGAATAGAAAAGTGGCAAGAAGGACATTGGGATCACGATGATTATCTTACAAGACTTTCAGAAAGGGTGCAAAACCTTTTGCTTGGATCAAGGATAGACAGTTGGTTACAAAAAACTAATCTTCTAGATCGGTTGTCATCTGAGACAAGCACTGTTTCTATAGTAGTTGGAGTAGATAAGGTACAGGTCTTTTCAGACATATTTAAAGACTTGGGATTTGATCACACACAACTAGTATAATTTTTCATATTTTTTCTTCATTATATCTATATTCCTACTGCATAGATTCTTAACTTCATTTATTAAAATAATCTTTTTATTGCTTACTTTTTCGGAGATGCCAAAACGAGAGATTTAATTTTTTCTACAATTAGATTCAGTGGGGTTTCGTGAGTATCTACTTCCAAATCATACGTAACCCCAAGATGGACTTTAGAGAATTGGCCTCTTGCTGATCCCTTCATCCGATTAGTTCGGTTCTTTTCTCTTTCTTCTAAAATAGATAATGGCGCATTTACCCCTATCCATAAAACCTGAAAAGAATGTAGGTCTCTTTTCCATTCATCAATTTGCTTTTTCCCGAATGCAATGTCATCAATAATGAGACAATAATCCAATGTAGCTAGCATAACAACTATAGCGCGGAATATTGTACTCATTTTTTGTGCATAAGAGCCTATTTGTAATTCTTGAATAAGATTGCCAGATTCATATTTCTCCTTCCAACTATAACCAAGAAGAGATTTTCCACCTTCCCAGTTATTAATTTTTTCCGGCATCCATTGAATGATAGTATCAATGCCAATACATAAATAAGGTTTTTCTAAGGCATCTTGCACGGATCTAGCAAGTGTTGTTTTGCCACTGCTAGAAGGCCCATTTAAATAAATAATTTGTATCGCCTTATTCTTCATTTAAATAGTTCTGCCTTCGAGATTTTCTAGATAAATTAGTTAACCGGTTAAAACTTGCACTTAATTTATTTTCATTATAAACAAAAACTAAATAAAACCTCTAATCTCGTAGTTAAAAAGGACATCTATCTTGACTGCTAAGCACATCGGAAAATTGACAAAACAGCAACTACAAAACGCAATGAAGAACGAGAGTTCTCTTTTTGAAGAATACTACGTTTGGATTGAACAGAATATGCCAGCCTCTTTCTTTAAAGAGATGGATAGCGCAAATATTATGTTAATTACCCATAATTTAATGGGTTTCCCCTTGCAAGAATATTTTACTCAAATTCATTTCCAAGGAGGGGCTATTGTCCTTTGTTTGGACAGTCCAGATGCCGACCTCACAATACTCAAAAACTTTAATTTATACGGTATTAAAAACTACCAAACTTTTATTTCAACTTCACCGCCTCCCTTTCCAGAAATATCGAGTAAATTGCGCATAGCACTTCTTGGATTTACGGAAACAGAAGGAATAGACGACAGAGGAATCAGTATATTAAGCAAAAGTGAACAAGCAGATATTTATCGATTACTCCTCACTCGAAACCCAGATATATCAAAAAAACAATATCAAGAACTCTTGCAAAACATGAATGCTCAATTTACAAGATCTTTAAAACCTAGCCATTTAGTCCTTGCTCTCGATGTCTTTTTTCGATCCCTAACGCGCGATCACTGCCAATATGAGGTTATTTATAAAAAAAATACAAAATCGAAACATACTCCTCATTCCCTGGAAATTATTCTTGCCTGGCGAAATACACCAAAACACCGATTTTTATATCGCCTAGCAAAGGTTGTTTATAGACATAAATTATCTATGAAAATGGTTCAGGCAACTTATATTCAACCCTACAGTAAAGATAGTGTTTTGATAATGTCTATGAGCCTACATAGATCTCCTTCTAATCCGACATGGGAGAAATCAGATATTGACGATTTTCTATCTGAGCTAGTTACTCTTAAATACTTCAACGATTTAGATCGCATAGAAGCAGTCTTCGTAGATAGCGGTTTGCTTCGCGGTAATTTAGCAAATTTTTTGCGATCTACTCTAGAATTTGTCCATCAGGTACTGGTCCACGTAGATTTAAATATGTACGCGCCTCTACATATTGAAGAAGCAATTTGCAGGCATCCTGAACTGACCGTGCTTGTTGCGAAGGCTTTTGAACTTAAGTTCCATCCAGATAGATTAAATTTAACGGCATATGATGAGCTAAAAACTAAATTCTTTTCTCTCGTAGACAAACTAGATACTGGTCATAAGGGCAATGATATACGTAGAAAAAATGTCTTGCAACAAGCTATGAATTTTATAGATTTTTGTTTAAAAACAAACTTCTATCGAGCTAACAAAAGCTCTTTATGCTACCGACTAAATCCAAACTATCTCCAATATACTCCTAGAGAGACGAAGCAAAAATTTAAAACAATACCCTACGCTATTTTCTTTATGCAGGGTATGCATTTCATTGCTTTTCACGTCTGCTTCAAAGAAATTGCAAGGGGGGGCCTTCGAACTATATTTTTGCAGCGTATCGAACATGTATTCTCAGAAAAAAACAATGTTTTTGCAGAATGTTATAATTTGGCCTATACTCAACAAAAAAAGAACAAAGATATTCCAGAAGGAGGTGCCAAAGCAGTTATTTTTTTAGAGCCTTACACACAACTTCAATCAGAAGCCTATATTTATCAGAAGGAGTTAGTTGCTAATCGAATAAACCCAAAAGCCATTCAGGAAAGCATTGCCAAATTTAACAAAGAACAAATTACAGAATCTCTTTATGCGGCTCAAAGATCTTTTATTCACGCTTTGCTGACGCTTGTTAATTTCGACGAGAATGGCCAGCTCAAAGCCAAACGTGTTGTAGATTATTGGAAAAGGCCAGAATATATTTATCTCGGTCCAGATGAAAATATGCATAATCAAATGATCGAATGGATTGCAAATTATAGCATTCGTAGTGGTTACATCGTTGGGAAAGCTTTTATTTCTAGTAAACCAAAAATTGGTATCAATCACAAAGAATATGGGGTCACTTCACTAGGCGTCAATACCTATATGCATGAGGTTCTTCTTTATCTCGGTGTTAATCCACTAAAAGATTCATTTACTATTAAAATCTCTGGAGGACCCGATGGAGATGTCGCTGGTAATCAAATACGCAATTTATACAACTACTATCCAAAAACGGCAAAGCTCGTTGCGTTAACTGATGTTTCGGGTACTATTTTTGATCCCGAAGGACTTGACTTATCTATTATGCTCCGCTTATTTAATGAGTCCAAACCCATTCGATTTTATCCTGCAGATTCTCTACACAATGGTGGATATCTACTTGATATCCAAGAGAAAAAAGAGGCCTCTGCCTATTCTACACAAACTTTGCTCTATAAGAAGGAAAAAAATAAGTTACAAACCCATTGGATAAATGGGAACGAAATGAATCATCTCTTGCGAAATAGCTTGCATAAAGCAAAAGCAGATGTATTTATTCCGGCTGGCGGAAGACCTAGAACTCTACATGAAAAAAACTGGTCTGATCTGCTAGACAATCACGGATGCCCTACGTCAAAGATTATTATAGAGGGCGCTAATTTGTATCTGACCACGGAAGCCAGAGATCAACTCGAAAAATTAGGAGTATTAATTGTTAAAGATAGTTCTGCTAATAAATGCGGAGTAATCTGTTCATCCTTTGAGGTTTTATCTAATTTTATTCTATCAGACAAGGAGTTCTTAAAAGAAAAAAAAATTCTTATGAAACAAATTTTGAGTCTTCTTGTCATGAAGGCTCGAATGGAAGCGGAATTATTGTTGCGCACTTATGCGGAAACACAGATGGCTATTACTAAAATTTCGGATCGGGTGTCCGAGCGAATTAATGAATATACCTATCAAATCCTTGAATTTTTAGAACATGAAACCCTGTCTTCTGATAGAAACAATCCATTTATACAATGTCTAATTGCTTATTGTCCTCCTCTCTTTCAAGAAAAATATATGAATCGCATATGTAACCAAATCCCAGATCTCCATAAAAAGGCAATCATCGCTTGTTATATTGCGAGCAGGGTAGTCTATAAGAAGGGGCTAAAATGGAAACCTACAATAGTCGATATTTTACCCATTCTGTCCCTAGATCCTATGGTTCTTCCCCTTAGTCTTGGAATAAATCATAAAATAGAAATATTAAAGTAAGTAACTGGTTATCAATCATTTACATTATTTTTTCAGCAATCAAATGCTCTGAGTGCTAAAAAATCTTGCGCATGGACGTTCTTTCTGTTATACTGAAGAATAAAATTGTAGAAATTTATGCATCAGAAAAGAATGTCTAAGCAAGAGAAAGAAAAATCCATTTTACTTGGCCTTGTAAATTTATTTCTTCAACATGGCAAGCCAATAGGTTCTAACACCTTAAACGAAAATGGGTTTGAAAATATTAGTCCCGCTACGATTCGTCACTATTTCATACACTTAGAAAATCAGGGATACCTTCATCAACAACACGCATCGGGGGGGCGAGTTCCCACTGATCTCGCGTATAAATTATATGCGCATACTTATTTAGATGAGAAGAAAGCACCTAGAGATCAAGAAATTATCCTACAGAAAGCATTATCTGAGGAGACAAAGGAAATTGGAAGATACTTGCAAAACGCAGCGGAAGCATTATCTAAAGTTACCAATTGTGCAGTGGTACTCACCTCTCCTAGATTCGATCAGGATTTCATTGTTTCTACCCAATTGATCTCGATCGATTATCATCGCTGCCTTTGCGTAATTGTTACTAACTTTGGTTTTGTCCATACCGAATTGCTTCACTCGCCTATCGTAATGAACAATTTTCCACTGGAAAAAATTGAACAGTATTTTCGCTATCGTACAATCGGTGCTGAAAAACCGCTACTCTCTGATCAAGAAGAAGAAATTGCACTGCAGTTTTACAACGAAATTTTCCTGCGCCATGCAGCTTCCTATACCCACTTTACTGCTGAGGATATGTATAAAACTGGATTCGCCAAATTACTTCACTATCCTGAATTCCATGAAACACAAGCGCTTGCCGGTAGTCTCGCCCTTTTTGAAAATGATAGTAATTTGCGCATGCTACTTCACAATTGCCTCGAGTCAGAATCTCTTCGATTTTGGATTGGAAAAGACCTTCTGCCTTATACCCCAACTCCTATTGTTTCTTCGTTTATTGCCATCCCTTATATGATTCACGATAAAATTGTAGGAACTATTGGTATTCTTGGGCCAACGCGGCTGCCCTATCGAAAAATATTTGGAATCCTTCGTACATTTTCTCGATATCTAAGTGATGGACTGACGAAAAGCCTATTTAAATTTACTATTTCTTATCGAGAACCTTATTCCCCAACCCTAACTTACAAGAACTCGGAGAAATGCATTCAAGATAAATCTTATTTATTATTAGAAGACCAAAGAAAAGGGTACATTTTATGACAATACAAGAAGATCACAACCAGTTAGATGAAAATGAAGAAATACAGGAATGTTCAATAGATCCTGCTGAGACAACAGAGGATGCAGAAGAGAACATTACCCTCGATTCATCTGATTCACCCAGCGAACTTGAACTCCTGCAAGCAGAGCTTGAAAATATGAAAGAAAAATATATTCATTGCCTTGCTGAAACAGAAAATGAAAAACGCCGTATGCAAAACGATCACAAAAAATCTGTGACCAGATCTATCGGAAGAGCTCTTATGCCTCTACTCGGACCTCTCGATCAATTTGAAAAAGCGCTACAATTTGCGGAAAGCATGTCAGATGAGGTAAAGAATTGGGCTGTTGGCTTTCAGATGATTTTAACGCAGTTCAAAGATACATTGCATGAGGAACACATTTTTTCTTTTGATAGTTTAGGTAAAAAATTTGATCCCTATCGCCATGACGCAATTTCTACAGAAGAGACTGATGATGTCGAAGAGGGTATTATCCTTGAGGAATTTGAAAAGGGATACCAATACCACGATCAAATTCTTCGTCCCGCTAAAGTTAAAGTATCTAAATGTCCAACACAAAAAATTACAGAAGAACATAAATAAGGAGAATATAACATGAGCAAAGCAAAAAGCAAAAAAATCATAGGAATCGATCTTGGTACCACAAATTCTTGTGTTGCCATTATGGAAGGAAGAACCTCAAAGGTTATCCCCAGCGCAGAGGGCGCTCGAACTACTCCCTCTATCGTATTTTATAATAAAAATGGCGAAAGACTTGTTGGAATCCCAGCAAAAAGACAAGCTGTAACTAACCCCGCAAGAACTCTCTCCTCTACTAAGCGATTTATCGGAAGAAAATTTTCTGAAGTAGAAGATGAAATTACTACGGCTCCCTATAAAGTGGTGCCAAATACCAATGGCGACGCAGTTTTTGAAGTAGATGGAAAGACCATGACTCCCGAGGAAGTTGGTGCGCAGATTCTGATCAAAATGAAAGAGACTGCAGAAGCCTATCTTGGAGAGGAAGTTACAGAAGCAGTTATCACTGTTCCTGCCTACTTTAACGATGCCCAAAGACAATCCACAAAAGATGCTGGTAAGATTGCAGGGCTCAACGTGAGTCGAATTATACCAGAGCCTACAGCAGCAGCGCTTGCCTACGGTCTTGAAAAAGGAACCGATAAGAAAATCGCAGTCTTTGACCTCGGTGGAGGTACCTTCGATATTTCTATTATGGAAATTGGCGATGGCGTTTTTGAAGTATTATCGACCAATGGGGATACACATCTCGGTGGAGATGATTTCGATACTGTTATTATTGAATGGATTTTATCCGAATTCAAAAAAGAAACAGGAATTGATCTCTCTCAAGATAAAAATGCCCTACAGAGACTTCGTGATGCCGCTGAAAAAGCCAAAATCGAACTCTCTGGAACACAATCAACCGAAATTAACCAACCATTCATTACAATGGATGCAAGCGGTCCAAAACATTTAAGCCTGACTCTTACTCGAGCAAAGTTTGAAAGTTTAAGCCATAGCTTAATAGAGAGACTCCGCAAACCGTGTGTAACTGCACTATCCGATGCAAAGTTATCTAAAAATGAAATCCAAGAAGTAATTCTAGTGGGTGGAATGAGCCGTATGCCTGCTGTGCAAGCTCAGGTTACTGCAATTTTCGGAAAAGAGCCGCATAAAGGGGTAAACCCAGATGAAGCCGTTGCCGTTGGTGCAGCGATTCAAGGTGGAGTCTTGAGCGGAGACGAAACATTAAAAGACATTGTTCTTTTAGACGTAACGCCTCTAACTCTTGGAATCGAGACACTCGGTGGCATTATGACGCCGCTTATTGAAAGAAATACAACGATCCCAACAAAAAAATCACAGGTGTTCTCCACTGCGGCTGACAACCAGTCCGGTGTAACTATCGTGGTAATTCAGGGAGAGAGAAAAATGGCAAAGGACAACAAAGAAATTGGCCGTTTTGATCTAACCGAAATCCCTCCTGCACCTCGTGGACTTCCACAAATTGAAGTCTCTTTTGATCTCGATGCCAATGGAATTCTGCAAGTTTCTGCTAAAGATAAGTCTACTGGCAAGGAACAAAAAATTCGAATTGAATCAAAATCTGGTCTCTCTGAATCAGAAATTGATGCGATGGTAAAAGATGCTGAAGCGAATTCTGAGGAAGATAAGAAACGAAAAGAGCTTATCGAAACAAAGAATGAAGCGGATTCTATTGTCTTTAGAGCAGAGAAATCTCTGTCAGACTTTAAAGATAAAATCCCAGCGCCACTCGCCCAAGAAATTCAAGCGAAAGTAGACGCTGTTAAAACAGCTATCAAAAGTGATACTGTAACAACTATTCAAACAGCCATACAGGACTTGAACACGCATCTACAAAAGATTGGAGAAGTTATGCAACAAGCATCAGCAAATCCTGCTCCAGGTGCTACTCCAAATCCTTCAGAGTCCGAAGCAAAAGCAGAAGACATTGAAGAAGCAGAAGTAGAAGTAATGGATGATAAAAAGTAATTTATTATTTACATAACTCTATACAATAAATTATCCTCATAACGCGATGCGTTATGGGGATTTTTTTTTCTATATCTAATAGCTTAGATCAATTAAATTGCATAATACTCAATTTTAATCTTGATAAGTACCTGAAAAATAGTAAATATTTTTCTAATTCACCATCGCATTTTGGAGGACCTATGAAAATTTTTGTAGAAAGTATAAAACACTTCCCATTTGTCTCATTTCTAATAATTTTAAATTCTATGGTTTTATTTGGCGCAGCGGAAGAGCTCTCTTTTAGTGAACAAGAGTACAACAATTCCTTTTATAAATATCTATCACACGAGTTCAAAAATCTTCAACATGCAAAAAATCCACTTTTTAAACCTAACCGCCTTTTTTTAGTGGATCATACAGAAAATAATTTTTTATTTAGAGGAAATGTTCCTATAAATAATGAAACTTTTGCTTATGAAGAATTAATAGAAACCATTAAAAAAAGTGCAGCAGACAATAACCTAGATCTTAAAGATGACTTTAAACTTACAGTTATATCGCTATTAAATTCTTTTACAGAATCTGAGACAAAAAAAATTGAAAAAAACTTCTTTATGCAATATCCAGAAAAAGGACGTGTTTATTTTCACGCTATCTATGGCGATTTACTAAACCCATGTTTAAAAAAAGATCTAAATAGTTATTTTATTATCGATCGTATTCCAGAACTCATGACTCGAATTCATGATAGAATGACAAAGAATAGCCCGCGTCAACATGTGATTTATGTACATTGTTGGTCTGGTAGAGATAGAACAGGAGAAGTAAGTGGCTGCTATCTTATGGAATATAACAATAAATCCTATAAATCTGTAATGAAAACAAACGAAACCATAGCCAAGAGAAAATTACGACCTTTTTCGATCAATGCTATTCGTTTGTATGGACTCTATTTACGAGATGTGAAAAAAATACCATCCGTTGGAACTATTTGTGAATAGCCGTACAACCAACATGATTTACCATTACTTGGGGAAAAAATTTTCAAGGATTGGTAACGTTAAAAACTCCAATCAAAGCTAAACTCGAGTGCGGAGATCAACTCCCCTTTTCCAAATTCTCCCCTATAAGTCAAAACCATTCCCCAATCATTACAATGCGAAACTCTCAATCCAGTATCTAACAAGAATCGGTTTCGTTGATTACAGTAGGTTTTTGTGATGAAGTTCGGCGCGCAAGCGCAATAATTATCTAAGCGAGATCTATAGATGGGATTCGATAATTGAGTGATATTGTGCCATCCAAAAGTAATGAAGGGAATAATGCAATGGGTTAGATGAATTCTCTCAGTCTCTATTCCCAAGGAAAAAATCGTATTGAGATAAGAATCCGTTTTTGATTCCGTTTGTAAGTTTAATCCTTTTGGTTTATTTTCACGAATTTGTCCTGTTAAAATATTAGACTGAATGAATTCTATCTTCGGAGTAAGACGAATCGTTTTATAGATCCAACGATACAAAAATTGAACAAATTCTGCATAGTTCCAACTATGGCATTTTGCTTTAGCGTGAAATCGATCTCCAATAACAATAGTTCTTTTCATTTTATGCGTATTATAAGCACCTAAGAGACCTGCTGCGATTTCCATTGCATCATTAGTATAGCGAAAAGTGGGAGAGAAATAAAAAGAATTGGTATGTGATTTTCCGCGATGATCGGCCCAATTTATATTAGTATGCGAATAAGCAGCTACTAATTTTCTACTATATTTAGTGTAATAACTCTTTTCTTGATTTAGCATAATTCCCGCTGTATTTTGTACATAATTGGGAAGAGAATTATTTTTTCTATAATGATTGGTATAGCCAAAGGGAGAGAGAATTATGTGATCACAACAAGAGTGACAACTCTTTGTTGGTACGGATAGTAAGTAATGTATGTTGTTGTTTTGAGAGATAGGCATCGCGCCGTAATGCTCAGGAGTTAAGATGGCAAGGGCTTTTTGATAAGCGGAAGAGGTGAGTTGGAATAGGTTTTGTAGGAGACCGACGAGGGTTGTGTCTTCGAAGGGGAAGTTGTCGCAGAAGAGGTAGTTGGCAAGTTGTTTTTGGTTGTTTGGTAGTTGGTTGCTTGGAATGGGCAATATGATTTGGGGTTGGACGAAGGTTAGATTAAAATCGTTGGGAGTGATTTCCAGTTCTGCACCGAATCTAGAGTTGGATGAGATTTGGTTGAAGAAACCATCAAGTCCTCCGTCGGCATGGATGAGTTGGTATTTTTGGTTTTTTTGGTAGATGCCTGGCTCGAGGTCTAGGTCGAGGGCTCCGTCAAGCTGAGCGGTTCCTTTGATGAGGAAGTGGTCGGATTGGTTACCGGGTCGCATTTGAAGCTTGAGTAATCCGTCGGGGTTTTGGGTGTAGTTGCCTCCTATGGTTAGGGTGCCGAGGATGTCTTTAATGCCTGGGTTAAGTATGCCACTGTTGGTGACGTTTCCGACGAGGGTTCCGATGGCGTTGATGGTGCCGGTGTTTTGTACGTTTCCGCTGATGGTTCCGGTGCTGGTTAGGGTTCCGTTGTTGGTTAGGTTTCCGGTGATGGTGGCGTTGTTGTTGAGGGTGCTGTTGTTGGTGACAGGGTCGGTGATGGTTCCGCTGTTGGTCGTGGTGCCGTTGTTTTGGAGGGGGCCGGTGAGGGTGCCTTGGTTGGTAAGCTGGGTTCCTGGGGCTACGGTTAGGTTGGAGGCTAGGGTGCCTTGGTTGTTGAGGGTTCCTTGGGTGAGGTTGAGGGGGCCAGTATGGGTGGAACTTCCTTGTTGATTCCAGGTTCCGGGACTGGTTTTGTTGATGCTACCAGTTCCAGTTATAGGGCCGATGGTGGTGAGGGTGGTTCCGCTAGGGGTGTCTATGGTTCCAGTACTTTGGGCTTGTATGGAGTTGGGAAGGGTTAGGGTTTTGGTGGGTCGGAGGGTGCCTCCGTTGAGGATGAGGGGCGAGGTTGCTATGGTTTTGGGATCGCTGAGGGTTAGGGTGCCCTGATTGAGTTGCGTGCCTTCGGTGTAGTTGCTGTTTGGGTTGGTGGGATGGAGGGTTCCGGGGCCGGTTTTGATGAGGGTGTTTCCGGTGAGGGTGCCACTGGTGGTGAGGGTGACGCCGGCGGGGGTGTTTATGGCTCCTCCTTGGAGGTTGATGGTGTTGGGTAGATTGGTGGTGGTTGTGGGTTGAAGGGCTCCTCCTTGGAGGGTGAGGGTTCCGGTTGTTAGGGCTTTGGGGTTAGAGAAGGCTAAGGTGCCTTGCTGTATTGCAGTGCCTCCTCGGTAGTTGTTGTCTGTGTTGGTGAGGGTGAGCTGGCCGGGGCCTTGTTTGATGATTCCTTGGTCGAGGTGTCCAGCGGGGGCCTCAAGGTCGGCCATGATGGAGTAGGATGCAGTGAGGGGTTCTTGGTTGTTGAAGATTACTTTGGCCTCGCGGAAGAGGAAGATGTCGGGGGCGTAGCCTTGGCCGGGATTTGTACCGGTACCGGAACCCCCTATGGCTCGGTTGCTAGACATGGAGACGTCGTCCTGGATGATACAAGTGGCGGTGTCTCCGACGAAAATAGCTCCGCCGAGGCCGGCTCCTCCTCCCATAAGGTCATTATTACCTCCATTACCTCCAAATCTTCCACCTTTTCCAGGAAGATCTCGTGAAAATGCACCTCCTGCACCAAATCCCCCTCCTGCTCCTGATCTATCGTTACCCTGAGTAGCCCCAGTTCCTGCACCCCCACCAAATCCCCCTCCTCCGCCAGAAAGCTCATATCCACCGCCACCACCACTCCCAAAACCACCACCACCACCACCACGCTCTTGACCCGTACCTACTCCACCGCCATTCCCTCCTCCACCTCCTACATAGAGTCTTTTACCACCACCACCACCACAGTATCCCCCATCTATACCTGAAGCTGCGCCATTTCCACCACCTTTCCCATACGTTGGATCTCCCCCATCTCCTCCACCATAGCCTACAAGAAAAGAAGAACCATCATTCAGTCCGCCTTGGCCATTAGGTAATCCAGGAAAATCCCCGCCACCAGCTTCTCTTGTCCCATCTTTATTAAAGGAAGAAAAACTAGCACCACCACCACCAATCCCAACATGAGAAGTTCTACCTTTGCCTCCACTAGCTTTACAAGTAGTAATAGCACTATTCGTCAATATTAGAGTGTTACCACGATCGATATAAACCCCTCCACCAGCACCTAGGCCTCCTCCACCACCATTTCCACCAATGGCAGCACCATTTTGTAATGTGCAATTATTAAGAGTGAGATCAGCCATAATAGTGGCAAATAATCGGTATTGCCCTTGTCCATCGATAGGTTGTTTCCCAGTTGAATTTATAACCGTGTTTTTTTTTAATGACGAGGAGATCACTTTGTAAAACAATAGGGGCATTGTTAAAGATTTGTAGATTAATGGTATTAGAACTGTCAGATCCATTATTAATATCTATGATAGCTTCACGTAGATTCCCCATGCCACCATCTACATTCGTATTGACATCAATAGTTTTCGAATAGATGGTTATCGGCAGAAAAAGTATGAGAGTAATGCGAAGATAAGACTGCATAACATATACATAAAATGTTTTTTATATATTATATGGTCAAATCTTACAAGTAGAATGTCAAGTCACTATTTAAAAAATTCTGTGAAATAATCGCAGGATATCTTGGTATGTAACATAGATAAAAAATACAATTAAGAGAACTACCATAGGCATAATGAATCGCTCCATTGTCTTGGAATGAATCCGAGATTTTGTAATCCATTCATAAAAAGAAAAGAGAATATGCCCTCCATCTAACACTGGGATTGGCAATAGATTTAAAACGCCTAGATTTAAACTGATGACGCCTAAAAAATAAACAGCCTCAGAAATACCTCCGATCCAACTCTGTTGCATGAGTTGAAAAATCCCAACGGGACCCGACAGGTATTTTGGACTTAATTTCCCACGAAATAAATTAGAAAAAACCAGCCAAATTTCTTGGAGCGCATCGATAAAAAGTGCAAAAGGAGATGGGTTGTATTGTACGGAAAGGTCTTGGAGCTCTCCACCGAGTATGAGACGCTTTGGCGTCACTTCCACGGATGGAGTATCAACAACCGGGGTGGATTCATATAGATAGGGAACAACTGTACGCAAAATTATTAAGTCCCCGATTGTTTGCAAGTCTTGGTGCTTACCAATAGAATTTTGAAGCGTACTTAGATTCTTCCAATTAACGGACTGAAAAAATGTGTTATCTACATTCTTCCAAGAAGTGGGGATGGGAGAGTTCATTCTTTGAACAATCATCTGCACATGTTTTTGTTGTATAACTTGAAAAAGATCACTAGCTTTTTTAAGGGGTATACCATCTATTGCCAGAATTTTATCTCCGATTTCTAACCCCATAGATGAAATAACTTGGGAATTTTCATCGACAAAAGAAATTGCTCTTTCCACTTGCAAATCATAGGTTATGGCAAATGGGATAAAGTATTTTTCTAGAAGATCACCAGAAATTTTCGATTCATATTGCCAGTCTTCGAGTTCATTTCGCTCAATGGGCTGCATTTCAATATCGCGAATATGAATTCGTGGAACTCGAGTCAGTAGAGTATTGCTACCCCGCTCGATTGTTAGTAATACCTCAGGTGCATTGATCACTTGTTGGAGATGAGTAGCTGAAAAGATATTTTCCCCGTTGACCCAAAGTATGCGATCTTTTTCTTGAATGCCGCTCATTTTTAGAGACTGGCCTTGAATCGAATTGATAAATAAATAAGAAGCTGGATAGGGCATGGTAAAATTGGGAGAGGTAGGGGGGAAGTCCTGAAAAGTAATTGAGAGTGGTTTGGCCTCTATATCAAAATACGAAATATTTCTTGCTTGCAAAGTTCTCTCTGCGGGTTTCATAATCGCACTGTAGAGAAAGTCTTTAAAACCACTAAACTTTTTGCCATTTAATTGAGTGATTTGATGTCCGGGACGAAGACCTGATTGATATAGAGATGACTTGCTATCTACGAAACCGACGATATGAGTGAATTCATTAAATGATTTTGGTCTTCCACCAGCAACCCAAAGAAAAGTGAAACAAACAAGAGCAAAGAGTATATTCATTAAAGGGCCGCTAATGGCTACTTGAATCCGGGCGAGTGGGCTTTTAGAGAAAAATCCATTCGGGATTTCATGGGGCTCCATTTCCCCTTGTTTTTCCATCCCAGAAATTTTTACGTATCCACCGAATAGAAGGTAACAAATCTGCCATTGTACCTCTCCCCTTTTCCAAGAGTAAAATGGTTTCCCGAGACCAATGCTAAATGTCTCTATATGCATGCCCTTTTTTTTGGCTACATAATAATGACCTAGTTCATGAATAAAAATCAGAAAACTAAGTCCTAGAACCGCGAGTAAAAAATAAATGATTGTAATGAATGTCACAGATTATATATCCCTTGCAAGTTCTCTTGCTTCTTGATCTATGGAAATTATCATTTCCAATGAATAGTTAGCCTTGTGGGAATAAGATCCCATTAAATGTTCCAATTTTTCACTAATAGATATCCAACTTATACTACCAGCTAAGAATCTTGCAACAAGAACTTCATTAGCTGCACTCAAGAAACCAGGAGCTGTCCCACCAATTTTCATAGCCTCAATTGCAAGAGCCAGACATCGAAATTTTTCCATATCTGGACGAATAAAGTTAAGCTGCGGATATTCTGTGAATGAAAAAAGAGGGAGGGGCGCGCTTTGCCGATTCGGATAGGTTAAGACATACTGAATAGGAGTGAGCATAGAGGGGCGACCCATCTGAGCGAGCAAACAACCATCGATAAATTCTACAAAACTATGCGCGATGCTCTCCGGGTGAATAATTACATCAATTTGTTCAATAGACACCCCAAAGAGTGCTTTCGCCTCTATCATTTCGAGTCCCTTGTTCATCAAGGTAGAGGAATCTATACTAATTTTACTGCCCATCTTCCAAATGGGATGATGCAGAGCATCCGCGATCGTAATAGAGTACATTTGTTCTTTCGAGAATGTATAAAAGGGCCCTCCAGATGCGGTTAAAATAATGCGAGAAATGTCTTTTCTCTGGTTGCCTTCTAAACATTGAAAAATTGCATTGTGTTCACTATCGAGTGGAAATACTTGAGTCCCCATCTCACGGGAGAGTTTCATTATTATATCCCCCGCCGACACGAGTAATTCTTTATTAGCAATAGCGATGTTTTTGTTCGCCTTGATAGCATGGATCGCAGGGAGTAATCCCTGCATGCCGGACATAGCAAAGATAATTAAATCTGCGTCTTCTAATGTCGCGAGTTCTATAAGTCCATCAACTCCCGCTCTAATGGGCACGGGCGATGATTTTTCCAAATCATACGCATGTTTTTTAGAGTATACAGCTGCCATTTTAGGCTTATATTGCATAATCTGTTCGTGCAAAAGAGCAATATTTTGTAGAGCAGCTATACCCTCTACACTAATTTGCTGAGATAAATGAGATACCACTTCTAGCACAGATTTTCCAACTGATCCAGTACTACCTAAGATAACAATTTTTTTTAGCATGTAGATTCTTCCCGATTCTCGGATATGGTATGTTTACTAGATACTTTAGCCAAAATACTAATGTAACGATGTAGAAAAGAAGCTACGATATAGGTACATAAAATAAGAGTAATCATAATTCCAGAGGTAGAGAGTGGTGTTTTCATAGTCGAAAAAATATGGCGAGAAATTGCTACCGTGCAAATAGCAAAACCAATAGATAAACTAGCACTGACATAAATGATTTCACGGAGACGATGTACTATCAGTCGGGCAATTAATGGAGGACCTACTAGCAGCGCGAGTACAAGAACAAAGCCCACACATCGGAAAGCGCACATAATGACCATAGATGTCGTAATTACTATAAGGTAATGAAAAAACTTTGAAGAAATCCCGACAGAACTTGAAAAGGTCGAGTCAAAAGTTGTCATATAGATTTCTCGAAAAAATGCCAGCACAACTATTCCAATAATTCCCAGTGCTGAATAAACTATTTTTATATCATCGAGGTGAAGCGCATCTACATTTCCCATAACCATTTCTATACCAATATGAGCATTTCTCGAAAAAATGGTAACAAGCGTAATACTGAGAGCAAAAAGCATTGTAAAGACGAGTCCTATACTGACGTCTTGTCTCAATTGAAATGCTTTGTGAAAAAATTCTGTTAGAAAGCTGGTAATCACCGCTGCAACAGTAGCGCTCATCAACATCGTTTTTATATCGATAGACAGTCCATGCGGCAGACCACTCTGAAAAAAAATAAGGTAAGAAATAACAATCCCGAGCAATACCGTATGAGAAAGGGCGTTAGCGAGCATAGTCGTTTTCCGCACCACTAAAAGAGTACCCATGATCGATGCAATAACACCAACACCCACTAAAACAATAATTTGAATCTCATCGGATACGAGTGAATTATGAGATAGCTTACCCATTAAGAATTGTCCACATCGCATTACAAATACATAGAGAAATTGTATAAAATCTATGCCAGAATATGGATTCATGCCTTCTCCAATCGTTCAGGAATGGTTTGATAATGGGGGTCGAACTTTGGATTCTTTAATAAATCAGTTAAATCGGCCTCTAGTTCCCGAGTTAAAATGTGCTCCATCTCTTCTGCACTCGCATGTACTTTCTTAATATCTACATCAAGACAAGAAAATAAATAAGCTTCCCAAAGCCGATGTAACCTTACAATATAGCGCGCGTGAGCGGCCCCCTCTTCAGTCAGCGCTATCTGTCCATCCCTTTTTGTAATCCAATGTTTCCTTTGTAATTGATACAATGAAATAGTAAAAAGGAAAGGAAAATAGGAAAAACATCGCTTTAATTCTGTTAGAGGAACTGGTTCATTCGTTTGTAATTGCCAGATTCTTTTAACTATATTTTCTAGAAGACATTTATAATTAAATCGAAGGATTCTAATTTTTCGAAAAAGTAGACCTCTTGATGGCGCTAGTAAAAGAGATAATAAGCATAGAGTGCTTGCCACTAGTACAATCAAAGGACCTGTAGGCATATAAAGAGATTTTCCACTCGACTTTATCAGTACTGGTTGCAGGGATAAAACACTTCCAATGAGTGCACTTACAATGCCGAATATTCCGGATAAAATAAATAAAGTGGAGAGCCGATTGGTATATTGTCTTGCAGTAGTTGCTGGAATAATTAACATGCCCGACATCATAATGATACCGACACTCCGTATTCCGATAACAATGGCCCAAATAATTATCATAAAACAAGCCGTATCTATCCATTTACTAGGAATTCCTATAGATCTCGCATAATTTTTATCAAAAATTGATATCCTTATACCCTTAAATAAGAGGTAAGTAACTAAACAGGTAATTAGAGCTAAAATTCCATAAATCCATAAATGAATTTTTAATAAAGTCGCTATTTGTCCGTATAAAAATATTTGAATCTGTTGATACAGCAACGCGTGCGTCATTTGTATTTTTGATGCGAGCAAAATTCCAAACCCGAGAAAAGTAGAAAGAACAAAACAAAGTGCAACATCGCTATCTATTCCTTGTTTTTTTTCCATATATTCAATGGTCAAGAGTCCTAGGATAGAAAAAAGGAAAGCACCGGCAAGTACTGAAATGGATACTACTCCCTCTGAGAGAGTAAAGAACCCTTGAGCAATAACTGCGCTGATAACTACACCGGGATACGTTGCATGAGAGAGGGCCTCGCCAAGAAGTGATTTTTTCTTCAGGACACAGATTACTCCAACAATCGCAGAGGTAAAGCACATTAAAATCGCTCCAATAATGGGAACGTGGAAGATAGAGTCACATAGCAATGTTATCATACTATATTCATCCCACTCTGTTTCTCTTGAGATAATCGAAAAGCCTCTTCTAAGAGAGTACTTCGACTTCCAAATGCCTTTTGTATATTATCAAAATTGAAAACTTCAGAAGTTCGCCCGGATGCTACTACTCTAGTATTGAGAATAACAGTATAATCAAAGTACTTTTCGACCGAATGCAAGTCATGATGGATTATACAAAGAGTTTTCCCTTTATTTTGCAGTGTAGTAAAAACTTCCATCATCATTCTCTCAGTAGTTGCATCTATACCTGCAAAGGGCTCATCTAAAAGATATAAATCCGCTTGTTGTAAAAGGGCTCGCGCGAGAAAAAGGCGTTGTTTTTGCCCACCTGATAATTGATTAATTTGTCGATCTTGAAATAAGTCAAGTCCCAGCATGGATAATACCTCTCTCGCAGCATCTAAGTCTTTTTTATTTATCCAAGGATACCACTGAAATTTTTTATATCTTCCCATGACAGCAACTTCTAAAACTGTTGTTGGAAAATTCCAATCAATGCTACTGCGCTGTGGAATATAAGCTATGCGTCTTCTCACTTCTCTGTAAGGAAGATCAAAACAGAGTATCTCTCCCGTCATTGGCTTTATAAAATTCATGATGGCTTGGAAAAGCGTACTTTTACCAGCTCCGTTTGGGCCGATAATTGCAATCATTTTTCCAAATGGCAGAGAAAGATCGATATCCCACAACACTGGAGTCTTGTCATAAGCCACAGTAATATTTTTTATTGTAATTACATTAGTAGTATTCATAATTTAGGCCGGAGTGATTCATAAATAATTTCTGCATTTTTTTTCATCATTCTCATATATGTATTCGCATCTCCATTTTCTTCCCCAACAGAATCTCCATATAATGGATCTTTAGAAATAGAGACAACAATTCCCTTTTCTAAACATGCTTCTTGCACTTTTTTTAAACTATCCGGATTTACATTCGATTCGGGAAATATAACAGAAATCCCATATTGAGATAGATGAGTAACAATATCTCGAATATGTCCAATACTTAGCTGACCATCTGGCGCAAGGCCCTCAGGTGCCGCACAACGCTTTGACCAATCTTCTTCCCCCGCTATGGCAAAGTAACGTCTTGCAAAATAAGAAAATGCATCATGGCTCGTTACAAGGAATCGCTGGGATTCTGGAATTTGTTTAATTAGTGATACTATCTCTAAATCTAATTCTTCTAGTTCCACAAGTAACTTTGTCCCATTATTGGCAAAATACTCCGCATGCGCGCAATCGGCATTCGATAGCGTCTTCACGATCAATTCAGTAGTATTTTTCCAAAGATTAACATCCATCCAAACATGAGGGTCTATTTCTCCCTCTGAGATAATAATTTGATCTCTATAGTTATCCAGTAGATAGTCTCCAAGTCCTACTGATTGCTTGTGATTCTTTATTTGATAACACAAACTAGCTCCATGTTCGAGCCCCAGTCCATTATAAAAAATGATGTTTGCATACTGAATCTTTTCTATATCTCCTTTTACAAGTTCGTAATTATGAGGATCAATATTTCCTCGTATAAGAATTACATGATCGACTTTGTCTCCTCCGATTCTTTTTACCAAATCTCCAATCATAGGAATCGTCGATAAAATTTTTAATTTTTTACTAGAGATAGTAGATTCTTCATAGTTTCCTACGGTAGGTATATTTGTCCGATTACGATAAAATATAAATAGTGCACTCAAACAAAAACATAGTACAAAAATCCACTTTACGCTTTTAGCCATGGGCCTTACCTCCAATTTCTCTGAGTAAATGGTAGGGATAAATACCCATGGAACAACCTGAAGTGAACAGTATACGTACAGCATAGTTCCCAATAGATACCACTTGGCTAGCTTGGACTTCCATGTCACCTATAGCATTGCTATCTCGACATTTCTGACATGGGCAGTACTGTTGAATTTGATGGATAGATATTTTTTGTTCTAGCCCGTCCTTCCAAAGGATATTTAGATCTGAATTAATTATATTGATGTGGCAGGGCTGCATATTTCTATGCTCTCCTTCTTTCCCACGACATTTCATATCTATTTGCTCACTTATAGTAGAAATAGCGTATAGAAAGTTGTTTTCTGTAATTTCTGCAATTGTATTCCCACTACCGAGGCTATTGCCTACTTGCATCGAAAGAGGAATCTCCCCTAGAAAAGGAATTATAAATTTCTCTGAAAGGATTTTCCCAGAAGATTCTCCAAAAACAAACTGTTTATTATCATCAATTGCAATATAACTCATATTTTCTACAATCCCAAGAATAGGTACATCGCATTGTTTACACATCAAAATAGCTTTTTCGACATCTAATCGAGATATCGTTCCAGGAGTGGTGACAACTACAACAGATAGAGAGGTCTGTTGTATAAGAGTTAAAGGAATATCTCCAGTACCTGGAGGAAAGTCTATAAAAAGGTAATCTAATTCATTCCAATGAACCATAGTCAAAAATTGCATAATGATATCATTCGCGATGGGCGCGCGCACGGCAGTGGTAGAATTATCTTTTTGAAAGAATGCTAGCGAAATATAATAAATTCCTTGACTACAAGCGGGCTCTATTTTTCCCTCTATGTTTGTAGCGGGATAGGTTGCGGTGTCTAGTAATTGTTTGATCGAAGGGCCATATATATCTGCATCTATAATGCCTACTGTCATTCCCTTTTTTTGCAAATCACTTGCTATACTAGCTGTAATAACTGATTTCCCGACTCCACCTTTTCCCGCTATTATACCAATTATTTTCATATAAATTCTCGTAATTCATCAAATATAACAAAAATATGAAATTATTATCGACTAATAGAAGAAAAAACTAATTAGAGGGATAGAAATTTATTTCGGAAAATCTCATAAACTATTTAATAAACGTCTAATTTTTTAATCTAATATAGAAAGGTCTTTTAGTTTTATGTGTTGGATCCATTTTACAGAAAAAAATTAAAAATATTGACATCAATTTTGTTTTGATTGATGTTTAAACTCATGTTTGAATTTAATTACAATTTTCTACTTTGTTTAAATTTTAACATGCACTAACATGATACAAGGTTTTTAAGGAAGGTAATTATGGGTTTTGTAAGTGATGAAGAGAAGATTAAACAATGCAATTCAATGACAGAATTAGAAAGCATTATTACGAAAGCAATTAAAAAGGTCGGCGGCAGTAAAGAAAATGATCTATGTCGATATATTCCTATGTCCAGTGGCGGTTATATGCACCACTTTACTCTGCGAAAAATGAAAAATAAACAACCAGATTCTTTAGTGAACCTAATTGAAAAATTTATTATTAATAAAGTCCCAACAACTATCCCTCCAAAAACGAGAGCAGCTAGAGGTTCTAGAAAAAGAAAAGATCAATTAAATTTTACAAAATCCCAGTTAGAAAAGCTTCTTAACATGGCAAGACTTGCAGGCGATAAGGAAATGATTTCTATTTTAAGTCCTAAAAAGTCTTTTAATGCTTTAAAACGAGAATTAATTCAAAATATTAAACAAGAAAAAATTTCACAGGAATTATGGAATACTTATGTAGAAACGCTAACAACTCTACAAAATCTTTCCGTACATGAACTTATTAATCTCAATAATGATTAGTCTCTAATTATAGTATAATTAATTTTAAATTTTTTCTTGAAATTAATTCCTAAGAGTATAATAATAGTTCTCTCCAAACTATTTTAACTAACAATTTTTATAAAGGAATACCAATGGCTCAAACCACACAACCTGAGTTTAGTAAATGGCGGGCTCGTCTATGGCCTGTGCATAATTTCGAGTTGAAGAAACTCGTCCCTATGTTGTTGTTATTTTTTTTAATCGTATTTAATTACACAATTTTAAGGGATACTAAAGACACTTTAATCGTTACTGCTCCCAATTCCGGTGCAGAAACAATTACATTTCTGAAGGTTTGGGGTGTACTTCCTATGGCAACACTCTTTATGTTGGGTTATGCCAAACTTAGTAATATCTTAAGCAAACAAAAACTTTTCTATACAACAGTCAGTATTTTTATTGGATTTTTTGCTTTATTCAATTTTGTTTTATATCCTTATCAGCATCTGCTTCATCCAAATGAACTCGCAGATCGACTACAGCAAAC
The DNA here is from genome assembly GCA_051647685.1 of Chlamydiales bacterium. Lineage (GTDB taxonomy): Bacteria > Chlamydiota > Chlamydiia > Chlamydiales > CALTSX01 > CALTSX01. The sequence continues at coordinate 31,465 of JBOFEG010000032.1, forward strand.
ACTTCCTCATGGATGCATGGGACTTATAGCAATTTTCAGAAATTGGACGTACAGCTTATTCTATATTATGTCCGAACTCTGGGGTAGTATGGCCGTTTCTCTCCTCTTCTGGGGATTTGCGAACGATATTACAAAGGTTTCTGAGTCAAAAAGATTTTATAGCTTATTTGGCACAGGAGCTAATTGTGCCTTGCTTCTATCCGGACCTACCATCGTTTTCTTCTCTAAAATTAGAGATAAAATACCGGCAGGTATAGATGCATGGCAGGTTACTTTAAATTATCTAATGTCTTTTGTCATTCTAGCTGGATTGCTAATTATGGGAATCTACTGGTGGATGGATCGAAATGTTCTTACAGACCCAAGATTTTATAAACAAGAAGATGCTGCTACTAAAAAGAGAAAGAAAGCTAAACTCTCTTTAAAAGAAAGTTTTGGATTTCTTATACGATCTAAGTACATTGGCTATATCGCTATTCTAGTGATTGCTTACGGGATCGCCATGAATCTAATTGAGGTTACCTGGAAAGGGCAACTCAAATTACAATATCCCAACTCCAACGATTACAGTGCATTTATGGGATATTTTTCTACTTTTGGCGGTATTATTAATGTCTTTACCTCTTTATTTATTGGAGGAAATATCATTCGACGTTTTGGGTGGGGAAAAGCCGCACTTATCACTCCCGTTATGATACTTGCTACCGGAGTAGCTTTCTTCTCCTTTATTATCTTTAGAGATTCATTAGGAGGAATGATAGGTTTGCTGGGAACAACTCCCCTATTTCTAGCAGTAGTTATTGGAATGATTCAAAATATACTGAGCAAGTCTGCAAAGTATGCTCTCTTTGATCCGACTAAAGAAATGGCCTATATTCCTTTAGACCAAGAATCAAAAATTAAAGGAAAAGCCGCAATCGATGTTGTAGGTGCAAGACTCGGTAAATCAGGGGGCGCTTTAATACAACAGGGATTGATTATTTCTTTGGGATCACTCGCTGCTATTACTCCTTATATTGGAGTCATTCTATTTATAATTATTGGTGGATGGATCTTATCTGCTAAAGCGCTGAATAAAGAATTTACAATACTCAGTGCAAAAGAAGATACTAAAGTCGCTACAGATCAACCAGAACCTGCTTTAGCCAATAGTTAATAGCAAACTATAAAAAAGCCAAGAATAACCCCTCTTTGGATCTCTTCCATTAGGGGTTTTTTTCTGTTTGTGATATATTATCATTTTATCAAATTATAACTAGCCTAGGTTCCTTTTTGTGAGTCGAGATACCTATTCTTATAATATAAAATATATTCGCAACTTCTCTATTATTGCTCATATTGATCACGGTAAGTCTACTCTTTCCGATCGTTTTTTAGAAACGACTAATGCAGTTACTTCTAGGGAGATGAAAGAGCAATTGTTAGATGATATGGATTTAGAAAGAGAACGTGGAATTACTATCAAAGCTCATCCAGTTACGATGTATTATACAGCAAAGAATAGGAATGTATATCAATTTAACCTTATTGATACTCCTGGCCATGTAGATTTTTCTTATGAAGTTTCTAGATCCCTATCTGCTTGTGAGGGAGCTATTTTAATTGTTGACGCCTCCCAGGGAATTCAAGCTCAAACGCTTGCAAACCTTCATTTAGCTTTGGAACGCAATTTAACGATAATACCGGTAATTAATAAAATAGATTTACCAACTGCCGATCCAGAATCTGTAAAGCGACAAATTGAAGATGTACTTTGTATTGAAGCAGAACGCGTTATACCTGTATCTGCAAAAACCGGATTTGGAATCAATGAAGTATTGGAGCAAATTGTTGAAGAGATCCCTTCTCCTAATGTCTCTGATGAAACAGTTCTTACTGCTCTTGTTTTTGACTCGTATTACGATACGTATCGCGGAGTGATGGTTTATATACGTGTTATTAGCGGAGAAATTCGCAGAAAACAATTTGTGAAATACTTAGCAACAGATAAACAATGCGAAGTGATTGAAGTAGGTCATTTCACGCCAAATGCTACGGCAACAGATGTCTTGCGTGCTGGTGAAGTGGGGTATTTTGTTGCAAGCATCAAAAAAATTTCTGATGTTCGTATAGGAGATACAATAACTTCTAGTAAAGGAGGAACTACTACAGCATTACCTGGATTTCGCATGATACAACCAGTGGTATTTGCTGGAATTTATCCAGTAGATTCTTCTGATTTTGAAGAACTTCAAGATGCACTTAATAAGTTACAACTCAACGACTCTGCTTTGCACATTGAACAAGAAAGTAGCTTAGCTCTCGGTTTTGGATTTCGCTGTGGTTTTCTGGGGCTTCTTCATTTAGAAATTACTTTTGAACGACTCTTTAGAGAATTTAATTTAAATCTCATTACTACAGCTCCAAGCGTGCTTTATCAAGTAGTACTCATAAATGGGGAGTCGAAGTCTATAGACAATCCAGCACATTACCCCGATCCAGTGACAATTTCGCGTATCGACGAGCCTTGGGTAACTTGTCGCATTATTTCTCCTTCAGATTATCTGGGGGCTATAATGAATCTCGGATCAGAAAGAAGGGGCAAACTATTAAATACAGAAACACTCGATGGCGTACGTTTATTGCTAACTTATGAATTTCCCATGAACGAGATCATAACAGGTTTTAATGACCGCTTAAAATCTATTTCTAAAGGATACGCCTCTTTCGATTACGAGATATCTGATTATCGCAAAGGCGACATCATTAAACTCGAGATTCGAGTTAATAATGAACCAGTCGATGCTTTTTCCTCTTTTGTCCATCAATCCAAAGCAGAACATCGCGGTAGAGCTATTTGCAAAAAACTTATAGAAGTAATTCCTAAACAGCAATTTAAAGTTCCTATTCAAGCAGCCATTGGTGGCAAAGTCATAGCTAGAGAAACCATCTCTGCACTTGCTAAAAATGTGACTGCAAAATGTTATGGTGGCGACATTACGCGAAAACGCAAACTTTGGGAAAAACAGAAAGAGGGAAAAAAACGGATGAAGGAAATTGGCAAAGTAAATATCCCACAAAAAGCTTTCATGGAGGTTTTGCGCGTAGAAGAAAAATAATTTTTTTATAGATTTTTATGATAAAACTTTATAAAATTAATTTTTTAATTTAATTAATGCTTTATTTTATAAGACACATAATTAGCTTAAAGGAACCTGCGTATGTCATATTTATTCTTTATCTAGCCATCTTGAGTACTTCTCTTTTTGCTTCAGATGGAAAAAATGGTGATAATCGATCTTATATACTAGATCTATACCACCAAACAAATTCGTAGCAGATATACAATCTAGCTCCAAGTCTAATTATAGTTCTGATCGAAAAAAATAAAATATTTAGATAAATAATAATATTAAAGAATGTCAAAAAATTAAGGAGAATAAACAATGTTATATATTTATAATGCTCTTTATATAGCTATGTTAAGCACTTCTCTTTTTGCGATGGATTCAGTAAATAAAAATGATAATCCACCTCCTGTTCCAAACGCTGTATTTGAAACAGTCAACCCACATAATACATCAGTATTAAATAGACCTGTTAAAAAATAATATTTTTTACATCATTTGATAAGAAAAATTCTCGTACTAATTTCGAAATTATTCGTTATATTTACCACTTTGTATGGAAAAATTCTTTTTCAGGCTTATCTATCCTTTGATAAGTGTGAGCACCAAAAAAATCTCTTTGAGCCTGTAATAAATTAGCTGGCAAGTTAATACATGTCGAAGCATCAAAAAAACTAAGAGCCGCACTAAGACAGGGCGTTGGGATTCCTTCTAATGCATTTAACGCTACAATTTCCCTTAGACCTGGAATCGAAGTCTTTATTGCCTCGCAGAAGAAATCATCTAGTAACAAATTTTCGAGTTTTGGGTTTTTTGTAAAAGCTGTGACAATCTCTGCAAGGAAAGCGCTGCGTATAATACAGCCGTTTTGCCAAAGTGCTCCGATTGTGGCAAAGTTAAGCTTCCAGTTATATTCTATGGCCGCCGATTGCATAAGCATAAATCCTTGAGCATAACTAATAATTTTTGCGACATAAAGAGCTTGCTCCAGTCGATGGAGAATTTTTTTAGAATTTTTTATAGTAGAATATTCAGAGTGTGGATATCTTTTATGAAGAATCATTCGTTCTTTCTTATTAGCAGAAATCATTCTAGCAAATACAGATTCTACAATTAATGTTACTGGCACACCAAGCTCAAGAGCACTAACTCCAGTCCATTTACCGGTTCCTTTTTGACCTGCGGTATCTCTAATTTTCTCGACCAATGCTATCCCATCTGTATCTTCGTACGCAAAAATTTTACTAGTAATTTCAATTAAATAACTGTTTAAACGACCTCGATTCCAAACTTCAAAAACATGCTGCAATTCTGCTGACGATAATCTTACAATTTCTTTCATAATGTGATAAGCCTCACATATGATCTGAATATCCCCATACTCGATTCCATTATGAACCATTTTTATATAATGACCGGCACCACCCTCTCCTACCCAGTCACAACACGGCTCATTGGTCTTTTCCACTTTAGCAGAAATAGATTGGAGATACGGAGCAATATATGGCCAGGCTCGCTTGTCTCCCCCGGGCATAATAGAAGGTCCGTAACGTGCTCCTTCCTCACCCCCGGAAATACCCGCTCCTACAAAAAATATATTTTTTTCACGTAATTCTTTATAGCGTCTTTCAGAATCGATATAATGACTATTTCCACCATCAATAATAATATCTTCAGGCTCCAAAAATGGCATACATTGTGAAATTACAGCATCCACTGCCATACCAGCCTGGACCATAATAAGTATTTTCTTTGGTTTTGTGAGTGATTGACATAATTCTTGTATAGAATCAACTCCTCTTATAGTAGGACTTGATCCAACCTGCTTCATAAATTTTTTAGTTACTGACAGAGTGCGATTGTATAGAATTACTTTGTACCCATTATCCCGTAAGTTTAAAGCGAGATTTTGTCCCATTGTTCCAAGTCCAATTAAACCTATGTCAAAGTTACCCTGTTGCATATTTCCTTATGAATTACTCGTTTAGTGTGAAGTACAAAATTTATCAATGCCATCTGCTATTGCTCTCGCAATACAATTAATATAACTTGGATCTTTTAATTTCTTACATTCCTCATGATTAGTAATAAAACCAGCCTCGATTAAGATAGCTGGCATAGAAGTTTCTCGAATAACTAAAAAATTTCCTCCCTTAATTCCTCGAGAAGCTGCATGAGTTCTGTCTAGAAGTCTCGATAAAATACAATTAGCAAGCCTCTTTGATGAATGCATTCGCCAATCTAAAGTTTTATCGTAATAAAAAACTTCAATTCCATGAGCAGAAGGATTTCTAGCTGCATTATAATGAATACTCACAAATACTTTCGCATGAATGCGATTTGCATGCAAGGCTCGCTCTTTCAAAGGAATAAATGTATCATCCTGGCGACTAAGCATGACTCGATATCCCTTATCTAGGAGATACTTTTTAACGAGCATAGTAGTTTTAAGAGCAATAACTTTTTCCTCACAAAATTGATTGTGAGCTCCTAAATCATAACCTCCGTGACCTGCATCTAATATAACGAGTCCCTTACGGACATAAGCTGGAGCAGGGCTAGGGGGAGCGGCTTCACAAGAACCTAAATAGATACTTATAAAGAAGTAAAGCCAGACATAAAGAATTGGGGGGGCTGGAATTATCCTCATAAGGTTTCGATTGAATAAAAAATCACATTTATAACGAAAGCATTACAAATTTTGCGAGAGAAATTCATGTATTACTTCTCGATCTTGTAAGTCGCACGTATGGTTTGAGAAAATCTGCGTAGTTTCATTTCCACGTCCTGCAATCAAGACAACATCACCCTTTTTACCGAATTTAATCCCTTGTTGAATAGCGGATCTTCTATCTTTCTCTATACAAACTTTGTTAAGATTCGTGAATCCTTGCATTATTTCCGCAATAATAGCGTCCGGATCTTCCCCTCGTGGATTATCCGTAGTAATAAATATCTTGTCAGCATACTTTTCCGCAATCTGTGCCATTAGTGGCCTTTTCTCTCGATCTCTTTCTCCGCCACATCCAAATACAATAATAAGCTTACCATCTTGCAGTTCCGATAGAGTGTGCAAGACTTGGGAAAGCGCATTAGGTTTATGAGCATAATCTAAGAAAATAAAGGGAATAGAGGAGTTATTTGAGAAAATTCGCTCCATTCTACCAAAAGACTGCTTATATCCGCGCAGACGTTTCAAGGATTCTTGTAATGAAACTCCACATGCTATCCCTGTTCCTACTGCAGCCAATATATTATAAACATTAAAGAGACCGATTAAAGAAGAATCAATATATCCAATTTCACCCGCAAATTCAATAGAAAAACTAGTCCCGCCCAACGACAAATTGATATGACTTGCGTAAATATCTGCACCAATCTGTAATCCATATGTAATGATACGCCCATGTATTTTTTTGGATAAATTTTCAAAGGCAGGATCATCTTTATTGACAATCGCTATTCCATCAACTCGAAGTTCTTCAAATAATTTACACTTCGCTAGAAAATAATTCTCCATAGTTTTGTGATAGTCTAAATGTTCATGTGAGAAGTTAGTAAAGATCGCTATAGAAAAATCTACTCCTGCTACTCGATTTTGTTCAAGACCATGAGAAGACACTTCCATAGCGACATAAGACACATTTTCCCTTTGCATGTTATGTAAGAGTCTATGAACAGTTACACAATCAGGAGTAGTTAGTCGAGTAGGTATAACTCTATTTCTAGTATAAGCACCAACTGACCCTATTACACCGCAATACTCGTCATTTGAGGTAAGAATTCTTTGAATAAGAAACGATGTAGTTGTTTTGCCGCTTGTTCCAGTAATTCCGATCTTTAAAAAATTGCTCGAGTAAATAGGATAGAATCGATTGATAATTTCTAATTTAATAGAATGGAAATCATCTGGAATAATTTGCAGTAAATCTTTTTCAAGGCAGAGACAACTATTGGTTAGGACAGCTACTGCTCCATTCTGTTTAGCTACTCTTGTAAATTTTCCTGTATGTGATACAAAAAGATATCCAGCAAGCACATCTTGAGAATGTAGTGCAATTCCATTGATCTCTATATCTTCATGATCGCCAATAATTTCTATATTCAGTCCATTGAATAGTGAAGATAATTTCATAGTTTTCAATTCCAAGATTGATAAAGTTTAGCAAGTTCCTTTACTTCTTCTGCCCAATCCGCTTTAGATGGATTAAAATTCACAGTATCTATTGAATTTCCATGAGGATCATCTGGTGGAATGCCAAGATATTGCAAAGCTCGCATAGCAATTTCTTTAAAAGCAGGAGCTGCACATACTCCACCGAAATAAATTCTTCCAATCCCTGGTATAAATGCGTATTTAGGTTCATCAATGGCTACCAAGAGAACAAAACGTGGGTTATTTGCTGGAACAAACCCAATACAACTAGAAAAGTGATGTTCGGGGGAATACTTTCCATTTTTAATTTTTTCTGATGTACTTGTTTTCCCAGCCTCTGTATATCCAGGAATATCAGCTCGAAAAGCAGTACCTCCTCGCTTAGTTCCAAATTTTAATGCTTTTACAATTTCCTCACATATCTCCTCTGAAATGATTCGGGTTTGTCGAGGCACTGGTTCCATAAGGATTTTATCCTTATTGACAATTTTTCGTAGAAAAGTAGGTCGCACATCAAGTCCTCGATTAGCCAAAATTCCATAGGCACGCATCATTTGCATAGAATTCGCAAGTAAATTATACCCCATAGCAAGCGAATATGGAGTTGCTTTAGACCATTGCACGGATCCAGTCTTATATGTTTTACCAGGTTTGGGCAAAAACCCAACATTCTCATAGGGATACTCAATACCAGTTTTTTTTCCAAATCCAAATACTGTCTGTAATTTATCTCGATACCAATCTACGCCAAGTCGATCTATTATCCTTTCTACCAGCTTTGCGACATAAACATTAGAAGATTTTTGCAAAGCCATATACATATTTAAATAGGCATGATCTCTTACATCTTTAACAGGACGAGTTCTTCCTGGAAAACAAGTGGGGACAACATGGATTTTTTCTAATGGATGAAATAATGGACTCTCCCCTCTAGCTTGCAATTCTTCATTTCCCAGCAGAGCAATAGCAACAGTAATAGGTTTAATAATAGATCCGATTTCAAACGCTTCTACTACCGGTTTTAACTGCATATATTCTTGTAGCCCCCGATTGTTATAGTAATGGCGATATTGACTGGGATCATAAAATGGATATTGTGCAATGGATAAAATATCTCCATTCTTTGGATCCATTAAAATAGTCCAACCACATTTTGCTTCAGCAATGTCGACTGCTTTTTTTATTTCTTCTTCTGCGATCGCCTGTAAGTGATGATTAATAGTTAGATATATATCCGAACCATTACAGCCGGTTTGTAGAATCTCTCCAGTTTCGATAGAATTTCTGGAAGACCTAAGTGCTCGTTTTTTACTAACTTCTCCTTTTAAATAGGCATCAAAATAGCTCTCTAGTCCACCTGTTGGATAATTATGTGCAGTTATTGGATTGCGGTCTTCACGAACTGTATGAAGTAATTGTCCCAAAGTATGAGAAAATGGATATGACCTTTGGTAATCTTTTACAAAGAAAATAGCATTAATAGGGATTTTATATTTTTTACTAAAAGAAGACCACCATCCTTGAATAGACTCTGCGTGTTCAGGTGTTAGCCAAGAAGCCATTTTTCGATCTCGACTTTTTTTATGTAGTATGGATTTGATTTCTTCAAGTGTCATGGATGGAAGAAATTCGTGTAAGGTAGTAACCATTTCATCTTTAGCGATTGATGGAATAGCCAGTGAATCAACATGCAAATGAAATTTCATTATATCGACAACGAATGGTTGCAATTTTTCTGGATGCCCTTGCTTAATGCATGTATTAGAAAAAAAATTTCCTCGTTTAACTGGATCCGTAATAACTGTCTCATGTTGAGCACGAGCAAGCCTATTCCAATAAGCTTGTTGAAGAATTTGCAATCTGTAAAATTGAACAATAAGAACACAAAACAGAAAAATAAGACTTATAATTACCAGGGAAAGACGCCGAGCACCTTTCATTTTTAATTATTCCCAATAACAGGTATAGCTTCTTTAGTATTGGGGTTTTTAATCATATCCGTATGTAGCATTGACTTGTCATCTCTATGAATTGTTATAACCTCAGATAGAAGTGGATACCTCAAATGAGAAAATCGTTTATCTCGAGCAATTTTTCCAAGATATTGAGGATTTTCAAATTGATCTACTAAAAATCTCAGGTGCAAATTTTCTTCTTTTGCTTTTTTTACATTCGCACTTAAATGAGGGATATCTAAGCGTAGTTTTGTGACTTCATGTTGTTTTTGCAAATAAACATATTGAAAATATCCAATAGCAATAATACACAAGATGCATCGAAATAAACGCTCTAGCCTCATTTATTGCCTCAAACTTAAGAAATTTTCTGAGCTACCCTAAGTTTTGCACTACGAGCACGGCGATTGCTTCTCTTTTCTAAAAAAGGAGGAGCAATTGGCTTTTTCGTAAGTACTTTCAAGAAAAAATCCTTTACTTCCTTTGGTTGTGAATAGGACCTGAAGATATGTTTAACAATTCGATCTTCCAATCGATGAAAACTCATCACAGCAATTCTTCCATTTGGACTCAACCATTGAATAGCTTTTCTAATGCCATCATCAATTGATGACAATTCATGGTTCACTGCCATACGCAATGCTTGAAACACGAGTGTTGCTGGATGTAATCTGCCTCTCACTCTAGTTTTCAGAGCTTGTGATAATATAGTAGCAAGTTGTGTAGTTGAACGAATTCTATCTTTTCTTCTCGCTATTACAATTGCTTTCCCAGCTTTTTTCCATCTAGGCTCTTCTCCATATTCACGAATAATCATGGCTAGTTCCTCCTCGGGCCATTCATTGACAATTTTTTCTGCAGTAAGCTTTTGCCGAGAATCCATTCTCATATCTAATGGCCCCTCTCGCATAAAACTAAATCCTCTTTCTGGATTATCTAGTTGCATACTCGATACTCCTAGATCAAAAAAAAACCATCAATCTCCTTTATATCATACTGCTTTGCATACTGGTCTATATCTGCAAAATTACCTGTAATCCATGTAATTTTATCTACCCAACGATGCAATCTAGACTTTGCAAGTTGCAATGCTGCTGTATCTCGATCACATGCAAAGAATCTCTTAATTTCAGGATGTTGCTCTAAAATTTTCTCTGCGTGGCCTCCAGCTCCTACAGTTCCATCAAAAAAAACATTTATATGGCTACCCGAAAAAGCATTAATTACCTCAGGTAACATTACAGAAATATGGTTCAACATCTAATCCGTCCTCTTCTAATTCGTGTGGTGCATCAGCTATCGTTTCTTCTTTTTCCTCATCACTGAGTAGAGCAAAAGCCTCTTCAGTGATAGATATAAGTGATGTATCGAGTTCAGGGGACAGATATTTTAATACTTCTTTTTCGTATTTTTCTTCTGACCAGATTTCAATCTTATTCAATACGCCGGCTACTACTAAATTCGTAGTAATCCCTACTGCTTTTTTTAACATACTTGGAAGAACGACTCGGCCTAGTTTATCACAAGTAGTGGCATGTAGCGTAGAAAAAAATAATGTGAAAAATCTTTGGTATTTATAGACATGCTGTTTTTTACGAAATTTTTCTGCTATTGTCGCGATTTCACTGTTCCTATAAATGGTTAAACAACCGCCCAACCCCAAAGCAATGGTAAATTCAAGGCATCCATTTTCTATTAAACCGTATCTCATCGGTTGCGGTAATACAAAGCGATTTTTCTCATCTAACTTTGTTTCTACTGAACCGCTGAAGAAAAAATTAGCCATGGATTTATCTCATTTCCACCAAATCCCACATTCTAACAATAGAATTACAAAGCTAACAAGATTTTTTTATATTTTTTTTTACATAGTTAAATAATGATAACTTAACTCTTTTGTTATGAATATGCTAAGTTCAGTGGAAACAGGTGGAAATTAGTAATAAATCCTACTTGACTTGTACATAAATAAATTTATCTAATAATGAAATTATAAGTGAGACAATAAAAATAGGACATTACATGACCACGGTGGATAATTTAAATATTGAAACTTCTATAAAATATGCAAGAAACTTAGAGCAATTTGATGAAAAGATTATCCGAGAAGCATCGATTGGTTCTAAAGTCCATACAGCGGTCATAGATCCCGCTTACGTGTCTAACCTATCTATCTTAACTAGCACTCTGTTAGGATATTCTACGATAAGTATCTTTGAACCACCTCCACGTTATCATGTACAAGATTTTTCCTTTCTGGCAGTCTTTAATCATCCAGAACTTAATACACGTATACAAACCCAAGTGGATTTAGATAAAAATCAGCCCAAAGTTTCTGATGAAGATAAAATTATGGAAAGCCGTGAAGCTGCAATCTTAACAGAATGTAAACAAAAATTGACTAATTTATTTCGCTGTTTTGAAACTATTGAAAATAATCGTCTGTATTTGCAAAAAGGTTGATTATGAGTTCAGTCAATTGGCAAAAGATACTTGATTTTACTGATGAAGATATACAAACACTTAGGTGTATTGGATATTCTTATATGAAGCAGGGTCACTATGAAATTGCAAAATTGATTTTTGAATCTTTATTAATTATTTCTGAAGAACAAGAATATGATTTGCAAATTCTCGGAGCTATTCATTTAGAATTAAACAATAATAAAGAAGCACTACAATATTTAGAGCAAGCCTTACAAAAAAATCCCGATCATGGCCCCACTTTGCTGAATCGAACTAAAGCCCTCCTTTTTTCAGGGTATAAATCCTCTGGAATACAGCTGGCTCAAAGACTACAAAAAAATCCAAATCCTATCATCGCGTCACAAGCAAGTGCATTGTTACTTGCTTATAAATAATCTCTCCTACTAGACACGAATTTCTCTTGATTGACTGTCCTCACAAATGATAGATTTACAATTACAATTGTGTGTATCAACCATTCAGTAAAGGCATATATGACAACACAAACCCTGCAAGAGGGATGGCTAGAACTCATAGAATTTTTAAAAGCAAAGTGCAGCCCAACTGAATTTCAGAATTGGTTATCTCTCATTCAATTGATTGAAATTCGAGATCAAAAATTGATTTTAGAAGTTCCCAATGTCTTTGTGCAAGAATATTTTTTGGAGAATTATAAAAGCGATTTAATGACATTTTTACCCATGTACAAAGGAAAACTTCCTTTAGAGTTTGTAATTATGGATCGATCGCGAGATCAACCTATAGAACTCGTTGAAGCAAATGTTCCTATCGTAGAGCACGCTACAGATAATTTGCGATATTTAGGTTACACTTTTGAAAAGTTCATTGAAGGGCCTTCCAATCAATTTGCGAAATCTGCAGCTATTGGTGCTGCAACGCGTCCCGGAGCTAGCTATACTCCACTCTTTATACACGGGGGAGTTGGTCGCGGAAAAACTCATTTACTATGGGCTATAAGAAATTATCTTCAGTCCTCTCCAGCTAAATATAACATTCATTACAGCACAACAGAATCTTTCATTAACGATTTAGTAACAAGTCTACGAAATAAATCATTAGACAAATTAAAACAATATTATAGAAGCTTAGATATTTTTTTAGTAGATGATATTCAGTTTTTGCAAAACCGTCCTAATTTTGAAGAAGAATTTTGTAATATGTTTGAGAGCCTCATTCATGAAAAGAAACAGATTGTCATTACAAGTGATAAACCGCCCTCTGCTCTCCAATTATCCGAACGCTTAATTGCTCGAATGGAATGGGGACTCGTCGCTCATATAGGTTCTCCAGATCTAGAAACACGTGTAGCAATTTTGCAAGCTAAAGCGGAACAAAGAGGCATTAAACTCCCCCATTCAGTTGCCTTCTTTATCGCAGAGCGTATTTTTCACAATGTACGTCAGCTAGAAGGTGCAATTAATAGATTGAGCGCTTATTGTCACTTGATGCATTTAGAAGTAACCCAATCTGTTGCAGAAACTACTCTGCATGAAATTTTTCAGTATACGACAAAAAAATCTCTGACTGTAGATCATATTTTAAAAAGCGTAGCGGCTATGTTTAATGTAAAAGTAAGTGATCTATGTGGTAATAATCGTACAAGAAATATCGCTCTTCCTAGACAAATTGCTATGTATCTCGCAAAAGAATTGATCAGTGAGTCTTCTTTAATTAAACTCGCAACAGCTTTTGGAGGGAAAACTCACTCGACTCTGTTACATGCTTGGAAAAAAATACGCAATGAAATCGAACATAATATGACTTTACGTAAACAGATTCAATTAACAAAACAAACTTTAGATAAGTAATTACTTTTTAGAAAGAATTAGATGAAGAGACTTAAAGTTTTTCCCAGTTTCTTTCACCCATAAGTCGGTATTCACTAGACTGCTTTGATGTATACTTTGAATCAATCCTTGCTATTGTATAACAGGAATTTAGCTTTCATAGCATGAAAATTCTCAATTGATAAAAAGACCAACTCTTCAGAGCATATCTGAATTGGTTGGAAGTTTTTACCGTTTTTTTATTTCCTTTAATCTTTCTACCCTTAGCCAAGACATTGACATGCTATCTATTTCTTTTCCCTTTACAGGATAGAAAAAATAATCTTAAATATTACTCAATTTGATGGATCTTTTCAGTTTTTCTATTAAAATCTAAGTTCAATTTTACCCAGTCAACGTTAATTTTGTTTTTCTTTAGTCTAATACCTTGAGATGGAACAGTGAGTTGTTCAAAACTAAAAGAATAAATGGACACTCTCATCTTTCACTATTAAACCTGTGCATTTCTCTGCTTATTGTCATAAAAGTAAACGATTTATCTGTTAACACAATCGAACAAAGAATGTTGTCTTTCTTAACTACTTTGAAAGGTATCGGTTCCCTCTTCTCTCTGACACGCTATCGATTCTATAGTAGTGTTTATATCTTTTTTAAATTTTTCATAATTACCCGAATAATTTGATAACTGTATGTAGCTAAAACAGGTACAAAAGTAAGGTAATTTCCCATCTGTTCGTTCATCCGTAACATTTATTGTATCTTTATCATTTAATGTATCCTTTCCTGTAGTTGCATAAACTAATTTTTTTAACATATCAGTATTTGCCTCTGTACACCACCTCTTCATATATATAAAATTATTTTCAAAAAAATTACCTTTATATCTAAGAGCATCTAAAACTTTACTTAAATTTATTTCTCCTTCAATTTTAATCTGTAATTTCTCAGCTGAACTACCTTCTTTTAGCGAATTCCATAATCGATTTTTTGGAAATTTAATTTTTAAAGAATCATACATTGATTTTGCAATAATTAAAATTGCGTTAATTTGCTTATCATACATATAAGTATCTTTAAGCTCTTTTATTGAATCTACACAAAAAATATCCTGAATTGATTCATTCATAATATTTTGTGAGAGGTCGTTTGCTGCTTCCTCGGATAATTGAAAAACTTTAATTCCGTATATTTTTACCATTTTTTTAAATACTTCATCTGAAAATATATTCTTCAAGTCTCTATCATTAAGACTAAAAATCATTTCAAATACTGAAGGATGAAAATGTTTTCCTAATGTCACCGATTGATGATTTAAAAAAGATAAGAAAAAAAGTTTTCCAAATACTATAAAATATTTTTTTTGATCGTCTACTGAGAGATTAGAGTTTTTATCGTTAATGATTGGAATAATACCGGTATTGAATGATCTATAAAGCTGGTAACTTTCTTTATAAATAGTGCTTACCAATCTACTTATAAAATCTCTTGTTACTCCTCCAACATCCTGTCCTAAAGAATTAAGATATTGAATTTGAAAGAACATGCTATCTGGATATTGTTTCATTTTATAAAAGAGACTCAAAAAAATTGTTATTGGATTATTATGAAATACAGAAAGACTAACATGAAATTTAAATCCCTTGTTTCCGACGTATTCACTAAAGATTTTTCTCCCTGTTTCCTGAATGGTACTTGTAATTATAGTATTATTCCTTACAAATTTAGGTACTGATTTTTGAATAGTGTATGCGAAATATTCGACTAAATTGCTATCTAATAATGCAGCTTCAATTGTAAAAGTACGAAGAACCGTTATACGAGCATTTTCTTCTTCCAGAAAATTGATTATCTCACCAATGCAATTCAATATTGATTCAAAATTATTATGTTGTTTTACTGCGTCATAAAAATTCAAAAACTCCGTTATATACTCCATAGACATGTTTTTTTGAATAAAACCGGTAATATGTTCGCCAGTCGAAAAAGAAAGAGTTAATCGGTCTATTACATTCATTAGTTGAACTATATGGATTTTTTCAGAAACTTTGATAATTCTATCTATGCTCTTATTAGATATCTTAGGTAAAGAATATAGCTGAATTAGCCTTTCTAATATATCCAGTGTTTTATGTGGAGAATGTGTGCAAAGTAGAATACTGTTATCTATGCTCTTATTAGATATCTTAGGTAAAGAATCTAGCTGAATTAGCCTTTCTAATATATCCAGTGTTTTATGTGGAGAGTGTGCGCAAAGTAGAATACTGTTATCTATGCTCTTATTAGATATCTTAGGTAAAGAATATAGCTGAATTAGCCTTTCTAATATATCCAGTGTTTTATGTGGAGAGTGTGCGCAAAGTAGAATACTGTTATCTATGCTCTTATTAGATATCTTAGGTAAAGAATATAGCTGAATTAGCCTTT
>JBOFEG010000033.1:0-20608 GCA_051647685.1 Chlamydiales bacterium
CACCCTACAGTAGAATTAGACGCTACAAAAAAACAAAGAGCGTTTCAAGAAAATTCTTTAATTTTTACTATTTTTAATAGCCTTTTACAATCAGAACTAAGAAGAGAAATCCCGAGACTGTATAAACCAATCTCAATTAAGTATAATCCAATAAAATATAACCCAAATAATTACAAACTATTTGAAACCCTATTTAAAAAAATAAAAGTATTTTATGACAATAAACGCAATTAATAACGAAAACAATTATCCCGATTCAATAAAATCATACGTTGTAGATACGGTAAGACAATCTGTATTCAATAGCCCAATAGTAAAAACAGCTTTTGTCGCTTCTACAGTACTTGCTACAGGAATAGCAGCAGCCTATTTAGTAAAAAAGACAAAAGAAGCTATCCGAGTAGTTATTGATAGACCACTACAAACAGCTTGTCTCACTGCTGCGGTATTTGCTACAGGAACTGTTATAGTTTATTATCCTGTCGAGTCTATGATCACATTTGTAGCGATAAGTTATATATTGCTGAACAGAAACTTATACACAAAAATACATGATACACATCAAATGGTTCTCAGTTTTTTTGATAGTCCATTCAAGGCGATAGGTAATTTAACCGGTGGACCTAATAATTCAAAAAATAATATAAACTGGAATGATAATCAATCACTTTTGGGAATTACAAAGGCAGTAGAGCAGTTGAACCTCGACGATTTAAAGCTTGGTAGTATAGCGTCTCTAGAAGATGAGATAATCTCAAGTGATACTGCGCTACCTATGGCGACGATAGAGCAAGCAGAAGAGTTACACCTTGAGAATACCACGCTTGAGAGTACAGAGTCTTTAAAAGATGAGATAATCCCAAGTGCTACTGCTAAGGCAACTATAGAGCAAAATCAGATAATCCCAAGTGTTACTGTATTACCTATGGCGACGATAGAGCAAGCAGAAGAGTTACACCTTGAGAATACCACGCTTGAGAGTACAGAGTCTTTAGAAGATGAGATAATCCCAAGTGCTACTGTATTACCTATGGCAACTATAGAGCAAGCAGAAGAGTTACACCTTGAGAATACCACGCTTGAGAGTACAGAGTCTTTAGATGATAAAAGCTCAAATATAGATCAATCATTGTTGGGAATTGCAAAGACAATAAAGCAATTTAACTTTGAAGATCTAAAGCTTGTTAATCCAAAGCCTTTAGAGGATAATGTAAACGCAAATAATAACCCATCACCTTTAGGAATTACAAAGGCAGTAGAAGAATTTAATCTTCAAGATCTAAAGCTTGGCAGTCGAGACACCCTTGAATCATCTACTGGGTCAATTAAGCCTTTTCTATTTCCAACGCCAATAAAAAATATATATCCAAATAGCAATCCTACGGGAGCTTGGCCAACTAAACCTTTTAAAGTTATAAAAACAGTAAAGAATCCAGCTCCGAATGGTGGTCTACTACCGAAGTCTTACGGAAACTTATTAAAGTTAGTAAGAATAATCCCTAAGTAAATTTTTGCTGATAATAGTCAGCTGCAATTTATCACAGTTTTGTAGAGAAAGCCCTATTCCAAGTTTAATGCTATATTATGTTTTTAATATCATAGTATAAATAATGCGACCTATAGTATATTACTCCAAATAATTATATAAATTAGTATGCTCGTACTTGGAATTGAATCTACTTGTGATGAAACAAGTGTCGGAATTGTCGAGAGTGGCAAGAAAATTCTATCGCTTGTAACAGCTTCGCAATCTAATCTACACAAACGCTATGGCGGGGTCTTCCCAGAGCTCGCATCTAGAGAACATGCAAGTGCTGTCCTACCAGTAATTGATCAAGCGCTGAAAGATGCAAAAATTTCTCATAAAGAACTCTCTCTGATTAGTGTCGCCAATGAACCCGGACTTATGGGAGCTCTTCTTGTCGGAGCTTATACAGCTAAAGCACTGAGTTTTGCTTGGGAATTGCCTTTGGTGGGAGTGCACCATGTCATGGCTCACAGTTATGCTGCGATGATGTGTACTGATGAGTCTGTTTATCCATCTATTGGCCTCGTTGTTTCAGGAGGTCATACGGTACTCTTTAAAATCTCCGATGTCGCTTCCTATACTGTAATTAGCTCAAGCACCGATGATGCGATGGGTGAGTGTTTTGATAAAGTTGCTGGATTACTGGATTTGCCCTATCCAGGAGGTCCTCAAATAGAAAAGCTCGCGCAAGGGATGGATGAGAATGCTTATTCATTAAGTGCTGGCAAGGTTCGGGGAAGTCCCCTCTCTTTTTCGTTTAGTGGACTTAAAACACAAACTCTCTATAAGGCGAAAGGGCAAAATAGCTTGAAAAGTCACCCAACTCTACTTAGCGATCGAGAACGAGGGAATTTAGCAGCGAGTTTTCAACGAGTGATTTGCACAGATGTGGTCGATAAAAGCCTACTTGCCTGCCAGCTCCACGAGTGCCGAACGATTTATGTCGGTGGCGGCGTTGCCCAAAATAGGTATTTTCAAGAATTATTTAGAGCGCGAGCATCCAAAGGTATCTCAATTCACTTTCCAAGCCGCGCACTTTGTGCGGATAATGGAGCTATGATCGCGGGACTCGGGTTTCAACTATATAAAAAAAAGGCTCAATTAAGCGATGAGATACTGATCTGTCGGCCTACTGGTAAATGCTCTCTTTTTTCTTCTTGAGACTTAACCAAAAAAGAGGGTAAAATTCAGCGGAAGTTTTATCGAAATATCGAAGGATGCCCCATGGCTAAGAAAAAAAGCACCCGCACACTCATTAAATTAAAGAGTACGGAGAGTCCAGAGGTTTATTGGACTGTAAAGAATAAGACAAATACCACAGATAGATTGTCGCTTAAAAAATTTGATAAGAAATTGAGAAAACACGTACTCTTTAAAGAAGCTAAGTAATTCATTTACAAAATAAATGAGAATTTCTATGTTTGAATTCTCTGTAATGAAAAGATTTCTCTCATCGGGAGGTAGAAAAGGCTCAACTGGTCTCATTACCTTTATTTCGCTCTTTGTCATTGCATCAATCGTTTGGTTAACCCTCGTTTTTTTTTCCGTGATGGATGGAATAGAGGCGCGCTGGCTTGAGAAATTTACAATCCTTCACCCCCCTTTGCGCGTAATTCCTACCGCTACTTATTACTCCTCTTATTATTATAATATAGACACTGTGAGCAGTAAATCGGACTATTCTACTAAGTCTCTTAGGGAGAAACTGGCCTCTGATAGAGCGGACCCTTATTTACCCGATAGGGATATGGAAATTCCTGCTCACTGGGCTCCCCCTATACATAAGGAAAACGGGGAATTGCGAGATCTCGTTTGCGATGCCCGAGATGTGATTGGAAAGGTTTGTCTCTCTTATGCAAATACAGAGGTATCTGATTATGAAATGGGAGCGGCACTGCTCCACCTGACTACATCGGAGGGTCCGATATCACAAATCGCCTATCTCGGCTCTTTTCCAAACTCTATGAAGTCTTTCTCCCGATTAGAAATTTCTCCAAATACTACTGAACTATCGACTTTGCTTCTCCAAAATCACCATGGAAGAAGTGGGGTTGTGCTGCCCTCTCATTTTCAATCAAACGGAGTTTCTATTGGTGATAGTGGATATATATCCTACAGTATGGAGGGAGGATTCACTCTTCAGGAAAATAGGGCTCCCATTTATGTGGCTGGATTTTATGACCCAGGTCCAATTTCTATTGGGATGAATTACCTTTTCGTTCCTCAAAATATTATAGATTCTGTGAAAGCCAGCCCGGTTGATTATCTACTAGATACGAGCCGGGCTAATGGATTTGGAATATGGACGCATAATCTAAACAAAACCGTAGAGATGCAACATGCGATTGAAAAGGAACTGCAAAATGCAAAACTCGACTGCTTTTGGAAAGTTTCTCACTTTTCCGAATACCCCTTTATAAAAAATCTAATGCAACAATTTCAAAGCGACCGATATTTATTTTCTCTGGTCAGTGGGTTAATTCTTCTCGTCGCCTGCAGCAATATTTGTTCTCTATTAATTTTATTGATCAATAATAAGAAAAAAGAAATTGCAATTCTAACTGTTATGGGAGCGTCAAAAGGCAGCATTGTCGCAATTTTTTCTGCATGTGGTTTATGTATTGGACTATTTAGCACAGGGATTGGATTTGGACTCGCTTCCCTTACCATCCGAAATATCTCCCCTCTTATACGCGGTATTAGCGCGTTGCAAGGACACCCCTTACTCGATCCTGCCCTTTATCAATCACTTCCAAAGAATCTTAGTCTGCGCGCCTCTCTATTTGTCTCTATCGCAACGCCACTGTGCGCAACTCTGGCCAGTCTAATTCCATTGCTTACGCTGCGACATATAGACCCGAAAGAAACATTGCAATCATAGGTGTTTTTCATGCAAGAACCATTACTCGCGGCCAAGAACCTTTGGAAGAGATTCGAGCGTCCAAAGTCATTTGACGTATTACAAGGAATCGATTTAACAATATATAAAGGAGAAACAGTAGCTTTAGTTGGCCCCTCAGGATCTGGAAAGAGCACCCTCCTTAGCCTTTTAGCCGCTCTCGATCGACCCACTTCCGGCAGTGTAATGATCATGGGTAAATCAATAGAGCAATGGAATGTATCAATTCTCCGCAACCAAATATTTGGATTTGTCTTTCAGCAATACCATTTATTAGAGGAATACAGCGTGCTTGAAAATATTCTTATGCCAGCCTATATCGGTAGACAATCCATTGCAAAAAACAGTAAAACCTACCTGTTTGCTAACGGGCTTTTAGAAAAAATAGGAATGCTGGATCAAAAACATTTTCCAGTGAAACAATTATCGGGAGGAGAACAACAAAGAGTAGCTATTGCAAGAGCCCTGTCTAATAATCCATCGATTCTTTTTGCCGATGAACCTTCGGGCAACTTAGATGAAAAAAATTCAGCAATAATCTATGAATTATTATTTTCCTTTTGTACTTCTATGAATAAAGCGCTCATCATTGTAACACATGATAGAAATCTGGCAGCTTTATGCGATCGAGTGCTTTATCTGGAATCTGGAAAACTTTCCACTGCAAAAGCACATGAGGTAATCGGGGTATGAATATCACAATTATTGGAATGGGTTACGTCGGACTGGTCGCTGGCGTTTGTTTTGCAGAGATGGGACACACTGTTATCGGTCTAGACATCGATATGGATAGGGTAGATCAATTATTGATTGGTAACGTTCCCCTATATGAGCCGGGTCTCAAAGAACTTTTGCAAAAGAATATAGCGGAGGGGCGAATCTCTTTTACAAGCAGCTATCGCTTTGCTGTTTCTGCGTCCCTACTGATTTTTTTGGCGCTACCGACTCCTTCGAATAAGGATGGTTCTGTAAATTTATCCTATATATTTTCTGCTGCAGGCGAAATTGCCCAATATATGGACAGTTATAAACTGATTATCAATAAATCAACTGCGCCAGTCGGAACTGTATGCGCTATCAAAAATCACATTGATGAATTATTATTTGAACGCGGAGCTGACGTTTCTTTTGACGTAGGATGCAACCCAGAATTTTTAAAAGAGGGCAGCGCTTTGCAAGATTTCTTAAAACCAGACCGCATTATTATTGGAAGTGATAGCGAGACTGTGCGTGAGTATTTGAGCGAAATTTATTCTGGTTTTATTCTATCGAGAGATAGGATCATCCATATGAGTATTAGAGCGGCAGAACTCACAAAATATGTCTCTAATGCTATGTTGAGTTGTCGAATTTCCTTTATGAATGAAATAGCAGGTTTATGCGAAGCGATGCAGGTCAATATACAGGACATTCGAAAGGGGCTTGGATCTGATTCTAGAATAGGACCTGCTTTTTTATATGCCGGAGTTGGATTTGGCGGCTCTTGCTTTCCAAAAGATCTTCGCGCTCTTAGAGGTTTTGCAAAAAAGTGCGACGTTCCCTCTCTTATGTTAGATGCGATTTGGCAAGTCAATATCCATCAAAAAGCGGTGCTTTATGAGAAATTGCGAGAACTATTCTATGACTATGGAGGTCTCTCGAACAAGGTTATTGCTATTTGGGGACTCGCCTTTAAACCGGATACAGATGATATGCGAGAGGCACCCTCTCTCGATTTAATTCAATCTCTGCAGAAAAGTGGATCTATGCTGCAGTTGTTCGATCCAGTGGCGATGTCAAAGGCAAAATTACTTCTTCCCTCCGTTAAAAATCTGATTTTTTGTTCCAGCGAGAAACTTGCCGCAACTGGCGCTGATGCCGTCTGTCTCGTAACGGAATGGAAACAATTTCGCTACATTAACATGCGACAAATTTATTCCGTGATGCGAAGGAAATTTTTCTTAGATGGAAGAAACCAATATTGCCCTGACAATATGAAAAAACTTGGCTTTATTTACTCGGGTATCGGTACCTGTGCATCCCCCAATCCCAGCTATGAGCGAGATAGTAGCGATGTTTCCACTTGCAGAAATTGATTTTGCAAGGTATATCTAAAAATTCTGTTTTTTTTATAACTACAGCAAGAAGGCCTAGATAGTCTTTTGAATATTCGAATACATTGGACTTTAATCATTTTTCTGTTAGCGCAAAGCGCTATAGCCGCTATCTTTTTTCCCATACTTTTCCCCAATGTTCGCTTTGTATTCTTTGCTCCTCTCCAAGCTTTTCTATTTATACGCTCTCCTCTCGTTCTTTCTCTTTGGGTTTCTCTATTCATTGGACTCTTTCTCGATTGTACGACTACTTCTTTTCCATTTGGAATCCACACCATTTTATGTGTTGCCATTGCGTTCCTGATGTATGGCAGAAAGAAACACTTCTTTGAGGAAAAAATTTTTTCATGGGTACTTTATTCCGCTTTGATTTCCTCTCTTTACACGGCCCTTTTATTTTTCTGTAACCTTTTAGTCAATGTGCCCCCTCCTCTATCCCTTCGGGGTATTTTTTCCGATATGGTTATTATGGCGATTATAGATGGAATCTATACCCTAATTTGGTTTAAATTACCGATGTATATAATCAACCGTTTACAGCATTTATTTGTAAAGGACCCGAGCTATGAAATCCCACTTAAGAGCTGAGACAATTTTAGCGAGACAGACAGCTCTTGCTGCAGGTCGGCTACTCGAAAAAGGTTTTGGAGGAACTTTTGCTATCGATTCTAAGGTAGGACAGCATAACTTAGTTACCGAATTTGATAATACGAGCGAGGAGTTAATTATAAAACAAATTCAAAAACAGTATCCAAACCATAGTTTTTTATGTGAGGAAAGAGGTTGGCAGGGAGACCAAACGGAGCATTTATGGATTATTGATCCGCTAGATGGAACCGTAAACTTTGCCCATAATATTCCCGTATATTGCGTAAGCATCGCGTATGCAAGAGACGGTGATATTGTTTCGGCAGCTATTTATCATCCTAGCGTAAAGGAACTCTTTGTAGCAGAAAAAGGGAAAGGCGCCACCTTAAATGGAAAACCAATTTTTGTCACTTCTACTCCTAATATTGAAGATGCTATTTTTGGGACAGGGTTTCCCTATAATGTCCATCAAAATCCCTTGCATTGCATCGAACAGTTTGCTCACATTATCCGCAAGGGAATTCCAGTCCGACGGATGGGCGCTGCTGCAATCGATCTAAGTTATGTGGCTGCGGGTAGATATGACGCATTTTGGGAAGTATCTTTGCAGCCGTGGGACTATGCTGCGGGAAAATTACTCGTGGAAGAGGCTGGAGGTACTTTTACCACTCTCGATGGAGAGAAGTATGCTCCCACTAGTAATTATGTAGCGGGATCCGTTGTTGCCAGTAATACCCACATTCACAAATCTCTTTTAAAGATGTTAACGCTTGAGTAAAAACGATGACAATTTTACTCGATGGGAAAGGAACTGCACAGCAAATCTTACAAGATATCGCTACAGAAGCGCAATGTGTGCGCGGAAAACCAACTCTTTCTTTTATTCTGATGGAGGATCATTTCGCATCGGATATTTACGTTCGGAAGAAAAAATCTGCCTGTAGCCTAGTGGGTTTTTCTTCCAAAGAAATTAGACTCCCCTCTACTGCGACAGAAAAAGAAATTCTCCAGATAATAAATAAAGAAAACAGAGATCCGCACGTCCATGGAATTTTAGTGCAACAACCCTTTCCCTCTCATTTCTCTGTCTATCGAATTGTGGAAGCGATTGACCCCAGAAAAGATATCGATGGATTTCATCCTTACAATATGGGAAAAACACTTCTGGGAGATTCCGATGGATTTCGCCCTTGTACCCCTCTCGGAATTATTGCCCTGTTGAAAAAGTATTCTATTTCACTCGATGGAAAACATATTGTAGTTCTCGGAAGGAGTAATATCGTTGGAAAACCTCTTGCGGCTATGTTGATGCAAAAAAATGAAGACGGGAATGCGACAGTGACTCTCCTACATAGTCATTCGAAAAATATAGTGCAGCATGTTCGATCGGCAGATATTGTAATTACAGCGATGGGGCAGCCCCATTTTCTGCACCGAGAATACATTACAGAGGGATCTGTTGTAGTAGATGTCGGAATTAATAGAATGTCAAAGGATTCTGCAAAAATTGTAGGTGACGTCAACTTTGCTGATGTATTTCCCATATGTTCTCACATCACTCCCGTTCCAGGTGGCATTGGCCCGATGACCATTGCTATGTTAATGGCGAACACTTGGATTAGCTACATGCGAGCAGTGCAATGAGGGGTTTTCTCTATGCACTCGTCATACTTTTTCCTACCTGTTATCCAAAATTTCCCAGATTGCATCATTTCTCCGGTATTGCTATGGAAATGCCCTATCACGTGCAAGTAAGTGGATCTCTATCTCGAAAAAAACAAGCCCATATTGAATCAATCATTGCCTCTTCATTTGCTTTTATTCATAGCTGTTTTGATCATTGGAATCCAAAGTCAGAACTCTCTCTCATCAATCAATTACCTGTCTTAGAAGAAAAAAAATTATCCCCCAAGCTCTTGGAGTTATTTGCTGTAGCAGACCAAGTCACAAAAGTCAGCGAAGGCCGTTTTAACCCAGCACTGGGTTTCATTATCTCTCTTTGGAAAAAATCTTTAGAAAAATCAGAGAGAATAGACCAGGAGATGTTAGAGTCGCTTCGAGAAAATCTTTCATGGGACGCTATTTCTCTAAGGAATGGAGTTTTTTGTAAACAAACTGAGGTACAATTCGATTTTGATGGCATTGCAAAAGGGTTTGGAATAGATCTTCTTGTCGAAAGACTGCGGTTCAGTGGATACACGAACGTATATGTAGATTGGGCGGGAGACATTGCAGTATCTGGAAATCATCCGAAGGGACGACAGTGGCAGATTGCTATTCGAAATCCAATTTCGCGCATGCCCGATTCAGAAATAATTCCTCTGCCAAATTTGGCCATAGCCACCAGTGGAGATTACGAACAATATTGGGAGATTGATAGCAAACAATACTCCCACATCATTCATCCTGACACTTTGCACCCTATCGAAATCAAAGAGGGATCCATCGCGAGTGTCACTGTTAGGGCCCCCTCTTGCGCATACGCTGATGGCCTGGCTACTTCGGCTATGACTTTTTCAAACGTTGAGAATCTACTTGAATGGGCAAGCAAAGTGCAAAGTACCATGCCAGGAGTTTCCTTTTGGATCTTTCAGCGACATTGTTCCAGTGGACAACTGCGGGTAAAAAAACATAAAATTTAGGACTTAATTTACACCAATACGAAATCCCCTCCCTTTAGCCTTGGGAGTACATGAGTAGTATTTCCCTGCTATACTTCCAGTTATAAAAATTAGTCAGTACAATGCGGCAAGTTACTACTGACTGCAATACATGCCAAACTCTATTGGGAAAGATTGATTAAAATAGAAAAAAATTATAAAAATTCCTATATTCTAATTTTTCTGCTATTTACGACAACAAGCGAGAAAGCCCGCGATTAAAACTGTGGGCTTTCTCGCTTGTTGTCATAAGCATAAAATATATCTCATACGGGAGCATAGTATCGAGCGAATTGATTAGATACCTCGAGGAGTCCAATACGCACGAGTAAATAAAGTAGATAGCTATCTTTAATCTTGTCTGTAGGTGCTTGTATAACATCCTGATCATATATAGATCCCATGTCATCCAATCTTAAATCAGATTGCAACCAATCTACAATATGTTGATGATCGATTGGATGGAGCACATCGTCATTTTGCAAATTTTCTTGGAGTTGATGCAATATAAAATCTGTATTGTATTCTCTACACATTCGATTCAAACTCTCAATGCGTATACTCATGACTTCTGGGCTGAGTATCAACTCGTGAATTTTAATCACAAGCCAGTGAACAAGTCTCGTGAGAATAAATCCATTAGGCGTTTTCTGCTGCCTCATAGCGCCAGTGAGTTCCTTTTTAAGTTCATTATAAACGTGAACGTCATTCATATATTTCTCTTTAAATTTTTCTACAATCAGAGAGCGAAATTTCCATATCTTGTGAGAGACATAGGAGTCCATATAATATAGGCACTTCTGCACCCGGTCAGCTATTGTATCAGAGAGTTCTGGCTGATAAGTTCTCATGTCTTGTTGTGAAGAGCGTATTTTTTGCTCGAGTACCCCATAGATTTTTTCCACTTCTTCTCTGCAAATATTTTTGAATAAATCCTCTCTTTTGTACTGCATAATTTGATGGATTTTACTGGGCAGCGAAGTGCTATCTATCTCATTAAATAATATGCCATAAGTAGTTTCAATTTCTGCATTTTTGCCCGCTACGCAATAATGCATATGCAAAGCCATTTCTATAAGATAGGGAATGCGATCCTGAGAGGGTTTGTTATTTAAATTAATAAGGATCCACATAGCTCGATCGCGTATTGTACTTGGACAAGTAGCCATATAATCAGAAAAATTTTTCTCTCCCTCCTTAATATGATGAATAGCTTGCTCTATATCTATTGAATCTCCCCATTGATCGCACCAAGCAGAATCCTCCTTAAGTCTGTTTGTAAGTTCTTCCCTTGCCCGCAAATCATTTTCCCAATCGATATCAGAAAGCATATTAGAAAAAACAGGTAATTCTTCCGATGGAAGAGAAGGTACGTCAATAATATCTTCTCGAACTAAATGATATCTGGCAGGTATTACTCTATTAGAGGAGATGCTATTTGCAGCACATCTTGGTAGGCTTTGTACATTGCTAAGAGCATCCATTTGTTCTTCTTTATTGTGAATATAAAGCAAAGAAAGATTTTCTATACTTCGAATAGTCTGGAAAAAACTAATGCCTTGTACAATATAATTTCCACTATATAGACCATATAGACTTCCAATAAGCTTATTAGAAATGGAAAGTATAGAGGAAAGTGTTGGGGGAAGTCCTAGTCTTTCAATCATTGGCTGAGTGTGGAGAGCAGCAAGCGTTATGACTCCAAGACTCCAGCCTGTTCCACAGCAAAGAATCCCTATTGCAATGTTCATAGTAGCATAACAAACCCTTGAAAAATTTGAGTTTATTGCAAAAATTTCTCTTCGATGAGCTCCTATAATAGGAAGACTAAAAATATCGCCGAGATTGAGAATTATTGGAATCGCGAGAGAAGTAATCAGACTTTGCTGTAGGAAATTTTTACTGCTATCTGATAACCAAGTAATTCCCTCCATCGCCATGGACATCGAAGACGATGTAACTTTTGCAAGGGCGCATTGATAGACTATGCGACCCATCTTATTGGCACCTTGATGATAATCATCTAAGTTTTGTTTAAGAGATTGAAACAGAAGAGACGAGCCTATACTCGAGGTGATTTTATCTATAGTCATGCTTTTTCCATTTGTATAAAATTTATTCTAAAACTAAAAGATCTTGTTCTATCACTCCATTTTATGTCATAGTTTTTTTATAAAATAATCGAATAAGACATAGGCTTCTGCAAGCAGAGATTGATTTTATCTTCTTCGTGCTCTACACTTTATTTTGAGGTTATCATCATGAATTCTAGCTTGGGAAAAAATCGTTATTCTACTCTTTATCGAGTTATTTATCGATTTTTGACCCAAAATTCAAAAAAAAACGTTTCTGTTTCGAATCTATTTCAGACTCTTCATATCAAAGGGCCAGATTATGAGACTGCTACTCAAATTTTATCCGATTTAACCCAAAAGGATTATATTTCTATTAAAAAAAATCAGATTCACATCCTGCCCAACCATGGTCGAGATACAATAGAGGGGCACATTACAATTCATCCAAAAGGATTTGGTTTTGTAACTCTTACAAAAAAACAAGAAAACGATTCCGATATTTTCATTCCAGCTCCCTACATCAATGGAGCTTTTGAAGGAGATCTCGTGGAGGTAATGGTCTTACCTAATGTATCTCCTAAGGGACCAGAAGGAGAAGTGGTATCCGTTTTGATGCGGAAAAAAGACAATTGTACTGGAATTGTCAAGAAAATGGAAAACAAGGAAAAGAAGATTATTCTTCACTCCGCCTCTTTTGGAGCAGAGAGAAAACTTCAATTAATCAAATGGCCACGTACTTTGACTGTGGGTGATCGAGTTCAAGTAAAAATTGTCGATTGGGGTCCTCCGATTAAAGGTAAGATCAGTAAGCGTTTTGGCAATATCAGCGATCCGAGCATTGATATACCCTCTGCCATTGCAGAATTCAATATCGCCGAGCAATTTCCAGAAGAAGCTCTCGAACAAGCAAAGGGGTTTGGAAAAGAAGTGGCAAAAGAGGATATGCAAAATAGGCGTAACCTAATGAATGAGACTTGTTTTACCATTGATCCTACAACGGCAAAAGATTTCGATGATGCCCTTTCTATTTCGCAAACAGACAATATGCACTATCATCTAGCGGTACATATTGCAGATGTCGCTCATTACGTGCGCGAGGGAAGTGCACTTGATCTTGAGGCGAGTAAACGCTGCAACTCTGTCTATTTTCCCGGAGAATGCATTCCTATGCTTCCAAAAACTCTCTCGAATGGTCTTTGTAGTTTGCGTCCTCACGTTCCCCGTCTGACCATGTCGGTTTTTATGGAATTTGACATTGCAGGAAATCTGCTTCACTATTCTTACGATCGCACGGTGATTAAAAGTAAACATCGATTTACCTATCAAGAGGCGAAACAAATTTTAGATGGAAAGGTCAAACACCCTTTCAAAAAACAACTCGACCTTATGGCAGACCTCTGCCGGTTATTAAAAGTGAAGAGGCGTGAAAGAGGTAGTCTTGAATTTGCACTCCCTGAATTGCAACTGACATTTGATGAAAAAGGAAATACCATTGGATTTTCTATCCACGAATATGACGAATCTCATCAACTGGTCGAAGAATTTATGGTAAAGGCCAATGAAATAGTTGCAACGATTTTGCTCAAAGAAGAGAGTCCCGCTATTTTTCGCGTCCACGAGCCGCCAACGGGAGATGACCTCTCTGAATTTTATAAACTCGCTGGTATCTTAGGTTTTCCTCTTCCCTCCTCTCCCACTCTTATCGACATACAGAAAGTATTTGATAAAGCAAAAAACACTTCCCTTTTACAACAATTATCCATTCGATTTATTCGAAGTATGAATCTCGCCGTCTATTCCACGAAAAACATAGGTCATTACGGACTTGGTCTAGAGCAATACTGCCATTTCACAAGTCCTATCAGGCGTTATGCGGATTTAATTATTCAACGATTACTCTTTAGAGAAGCAAAAGAAGTCGATATAGAAGCGGTTGCAAGCCGATGTTCTCTACAAGAGCGGGTAGCATTTAAGGCTGAATCTAGCGTTATTACTTTAAAAAAATTGCGACTGCTACTCCATGAATATCATAAAAACCGGAAAAAACAATACCCAGCGCTTATCACATCGATCAAGCCATTTGGCATTGGATTTTCTCTGACACCTCTTGAAATCGAAGGATTCATACACATTTCAGAAATTGGAAATGACTATTATCACTATTTACCCAAAAAACAAATTCTTCGGGGAGAGAGGAAAAGAGAAATTTTTCGCTCTGGACAAATTATCTATCTGCAAATTTTGAAAATCGATCTTATATCTGGAGAAATACAATGGAAACTACAAAGTTAGGCATCACTCTCCCCCCTCTCTTTTATCAAAGACCGGATCCAGTTGCCATTGCAAAGCAACTTATTGGAAAAGTTCTCTGCACAAAAATCGATGGAAAACTCACAACAGCACGTATTGTTGAAACGGAAGCGTATCGAGGTCCAGAAGACCGCGCATGCCACGCTTACCAAAATAAAAAAACGAAGCGCAATAGCGCTATGTTTGCCATCGGTGGAACCGCGTATGTATACCAATGCTACGGATTGCATTTTCTCTTCAACGTGGTAACAGGTCCAGAGGAAATGCCTCACGCTGTTTTAATTAGAGCTGTTGAACCTCTCAGTGGAATTGATACCATCCTTGCTCGTCGAAATTTTACCTCTCTTATTCCTGCATTGACAAATGGTCCCGGTGCTTTGACTAAAGCTCTCGGAATTACTCTTTTGCAAAATTATATTTCCTTGCAAAGCGACTTAATTTGGATTGAAAAAATTGCGACAGATACGCCGAGTGAGAAAATTATTGCATCTCCTCGCGTTGGAATTCATTATGCAGGAGAGGATATGCTTCTTCCCTGGAGATTTCGTTTGAGCGAATCCATTTGGACTAGTCGAAAAAAATAATATTGTTTGAAAAAGAAAGCATACCTCTTATACTTATCCCACTATGAAAAAATATTTTCTTACAGGGCTTGCTATACTTTTGCCTCTCGCGGTGACAATTGCAATAGTAGTCTTTATCGTTAATTTTTTAACGCAACCATTTATTGGACTCACTTCTGCATTCTTACGGCGATTTGATATTGTAAATCGAGGTTTTCTCTTTATTAATCCCCAAAAAGCCATCCTCTATGGTAGTCAGATTTTAATTCTTATTGGAATTTGTCTCTTTACTGTTCTACTTGGAATCATTACTCGTTGGTTTCTTTTTAAAACCCTCCTTAACTGGAGTGATCAGATCTTGCACCGCATCCCCTTAGTCAACAAAGTCTATAAAACTACGCAGGAGATTATTAAAACCTTATTTACCGCAGATAAGAATTCCTTTAAGCAAGTGGTAATTGCTCCCTTTCCCAAAGAAGGCGCCTATATGCTGGGATTAATTTCTCGGAAATCGCCCAAGATCTGTTCCCAATCAACTGATTCCGACCTCTATTCGGTACTGATACCAACGACCCCCAATCCAACGACGGGATTTTTAGTCATGTATAAAAAAGAAGAGTTAATTTTTCTAGAGATGTCTCCTGAAGATGCGATTAAATATATCGTATCCTGCGGAGTCATTATTCCTCCGGATCGCATACCTACGATTCGAGATAGTAAATAACTACCTCAAATTCGAAACAATCCCTTGTATAGTACGCGTCAAAGAATCAAACCCCGATTTTTGTAGTCCCAGCAAGGAGTTATAGTATTGGGTGTCAATTTGCAGCTGCTGCTGCGCCATATTAGAAATGCTGGTTAAAGCAGTGATTCCTTGTGCGATATTATCCACATAAGATTTAAATTTGGATTGATCACTATCGGAGATCCATTGAAGAATAGTTAAACGCTTATCGGGAAGCGCTATTTTTTCTCTTACTTTTTGCCTGAGTTCACTCTCTTTTTCACTAATTTTTTTCTTATTGGCATCTATTTCTTTATAAATGCCGTCTCTTTCAGCACCTAGCTCATTCCATTTTTGTTTCTTCTTGTAATATGATGGCCAGAAAAACTTTAAAGCACCATCGGTTAAACCCCAACGAGTCTCTCCAACATCATCGCGGATACTTTTACGCTCATCAGTTAACGCATCTGCTTTCTTCAACAATTCTTTATTGCTATTTTTTAAATCTTCTATCTCTTGTGATATCCTTAGTTCATTTGCAGATTTAGTAACCACTTTTAAGTAAGAAGTGAGGTCGCTGTCCCCTTTTGTTTCAGGTATGTCTAAAATCCTTGTGGAAAGTTTATACATGGTGTCCAAAAGAGACTTTGCCGAACTAGGCAAGTCTTTCTTAACTTCATCCAGTATCCGTCTTAACTCCCTTACCTTTTGATTCAAATTGGGTATGAAATTTTTCAAAGTATTCCATATGGCAAGTTTGCGCGAGTCAGTTTCTCTTTTGGTCAAGGTATTGTCTGTATATAGATTGTAATCTGAATCTACTTTTTTTTCTTTAATCCACTGCAAAATGGTTTTTGCATTTCGCGAAATGGTGTTTAGTCCTTGTTGAATTACATTCCATTGATCAAAAATTCGCGAAATCTTTTTAAGAGTCTCGCCGTGAACCTTTAATTTTTCTGCTTGTTTTGTATGCAACTGAGTTAAAAAAACAACAATCATAAAGACGTATGCATCCATCATTTCTTGCTTTTCTTTTAATTCCTTTAGTTCTATTTCTTTTAGCTCCTTGAGCTTTATCTCCTCTTCTTTTTTCTTTATTTCTTCTTCTTTTTCTTTTAGCTTTGTCTGTTTATCTATTTCTTCTCGGTTCTCTTTGAGCAATTCTCTGCGCAATTTATTAATCTCATCTTGTAAAGATTTGATTTTGTCGTCAGAGTCGCCAACTTTTCCCTTAAGTTCTTCGAGCTTTTCCAACTTATCTCGTAAATCTTTAAGATCTTTTCCTTTTAGATTTTCTAAATCTCCGAGTTCCCTGCGAAGTTTTAAAATTTCCCGTTGTAAATTATCGAGTTTTTTTTCTCGATCCTCAATTTCTTTTTCTTTTTCTCTTTTCTCAAGCTCTTTTAACTTTTGTTTTGCAAGTTCATCGCGCAGAGCTTGAATATCTTTTTGCAAATCTCCAATATCTTTTACCGCATCTTTTCCATCTTTTGTAAGCCTATTTAAATCATCGAGTTTATCTCGTAATTTACTTAAATCTTTTGGATCTATTCCTTCTCTTTTTAAATCCTCTAATATTTTTTTAAGGTCTGGAAGTTCTTTAGCTACTTCATCGATTTTGTTATCTTTAATTTCTTTTTCTTTTATTTTGAGATCATCTTTTACTTTTTGAAGATCTTTCTGCAAAGCTGTAATTTCTGCTTCTTTTAGCTTTTCTAGTTCGCGAATTCTTTTATCCAGATCGGCTAATTTTTCTTTTAAATTAGTAATTTCCCCACCTTTAGTTCTCTCTAACTCTTCTTTTTCTCTTTGTAAGTCAGTGATTTGCTTTTCTAAAGCATCTTGATCTTTGATCTTTTGCTTCAATGCGGCGATTTGTTCTTTAAGTTTCCCGATTTCTATATCTTTTGCTTTTATTTGTCTTTGTAGTTCTTGATTTGTAGTCTTTTTTTCATTAGTGACTTTAATTAAATCATCCTTTACTTTTTGAAGCTCCTTTTTTAGATTCGAAATTTCGGTATCTTTTTCTGATTTCTCTCTCTCAAGTTGCGTTATCTTTCCACGAAGTTCAGCAATTGTTGCCGTATTTTTATCTTTTTGTCCTTTTAAAGTGTCTATTTGCTCATTAAGCTTTTTAATTTGCTCTTTGAGCTCATCAATAGTCTTTTTATTTCCGATTTTGTCTCCGCTAAGATCAGAAACTTGCTTAGTAAGTTTTTTAATCTGTTCTTTTAGCTCGGCAATGAGTTTCTCGTTTTTTGTTTTATCTGCGGTGAGATTGGAGATTTGCTCCTTTAATCTGTTAATTTCGCGGTCTTTTTCTAAAAGTTTATTTTTATCTTTAGTTTTTTCACTTTCTAAATCTCTAATTTGTTTTTCTAATGAGGTAATTCTATCTTTATTAGTTTTTTCATCCCTTGTTAAATCTTTAACTTGTTTGTCCAAATCTCCAATTTTTGTATCTTTGTCTTTTGTAAGCTTGTCTAATCGATCTTGTAGATCTTTAATAGCTCGATCTTCTTGTTCTTCTCGATTTTCATAAATTCCCTTTAACGCTTCTTCGATATCTTTTATTAAAAATCTTGTGTGCTCTGGAGGTAAAACCCCTCGAGTCTTATCACCTTCCCAAGGTTGGATCGCACCTCCAAACACCGATAATAATTCAGTATACTTTTTCCGCAGTTCGGGATGTAATTGCCATTTTCTAGGATCTTCCTTATCTATGATGTGGCGCACATCTTCAATGAGTGCAAATAGTTCTTTATACATATTGTATACTTCCCTATACTGCATCGCAATTCTATAATGACCATCACCATCTATCCATCCATTAATACCGCTAAGTTTTTTTTGGTACTCTTTAAACTTCGCTAAAATTTTCTTTATTTTTTCTTCTAACTCCGGTAGTTTTGAGTCTCTAATATTTTTCAAATTTGCGTTAGCGATTTCCCCTACATTTGCCTGAACTAGTTCTTCTAAATGCAACAATTTTGGAGTTGTGGTCTCTTTTGTTCCAGTACGCATCAGAGGAGCTAAATAGCCCCCGAGTAAAGCATAGGCCGTATGGGTATCCATAGAATGGATTTTCTTCAAGAGGTCATCGCTATGAGCTAGGTTAGGAACCTCATGGAGATATTTCTGTAAATCCCTAAAGTCAATTCGCTTCATATCTTCTTTATATAAAGATGAGTAATATCTGTTTAAGAAATAACTGCATATAGCATTTTAATCTAGTAATATGATCTATTTTTATAGATTATTCGTTATAAAGTGGAATACCCTTGAAGAGTAATTATCTAAAGTGAAACTACTATTTAATAGTTTGGGGTTTTTGTAGCGAGTTGTATTACTTTATTAATAGAGTCAATTAAATTCTTTTGAAGACCAAGTAAACTGTTGTAGTACTGTGTCGCCATTTGAAGCTCCTGTTGTGTGATGTTAGAAACACTAGTTAAGGCAGTAAAACCTTGGTTAACATTATCTACATAAATTTTAGCCTTTGTCTGATCAGAGTCTATCAAAAACCTGCAACCTCCAGTAACGCGATCCCAAATAATTTTTTTCATTTTTTCGAAGTCACTGTTGTCCGTAAAATCCGGAATATCTTTTGTTTGGATTTCAAATTTGAATACCCCTGAATAATTCCAATTGAAGTTGTAGTATCCTTTCTCATAATTATCTTCTAGGTGTAACGAATCCGCTAATGTATCTAAGGTATTTATTAATTCTTTAGAGGTACTGGGTAACTTTTTTTTAGCTTCTTTTAATAATTCTTTAAACTCTGCAACTTTTTTATTAATTGTTATATTGAAATATCCCTTTGGATCCTCAATAGTTGCGATTTTCCAATGGGTATTGTCCGATTTTCTATGATAATTTTCTATTTTAGTAATTGTGATATCTAACTCTCCAATACTTTTTCCCTCTTGCAAATCCCTGAGAGTTTTAGTGGTTTCATTGATCTCATCTTGAATTTCATTCCATTTATCATAAATTTTAGAGACTTGTTTCATGGTCTCACTGTGTTTTTCAAGAATTTCTGCTGATTGATTTTGTAAAGAGGGAAGTATTACATTTGTTAAATACATATAAGCAGCTTGAGTATCTAAAGACTTCAATTTTAAAAGGTGAAATTCTTTTGTAGAGGTAAATTTATCAATATCTTTAAGACTTTTATCAACACCTTGAATATATTTAGCGAAATTTTCTTTATTTTGTACAAGGTCTAAAAAGCCCGTTGAATCAGGTGATCCCTTATTTTGGCTATATTCGTCCCATGCTACCCACCATGTATTTACTGAGTCCCATTTAAATTTCCATGCAAGTCCACCGTATGTCCAATCCTTTTTATTCCACTTGCTACTTGTTTTTGGAATATTTTCAAGTAAGTATTTTATAGTCTCCTGTAATGTTTTCACTAAAGGGCTTTTAGGCATGTTTTTTTGTAAAACCATTAATTCTTTTTGTAAAGAAGCCAGTCTTTTTTCTAAAACGCCTTTTAAAGCAAAAAATCGCCCAAAAATTCCACCATGAGATTCTGGATCGTTCCAAAATTTATCATCATTGGGATAAGTCCAAAGATCTTTAGCAGTTATCTTTGTATCTTTACTTTTAGAATCTATTCTTAGATCTAAAATTTTTTTTGCGTTTTTTTCTAACTCTTTCATACGAATTTGTATATCCTGTAAATCAGATTTAATCTTATCAATGCTTTTACTACTCTCTATGAAAGAGGACTTTTCAGACTTAGGAATAGATAAATGAATTGGGGACTCTAAATCCGAAGCATTTGTTGATAGATAAGAAAATTTTTTCTGTAATTGATTCAAATTCGGAACCATAACTCCCTGGACAGCTACGTAGGCAGTGGCAGGATCCATCTTATGAATTTTTTCTATAATAGTAGTATCTGTGAGTTTTTTAGAAATTTCAGGGGTTTTTCCATCCCCAGACACAATTCGAAAAGAGTCTGCCATGTTTAGCCTAAATTTTTCTTTACATGTTATTAAAACAAACAGGCTTATAAGATCTGCTTGTTAAATTTTTACAAATACCAACAAATAATATTTTAATATAGTCTAATAAAGTTTATTCCTTAATTTGTTGCAAAAATCCAGAAACATGCCCTATAATGCAGTGCAATCTTGAATGGAGAAAGACCATGGTCA
>JBOFEG010000034.1:0-4769 GCA_051647685.1 Chlamydiales bacterium
AAACGTATATACTGTGAAATACAAGTAAACGACGGCTTAATTTTCAAACCCTTAAAAACTTGGAGTAACGAAAATCAAAAATATAATGATGAAATAACAGAAGCGGAGCTTATTACTCCTCATGGATATATATATTTAAAATTTCACGACACTAAATCAATGAATCAATTTATTAGTCGACTTGAAGAAACTTTTTCTAAAAAATCATTAGACTCTTCTAACTCAGGATATAGTTTTGTGTTAGATCCAAATAAAATCGTAACTTATAAACCTTCTTATTATTACGACACATGTGGATCTGCTTTAGAGGAAGAATTTGGTAAAGATGAGTATTCTAGAACTCAAGCACTGAATATATATAAAATACTAAGCGATCATACAGATATCACGATCGAGGGCCAAGCTATAAGGCACAATATTTGTTAAAAAAATGATTTAATAGTAATTATTTCTGGAGCCTTATATACAAAATTTTTCACAGATGGCTCCAGGAAAAACAAGTAACTACTATTCAAAATAAAATTATTTTTTATTTAATCTCTCTTGCTTTATAATTTTTTTTGATCTTAACTTTTAAGGATTTATGGCAATCCCATTCATTTCAAACGTTATCTCCCGTAATTCATTTTTGACTTATAACACGTATAAAACACAAGCTATTGAACTTTTCGGTAAAGATTTAGCAAAGTCTCTACATAATAGAGAGCATAGTTGGAAAAAATTAATGACATCTTGGAACGTATTTTGTGAAGCATGTACTGTCATTAAAAGTTCAAATGAGTATTTTTCTACTACACCAAAACGAATATATTGCAATTTACAATCAAGTGATGGATTAGTGTTCCAAACCAATAGATATACTAGACATGATACATTTGAGACAGAAGGAATGCTTATTACCCCCTTTGGTTATTTCGATATAAAATTCAAAAATACACAAGCAATGTATCAGTTCATTAGGAACCTTCAGGAAAAATTATATACAAAATTATTAGATGATCCATACAGAAATATAAAATATAGCTTTACTTTATCTTCTAATCAAGAAGCGACTCTTAAATCTTTATACGATCTGTGTGGATATAAACGAATTAATGAAATAGGTGAACATGCATTTACTAGATCACACGTTATTGAAATATGTAATATAATAAAATGTCATTTAGACATGGCAATCGAGGAGCTTCCGATATCAGAACAAATTCCGGAGCCTATACGGTATATTTCTATAGGAACTCAAACTGATAATGCAAATTAATTAAATTTCTACAATATTAAAAGATCGATTAAGAAATGGTCTCCTAAAAATACTTATTTTAAGCATTTTTGAGACATAGTTATAATTTTTCTTAACCCATCATAGAATCGTTCTTCTAAAGCATGACTTCGAATCATATCAATTGAACCAATCTGTATAACTGGTCTAATTCCTAGTAAAGAACTACATATAAACCATTGTGCTGAGGAATCAATGTCTTGTATCTGTTGATAACTCTCTTGAATAGTATATCCTTTCCAAGAAGAAATTATTTTTTTAACGATCTCTATAGTAATTCCTGGAAAAACTGGTAACTCCAAAGCTGGATAGTAAACAATTTCATTTTTAACCCAAAAGATATTAGCAAATGCAGTTTCTAAAACGTGACCTTTAGTATCTTTTGTTATTATATCGTCAAATTGATGCATCATAGCCCATTGCAATAAAAAAAATCGATGGCTATACGCAAGGGTTTTATACTGAGAGAGAGGAGTTTCAACCGGATTTGGATAAGGTAATAATCGAATAGGATGATATGTCTGGATATAAGGTGTAAGTATTCCAAGTAATATGCTTAATTTTACTTTTTGGAAAAAATCTCCTCGTGCAATGTAACAAAGTTTTAAACGATAATCGCCTTCTCGTGCATTATTCCGTATGATTAACTGATAGATCGATTTTAAACATACTTCTATAATTTGCAAATTTAACTTTGTTGCTTGGGAATATAATCTTTTACAATGTTCTTCTAAAAAAATAGGCATACCATTAGTAACGAGTAAGGTAGTAAATATGCCATCTCCTATCAATATTCCTGTATCTATAGGAGACAGCAAAGTTCTTTCCTCCGGAATAATTTGATTATCATAGAGAACAAATTTCATATTCCTAAAAGAGCTTGCAGAATGCTCTCTCCTTTTGCAAGGGTTTCCAAATATTCTCGTTCTGGAATAGAATCTAGCACAATGCCACCGCCTAATCTGAACGTAAGGATATCGTCTTGAAAGGTGATTGTACGAATAGCAATATTGAAAATAAAGTCGCCATTTGCAAAAAACATACCGATACTTCCCGTATATATGTCTCTTGAGTCCATCTCGAGTTTATTGATAATCTCGACTGCCTTTAACTTAGGACATCCGGTTATTGATCCTCCTGGGAAACAAGCACGAATTATATCTATTGGGTGAAGATTTTTCCTTGCATAGGATTGAACAATCGAAAATTTTTGAAAGACATTTGTATAAGCTTCAATTAAGGATGGATTTACAACTTTAACTGATCCAATCTCACTGATTTTCCCAAAATCATTTCGCATTAGGTCAGTAATCATTGCAAGCTCTGCACATTCTTTTTCTGAATGAATAAGATAGTTATAATTCTTTTGGTCAGCGCTTGTAGTCTTGCCTCTTTTTGCTGTTCCTTTAATGGGTCTAGTTTCCAATAAATTACCCTCTTTTTTCAAAAAAAGCTCAGGTGAACTACTGACAATAGAAAATTCAGGTGAATAGTAGTAAGAAGAAAATGGAGCTGGATTATTCTTAGTAAGTGTTATAAACACAGAAAATGGAGGCTTATTTCCATGTAAGACAAACTTATGAGAATAATTTAGCTGATACACTACTCCACTACGTATTAAATCAAATATATTATATAGATTCCGATGATAATGAATTCTGCTCTCTCCCATTCTATATTTAGTCATTGAGAATGCGTCTGTGCTTTGTAATTTTGAAGAAGATTGTATATCTTTCCAGAATTCAGATGATTTGAAAATGCTCAGCCAATTATTATTCTCCCCATATTGCCAATAAAGACATAGAGACCGGTCACAATGTTCGTATATAAATACATAATTATATCGATGAAATTGAGCTAATGGGAAACTAGTTTTTTTCATGGGAATGATCTTACCCATATCAGAAGTCTCCCCCATAGGATAACTTATAAACCCAAGCCACAAAGGAATCTTCTCGTTATTTTTTTGAAACTGACCTATAGATCTTTGTAAAGTATCCCAAGGATTTATATCCTTTTGTGTTATTACAATATTTTCAATAGAATAAATAGCGAGATATGATTGTACAGAAGTCTCGTAATCACCTCCCGAATAAAGAATAGACGTATAAGGAACAGTAGCAAATTTATTACACAATGTAAGAAAATTGTCTCTTGAAAAATTACGTACCGGTAGGGATATGGATTCCATGTAGGATTATTCCATATTATGATATACTACATCAACATCAGGAACTTCTTCAAGTCGCATCAATAATTCAATATTTGCTTCTCTATCTTTAGAATCACATTGTATGACCATTTTAGGGATTACAGTTTGATGAGCATTCATAATCCCACCAAATTGCTCTAACTTCTCTTGTAACTGGAAAAGCATATTCGACGGAACAACTAGTTGTATGCCATCTTCAGTTTCTTCAATTTCTTCTGCACCACCTTCTATTCCAGCAAAATAGATGGTATCAAAATTATATTGCTTTAGTCCTGTAATGAGGATGACACCTTTCTTATTAAAGTTAAATAATACGGCACCAGGTGCAGCCATGTTGCCCCCTTTTTTACTAATTACAAGGCGCATTTCTGATAAAACGTGATTTTTGTTATCTGTCATAACTTGCACAATAATTCCAACTCCACCAAACCCATATATCTCATACCATATCGTCTCGTAGTCTAGTTGAGTTACTTGGACAGCTTTTTTAATATTGCGTTCAATTGATTCTCGAGGAAAATTGACAGATTTTGCTTTTTGAATTAGAAATCTCAGTTCAGAATTATTCCGAGGATCGGAACCACCGCGTTTAACTGAGGAAATAATTTCTTTAGAAATTCTTAAAAAAACTTTGCTCTTCTTTGCATCCACTCGTTCTTTGCGAAACTTAGTGTTTGCCCATTTACTGTGCCCGGCCAACTCTTTTCCTTTTCTGATCAGAAAAAAATCTATGTATATTTTTCTTTTCCCATTCTACTGCGAGTGCATATTCTTGGAATTCTTTTTCTTGTTTTCGAAAACTTTTATGATGGGTTATATATCTTCCAGAACGCATATAAGGTCTGCATACCGTATGTAACATCTCATGATAAATAACATATCGAAAATAAAAAGGTGGGAATGTAGGAGAGTCGAGGAGTCTATGAATTTTGATGATATTTTCGTCTTCATCGTAATAACCGAGTAGTCGACTAACTCGAGCCTCTTTTGATGTATTTCCAAACCAAATGATGGGGACCTTCACTTTTTCCATAAAATATTTTTTATTTAAATCCTGATAAATTTCCTCTAAATTATAATAATTACCAGAATATAAAGTAGTATTCTTTTTTTTATTTTTAGGAGTATTAGATCCAGAAATTAGATCGATAATTTGTAAAATAAAATTTTTATTATAGTTTTTATGTAGAGATTTCTGCAGTCGTCTATATCTCGATGTGATAGTCATAGTAAAATTTTTTTTAAAAATTTTGTTAATCTTATTTTTATAAATTTTATTAA
>JBOFEG010000035.1:0-2014 GCA_051647685.1 Chlamydiales bacterium
AATTAATTATAAAAAATTGAATTTATATTAAATTATTAAATAAATACATAAGTTATTTATAATAAAAGTCTTATAAAAAAATCACTACAAAGATTTACTAACTAAAAGAATATATATTTACTATTAAGTAGTTAAGAACTAACTATTTGACTGATAATGAGCAATATAACTAAATTATAAGCTTTAATCGCTTATGAAAACCTAGACAAAGAGGAAAAAGTATAAGATTTTAAGCGAATCTTATTCGTTTAATCATCGGACTTTACAATGGGGAAAAAAAGGACATCCCGTATTGAATGACATTTCGTAAAGAGCATAACTAGCCGATCGATACCGATGCCAAAACCACCGGTAGGCGGCATACCTTGGCATAAAGCCTCTACA
The DNA here is from genome assembly GCA_051647685.1 of Chlamydiales bacterium. Taxonomy (GTDB): domain Bacteria; phylum Chlamydiota; class Chlamydiia; order Chlamydiales; family CALTSX01; genus CALTSX01. Next base: position 385 of record JBOFEG010000035.1, read on the forward strand.
AATTCCTCATCCATAGGATGTGCTTCTGCATCGCCTGCTTGCTGTAGTGAGACTTGTTTTTCAAGCAATTTTCTCTGTAGTAAAGGGTCATTGAGCTCTGAATAAGCGTTGCAGCATTCTACTCCAAGAATAAAAGTTTCGAATCGTTCGACAAGTCCTTTTTCTCGGAGTTTTGGATTGCGGTGTGGTTTACAAAGGGGTGTTGTTTCAATAGGGTGATCATAGATATGATGAGGCTGGATCAGATGTTTTTCTGCAAATTCCTCAAAGAGATAAGAAATAAGTAATCCCCGAGAAGTATTTTGTAATTTCTTTTTGTTAATCGGTGTTTTTTGGAGAAGGGCAATCATGTCGGATTCTGAAAGCGCTTCCGTATCTATTTTGCTGTAAGTCTGGATTGCCTCTCGCATAGTAAGCCGTTTCCAAGGAGCTTTAAGATCGATATTCACTTCTTTTCCATCTACAGTAAAAGGTCCAATAACGGTTGTCCCCAATAATTCAAGGGCAATAGTAGAATAAATTTTTTCTATGAAATCCATAACAGCAAAATAATCCCAATAGGCTGCATAAGCCTCTAGCATGGTAAATTCTGGATTATGAGTGCGATCAATTCCTTCATTTCGAAATACTTTTCCTATTTCAAAGATCTTTTCGAGTCCGCCAATAATCAGTTTTTTAAGGGGAATCTCTAAAGAAATGCGGAGAAACATTTCCTGATCCATCGAGTGGAGATGAGTAGCAAATGGTTTTGCTGCAGCGCCTCCATAGATGTTTTGTAATACGGGTGTTTCTACTTCTATAAACTGGTTTGCGTCAAAGAAATTGCGAATGATTCGAATGATTTGAGATCGCATTTGAAATGTTTTGCGCACATCGCTGTGGTCGATGAGATCGAGCCATCTCTTTTTATACCTGAGACCTTTATCGGTCAGTCCTACATGTTTATCCGGGAGGGGAAGAAGAGATTTAGAGAGAAAAGTAACTTCTCTACCGAGCAGAGTAAGCTCGCCTTTTTGTGTCCGAAAGAGATTTCCCTGAATCGATAGAAAATCTCCGAGATCCGTTTTTTTTTCGATAAACTTGAATGGAGTGATGTCACTCGAAGAATAACCGGTAAGAGTGGTTACATCTCGGTTGAACATAATTTGTAGGCGTCCAGAAGCATCTTCGAGCTGGCCAAAAATATTTTTCCCCATCGGGCGAAATAACATTAACCTTCCAGAAATAATCGCTATAGGTGTCGATCGATTCATTGCAGCTTCGCTGTTTCCGGTTTCAGTTTCTTTATAACTCTCTTGGATAGCAAGGATCGAATCGGAGCTCGGGCCAACAGCGGGATAAGGATCTATACCAGCGGCTCTAATTTCCTGTAATTTCTTCACGCGGATGCGATATTCTTCTGTGTCGTGATACTGGGGTAACTCTGTCATAACCGATCTTTCATATTCAAAATATAGTTTATTCCATTATGATAAAAAAGAATTAAAAAAAGGTTGAAATAGGATCAATATCATAAATCACTCGCAATTTATTTGGGATATAAAATTGAGGCATAAGCTCCATCAAAATTTTTCCAAGATAAATAACCCTTTTTCCACGAATTAGTAAGTGAAATCGATAGTGATCTTTG
>JBOFEG010000036.1:0-19743 GCA_051647685.1 Chlamydiales bacterium
GCGAATGAATAATATCCCGCGATATGATACTGACATGCAAAATAAAACATAACCAAAACTTTGACATTGAGCTTGCAAAAGCAAAACAAATTGCACTAGTCGCGAAAAAAACCAAAACTCGATCGTCAAAAGATGTAAAGCAAATAGGTCTTGCATCAGCCTTATCTAATCAAATCCTTAGGAAATATGCTTCCAATAAAAAGCTCAAGAGAATAAATTCTGTAAAACTCACTATTCCATCGCAAGGTATTAAACTCCACGGGAACAAAATTACAGTTTCCTGTGTAAAATTGATCTTAGATTTTGCTAAGGAAAGCATAAAAATCCATCAAATCGAATTGGATAATAACTATGCCTATATTTCCTATGCAGTAGAAGAAAAGAAACAAATAGAATGTCAGTCTTGGATAGGGGTAGATTTAAATACAACAGGACATTGCGTAGTAGCATCCAATCCAACAACCAAAAAAGTATGGAAACTAGGGAAAATAACAAGTCATATCCATAAAAAATACAAAAACTTGAGAAAAAAGCTTCAGAAAAGAAAACGAAGAAAAGCAATAAAGAAAATCAAAAACAAAGAGTCACGAATCATTAGAGATCTCAAGCACAAAATCTCTAAGAAAATCGTAAGCGAAGCCGTACAAACTAATTCAGGAATAGTACTCGAAGAATTAAAGGGAATTAGAAAAACAGCAAAAACTTCCAAAAAATTCAGGTATGCTCTGAACAGTTGGTCTTTTTATCAATTGAAAATATTCATACGATACAAGGCTAAGCTGCTTGGCATACCAGTAGCAGAGATTGATCCAAAATATACATCACAGCAGTGTAGTAAATGCGGACTTCTTGGTGAAAGAAAAGGGAAGAACTTTAAGTGTTCCTGTGGACACGTTGAAAATGCTGATGTCAACGCATCTTTCGTTATATCGCTCAGACATCAAGGCATTCTTCAATCTCCAGTAGACAGAGATATTGGAGAGGGGCATCTGGCGTGCTCTAAGAGGCAAGTCGCTTGAAAGAAGTCAAACCTCAGAACCCCTTGGCGTTAGTCTTGGGAGTATGTCAGGTATCAAAACGATTTATCTATTTGAATAGACACATCCACATTTATAAATACGTAATAAATCTTAACGTATCCTCGTATTTCCTAAAATTTTATTAAGCTTGAGAAATAGTTAATTTCTAGGTATCTTTTTTTTAAACTAAATTTTTACCAATAAGGAGGATTTTATGAAAAATTTAATTACGAAAAGCGCACTTATTTTTGCACTAACAGGAGCATCCCTGGGCATCGCATTCGATAAGATTATAGATGAGGAAACCAATAGAGAATATCGAATTATGTCATCTACAGAATTAAGCGAAACTGATGTAAAAGAATTTTGTAGAGGAAATATCGAAGGCGTAATTCTTAGCATAGAAGGAACAACTCTATCTGTTGATATAGAATTAGATAGCAATATTTTTGAGGGAAAAACCAACACAGCTCGCAAGGTTAAAGTACTAAAACCGTGCTTCATGAAATGTGAACAAGGAGTACATTATTTTAGCTCTAACTATAGAACGTGGAAAAGATTTAAGGAATTCTTTGATACCGCCCTCGATGCATCTATTGATATTTGTCAAGAAACCAACTTAGTTCAACTTACTTTGCATCTAGATGTACATCAGAAAGAGGACTAAAATCACGGATTTTGTGGGAGTATTAACACATATTTCCCACACCTCACAAAATTAAAGAAAAAATTCATTACTTATTTAATTTTACATAAAACTCACAATTTATTCCTAACTTACCTACATCTAATTTAAAATCATATATATAACCTTTCGCAAGCATTGCAACAATACATTCCGCGTTAGTGATAGTTTCACCTTTATCTCTCTTTATAATATTCTTAACCCGATATCAATTTATCGATTGATTAATATCATTAATAATTGCCTCATCTAAAAGCCTGAATATCTTCTGAACTTTTTCTACACTACATAACCTATCACTCTTTTTTTGCTGATTATATTTTTTAACTGAACCGAGCGCCACAGTTCCACAATAAATAGATAGTTTTATACCTCTTTGTTTACATATAGGAACAATCTCATTGTGCAGAATACGATAAGCTTGCTCTACTGAAAGCTGATCAAAGTTTAGAATAGGATGTATTAACATTGCCATAAGGCCTCTTCATCTCAAAAGATAATGTGAAAAACTTATTAATTCGATTCTATAGTGAATCGACAATTCATGCTTTGAGATTGAGATCCAGAATCAGCTATATAACCTTTCATCAGCATTGCAGCGATACAATCTCCATTACTAATATATTCATCTTGGTGTTTTTCTAGAATGAGCTTTAGGACATAAGATCCTACTGCTTCCAAAGTTTCATTCGAAAAATGATGTAAGCATGTGAAAGCTCTCTGAATTCTCCCTACATTAAATAATCTATGTTCTTGCTTATCTGTATCATATCTTTCGACCGGGATTAGGGTTTCCCTTGAGGCAAGATTTCCGTAGGAAGACACTTTTATCCCTTTTGCCTCGCATTCAGGAATAATTTGATTATATAAAATACGAGATGCGGTTTCTACTGGAATTAGATCAAAATTTTGAACTGTATTTATTGATATTGACGTAGAACCTTTTTAAAAGGGTAAAAATGGGAACCTATCTATTAGATCTTAATGTAAATTGACAATTCACATGTGGAATGATTGATCCGAAATCAGCTATGTAACCTTTTACTAACATCGCAACAATACAATCTCCATTAGTAATATATTTGTCTTGATGTCTTTCTACGACATGCTTAAGGCCATAAGATCCCACTGATTGTACAGTTGCATTCGAAATCACTTCATCTAAGCATGTGAAAGCCCTTTGAATTCTCTCTATATCAAATAATCTATGTTCATTCTTTTCTTTATCATATATTTCTACTGACGATAGAGTTTCTCTTGATGCATGATTTCCATAAGAGGACAATTTTACACCCTTTCTTTCGCAGGTAGGAATAATTTCGTCGTATACAATGCGAGTGGCTGTTTCTAGTGAAAATTGATCAAAGTTTTGAATTAGACCTATTGATACTGTCATATGACCTCCTTATAAGAGTAACTGGTGAAAAGAAGTTACATGATAATAAATTTAATTATATTTTGATGAGTACTATTTTCTATAATTTTTTTACTTATGTTCTTCTTATATGAAAAATTTTAATAAAACCACCCAGCTCGCCTTACTGGGCGTTTCTATTAAACAAAAACTCTAATCATTTTGTATTGAAATTCATATAGTAATCTCAAATCAAGGCACTAATTCGATAGCCAGTATACTCTATATGTGGTTGCTCTAAAAGTTCTATATCTACATATCTAAACAAAACCCCATCATCTAACTTCAATGAAACAGTTTCGTTAATTGCCTCTTTAATTTCTTTTTTCTTAACTTTCATTTTCGTAATCAAAAAATCAAGATCCATTGTCTCTCTCCCTATCTCGATTAAATATGCAAGAAGAAATCCTCCCTTAAAAATGAATTTTTTCCGATAAGATGAGCAGGATAATCTAAATAAAAATCTTTCAAGAATAAGTTTCTTCCAACATTCATTAAAATGAATATTTTTCTCCTTAGCAATAGTTCGAAGACGGTCTTTTAATTATTGTTCATTCATATCATTAGTGTGGTAAGATATGGATCAATATTGTATCTAAGAATTTTGGCATATGATTGAAGTTTTCTTAGATCAATTCTGTTTGTCCCTTTGCTATAAAGAGCTATTTTTAATGCTTTTATAGCAGTTTCACGACTTAGCAATCGGAAAGCATCTATAATAGTACGTTCTCTATCAAATATAGGGACTTGAATGCCGCCTAGATGAATTGTTGTTTTACCAAGTTCCATATTCCGAAATCGGACTATTCTAATCGTATTACCTCTACTAATTGAGGTGCTATGAGGTACTGATATCCAATGTTTTCTAGGTATTTCTTCCGTAATATTATAAATTACTAAGGCAGAGATTAGAGAGATTACCTCCCTGAGATATGGAATTTACCACTTCAATAAGATCTTCCCATTGAAAACTTTTAGTAGGATATTGATATCTAGTAGCTTGATAAATTCCACGACCTAAACGTTTAATTTGGCCTTTATATAATAGGCAAGGTTAGCAGTCGATACTTTCACCTTTTTAGCATCGTTAGCTGTAAAGGAGGAGTAAGTTAGAAGCTTATGAATAGAGTTAAATTTAATAGCTTTTTTCATGAATGTCCTCCTACTCAAGGATTTTAATACAAACACTCAATTAAGTCGATTGGGTGTTTGTATTAAACAAAATATATATAATTCTTTTAATAATTACAATTTATGCTTCTTATGCTATAAAAATTGCCTGCTTTTATCGTTATAAAGCTATAATTGATACCTTATCTCATCTAACAAAACTAACTTCTATGAGAATAGCTTTTAAAAAGGTAGTAGATGAAAATACAATCGTTATTTATGAAAACCTTAGAAAATTTCTAGAAAGCACATGGTCTCTTACTAAAAAAGTTAGCAATCTAATCGACCAATGTCTTCCTCGTATCATAGCAGGAGATAAAAAATATATTTGTATTACTATCTTACGCAATAGCACTCTATTCTATAGAACAAGGTGGTATTCGGCCTGTTTTCCTTATGCTTAGAACAGATATAGAGGATTTTTGTGTCGCTTTTCAAATTGATGAAGACCCCGAAGCTCGCAGTGTTTTTCTAAAAGGAAAATTTAAAAGCTCTAATTCAATCAAATTTATAAAAAAAACAGACCTTAGAAATGCTAAATCTCTTGTCAAACTACATGGGGAATTTTCAAACAAGAATGTTCATCATTCTTATATTCCCCTTCTTGTCTGTCAGATAGATTCCATGGAGAATGATGTGATTCGCTTGGTGCATATAAAACGGATCGATCCAAGTAATTTATTGCCTCAGTTATTTCCTCTACACACCATTGCTATGCTTTTAATAGAAATCGGACAGCTTACTGAAAATATGTACTTTAAATCTTACTTTATTAAAAGTCATTCTAAAGGATATATTCAACCATGTTTAGATATACCCGAGTTTATTTTATTACGGGAAATGAATGAAATAATACGAAACGAATTACAAAAATTAACACCAAATACATAGCTAACAAATTTAATATGTGTACCAGTTATTCTGAGCTTTTTTAATACATCTTGTTTGTATAAGTTGATGCTGACCATATAAGATTTTTTTCGCTTTTCCGATTCCCACAAAACTTCCTCCACTCCCCGTCATGAAGATAAGTCCCGTAAAATGATCAGATATATCTTTTTTTCTATCACATAAAGATGGATAAGCTTTACAAGCTGCTTTTTCTAATTCATTTATACCTAGATATTTTTTCTCCAGGGTCTCTGCAATCAATTTAGGAATATCAATTGTTTCGTTTGATGGAACAACGTGAGAAAAAACTTTCGCCGTATTTATATTTTCATCATTAAGAATCAGATAAATTTCTTGTTCAATAATAGCAGGTGTATTTTTGACTATTTCCCCTCGCCCAGTACAAACTGCAGATCCATTGGAAAAAAAGAAGGGAACATCGGAACCAAGTTTGGCAGACCATTTTTGCAACTCATTTTTTGAAATCCCACGTTTAGATATGTGATTCAATGCCCACAGAGTAGTAGCAGCGTTGCTGCTTCCACCACCGAGTCCAGAACCGATGGGGATATTCTTTTGCAAATGAATATGGAGAGGTTCTGTCCAACTAGTTTTGCTCCGAAAGAGTTCCCGTGCCTGTATAATGAGGTTAGAATTGTCTATAGGAATTTTTTTATTACCCTCTACAGTAAATTGATCGGTTTGAGATGGAGTAAAGGTAATATAGTCCCCAAATGAAACTGTATGTAATAGGGAAACAATGTCATGATAACCATCAGGTCGCTTTCCTATTACATGAAGAAAGAAATTAATCTTAGCCGGAGAGAAAAATGTGAGCACTATTCCTGGGGCGGCGTAGCAGGAACATTTTCTGGAGGATTTAATGACTCTTGCTCGACCTTAATCACAATGCGAGTTGTTATACCTTCTCTGAGCAGAACTGTAACTGGATATTCTCCTAAAGATTTAATCGGCTGAGCTAATCGAATAGATTTTTTTTCAACTGTATATCCCTCTTGGAGTAATAGTTGTACAATATCAGGCGTAGAAACAGATCCATAGAGCTGACCGGTTGAATCGACTTTTGCAGCGAAGGTAAAGACTTTGTTTTCGAGCTGTTTTTGCATTTCTTCTGATTGTTTTAAATCTATCTCCGCTTGCTGCTGACGCTCTTTTTGCAGTCTCTCTTGTAGGTGAAGTGTATGTTTATTTACAACAACCGCTTTTTTTTGAGGCAATAAATAGTTGTTTGCGAATCCGGGTTTTACAACGACAGTTGCACCCTTTCTGCCGACGTTATGAATGTCTTCTAATAATAATAGGTAATTCTGTCTTAAGCGTTGCATAAATAGTCTCCTTTACAACTAATATATTTAATCTTCTGTTACAAACGGAAGTAGTGCCATATATCTAGCCTTCTTAATGGCATTTGCAAGCATCTTTTGGTAGTAATGAGATACTCCAGTAATGCGTTTTGGTAAAATTTTTCCTTTACCCGTAATAAATTGGGAAAGTGTTTCAATATCTTTATAATCAATAGATTTTATTCCAGAAGAGACAAAGGGGCATCTCTTTTTCTTTCTATTTGAAAAATCGGATTGATAACTATGTTGTGGTTTTGATCTGCTTTTCATAAATCCCCTATACCTGTGCCAAAGGTTTAAATTGAATTGTTTCCTGTACCGTTTCTGCTGTTGTAAACATGAAGCGCACGAGATCTTCATTTAATAAAAATTCACGTTGAATAGTTGCAATATGCTGCGTATTCAATGTGAAATAGATAATAAAATAATTTCCATCGCGACGTTTATGAATATAATAACAGAGTTTTCTTCTTCCCCAATCATGGACTTTATGTATTATTCCACCTTGGGATTCGATGTTCTGTGTAATTCTTGCCAATGCTTTTTGACGCGCTTCTTCACTGAGCTGCGCATTAATGATAAACATTCCTTCATATAATTGTTTTTTTTCTCTGTTCATAAGCTATACGCTTAACCTCCGTTTCACCCTGTTTTCTTTAAATGGAAAAGATTAGCAAGCCTTCTTGCCGGCTCCTGTCCCTCCACAATATAACTTTTTGCTACACAACTTGCAGATTCAACTATTGTATGAAGATATTTTTTTTCTTTCTTCATAAATGGTGCCAACACAAACTCTGCTTTATCGATCATCCCCATATCAGTTCCTATACCAATTCGTAATCGAGGATACTGCTCAGTATGCAAATGACTTGAGATACTCTTTAGTCCATTATGACCACCAGAGCTACCATTCATTCTGAGTCGTATTGTTCCAAATGGAAGTGCTAAATCATCTACTACAATCAAAACATTCTGTAACTTAATCTGGTACAGTTCTTTATAGAATTGTACCGCTTTTCCTGAATCATTCATATACGTTGTTGGAAGCAGAAAGTATACTTGAGTGTCCTTTACTAAGGTACGCCCTATACATCCAAATTGTTTATTTTTTAATTCAACATCGTATTCATCTGATAGATATTGAATAACCATATATCCTAAATTATGACGTGTAGTTGTGTATTCTTTACCAGGATTTCCGAGTCCTACTATTAAATACACGGATATCCTACCGTTTACCAATACCGACTAACACATCTTTTGGAGAAATTTGCAGTTCTACTCCAGGCGGGAGTGAAAGGTCTTTCCCCTTCTTTGTACTACGCATTTTCATATCCTGGATATCGAGTACAAATTCTTTTGGTATATTTTGTGTAAGACATCTAACTGGTACATGATGTCTCATTCTTCGTAAAAACCCACCAAGTTTAATTCCAACACACTCTTCTATTCCAGTAATTCGAAGAGGTATATTTACTTTAACCTGTCTATTCTTTTCCAAAATGAGAAAATCTAGATGGATAATTTTATATGTAATTGGATGGTATTGTATTTCTTTTACAATCACTGGTACAGATTGTCCTTCTACTTCTAAAGTAAATACCGTAGTAGATAATCTTCCATGAGGGACTGTCTTCCAACTCCCTTCAAATTCTTTTCCTTTAATTATAAGGTAACGATTCTTTTCACTCAGAGAATATAAAACTACAGGAATATCGCCTGTCCGACGAATTCTAGCCAGTTCACCTTTAGATGTAGCATTACGTTTTTCAGCAGTCAATTTCATCTTTATCCTCGTTGTACACTTAAATCATTCTTCAACTTATATCTATCATCTCCAATCATGGATTCCATAGTTGAACTAAGTAATCCACTTATCGAAATTACTTTTGTTTTTGGATGAGACAATTTCCGCTTACATGGAACTGTATCACTTACAAAAACCATATCAATCGCGCTCTCTTTACAGATATCATCGATAAAAAGACCGTGAACAACTGCTACAATAATAGAAGCAGCGCCTGCAAATTTGCAGGCTTTGGCAGCCTCTTGCAAAGTTGCACCCGTTGACCAAATATCGTCAACAAGTAGAACGCTTCTCCCGGTTACATTGCCAATTATATTCTCTATTGTAACTGTATTTCCAACTCTTTTCTTATTTATAACAGCCATATCCGCTGTTAAAGCTCTTCCAAAATCTTTAGCAAGTCCAATACTTCCCATATCCGGAGAAGCTACTATAAGATCCCCTGAGAGTTGATGCTGCAAGGTATCTATAAACACATGTCGAGAATGCAAATTGTCTACGGGAATATCGAAAAAACCTTGGATTTGATCTGTATGAAGATCCACCGTTATTACGCGACTGACTCCCGCTTTTTCAAGTAAATTTGCCATCAACTTTGCTGTAATTGGCACCCTTGTGTTTATATCGCATCGATCTTGCCTAGAATACCCATAATAGGGAATTACAGCTATAATGCTTCTTGCTGAAGCTCGACGCAAAGCATCCACTAAAATTAGGAGCTCCATACAATAAAAATTGGGACGATGTGCCATACTTTGTACTACAAACACATCCTGATTTTGGACATCTTCCAATATCTGAACTCCAATTTCTCCGTCTGGAAAGACATTCAACCGAACGTTTCCCAATGGAGTACCAAGATTATCTGCGATTTCTCTCGCTAGCAGCGGATGAGAAGTTCCAGAGAAAATTGTATATGAACTCTTGGTCATGCCGCCTGCTTGAAAAACAATCTGTATTCAAATTCTGGGGTGGTAGGATTCGAACCCACGAATGGCGATACCAAAAACCGCTGCCTTACCACTTGGCGACACCCCACCATTTTATATATGGTAAAATAATCCATAAATCATAACTAGATAGGATTTTATTTGCAAGATATCACATAATCCATTAACAGAATTCAGATAGAACAATATAAAATATTTTTGTTGATTACTAAAATTAATATTTTTCGCATCAAGACAAAATTTTTTCTTATGGTAAAATAGAGGGAATGAGGGGTGTTACACATGGCTTCTCTAAATTTTTAGTTCAAAAATATATTAATAATTCCTATGTAATATTCTATCAGCTCATGTGAACTTAAAAAAATTATATACAACATGTCTAGAGTTCACTTGCAACTTTGACTTCCAGGCATCGTAAGACATACGATTAATAATAGTAATTCTTTGAGAACACTTTTGAACGATTACTTACTAATGTAATAAAAAAAATTAAAATAGGTATAAAATCCTTAAGGTCAGCGAAATCTGATGAAAATTTATATATAAATTTTCAATTTACCCAAGCGCGCTTAATGTACTCGCGATTGCTGTAAATATACTCTATCCCTGAAAAAACAGTATAACATGCTGCAAAAGAAGCAATACATAGGCTATTGAATTGCAATATTTGTAAGGAGATTCTTCCCTGTGAATATAGCAAAATAAATAAAACAATCATGAAAGAGGCAGCGGCCTGCACAATCGCCTTGATTTTACCAGTAATTCTAGCTGCAAGAGCAATCCCTTTTAAAGCACAAATCGTTCGTAATGTGCTTACAATAGAATCCCGATAAAAAAATATAAAGACTAAAATTAAAGGTAATTGAATTATTCCTTGTGTAAAAGTGAGAAAGACAGAGATACGCGCAATGCTATCAGCCATTGGATCGAGTACTTTTCCAAGTTCCGTTACCTGATCCCATTTTCTAGCAATAAAACCATCCAATATATCGGAAACTTCAGAAAACAAAAGAAGCGCAAATAGTATATAAGGGAGAAGTGCAAAAGAAATTCCAAGATAAGAGTAGTACAAATAAATGAGTAAAAATAATGGGCCAAGCAGTAACCTGCCTAAAGTTAGATATAGAGCAATTTGCACTGTAGCCTCCTAGGTTTCACCTAAAGTATTTAATGAATTTAACCTCTACATGAATTATAAATCATAAAATCATAAGTGGAAGTTAATTTATTTCAATTTTACTCTTGGACGGTTTTTTATTAAAGATGCAAACTGTTGTGTTAATATAGATAATTTATTTCCGGGTGGATTTGAATCAATTTTATATTTAATTTTCTGTTTTTCTATCATCCAATTGCGGACAAGAATTTTTTCTATTGCCGCATGAACGCCTTCTTTTGCCTTATGTAAAGGTGTTGTTTTTAACATAAGTTCATTAAAAAAATTTTGCATTTCTTCATCATTCATCTGAATAGATAATGCGAGGATATCACAAGTTTGTAGAGGAATTTTTTGATTAAAAAAAAATACAAAAAATTTGCGACATATTGGAATCACAAATGACTCCGGTGTTAAATTCATTTGAATAGTTTCTACGAGTTCTGGATCATTACTTTTAATATACAACCACCTGAGTAGGTCTGTCTCGTCGATTTGATCAGAATTTATTTGAGGTGGGATTATCTTTATTTTTTGAATCTCTGGTTTCGCTCTGCAAAGGGTCTCTTCTGGCATTTTAAATAAATTCGCTACTTTTTTTAAACTTTCGTAAACCATAACCGGATGATTCCATTTTTCAATACGGCTTGCTATTTCTTCAGCAGCTATATCTTTTTGTGATGGAATATTTATATCATATTGTTTTTTAGCAAGTTCCACGAGAAACGAAAGATAATCTATACTTTTCTCCATATAGTTAATAAATTTATCAATCCCCTCTTTCTCTACTACTAAATCGGGATCCATGCCTTGTTCAAATAACAAAATATTGACCTCAATTCCTTCTCGTTGAAAAAACTCCCCTACATGAATAGAGGCTTTTTCTCCAGCCGAATCCATATCAAAAGCTATAAATATTTTTTCTACTCCAAGCTTTATAATCTCTTTAGCTTGCCATTCACTAAATGCAGTTCCCTGTACTGCAAGTGCAATATCTAACCCCGAAAAAATCAAGCGTAATGCATCCACTTGCCCTTCTACTAAAATAACTCTCTTTTCTCTAATAATTCTTTTCCTGCAATAATATAATCCAAAGAGCATTTGTGACTTTTTAAATAATATTGTTTCTGGAGTATTTATATATTTAGGCGATCGATCTCTCTCCTGCCATCGCCTTCCAGAAAAGCCGACTTCATTACCTATAGCATTTAAAAGAGGGAAAATAATTCTTCCATAAAATAATTCTTTTTGATTATGCAGTAGACCTACTAATTCTAATTGTTTTTGTGAAATCCTAAGTGCGCGCATAGCTTGCATAAATGTTCCACATTCTTTTGGAGCAAGCCCAATTTGGAAATATTGAATAAATGGGACAGAGATTCCCCGCTCAAGTAAATAGAAAAGAGCAGACCTGCCTTCTTCAGAATAGAGCAAATAGAAATGGAAAAATTGCTTTGCTGTTGCAAGGGCGGTTTGCAAATTTTTTTTATGCTCATTTTCTTTACGGTTTGTTTCTTTAATTTGTAGGACTACTCCAAAATGCGCTGCTAAATATTCTACCGATTCTATAAAACTCATTTGACGATAGCTCATCAAAAAAGCAATCGCATCACCTTGAGCTCCACAACCAAAACAATAATAATGGGAGTCTTTCTTCTGAATAGTAAATGATGGAGTCTTTTCTTCATGAAATGGACAGAGTGCTTTGTAATAAGCGCCTCTTTTTTTAAGTGGTAGAAAGGAAGACGTTATTTCAACTAAATCAATTTTATCCCGTAGTTGCTGTAGACTTTCTTCAGTATATAAGGGCATAATTTTTCTATTTCATTTAATACAGAGTTTGAAATTTTAAACAATTTATTAAATATCTCAATATTACCATTCGCGATAGTTATTAGAAAATCATTTTAAATGATTTTATAATGAATACTATATCTTAGAATTAATTTTCACTAAGAAAAGCTAACCAAATCTTTGTGATTTTTTTGTAGAAGTAGTATTATAAAACATTATGATCATCAAACAAGATAAGAAATTAACTCCTATGATGGAGCAGTGGAAACAATGTAAAGAAAAAGCTGGCGATGCTTTGCTCCTCTTTCGCCTGGGCGATTTTTATGAAGCTTTTTACGAAGATGCTTCGCTCCTTGCAAATGCCGTAGATCTTACTCTTACGCAAAGGCAAGGTATACCAATGAGTGGGATTCCTTATCATGCAGCAGAAAGTTATATTGAGAAATTGGTGCAGAAAGGTTTTCTGGTAGCTATTGCTGAACAAATTGGCGATCCAAGACACAGTATAGGGATTGTAGAGAGAGATATTGTACGAATTATATCTCCAGCAACTATTATTAATTCCTCCTTCCTACATGAAAAAAGTCATAATTATTTCGCCGCAATTGCAGTTGTGCAATCTATATATGGGCTCGCTTTTTTAGATATATCTACGGGAGAATTTTCTGTTATACAATCGAAACACGAACATGAGATTATCGATGAAATCTCTCATAGAAACCCAGCTGAAATCTTAATAACAGAATCTCTAGAACGAACCTTGCACGCTCAGTTAATGCGTTTGAAATCGCATAATAATTTTAGATTGCATTTTGAAACCGATAATCACACTACAATAGGCTATACAAGCCGCACTATTACTGATCATTTTAATACACATTCTTTGCAAGGACTCGGCCTAATAGGACGCCCTGCTTTAGTAACTGTTGCTGGAATGCTTCTGCATCATATTAGAGATAGACTACACCAGCCCATAAATCACATTCAACGCATTACACAAGAATCATTTTCTTCCTTTATGCGAATCGACCAAACTACCGAAAGAAATCTAGAGTTATTTACTCCTTCACATCCAAGTAAAAATTCTCCAACCCTATTTTCATCGATTGATTTCACTATTACTGCTATGGGAGGAAGGCTACTAAAATATTTTTTGAGTCACCCACTACGAAGTACTGATGCGTTGGTAAAACGGCAAGATGCGATTGAGGAATTTGTAAATCATCCGAGCCCCCTTGTAACTCTTCGTCTATATTTGAAGAAAATATGCGATTTAGAACGAATTATCATGCGTATACAGATGCAACAGTGCACTCCAAAAGATTTTATTGCACTCAGATCTTCACTTTCAGTAATTCCTCAAATTGCAAAAGAGTTGTCTATATATAGAACATATTTAATTGAAGATATACGAAATAATCTTGTTGATATTTCAATACTCACAAATCTTCTCTATCAATCCTTAGTCGAAGATCCTCCGCTGCGAGTTGGCGATAAACCTCTTTTTAATAAAGGATATCACTCTGATTTAGATACGCTTTATGATTTAGTATCAGACGATAAAACTTTTGTTACAGATTACAGGGATCGGTTGCAAAGAGAACTGGGAATCAAAACACTGCGAATAAGTTATAATAAAGTTTTTGGATATTTTATTGAAGTTAGCCAAGCACATGCGCATAAAATGCCAAAGGAATTTTTGCGGAAACAAACCCTATCTAATACGGAAAGATTTATCAGCCCAATACTTAAAGAATATGAACATAAAATTCTTTCCGCAGAAGAAAAAATTACTGAGCTCGAGCAATATCTCTACAGCATAGTTAAGACTAGCGTATCTGCAGAGAGCCCTGCCATTTTACAAATTGCAAAAGCTATTGCTCATTTAGATGCTTGGATGAGTTTAGCACATGTGGCTATGATCCGCGGATTCTCTCGCCCCACTCTCTATGATAGCGATGAATTTACTCTGGGGCAAAGTAAACATCCAGTGCTCATGTCGGTAATGCCTCCCCATACTTTTATTTCAAACGAGGTGAAACTCGATTGTAATCATAATAGACTCTCCATTATAACTGGGCCGAATATGGCCGGCAAATCTACCTATATTCGACAAATTGCACTTATTGCAATTCTCGCACAAATTGGAAGTTTTATCCCTGCGGAAAGCGCAAAAATAGGATTAATCGATCAGGTATTTAGTCGTATTGGAGCTAGCGATGATTTGACACGAGGTTATTCCACTTTTATGGTAGAGATGATGGAAACCGCTCATATCTTGCACAATGCAACAAAAAATTCTCTTGTGATTCTCGATGAAATTGGGAGAGGAACTAGTACCTATGATGGAATTGCGATTGCATGGTCGGTATCTGAATTTCTGCTAAATACAGTTGGATGCAAAACTCTTTTTGCAACGCATTATTATGAATTGACAGAACTCGAAAACACATTCACTGGTGTACAAAATTATTGCATGGCCATTGAAGAACAAGGCGACAATATTACTTTTCTTCGCAAAATTATTTCTGGAGGAACCGATAAAAGCTACGGAATTTATGTAGCGAAAATAGCGGGATTGCCAACAAGCGTTATAGCGCATGCAAAAATTCTATTAGAGAAATTATTATCTTCTAAATCTACTAAAAACCTCGATATCCAATCTGTCCCCTTACCCATCCCAAATCCTCATCCAATCATTAAGCAGCTACAGACAATAGATCTCAATTCTCTGACTCCAATCCAAGCTCTGCAACTTTTAATGGATTGGAAAAATGAACTTTGATGTAACAGAGCTCCATTTGTATCCCGTAAAATCGGGCGTGTACCTAATGAAAGATTCGGACGGCAATATGTTGTATATTGGAAAAGCCAAAAACTTACGCAAGAGAATTCAGCAATATTTTACTCCTGCCCAAAAAGATAGAATTATGATTCCATATCTTGTAAAAAAAATTTCATCTATCGATTTCATCGTTACCTTGTCAGAAAAAGAAGCTTTTATATTAGAAAATACACTGATTAAGAAATATCAACCCAAATATAATATCCTTTTAAAAGACGATAAAACTTTCCTAAGCATTACTATTAATATTAACCACTCCTGGCCTTACCCACGACTGATGCGCTATAAAGGAATTCCTCCACGCGATGTTTTAAGTTTTGGCCCTTATATCAGTGCTGCAAGAGCTCGACGAATACTCGAATTTATTCAAACGCTTTTTCCTCTTCGTCAATGTTCTGATAGTGAGCTTGTCCGGAGAAAACGGCCCTGCATTCTATATGACATGAATCGATGTGTAGCTCCCTGTGTTGGAAAATGCACATCTCAAGAATATAAAGTTCTTGTCGATAACGTAGTACAGCTCTTGCAAGGGAAAAATAAAAAGATTATTACCGACCTCTATGCACAAATGAAGCAAGCATCAGATGATCTCGCCTTTGAAAAAGCAAAAAATATTTTAGAAAAAATTCGAGATCTCGAATACCTCGCACAAAATCAATCATCCATTATCTACCCATCTATTTCTAACAGCGATGTAATTGGACTCTTTAGAGAAGGCCCTCAAGCAATTATCACACAATTCAGTGTAAGGAATGAGTGCCTGATACATTTCCAATACTATACATTTAACGATCTTATTATCGCCGATTCTGAATTGTTGAAAAATTTCATTCTCCAACATTACGAAAATCACACCGACCCACCGAGTGAAATCCTTCTTCCAGAAAAAGTTGCAGATGATGGGATTCTACAGGAAGTATTGAAAGAAAAACAAAGAAAAACCATCATTATGACCTATCCAAAACAAGGGGTGAAATACAATCTTATTACTATGGCTAAACAAAATGCCTTAGCAATGCATGGACAAATGCACGATCGTATACAAAAACTAGAATCTATTTTACTGGATTTAGAAGAAAAACTCTTTCTCAATCAATGTCCCTTATATATTGAATGTTTCGATACATCTCATACACAAGGAAGCTTTATTGTCGCAGCTCGAGTGGCCTATATCGATGGCAGATATGATAAAAAGAGAACGAGACTCTACCAAATTAAAGCAGCAAAAAAGGGGGATGACTACAGCGCGCTAAGAGAAGTCTTAACGAGGCGTTTGTCCCGAGCTGAGGAAACAGCAAATTTTCCTGATCTAATTTTAATCGATGGTGGAAGAGGCCATCTAAATATAGGGCTTCAAGTGCTACAAGAGTTAAATATAGCAGCGGTTGAGATGGTTTCTATGGCTAAAGACCTAAGCAAACATACGAAGGGACTCACCCAAGAAAAAATATTCTTAAGTAAAGAAAAAGAACCTCTCATTTTGCCACTTCACTCACCCAGTTTATTTCTATTACAATCGATTCGAGACACAGCTCACAGAGTCGCCATTCAATATCATCGAAAAAAACGCATTACGGATATGAAACAAACAGTGCTCAGTACTATCCCCGGAATTGGTAAAAAAAAAATACAACTAATACTCTCCTACTTTGGAAGTATAAAAAATTTACAACAAGCCTCTCAAGAAGAACTCGCTAAAGTTCCTAAATTGAACAAGAAAGATCGTCAAATACTATGGGAATTTATTCGTTCTTCTCAATCAAAAGAATAAATCATTTCTCCCCTGATCAAAAATCTTTTCCTTTACAAACACGCAGTTATTGAAGAAATAGAGAGCCATCAAGCTTGGCATGGTCATATGTCAGGTTTAGCGGCTGAAAAACTGCTTAGAGGACAAAATAAACCCTACTTGTACTTGTTGCGTAGTGGAGAAAATGAAGGAGATTATTATGTAACATATCTACTTCCTGATCTGACTGTAAAACATCAACCATTTATTATTACATCCACTAGTGAAGGATGGAACTGTCAAAATGGGGGTAATTTTGGTTCTCTGACTACAGCTTCTTTTGATGATATTCTACATCTCATTATGCACTGTGGCAAACTAGAACCTAAACCTCATACTTCTCTTTCGTGTATAAATGAAAGTAATAGAAAATAATCAAGAAACTCAAATAACGAATGGGGGAATTAGGGATTTTTTTGCTCTCTTCTTCCCCGCTCTCTTAATGTCCTTTTCTTGCTATTTCGCTATTTTTATAGAAAAAATCCTATTGGGTAGATTCTCCACAGAAGCTCTGCAAATAGCCGTTAGTACCAATTATGCTTGTATGATTTTCCAAGCTCCTTGCAAGTCTTTAGCTATGATGTCTCAAGTCTTTGTAGGACGATGGTACGGGGCAAATCAGCGACTCAAAATTGGATGGGGAATTTGGCAGTTTATCTGGTTTTCTCTTCTTTCTATGTTCGTTATGGTACCTTTAGGCATGTTGTACGGTAAGTTTTATTTCCATGGTACTCCTATCGAGCAATGTGGACTTCCCTATTTCTATTCACTACTTTTTATTAATTTTCTTTTCCCATTAGGCGTAACTTTATCTAGTTTTTATTTGGGACAGGGAAAGACTAAATTAATTTTGTTAGCAAGTTTTGTGTGCCAGACTATTAAAGTTGTATTGGCTTATTTGCTTATCTTTAATGGATTCGGTTTAATGGGAGGTTTGATTAGTACTGCTATTTCACAAGGGGCATTCTGTATCTTTCTATTGAGTTGTTTCTTGCATAGTAAAAATAATGCGTTATACAAAACTCGTAATTGGAGTTTTAATCCTAAACTCTTTTGGCATTGTATCAAACCTGGATTCATGAGATCTATTTGCTGTATCTTAAACTTTGGGAGTTGGTCTGCTATTTCGTATGTAATGACGGCTAGAGGCGGTGATTGTTTGCTTTATCTATCCATAGGTGGAGCATTGTTTATCGTTCTTCCTTTCTTCTCTGATGCAATTTGTATGTCTCAAACTACAATTGTCTCACAACTTATTGGAGCAAAAAAATATCTGTCTCTTAAGTCAGCCTTTAGGTCTGGGTTGATTCTTGTAAGCTTAATTATTGCTATAACTAGCATTCCCTTACTTGTGTATCCTATTGCAGTATTTCATTTCCTATTTCCGAAGATTGTTTTAGATCCTTCCATTGTCCGAACCCTTTTTCTTGGGGTATGGCTTTCATTCGTGTTTTTTGTTTCAGGCAGTGTACCAATTGGATACATACTAGCTTTCAAAGACATGAATTTCTCTGTAGGCATGGGTCTTTTTAATTGGATTAATGGATTTCTATTGATCTATGTCACAATACAGATACTGCAAGCACAGGCGATATCTTTTTGGTTTATTCTGAGTGTGATGCATCTGACAACAGCTATTCTGTATGGAATAAGAATGAGAAAAAATATCAGCTTAATTTCTATACAGCAACCAATCTAACTACCGCATTTTTGCGTTAATCGTGCTTCGATTGCTTTTTGTAGCAATTGTTTTACTTGCAGTTCAAAATCTCTATTCTTTTCTCTGTTAGGGAAGGAAAAGAACGGATATCTTACCTTTTTTTTAGTTTCTGGATGGGTAGATATTAAAGCAGGTAGTGATACAAACCAATAGTCTTTTCTTTTCTTAAAATAGACACCTTTGAGGTCTATATCGTAATCTTTTAATCGTATGTGTGCAGTTCCCAAGAATAGATCCTTCTCAAGATCCTTTTCGTAGAAATATATGTTGATGACTTCGATATTCATGAAATTCATAAGTTAATAATAAAAATTTTAATTTTTTAGGCAAGTATGCTAGAACATTTATTAATTTTTGAACAATAAATACAAAATTTGGACAAAAAATTTAAATTTCTATTAGTCCCTTATACATTTTTCAATATATTCTAAAATCAAAGAATTTCTGCTGAGAGTTCCAATTCGTTCTAATCTTTTCTCATCTAACTTTTCTAGAAGCCATCTGGGCATACGAAGAATCATTCGATGATCTGATTGATTTGAGTTGTTTGTGATTTCTTTTTTAGGTTGAGATCCTTTACCAATAAATTCTGCAACTTTTCTTTCATCTATTTTAGGTTTTTCATCATTAGATTTGCTGGGTTTAAGTTTTACAGCCATGTGAATGCTCCAATCTTATTTTTTGTTATATATGTGTTTGTATAGAGTTTGCATTTCCGTACACGCTTTTTTATCGAATGGTTTTAGTTCTGTTATACTCAGTCCTTCCGCAGTAGCGTTAGAAAACGCCTTACGAATACCTACAACTACGGGAATTACTTTGATGCTAGCAAATTGCTTCAGGATTTTAATAGCCTCTTCATTGTCCTTTCCTGTGTGTCCTCCGCAATTGATAAAACTATAAGTT
This sequence comes from Chlamydiales bacterium, assembly GCA_051647685.1. Taxonomy (GTDB): domain Bacteria; phylum Chlamydiota; class Chlamydiia; order Chlamydiales; family CALTSX01; genus CALTSX01. The sequence goes on from JBOFEG010000036.1 coordinate 19,511, forward strand.
TGCAAATTTGGATTCACCTGTTTTGCTTCCTCTACAAGTGTTTCAATTTGAGTTATAGTCCATAGATCAAAACTCTTGGGTTGAAAAGGCACTATGAATTTATCGCTTATAGTTATTGCTTCAGGATTTTAATAGCCTCTTCATTGTCCTTTCCTGTGTGTCCTCCGCAATTGATAAAACTATAAGTTTGCAAATTTGGATTCACCTGTTTTGCTTCCTCTACAAGTGTTTCA
>JBOFEG010000037.1:0-40662 GCA_051647685.1 Chlamydiales bacterium
ATTATCTTTCTTGTGAAGAATTTGTAAAAGAATTAACAGATCCCTTACATTATTTTTCTTCAAAACAATATCAAGATTTAAAAACTGAATTAGATTCAAATCTTAGCAATGTAGTTAGTAAGTGCAACCAAACGCAAAATAGTGTTTCTGAAAAAAAAAATAAATTTTTTAGGAAACTAAATGAGGTAAAACCTAGTTTAAACATACATCTAAAACAAAGTAAATGTGGGTTAGATAAATTTAGAAAAATTATTTCAGAAGGCAAGAGTTTCTATTCAAGAATTGAAAATGACATCAAAAATCATAAACGGGTAATTAAAGACTATACATGGTTTTATAGCCCAGATATTACTACTATTTCTTCAGAAATAATTTTACCATTTAATCTTATAGAAAAAAAATTACTCCAAATAGCGCATGAAATAAGTCATGAAGTTGAGAATATCTTACTTTCAAAAATTGAAGTGTTTAAACAAAAAATCAATGGCTATCTAGATGACCTCAAAGAAGTTACAAAAAAAATAGATCATTTAAAATTTAAAAACCGAAAAAGGGAATGTGTTGAAGAACGTTTAACAATAAAAGTAGATTCTACAAAAGCAACAACTTATAAAACTACAAAACCAGAAAAAGAAAATAAATTGATAGATGAGTTAAGTCAAAGAAAATCCGAGTTAAGAAGAGCTATTGAAAACACAATAGATTCTCACATAAGTTTTTTAGATAGAACATATAGTCTTTTAAAAGAAGACTATATGTCAGCATTAATAGAGAAAAATAAAATAAATTTATCTGTACTTCTTATAAATACAAAATCGCATTTAGATAGCTACGATGCTAAATTTCCTAAGCAAGAAAAAAGAGATCTTGAGAATCTAATTAAAGAGATAAATACTCTTACAAATATTGATGATTTAATTAATAGGTCGCGTTTCAAGTATCAAGGGGAATTGCGAAAGTGTGATACTCTACTAAAAAAGACTTCAGAGTTAATAGAAAAAACAATAAAAAAATTAGAAGAACTAGAATCTCTATCTAATAATAGTCATTTAACAAATAAATACAAAGTTCCATTAATAGAAGATAGTAATTCGTTACAGTTAACGAATTCTAAATTAAAATCTTCTTGCAATAAATTAATTTATTTTAAAAAAGAATTATCAGTATACAATTCATTATTAAGATCTTTACGTTTAAATATAGAAAAAAGTGCTGAAGAAAAAGAATACGATGAATTGTCGTTTGTTTATAATAAAAGTTATAGTGAGTTAAACTATTCTAAAAAAATAATAGATATATCCAAGATCTGTTATGAAATTAATTCGGTTTATTCTAACTCAAAAGGATTATTTTTTATATAAAATGAAGTGAAATTTAAACCTTTGTAAACCTTTCCATCATACCAATGATTGAAAGGTTTTTTTTCTTTTACATAGTTGCCCGTTCTATTATTTCTTAAAACTAATCCATTTTCCCTATAAAGATGGGGTAGTTTTTAATGATTATATTACCTGTATAACTTATTGATAATTAATAGGTTATTTTTATTTAGCTATAAGTATCTGATAGTCAATGGATTCGTAAGTTTTTTAAAATTATTATAATTAATTAAATAAGGAATTTTAATTAAAAATATGTTATAATAATTGAATTACAAACCAATAATACTACGAATATATGACTATTAATATAATAAAAAAATGGGAAAACATTGGTAAAAACTATTTAGACTTAAATTTAGAATATACACAAGATTTTTCCCAAAAAATTACTTTGAATCAAGCCCTTCATAAATCAATAGAACTATTGCCTAATGAAATCGAAGACGTTGGGGGAGTATTTCAAGCTTTTTATGAGATTGAAGAAAGAATCTTAGACAAACCTTTCAAGTTCCAGGCTAAAAATCCTGCTCACGATGCTCACTCTGATTTAAAAAAAGAGATTGCCAATAGATTAGCTAAAAAATATTCTTATCAAGAATTATCAGCATATTATTTAGAGTTTTCCAAAAAACAAGAACAAGGATCTTTAGATTTAGCTACTGTAAAAAAAATAGATATTGCTACAAGAAAGTTATTAGAATTAACATATAACCTTTTGTATCAGAAGGAAGTACGAGATATTACTAATAATCGAGGAATAGCTTATAAGATTGAAAATGAAAAAGAATGTTCTTCTTATCTCATAGGCACTCTTCATCTTCCTAACCTTTTAAGGGGATCTAAACTTTCGGAGATAATCAAAAACTCTTCTCAGTTTTTTTGGGAATCGGAAAAAGAAGAAGAATTAGTTTTGCTTCCAGAAGAAAAAATAGATGAATCGCAGTTGGATCTTGCCCTTGCCAAAATCGCATTTATTCAAAAAATTCCTATTCATGCTCTTGAGACAATAGAAGAACTTTCAATTACTTTTAATAATGCAGATGAAGAGTATTCTTCTCTGAGCATGGAAGATAAACAAAAAAAGAGCGATTTAGAGTATAACAAAATAGAGAAATTAGCCTTAATCGAAGAATATAAAAAATTTAAATCTACTCCTACGTTGCTTAGATTAGAAACATTAAATGCTTGGAGAAAGGGCGATTCTAAAACAATACAAAATATTGTAAAAATACAAAAAGCTGCAGGTATTTTATCACCTCAATCTGAAATAATCAGGAGAGAAGCAAAACAAAGAAATAAAAACTGGTTAAAAAAGCACAATCTCGTAAACAAATTACTAGATGCGGAAAAACCTATTTCCATAGTTGTTGGGCTTTTTCACTTATTTGGCAAATCAGGATTGCTAAAAGCTTTTGAAGATCAGGGGTTAAAAATACAACAAATCTAATAAATGCAACATAACTATAATTATCAGACGTAATTTAAGTTGAAGTATTAAGCCTTTTTAGACCTCCTCTACTTAAAATGTATTTAACTATAAATTTATTTCATTTCTTTCAATATTTTTACGATCTCAGTCATTCTCATAGATTGAGCCGATTCTAATAACGTAGAAGGCCAAGGCCTTAGGTATTCCAGTTCTTTTTCATGAGAAACAACTCCTAACTTGTTCACCATCAACTGGTTAATCAATTGTAAGGCTCGAGGTTCATTTCCTATCATGATATTTGACAAAATTTTTTTATAAAAAACTTTTTGGCTATTTATACTTAAAGAGTTATGGATATTAGAGCTATTTGAAGCTAAATCATTTTTAATTGACATACTTACTCGTTAGTTAATATTTTAATTTGTTTATAATAAATAATGTGTTATAATTTATATATTATTATACCATATAATTTTAATTATGAATAGGTTAGTTTCTAAAATATTTAGTATCCACGATGTATATTCTACTATAGTAGGATCTACACAACCTATTTTTGACGGAATAGCTCATTCTATACAAAAAATTTCCAATTCTATTTGGAATTCTAGGGGTATGGAGATGGCTTCAAAAAAAATAACTGGAGTTATTAGTCAATCTACACTGGTTCAAAGTGGATTGCAAAAAACAGTTGATATTTTATCAAAGTCGAAAAATCGTTTTACTTTTAAAATAAAAGTTGATTTACTTAATCAAGATCCTAGGATAAAGCGACTTAAAGATACAATTCATGACCTAGAAAATAAGATTCAAGCTACTTATTGTAAAGTATTCAAAAAACCCATTTTTATGGATAAAATGGAGTTTTCAATTGAAGATTATCAAGTAATAACTAGTCATTTTCAAAAATTTCTTAATGAAAATAATACGGGTACATACAGTAATTCTTTTCCGGCCATAAACATAGAAAGCATTATTGATTTTATAGAAAATGATACTATACCTGATTCTCAATCGCTAAAAGAAGAAATCATTACAAGTATCGAGAACTTATCCCCTGTTTTTATTGAATCAAGCAATTCTTCCGAAAATGAACTAATTATAGAGGCCATACAAGCTTTTCAAAATTGCTATTTTTTATTTTTATCTAAAGAATTATTGCGAAAATTCGAGAAAGGAGAAATATATAAAGATGATCTTTTAATCATTTTAGGAAATTATAAAACATCTCCTATTACTAGTGTAATTAATGATGCTACTATAGAAAATATTGCAGAAGTTTGTGCTGGTACAATTGGAGAAGTAATTACAGAAAGTTCTTTCGCAGCGTCCTTACATAAACAAATAGACAAACGAGTTTTAGGACCAATTTTATCAATTTCGCCTTTTCATTCGTTACTCGGTAGATTTTCATCTTATTTAGGAGTTACTCTAGCATCTTACATAGGGATTAAAGCATTAGGATCGCAAGAATCTTTAAAAGATTATGTCCATAATATGACTTGGGCCACTATTGCATCTATGATTACAGAGTATGGATTGGAAATGTCTGAAATATCTGATCCCGCTTGTGCATTTCTATTTCCTCTGATTGCATCCTCTGTTGCATACAATTTTGCTTCACTATATAAGCCTCTTCTGAAAACAGAATATCTTGCACACACTTTATCACAAAATTATCCGTTTATTGTTGAAGGTGCCGAAAATCTTGTACATATTGAACCCATCAGACAAAAAATTGATAATCAAGCTGATTTAGAAATAAAAAAAATTTTAGAAAAAAATATAACTAATCTGATAACAGATTATTTTTTAGATGTAAACTCTTATCAACATGAAATTTTTAACGCTATTCCATCTAGTGATGAATATGAAAATTTTCCAATGAATTATATAATAACCAATTTCACGAAAAATGTTTGCTCTGAAGATTGTGTTTTAGCGTTTAAAAATTTACTTCTACAAAGTCTTACTTTAAAACAAACTAAAACAATCTCAAATACTATTATAAAAAAAGCACTTGCTGTATTTTTTGCAGAATTTTCTAAATTTTATTTTGAATTACTAAATAATGAAACTTTACTAAAAGATTTTTACGCAAAACGCTTAGAGATTTTAAGAGCTTCCTCTAATTTATCTGATAATAGTGATTTAAACAAAATGCCAGATACAAAAGATATTATACTTAAATTAGTAGTTACTATTAATCCTTTATATAAAAATTCGTTAGTACTTTCACTTCTCTTTACAAAAGTAGATGAATTGCTCCCAATTTCTTTATTTCAAGATTTGTCCAAAACGTTAGAAAAATCATTGGAATCTACAATACACCCCTTTGCAAATGTGGATCCTTTATTTTTAGAAGTAATCATTAAATCATTTATAATAACTACAGTTTTAGAAAAGAAGCATCTACTTACACAAGCAATTGATATTGTTAATACTGACGTACTTATTTTTCAAAATACATTGAAATTGATTGATTCTTTGATACATCTAAATCTTGTTGGCCAACATGATAAGAAAAAGCAACCGTTGCTAGGAAATATTATATACAAACTCATTCATCAAGAGATGAATACAGCCATCCAGTCAGTCCCCAAAATTATCGAACAATCGGCATAAAAATTTCTGGTAAGCTCTAAGCAGCCAGCAATTTCATTACGTTAAACCTCACACAAAAACTACTTTTAAGATATACTACATAATACTTCAGTATTTCTATGTGCAAGATGCATGTTTAGACTCTTATAGCCTTGTACATAATACTCTTTCAATTTGTCGATTATATTTTTATCTAAGGTAGCTTCGTCTTGTTTGTTTTTTTTCAGTAAACCTTCTATAGGTATTGTATCTGTAAAATTAGTTATTTTCTCAATTTTATCCCGTATTAGAGCTATATCTGAAAGTGAAATTCTACCAAAAATTTTATAAATATAACCAAGGTAGACTTCTTCTAACCAGTGATCTCCTAAAGAATAGTGCTGTGCTGCAGTTACAACTAACTCTAATGGAAGATTTTCACATAAATCATCTTCGTTTTCTAAACAGTAGTTGTAGAAAGCAGAACGTGCAAAAGGTCCTCTAGAAATGGCCATACTGCTCAATGTTTTTATAAATCTGTTTGTTTTCGCAGCTTCTTCTTGTTTTAGTTGTGTTACTTCTTTTGAAACTCTATTCCCTAGTTTTTCGTGAGAAAAACCAAAATGTTCAATAAAAATTTTTATAAAAATTTCATAAGCAATTCTAGCTCTATCTATTTGATCCTCTTCAAACTCCTTAGAAACAAAGAGTGAAAAAGATTCCTTATCTATTGGCGAGGATCTACAAGACAGAGCTATTATTAGAAGCAAATCAGAAACAGAAAATTTACTAAGAGAATTCCTTATATATTCTAGTTGGTTTCTATTATTCAGATCCTTTTCTGAAAAAGGAAGACGCTCCATCTGAGCTTCTAAAGACTGTAATATAGAATATAATGCACCTTTAAACAAACACATGAATAATACTTGTTTTAAGAACAACTTCTTTTCTTGAAAATTAGTTTTTTGAGACACAGCATGTTGTAAAAATAATACAGAAATCCCAGGTTCACCTGTAGTTAGAGATATAGAAAGAGATTTTGTTATCAATTTATAAAACCTAGATTTTTTTGGAAGTAAATTTAGATCCCCTATTGCAGGAGTAGTAAATAAAATAGGGCTTTGTAATTGGAAAAATCCCTTTACCCCTTTCGAACAAACCAAATAATTAGAAAAATTATTGATAGGATTGCCCCTTAATCCCTCTTTTTCTTGGTCATATTTTTCAATATATTTTTTTAAAATAGCAAAGTAGACTTCGGAAATTTTTTTTGCATCTTCATAACATGGGATTGATTCTAATCGAGTTACAAAATTTTCTATAGTTTTTGAGGATCTTTGAAAACTACTCAGTTCTAGGGGTAGCTTTTTTAAAAAAAAATTTATCATTAAAACATCTAATATAAGTTTTTCATGAACAACCTCCCCCTTCTGATCTTTCCCCATTACATTTAAGTTCACAAGCCCATTAACATAGTTTAATTCACAGACTTTCAATGCTCCTGGGTCTAAAGGATTATGGATTTTTCCGTAGGTAAGAGACATAGAGTCAACGGATTGAGTCAGCTCTACTTTCATTTTTTTAGAATAAAGATTATCAGGTAAGGGATATCCGTCATAATAAAGAGACTTAAAAGAAATAGGCATTTTATACTCCATTAATTCAGAGTCACCATTATTAAATAATATTTAATTAATTTGAACTAATTATTTTTACATTATCATAACTTTATTATTAACATTTATTAATGTATTTGTTATTATTCTCAATATTATGATTAAATTTAGTACTGTAATAGATAATTTTGATAGAGTTTATAAAGCTAAGGCGCAGAAAGAAGAAAACCTTTTTTTGAATTCATCATTAGAAGTAATTGAATCTCCTTCTGAAAAAGCTACTTTTTCCGATATTATGTTTGCTTTACAATTTCGGAAATGGGATGCCTCTTTAGACAATCTGAACCCCTCTCAAATTGCTAGATCTATAAAAAAAATTTCACTACAAGCAAAATTAATTTATGACAATGATCCCTTCCCGGCCAAACTTCCCTGTAAGTATGTAGAATTACTTCATAAATCTATTTGTGAAGGAAGTTTTTTAGATCAAGCGAAATTGGAAGAATATACAGAGGAAATTCGTAAATACTGCGAGATGCTTTATTTCTATAAGCTTTTGATTGAAGCTGAAGAAAATCTAGTTCGGCTCTCAGACTCAGACAACTTAAAACTTCCTCCGAATTTAGAAGAATTTAATAAATTTGCGGAAGACCTTTATCATAAAATTTTAGTTCTTGTGCAAACAAAAGAGTTTAGTTTTTTAACAAAAGCAAAATATAGCAATCCTTTATTATATTTGAGTGTTTTCATAGAAGTTGATGAGAAAAATATTCAAAAAACTTATCCAGAAATTTTAAATATTTTACAATTAGCAGAGTTAACTTACAGTAAAAAACAATTAAACCCTACTAAGACAACTTTTACAGCAAATCAGTTGCGGGAAAAGTTTCTTTCTATTCTTAGTAATCCCACTTCTTCAAAAATTAAGCAAAAAAATTTTAAAGATAAATTTTTTTTTATGGCTGGATATAGTCAAAGTATTAGCCCTTCCTTTAATAATATAAACCAATATAAAGATGAGCTGAAATTAAAAATTTCTGACTTTGAAAAAGCGATTGCACAGTACGAAAAGGGACTGAAATTAGGCCAAAATAGCATCAATGTTTCAACTGAATATAAAATTGACTTTTCTAATGATGTACATCTCTTAAAATTGTGTTTAAAGCAAATGAAAAATTATTTAAATAAAGATTGCATTCCTATGCTTTGTTTTCAGCAATTACCTTTCTTGAAAACACAACATGCTTATATAAAATCATTTAAAAAACTTATTACAATGTTAAAAATCGAAAAATTGAGTTCCTCCAATAATAGTTCTGTCAAAAGAAAAGACCGTATAAATAAGGAAGATGCTCGTAAGAAAATGATATTTCCTTTAGAATTTTCCGCAATTGAGCAAAAAACAGTTCAAGAACACTTTCCGACACTTATTCAAGAACAAAATTGGACCGATAGCCAAGAAAAAATTTCTAGCTTAAAAAAAGAAGTTATAGATGCTGAAAAGATTTACGCCTTATTGATGCTGGAATTAAGTAAAGTTCAATCAGTGAACTCATCCTTGAAGGAAAAAACATCCACGATTTCATCAAATTATATAGACCTGCTTACATTACTCTCTGGAAATGAAAATCCATCATTGCCTTCTGCAGAGAAATTTAATCAAATAGGCATACCAGAATGTTTAACTCCGCTTTTTTCTAATAAAGAGATCAAACATATAGATAAACTTATTGTTAATTTTCAGAAGAAAACGGTACAAAACTTACAAACAAAAATAAAAGAGTATTCTGAGGAATATCTGAGATTACAGAGCAATAAGAAAGTTCCAATAAAAAGACCTAAAGCTATTTCTAAAGATTCTTTTGTTGCAAGTACTTCATCAAGAAAGGATAAACCAGTAGAACCTCTAACCGTTGACGTTACAAAAGAGAAACCAATAGAAGTTTCGAGTGGAGCTATCCAGAAAACTAAGATAACAAAACCAGAAGTTACTGTTATAAGTGCTGAAGAGAAAGAAGATATAGTCCCTGATCAAGAAGAAATAAAACCTTCGTTGACCCCTACAGAAGAAGCTTCAATGGAAGAAAACATAGATAATGTGGATAAAGTAGATTTAGAAATGAAAAAAAAGAAGAAAGCTACTTCTAAAAGTAAGGTATTCCATCGTTCTGTCAGTCATGAATCCCCTAAAATCCTTGCAGATGTTATACAAATCAACTCGTTAAAAATGCTCCCATCAGTTACTGTCCGACAAAAAATACCAGCCATTTTTTATCACGAGCATGTAAACCGATGGTTTACTTACGCTGATGAAGCGGTAGACGATCCTAAATATGCTGGGTTCAATGTAACGAACCAAGAAAAAAAGGAAAGGATTGCTTATCATGCCTTTCCCCAATTAATGGATTCATTACTAGAAACTAACTATTCGTTAAAAAAAATAGAAATAGATCCTAAACATGGCTATATTACAAGGTACGGGATACCTGGAACAATTGTACTCAATACAAAAAAACATTATGGTATTTTTGAATATACTATAAATGCTCGTCATATTTGTTTTCATCGATGTTTTAGTCGCAAAACTGACAACTTTGAAAAGACAAAACCCTCAACTGTTTCAACAGATTCTCAACAGCAAACAAAAATAGAACATTTCTATTTTGGTAAAACTCCAGTTGAGTTGAATACTAGACGAGAAATCGCTATAACGGATTATAAGACTAATGCAGAATTTACTATAGTTCATCCAGATGACTATTGGAAACTCCCAACAAAATAATAAATGTTTCTTAAATCACATCTTTGTTCATCTGTTGCTCTAAATTTCTAGCTAGCTTTACAATCTTTCAGCCTCTTGCCAACCTGTTCTTTTAATAAAGAACAGAGCCATAATACTAGTATTCATAATAGATATTGCACGTGACTCCTATTTTTTTGGACAATTAAAAGCTTTGCAGGCAACGTATCCATAAAAAATTGGAGTCTTATGAATCATATTGCACAATCAGCTTCTCCTTCTTGGATTAAACAAGAGGTTTTTTCCGACATTCTTTATGATAAATATAACGGGATAGCCAAAATCACAATCAACCGCCCAAAGGTACGGAATGCATTTCGACCTCTTACAGTAAAAGAAATGCAAATTGCCTTTGAAGATGCAAGACTCGATCCATCTATTGGTGTCACCATTCTGACCGGCTATGGCAAAGATGCCTTTTGTAGCGGCGGAGATCAAAAAATTCGCACAGAAAATGGGTATACAGATGAAAACGGGATCGGTGGTCTTCACGTACTCGATTTACAAAAACAGATTAGATCCTTCCCCAAAGTGACTATTGCTATGGTAGCTGGCTACGCTATTGGCGGCGGTCATATTCTTCATTTGTTATGTGATTTAACTATTGCTGCAGATCATTCTATTTTTGGGCAGGTAGGTCCTAAAGTAGGTTCTTTTGATGGTGGCTTTGGAGCTAGCTATCTAGCCCGCCTTGTAGGTCAGAAAAAAGCTAGAGAAATTTGGTTTCTATGTAAGCAATATAATGCCGAGGAAGCTCTTTCTATGGGACTTGTCAATCATGTATGTTCTTATGATGAGTTAGAATCCACAACTATATCTTGGAGCCAAAGAGTTTTACAGCATTCTCCTCTAGCTATACGTTGCTTAAAATCGTCTTTTAATGCGGAACTCGACGGACAATCCGGCATACAGGAACTCGCTGGGAATGCAACGCTTTTATATTACATGACAGAGGAAGCTCAGCTTGGAAAGAATTCATTTCTAAATAAAGAACTGTCTAATTATTCTGAGTATCCATGGAGAGCTTAAGTGGACTACAATAAATGGCTTCAGTAAGACATTGGTGTGAAAGTGCACGCCCAAAAACTTTAATCGCAAGTATCTCTCCAATATGCATTGGAGCAGTTTTGTGTAGAAATTCTCCTTTGTTTTCTTTAAGCATTTTTTTCTCTATTTTACTCGCTGGTATCTTCTTGCAAGTAGCAACTAATTTCGCAAATGATCTCTTTGATGGCAGAAAAGGTGCGGATAATCTACGCATTGGTCCTAGACGCGCTATAGCCTCTAATTTGATCTCTGAGAAATCAATGACATGCGCTATATGTATAGCGCTTGGAATTTCCAGCTTATTTTCTTTTTTTCTAGTTCCCAGTGGTGGTTATATAGTGATCATATTCTTACTTCTTGGAATTCTTATGGCTATTTTTTATACAGCAGGCCCTTATGCACTTGCTTATTTAGGGCTAGGCGATTTTGTTGTTTTCTTTTTTTTCGGCCCTGTAGCAACAGCATTCACATATTATTTATTATCATCAGAATTCTCATTTTCTGCATTTTTTGCAGGACTTGCCCCAGGTGCTCTGAGTACAGCTATACTTATAATTAATAATCTCCGAGATCAACTAACCGACCATCATGTAAATAAAAAAACTCTAGTGGTAAGATTGGGAAAAGAGTTTGGAATATTAGAATATAAAATATGTATGGCTATTGCTATCGCAACCCCCCTTCTTTTATTTTATCTCCTACCTTTTTCCAGCTTGTATATACTTAGTGCAATATTTCCTCTTTTCGGACTAAAAAAAAGCGTTTTCTTTTCAAAAATGGATAGTAACTCTCTAGGATCCTATCTTCCAAAAACAGCTTTACTACTTGCTGGCTATACAACTTTCTTTTGTTTCTTTATTTTAATTGATTAATTAGATTTTTGAAATCTTATGAACACAATATGTATTGTATAGAAAAAAATAAGCTATCTATGGAAAAAATTTTTATTTCAATTAATATACATATATGATTCCAGCTGCTTATTCTAGCTACAATTCGCAATTTTCTAGAAATTTAACCATACAAAAACTGATAGAAAGACATCAGCTAGAAAAAATTCTTGAAGATTGGGAAATTCATGCAACAGGAAACTTTGAGCAAGCAAAAAATATTATATTGGAATTCCATAATAACGAAACAACGATTGAATCAGCTAATCAACCTAAAAAATTAAATTTATCATCTTGTAAGCTAGATTGTTTGCCCAATATTTTCATTTATCCTCCTTTTTTGGATTTAGTGGAGATTGATGTTTCAGACAATTTGCTTACTGATTTGCCAAACATGGATAAATTAATAAATTTAAGAGAGTTAAATTTATCTGGTAATAAATTCAAGATATTTCCTACAACTATTTTTTCTTTAGAAAAACTAGAAAACCTTAGTTTGAATTCTAATGAGTTAAAACAATGTCCAGATTTAGGTGTTCTACAAAATCTTGCCATATTAAAATTAAGTGACAATTTTCTTAGTGAAGTGCCTAAGGGAATTCATCAAGTATCTAAACTTAGGATATTACGATTAGCAAATAATCGCATTTCTAAATTTCCCTCAAATCTATACTTTCCCTCTGCCCTAGAAAAGCTGTCTCTTACTGACTTGGATATGGACATTGTTCCAGATTGGATAAGTCTATCTACTTCTCTTACTTCTTTAAATATTTCTGATAATAATCTAACCTCTTTACCTAGCTTTATTGGCAATTTATTAACATTAAAAGTTTTAAAACTTAGAGATAATGATTGTAATATTTTTCCAAAATCACTTACTAAATTAGAAAATCTTGAGGAATTACATTTAAGTAGGAATGGATTAACTGAATTTCCTGAAATATTACTTAATTTGAGTGGACTAAAAAAAATTCATCTAGATGGCAATCAATTAACCTCAATTCCTGATTTACATCCATTAAGAAATCTTGAATCTATTAATTTACAATACAATCAACTTAGAACATTACCAGAGCATTTAAACCTATTATCTGAAGAAGTTGAAATAGATGTCGAGGAAAATGAATTTACTCCCGAAGAGGTAGAAAGAATCCAATCCATGATTCAGCGGGCTGATTACGAAGGTCCCGATATTGTAGGTCTATCTATTGGAGAAGATGATACAGAAGATTTACCCGGTGAAACTCTCGGAGACTTTTATAACGTATTATATCAATTTGCTGGAACCCCTCCTAAAAATTTATCTAATCTACCGAATGATTCGCTTGAATTAGAATCTTGGTTAAGACGACTTGGGCAGGTCTCAGAATTTAGAACTGATTCTAACAAGAAAGCTATTGCTACTACAATACTGTCTTTTCTAGAAAACGCTGATCAGGACCCATCATTTAGAGATGTATTTTTAAACGTTATTGCAGAAGCTTCAAGAACATGTGGCGATCGCATGGCTTTATCTATTCTTAAATTAGATATTTATAATCAATTAGAAAAAGCTGATCTCACTAATACAAATCAACTTTATAAGTTACTTTTAAGAGGAGTTTACGCAATAGATTTATTAGAAGAATGTGCAAGAAAAAAAATTGAAGAACAAAAAGCTAGTGATGACATTGAGACTTACCTCGCCTACCCTATAAAACTTAAAGAGGACTTAAATCTTCCTTTTACACAGACTACTATGCGTTATTTTGAATGCTCTCAAGTGACTGATTCAGATTTAACTAGCGCAAAAAATATTGTCCTAGAAAAGTTAAGTAATAATAAAAATTGTATTTCCTTTGTAGTAAAGCAAGAAAAATGGAAAAAAAGCTTATCATTGATTTGCCCTAAAGAATGGAAAAAAATAGAAAACAAGAAACAAGCAGCCTTAGATGAGGAAATTCCAGATTATGAAAGCATTCAGAACACCTTCTATAAAGATCTTGAACATTTAACTGGAAAAGTCTTATCTAATTCTATAGATCTTAGAGAACAATTTTTAGATAATCCTTTAGAATCCATATCCAATTGCCTAGAAAAAAGTAAATTTAATGTCAAACAGGCAACAAGCGAATTAGTTATACAGCGTGATAATATTCTATCTAAAATTTTTACTAGTGCAACAAGCTTTGAGAATAATTTATTTAGGATAGAAACTTTATTAACTACTTTATATTTTTTATATGAACAAACTTATCAAGAAGAACTCTTATTATTTCTTCTTCCTTCTTCAGAAAAACCCCATAATGTCTTGTCTATTAGCTCTTGTATAAAAGATATTTTAAGAAGAAATTCAGGGCGTTTATATAGCTATTTACTCTGTAAATTAATAGAAAAAGAAACTATATCAAAAGAGGTTATTGAAAAATTATCTATAACAGAAAACAATCCGTTGAATAAATTCGCAAAAAAAATGAGTCTTTTAACTCGTTTAACTACTCTAACTAATTCTGCTAGTAATAAAACACAAGAAGAAAATATAGACTCTAACTTGATTAATAACCTTATCCCTATATTAATATGCATGGAAAAATTTGTATTTAGTAAAGAAAAATATGGCTGTAGCGAAAAAAAACGATTTAAAGGAGCATCAACAGAGAATTTAAGAGACTTGTCTTCTAGTTTTGATAAACTTAAAGCAACTGTAAATGTAAACACATACAAAATAAATATAAAAACAGAAAAAATTCAATACACGCGTGAACAGTTACTAGATTTACTTACAAGCTACCGTAATCTTGAAGAAACCCAAATAAAACTAAACAATCTCGTAACAGATAATAATCTGCTTCCTCCGCAAGCCTCAACAAGTCATTATTCCAAACAACCTTTTGAGGAAAAAACTCTTCTTGCAGAGCAAGAGTTATTAACTAAACAACTGCAACAATTATTAATACAGAAAAAAAATCTACAACAAAGTAAATTAGATGCATGTTCTATATTATTTAAAACTTTTCTCTCTGCGATATCAAGACCTGTACCCAGAAACATATCCCCTATAAATATAAGCTGTAATCAATCCGTTATAAGAGATAACAGTTCACCTTTCATTAGATCCTCTATCCACATACAACCGATTACTTCTTCTGAAAAACCATCTACATCTGGACTGGATACGAGATTGCTTGATTTACCAACTGTTCCTGATAATCAGTTAGAAAGATCTGAAAGAACTATAACAACAAGAATTGCAATGATGGATCCTATATATTATAAAAAAGTTTAATAAAATTATCATGAGCGTAACCGTTTAAGTCTGTCATGTAAATCTTCATCCTCTGGATCAGAGAGTTCTTTGACTACACGTGCTTGCTTATCTAATAACGACAGTAGACTCTCTTCAGAGTTTTTTCTTAAATTTTCTAGCCTCATTTGTAAGGTTGCATCTATCTCTTCCCCAATCCGATTACTAATAGCGATAGATTGAATGGTATTTTTTTCTATGTAAGATGGTTTAATACTAGATACTAATAAAGGTATCGAAAAACTCAAAGCATCTGAACCTGTTGAATTCATTGCAGATCTTCTGTTGTACTTTATTGCCTCCTGATTTAGGTCTTCTAATTTCTTAATGGCATCTTGTTTCATTGAATAGATTTTTCTCTCTGCTATGGATGGGTCAGGCTGACTAAATAACATAGAAAAAGCTCCGGCAAAAATAGCACCTACATCAAAGTCATCATCATCTTCTTCAAGTTCTTTCAGCATTTTTATATTTTTTTAAATCTTCGATATTACTCTTAAGGATTTTTATCTTTTCTTCTTGTGCTTTCTCGCAGTCTTGCTCATATTCTTTTAAATCTGAGAAATAATATTTTTTATAATTACTCAATAGAGTCCTTATTTCGCTCAGTGATATATTTTTATGAATAGGTTGAATTGGGCGATATTTTTTTTCTAACGAATAAAGTTCAGAAAGTACTCCTTTTAAAGAGGTTCTATTTCTAGAAAAATATGTTCTTATGCGTTTTTGTAAGCTTATATTATCATTCATTCTAATAGAATCTAACTGTTTCAATAAAGGATATAGACTATCGATATCTCTTGGATCATTATTATATTGCCATTTTATTTTGGCCCTAATTATACCTATTTTTAACCTCTTTAAAAAACTACTTGTATCTTTCCAAAAGAGGCATGTAGTTTTTGCCGAATACATTCTAGCAAAAATTTCATCAGATCGTACTCTTGAAGAATTTCGTTAAATAAATATACGTAAGGGCTAAGGATAGATGAAAAACTAGAATGTTCTAGGATAAAATATGTTGAAAATAAAAAATCTAGAAGATCTTTTTTTTTCAACTCCTTTTCAATATAGAGCATTTTCAGAATTAAGATTAATAATTTTAAAGAATAAAATGTAGTCGGAGGATCGGGAAATTCGCCATACATTCGACGCGTACTTATGTTAGAACAAATTTTAGAAAGTAAATTTGTTTTATTATCGAGTAGCATTTTTATTCCATATTTAGAATCTTTCTCATAGACTTGTAAAAAATGGCTAAACCAATTTAAAAGAACTAATTCAAGTTCGATCAAAGGGAAAGAATTTTTTATAAAATAAGAGTCATCAAGAGATGGTTCAATTTTTTTCCCACTAGTTCATATTGCATTTGGTATTTTTTTTGTAAATTACTTATTATTTGTCTGTTGTCGCATGTTTTCTTTGACTTATACTTTTGAATATTACTTTTTAAGCTTGGGCACAATTGGAATTGTTTTATTTTTTTCTTTCCTATGTTAGGAGCCAACGATTCTAATAGCCCTGTATGGAAAGAAAGGTTATTTGAATCAATAAAATACATTTGGCGTAATGAAATACTCCTATTAAAAAGCATTTGAGGAACTTGCATAGAGATAGTTCTAAAAACTCTTTTTGTTTTATGAGATATTTGATCTTCATTTTTTAATTGACTTATCTCTATCATGTATAAATACCAATAATTCTCCGGAGATACTATTACTCTACTGGATCTAATATGATTCAAATTAGTAGAAGAACAGATATTTGATGTATCCAACTTTACTGGTGATTCATCCGTATGATGTAAAAGAAAGTGATCGGGAGATGACACAGTGGCATGGAATACTTGAATACTCCTTTCACTAGAAGAGGAATTTCTAATCTGTTTATAATTTTCTTGTTTGTAAGAGAAACCAACAGAATTAACAGACATAATTTACACAATGTAAAAATTTTAAAACAAGGATATTTTATAAGTTAATAGCTTTATTAATTAAGAAATATTTTATGCAATCTATTTTATATCGATATAAGCTCCCTATAAAAGGTAGTAATTCCAGTAGAGAAGGTCTTATATTACGCTTAAAAAAAAATGATAAAATAGGGTATGGGGAAATATCACCTTTACCCAATTGGAGCTTAGAAACTTTTCAGCAAGCAATTGATCAGGTTTTATACCTGCAACAAATGGATTTTACAGACAATCTAAAAGTATTTCCATCCGTTAGTTTTGGAATAGAGATGGCTAAATATTCGTTGATTCCGTGCATTCCATCGAAAAAACAATTACCCTATGCGTATTTATTATACGGATCCAAAGAGCAAATTCTAGAAAAAATAGCCTCCCTCCCTACTGGAGTTTATGCTAAATTAAAAACAATAGATCTGTCTAAAGCAGCTATTTTTAAGATAACACTTTTATTACTAGAAAAAAACATTTCCCTATCGATTGATCCTAATAAAACATGGACAAAAGAATATACTTTCGAATTTTGCAATTATTTTTCTTCTCATTGTATAAGATATATAGAAGAACCTGTAGAGAATTTCGATGATTTAGTAATGCTCGCGCACAAATTACCACATCGATTTGCATTAGATGAAACTATTCGGAAATTTCCTATAAATACTCTACTGCAATATCCATTTTATGATTGGATTTTGAAACCAACCCTTTTAGGAGGCTTGTCTACCTGTCTCTATTATGCAACTATAGCTAAAGAGCATAACATTCGGGTTTATTTAAGTTCTTCTTGGGAAAGTGGACTTGGTCTATCACATATAATAGAGATGTATCTTACTACTGAATTATTTTCATCGCCTCTTGGACTTGATACCTACCATTTTTACGAAGATCTTCTAGAAACTAGATTACGGTTTACATCTGGGATGATAGAAATTCCCAAGGTAGCGATACTAAATGAGAATATGATTATACCTATTTCCTCTTATGAAATGTTTCATTAAACAACCAATAGAAAATAGAAATCGATGCGCTATTCAAATGAACAACCATACCATCAGTTATTTGGAACTCGATATATTAATTAACGAATGCGTTCGGGATATCTGTGCTCATAAAATGAATAGGCAAATTATTCCCTTCCAAGCTAAAGAAAATATCGAGACAATAATAAAACTATTTGCCCTATTTCGAATAGGGCTCGTTCCTTTTCCGATCAACCGAAGATTCAGGAATTCTCAAATAGAACTTTTAGTAGCAAAATCAAATATAAATATAGATTCCACCCAAGAACCATTCCTTTGTTTAGCTACAAGTGGTTCAAGTGGACAACCAAAAATTGCGGTTCTTAGTTTTAGAAATATTTATTTTTCTGCATTGGGTAGTATAAGAATTTTAGAACTCACACCGGAACATAAATACCTGCTATCACTTCCATTACATCACATAGGTGGTATCATTATTCTGTTTAGAGTATTTCTTTGTGGTGCTACTTTGGTGTTACCAGAAGAAAACTTAATCTCTCAAATAGAGTTAAAAAAAATTACTCACCTGTCTTTAGTTCCTACACAATTGCAACGATTATTAGAAAAAAGTTCACCAATTTTTTCTTCTACTCTTAAATATATTTTATTGGGAGGTGGCCCAATTTCTCCTTATCTCTATAGGCATATAAATAAATATCAAATTCCAGTGTTATTCTCGTATGGGATGACAGAAATGTCGTCTACCATTGCTATTGGATCTACCAAAAAAAATCTAAAGATACTTCCTTATAGGGAAGTTGCCATTTCTTTATCTGGAGAAATTTTAGTCAAAGGAAAATGTTTATTTTTAGGTTACTTGGGAGAGAAGAAGATAGACGTTACAGAATGGTTTCATACTAAAGATACGGGATTTTTATCAACAGACGGATATCTATACTTATTGGGAAGAAAAGATCGCATGTTTATCTGCGGCGGAGAAAATATTCATCCAGAAATGATAGAGAAAGTTATTTACGAGATACTTAACGTAGATAGTGTAATTGTTGTTGGAGTTCCAAATTGCGAATATGGAACGCTTCCTTTTGCTTTTATTGAAACTCGCCTTTCATGGAATGAATCTGAATATAAAACTATTTTGCATGCTCATCTCCCTTCTTTATTTCTTCCAATTCGTATACTTTCATTACCGAAGAACGGATTACATTCTTTGAAGATTGATTATACTTTTTTACAAAAGATAGCTTGTAATTCCTTAGGTATAACAATGGACTCCGTTTGATTATTCTTATCTACTGTGACATGTGTAATAGTTGTCTTAGCGCACAGTGCTCCTCTCCTATTTAGGAATTCATATTCTAAAGAAATGGATGAATTCCCTAACCGATCTATTGATAAATCTATTTGAACTCGATCACCAAAACGCATTGGAAGATAGAAATTCGCTGAAGCCTGGACTATAGGCATTAACAATCCTCGCTGGAAAAATTGTTGTAGAGGTAGCTGCCTCGAGTCCAAAAAAGCCTCGAATACCTGCACTGATATATCAAAAATTTTTGGAAAATATACTAGACCTGAGACGTCGCTATCCGACAAGCTTATCCTGTATTGAAAAGAAAAAATTTTATTTTTCATATTGCATGCTTAAATCATAAGTCATTTATTTCTAATAAACTAGGAAATTCTTTTTTATATTTTTACCTTATATTGTACAAAATTTAGCTCTCACCTATAATCACACAAATTTGATCCCAATCTCCAAATATACCAAATTAAGGAATAAGGCATAGATGCAAGGCATGAGTAGTTCTCCCAAAAAACCATCTCCTACAAGTTGCAAAAAATCCAATTTGCCTAGTCATTATTTAAGCAAAAATCGGGCAAATCAACAAAAAGAGCTGTCAAATTCTTTTTTTGAACAGGGTAAAAATCTTTTACAATACAGTGATTTTTCGGGCATACAACTATTCGATTTATCCGAAAAATTAGATCCAGAAAATCCTAAACTCGTATACGAAATGGGAATTTTTTTGCTAGATGCTAATTCTTCTAACCTAGATAAAAAAAAATATTTAAAATTTGCAAATAGATATTTTAAAAAATCTTTTTTATTAAAAAATAATTCTTTTCTCCTTTGGAAAATGTGGGGGAAAAACCTTCAGACTTTGGGCGAATTTGGAAATGAATATCATTATTTTTTAGACGCAAAGAGAAAATACCAAAAAGCCTTATCATTTATAACTGACGAAAGTGCCGATTCTCAAGCTGCTATATATTGGGATTACGGGAAAGTATGGCGAGCTATCAGTAATCGTTCAGGAGAAGCCTCCGATTTACAAATCGCAATTGATGCTTTTCATAGCGCATCCAAATGTTTAAAAAATTTGCCTTGTCAATTTTGGATGGATTATGGAGATTGTTATTTTAAACTTGCAAGTTATATTAATGATTTATCCCTATATGTGAAAGCTCTGCATTGCTACAAAAATTCTATATCGATATCTATATCTTCCTTTGAGCCATGGTATAGTCTTGCTCGAACATTAAAGGAATTATATCACTATACAGATGACGAAGATCATTTTATAGGAGCGAATGAAAGTTTTCACACAGCTCTTCAATTACAACCTTCTAATTTAGATTTATTCTGTAGTTGGATCGAAATGCTAATTATATCTGGAAGTCGTTTGAGGGATAGTAAACGCACTCGATCTGCCATAGAGAAATGCCAAAAAGTTAGTCAATATCATCCTAAAAATACTAGAGTATATTTATTGTGGGCCGACGCCCTAGCCCAATTGGGATGCATTAAAGAAAGAGTCTATTTAATTGTTGAAGCTAAAAATAAATTATCTGTGGTTTTAGAATCTGTTGAAGAAGAGTCTATCGATTTATGGGGAACCCATGGAAATATTTTGCTCGCTTTTGGAAAATATTTTAACGATTTAGATTATTATTACCAAGCCATTGAAAAATTTCAGGCTGGACTCTCTATTGACAGGACAAACCATGTCTTATGGCATAAACTCGCTACGACTTATACAATTGCTGCAAGACTGGAATGCGACAGTATGATTTACGAACGAGCCGAAAAATTCTATGCAAGAGCTCTACATCATTGTCAAAGTAATGAATATCACTTTGATTTTGCAAAACACCTGCTCTATCATAGTGAATTGATTAATAATCAAAAACTATTAGAACAATCAATTTTTCATTTTGAACAGGCTCTGCAACAAAAAAACGCTATTTATCGCCATCCGAACTGGCTTTTTTACTATGGGCTGGCTTTAGATCAAATGGGAGATTTTGTAGAAGAGGATACTTATTATACAAAAGCTATTGAAATTTTTATGCATGTTTTAATGCTTGATCCTCAATATCCAGATATTCATTATCATTTAGCTTTAGTATATGCTCATATAGGCGAGCTAATGTCTGATATAACTTATATGGAAAAGTCTATTCATCATTTTCGAATGGCTCATGCAAGAGATGAGGAAAATCCTCTTATTATCTTAGATTGGGGACTTACTATACTTAGTGTATCACAACATTGTTCGCATACTTATGAAATAGAAGATCTATATAAAGAGGCAGAAATGAAATTTATTATTTCTGCAAAAATGGGTAATACACAAGCCTACTATCATCTAAGTTGTCTCTATTCAACAATAGGCCAATTAGACTATGCAATATATTTTTTTGAAAAAGCTAAGCTATATGAATCTTTACCCGAATTAGACGAATTGTTGCAAGATGATTGGCTGTATAATCTTCGAGAAACCGATTTTTTCAAAAATTTTATTGCCCATTTAGAAAATCATTAAAATCTCAGCAAGTTCTGGCAACCTTTTCTTATCTTTTGTATAATAACCTTTTAGTTAATAAGGAATACTATGAAAAAGCGTTCAATTATTTTTGTTATTGCGGTAACAATTTCATTTATAATTAATAATTATTTTACTGCAAAACGAATTGATAGCGCAATACCTACCGCAGAGCCAGTTACCACTGAAATCGTTGCTAATAAGCCAGTTGGACCTAGTCAGCTTCACGAGACTAGAGAAGATGAGTCATACTACGTATTAGAAAATGATTATCAACAACTTGTCTTTTCTTCTCTAGGGGGGTCTTTAATTGAAATCAACCTTCCCTTTAAAACAGATGATAATCATAAGAGCAGCATTCTTCCCATTTCCTTTGATAAAAAAATTATTACCACATCTCCTTATAACTCACACTTCCCGCTCCATACCGCCGAAGTAGTTCAAAAAGATGGGACGAGAACAGTAAAAGATTCTTCCACCGGAGGGTATTATCCCCTACTTAGACGTGACTTAATAGATCAAAATGGAAAAACCTATTATAAAACAGATCCTTCTCAATATGCCCTTTCCTTGCATAAAGAGGGCGAATTTGTGCCTACTTATTCTGTAACAGAATTTACGGACAAGTCTATTGCATTTGAGTATCTAGGGAATGGTAAAAAAATTGTTAAAAGATTTTCTTTTCCAAAAAACCTTGATGAATCTCCTTACATGATCGATATGAATGTGCAAACTGAGGGTGATATCACAGGAATGACTTTACATTCTGGAGTGCCAGAGGTTGAAATAATATCTAATCTGTATACTCCTAATCTAAAATATAAAACTATCTACGGTCAAAAGAATCATATAGAAAAAATTAAATTGCCTAAAACGATTGCAAATTTTCATTCTATTTACCCAAATTGGATCAGCAACTCTAATGGTTTCTTTGGACTTATTATTTCGCCATTACAAGAAACTCAACCTGGATTTGTCGTAAAATATCTACCCGGTAAAAATGCTCCTACTCGTCTTTCTCTATTAAATGAGAGTTCTTCCGATGTGTACCCACTATCAAAATATCCAGGGTATTCCATAGAAATGCCACTTCAAAATACGAGCAGTGAAATGAATTTTCGGATATTTGCCGGTCCTTTTTCCACAGATATTCTGCAAAAAATTGATAGAACTCTTATAGATCCAATAAGTAAAGGATCACCAAATTATACAGAAGCACAAAGTTTTCAAGGATGGTTCTCTTTCATTTCTGAACCATTTGCAAAATTTCTTTTTCTTCTAATGCAGTTTTTTCACAAATTAACTAATTCTTGGGGAATCGCGATTATTCTTCTAACGATCGCGCTTCGCATTATTCTTTATCCTTTAAATACTTGGTCTATTAAAGCGCAGCTTCGCATGCAAAAAGTACAACCAAAAATTGCAGAGATCCAAGAAAAATATAAGAATGATCCTCAGCGAATGAACACTGAAATTTTCAAATTATATAAACAGGAAAAAGCAAATCCGGCAGTTGGATGTTTACCATTATTGATTCAAATGCCATTTGGAATTGCCATGTTTAACCTATTAAAATCTCATTTTGACCTGCGTGGGGCAAGTTTTATTCCTGGATGGATTAATAATCTTAGTGCACCTGATGTTCTATTTTCTTGGTCATATTCACTTCCATTGATTGGTACAGAATTACATCTATTACCTATTCTGTTTGGAATTGTTATGTATTTACAGCAACGCGCATCCATGAAGAAAACTAAGAATGAATCGACTAGTCAACAAAAGCTAATGGGAAATGTGTTCGCACTTATATTCCCTTTTCTATTTTATAATATGCCCTCTGGATTAAATATTTATTTTCTATCTTCTATGGGGCTTCAATTCCTACAACAGTGGTATATGTCAAAAAGAGTAAAAGTTATAACATAATTTTTACATATTTCAGTTTAAACCTAGATTTATCTAATGAAAGAATGGGAAATTTTTTTACAAAGACAAGAAAAAATTTTTGGTAAATCTACGATAGATCAATGGCTACGCACTTTGACTATTCACAAATTTGATGCTTGTAATCTCTATTTACAAGCTAAAGATTTTTTCCAAATTAATTGGTTTGAAGAGCATATTCGTAATATTGCCAAAAATGAGTTTTTTAATGCAAACGGCAGATTAATTAAAATTCATTTACAAACTGTCTTAGATAAAACTGCAGCACACGAAAAGCAGGAACCTTTTTTTCCATTTGATAAACTCGATACTTCCTCCACTTTCGATAATTTTATAGTATCAAAAGAAAATGAATCTACTTTAGGAATACTTAGAAAAGTACTACTCAATCTTGCTACACATAAGTCAGTTATTACTCCTATCTATTTACATGGCCCCTCTGGATCCGGTAAAACCCATCTAATGATCGGATTTGCTAAGTTATGTCAAACTTACAATTACAGAGTTTATTATGTAAAAGCTGAGACGTTTTCGGCTCACGTTGTATCAGCTATTAGACTTGGAAAAATGAAAGAATTCCGAACATTATATCGATTAGTAGATATCTTATTGATCGATAATATTCACTACATTTCGGGAAAAATTTCTACAGAAGAGGAATTGTTCCATACTTTTAATGAATTACACAATCGCCAAAAATTGATTGTTTTTTCTAGTCATATACCTCCTTATTTACTGCAAGATATGGAGGATAGACTGATTAGTAGGTTGGAATGGGGTCTCCTCTTACACATAAACTCTCTCTCAGGCGAAGATCTTCATATTTTGGCGAAACAAAACTGTAAAAATTTATTTCTAAATATCGACGATGCAGGTACACGATTTTTATGCGAACAGTTTCCAAATGCTTACTTTTTGACACTTGCCTGCAATGCAGTGGCGCTTAGACTGAGTAATGCAATAGGATCACCCATTTCAGTAGATACGGTTAGGCAAATAACGAAAGATCTCATTCACAAGCAGAAAATGTGCTGCATAGATTATCACAAAATTCTATCAGAAGTAAGTCGATTTTATGAGATTCCCAAGAAAGATATTATAGGAAAATCACAAGAAAAAGAATGCCTTATACCTAGGCAAGTAGCAATGTATCTCTGTAGAGATATTTTACAGCTCACATATCCTCAGATAGGAAGAGTTTTTTCTCGAGATCATACTACAGTCATGGCAAGTATAAAACGCATCCAACAAGAAACCTCATCATTCCTACAACCTATATCATCTATTAAAAAATACCTATTTCTAATTGAGAAGTAGATATTTTTTATATCTTTATAAATCGATCACCAGGTGGTGGAGGTGGAGAATCTGGTTTCATCCCAGGAGGAAGTGACTTATGAGCAGCAGTTGGAGTCTCTCGCCCTTCTACGATATCCTTAGCCTTTTTTCTCCAATTTTCAACTGCTTTGACAAATATAGGTGCAAATCGTCGGAGAGATGCGGGATCCGTACTTGGTCCCATTTCTAATACACAATGCATTAGTATCAATTCTTCTCGAACGGCAACACCAACACCACCTCCAGCCATTTGAGCACCGAGGAGCGATCCTTCTAGTAATGCTTCATATAATTTGAGTTTATGTTCTCCTTTTGGCAAACCATCTATGATAGGAGAATATAAATATAAACGATCTGAATTTGGTTCATAAGTCAAATGCAGTGAGTAAGAGTGGTCAATTGTGAGAATACAAGTATGATTTTCGTCAAAATTTAATTCTAAATTAAGCTCTTTGCCAAATTCTTTTAAATTCTGCTTGGCATTTTCCAGTGACATGTAATAGTCCTCCTTCCTTTTAGTTGCAAGGTTGTAAGTAACGTCTTATAATAGTAATACATTGATATCAATTAATAGGTCATTTTGAAAAGATCTTGATGAATGTACATTTAACATTCCAAGGTACAAAAATTCCATAATAAAAACTAGTGAAAATCTTCTTATGTTTGTC
The DNA here is from genome assembly GCA_051647685.1 of Chlamydiales bacterium. Lineage (GTDB taxonomy): Bacteria > Chlamydiota > Chlamydiia > Chlamydiales > CALTSX01 > CALTSX01. Next base: position 25,757 of record JBOFEG010000037.1, read on the forward strand.
ACAATACCTAAATTGGTTAGATCACAAGATCTAATAAAAAATTTAGTAATAGATATTTGATCAAAAACTTTTGTTTTGATACCCTAGGTTCTTACCTAAAACAATTGGATGAATACATGCGCCCGATTATAGCATTTTGTGCCCTATTAATGATGATTACGGGGTGTCAACTAAATGTACCTAGCATCAATTTTCGTTACTATGATGATGGAAGGGAAAAGCCAATAGTTACGCTAATCCCTATGTTCAATCGTATAGATCTACCGTTTGTTTGGGATATTGCTACAGAACTCACAGATCAATTGCGCAATGATATTCAAAAAAAGGGATCCTTATTTTTATCCGATGAAGAAACATCCCGTTCTATTACCAGTTCTTTGAGCGATGAAGAACAACCTTTTAGCAAAGATTTTAGTTGGATAAAAAATTTCTTTCAGAAAGAACAATTTATTGTATTTCTTGAACTTGTCGAACATGAAGTATCTCCTCAATCGACTAGAATACCTTTTTCTCAAGAAGTAAAATCTACCTATCTACTCAAAATGCTAGTCCGTGCACGCATTATTGATTTAAGGTCCCCAAAACCATCCGTTATCCTACAAGAATTTATTAGATATTCTCATAAAATCCCTCTAAAGGGGCTACAGATCGATTATGAAAAAAATTGTTTTGGAACGCCAAATTATTCCTCTACTCCTATAGCAGTAGGACATCGTGGATTATGCAAAGAAATTGCAAAACGTTTAGAAGATTATATTTTACTAGCTAAAAGTAAATAAACTTTTCTAATATGTATCTCTTATGTTGCAACAACTCATCTCTCTAATCAAAAAATTCATCTCCTTTCCTGTTTCTACCCGACATTATTGTTCTAGCAAACAAATAGCTCTTATGTTTGCTGGGTACTTTCTCATTTCTATTTTTTTATCTCCTCTAATTCTAGTAATGACTTGGCCATTGATCAATAAATTATTTGGGCATTATAACAATCCATTACTACTGAAACTTTCTTATTTTCAGGTGATCCATACTCTTTGTTTATTGTTATTTATCTCATGGCTATTTGTATCTCCTTTGAAAACAAAGATTAAATCTATTTTCAATAGTTCTACTCACTCTCCTCTTCATTCTCTATTAGTCGGGATAGGAAACTGGTTTATTGCATTTCCATGTGTGTGGTTACTCTATCAGATTTTAAATGCTATACATGTTGGAATCTTCGGCGCTACTAAGTCAGAACAGAGTGCAATTCGTATTGTTAAGGTAATGTCAGATCATCCGATTAGTTTTTTACTCGGTATAATTAATGTTGTTTTTATGGCTCCTTATATAGAAGAAGTTTTCTTTAGGGGCTTTATGCATGATTTTCTGCGACCAAAACTCGGAATTACTTCTACCATATGGGTAAGTTCACTTATATTTGCTTTGATGCATTATTCTCGCGAACAAGGCAGTAGTAATCTAGTTTTATTACCTTGTTTACTTTTTTTCTCCTTATTCTTGGGACGTGTATATGAAAAAGAAAGATCTATCTGGAGTTCTATCGGTCTTCACGCCGCTTTTAATTGCTTTAGCGCTATTGGAATTTTTCTTTTGGATTAAATTTTATTGATTTAGATATTCAAATCATATTATGTATAAAGATATTTTACAATCTTACATAGATGATGAATATACAAAGTTATGGGCTTACTACTACCGGTCCCAACCGACAAAATAATGAAGATATATTTTTTTTACTCCCTAAGTATAATTTTTTTGTGCTTGCTGACGGAATGGGAGGACATAATGCGGGTGAAATAGCTGCAAGCCAAGCAGTTTCTTACCTATCTTCTGAAATTACTAATCTATTTTTATTGAAGATGCATGGATGGTCTTCTTTAGAATTAGTAGAGAAGATGAGGTTAAGCCTTTATAAAACAAATCAATGGGTCTATCATTTAGGAATAAAGAATTTTCCCTACAAAGGGATGGGGACCACTATATGTAGCCTTTTATTCTATAAAAATTCTTTAATCCATAGTCATGTGGGTGACAGCCGTATTTACCTATTTCGAGACGGAAATCTCATACAGCTCACGCGGGATCACTGCTGGAGCACCCCCGCTAATAAACCCACTAATGTTCTAACACAAGCAATCGGTGTAAAAGAATCTATTAATCCAGATATTGATATTAAACAGGTATCTGTTGGAGATTTTTACCTGGTTTGTTCTGATGGACTCTCTGATGTACTATCGGATGATACAATAAAATATATTTTGAAAAAATCCTGCAGTTTAACTACAACTCTCCACTGCCTAGTCCAAGAAAGCCTTCGACATGGTGGAAAAGATGATATTACAGCTATTGGAATACAGATTGTTGATTAGATAGTTATTCATATAAAACAGATAGTATTGATATTATATTGTTTATGAATCAGATTATTTATCTCGATAATAGCGCAACTACGCAGATCGATCCTGAAATAACCGAAATTGCGGGACAAGAACTCACTTCTCTTCCTGGAAACCCCTCAAGCTGGCATAGTCTCGGTCAAATAGCGAAAAAAAAGCTGCTTCGATCCAGAGAATCTATAGCAAAATGGCTTGGAGCTGCTTCTAATGAAATTATTTTTACATCGGGTGGTACAGAAGGCCTGAATATGCTGATACTAGGAATTGCGAAAAGCCTTCCTGCAGGACAAATTATTTCTACTACTATTGAACATCCAGCTGTACAAAAGCCTCTAGCGAATTTATCAGAGGAAGGCTGGAGGGTTACCGCTCTATCTATCAATGAGTATGGAGCGATCTCACCTCTTCAATTAGAAAAAGCAATCACAGAAAACACGAGAATGGTGGTCCTTAGCGCTGCTAATCACGAAACAGGAGTTCAGATTGATTTAGAAGGCGTAGCATCTGTCTGCGAGAGCTATCAACTTCCACTCGTTATAGATGGAGTAGCCCTACTTGGCAAAAGCACGATTCATTTACATAAAGGAATTACAGCTATGGCTTTTTCAGGCCATAAGATTCACGCTTTGCCAGGGACTGGTTTTGTGTATCTCAAATCAGGTCAAACTATTTCTCCTTTACTGTATGGCGGAGGCCAGGAACATGGCTTAAGAAGCGGAACAGAAAATCTTTTAGGAATCATTCTGCTAGCTAAAGCCATTGATATTTTCGCAGTGAAGGAAATGGCTGTAATACAATATATTAGCTACTTACGCAATCTGTTTGAAAAAATAGTTCTTACCGAATTATCGGATGTATTTATTAATGGAAGTGGCCCCCGAACGGCAAACGTTAGTAATTTGTATATTAAAGGTATTGATGCAGAAGATATAGTTATCCAATTAGATTCTCATAAAATTATTGCTAGCATGGGATCTGCCTGCAGCTCAGGAAATTTGGAGCCCTCTCAAGTATTAATAAATATGGGTTACTCTCAAAGAAGAGCTAGTGAATCCATCAGATTTTCTTTTAGCCGACTCAATAAAGAAGAAGAAATAACCCGTTCTGCACAAATACTATGTGCCATTGTAAAATCTCTTCGTTCTCAAGAAATCGCATCAATTTAATTTCAATATAATTCTACACTAATTAGTTTTATTATATAAATAATTAACAAACAATATAAAACCATAATTATAATTAATTGGATTTAAATCATATAATTAATTATAATTAAACTAAGATGTAACTAATCTGAAATAAATTATGATTCCAAGTTTTAATACAACTCTACCCTCTCCTAGTAGTAATCAAATACAACCACCATTTATTACTATGCAAGAGCTTCATTCAATATTGAAAACATGGGCGCGTAATCCATCTACTAATGCATCGAGATCTGACGCAACAGAAATTGCAAAAAAAATTCTTATTTTTCATAAAATAGAAACAGATAGCAAATATAGAAATCAAAGAAACCAATCTTTAGAAATTACAGGTGTTCAAGCAAGATCTTTTCCTGATATTTTTTCCTACCCTCCCTTTAACCGGATAATCAATCTGAACTTGCAAATGGGATTATCAAAATTACCTACAAGTATGTTCCATTTAAAGGGATTAAGAAGCTTAAATTTATCTAATAACCACTTAGATCACCTACCTGAGAATGTGAGTGAATTATCCCAACTTGTGGATCTGAATGTCAGTCATAATCAATTAAATCAGATACCAGAAAATCTTTACCAACTAGGTTATTTACAAAACCTGGATATGTCTTTTAATTTAATAAATGAAATTCCTAATAATCTGGATCGATTGCAATATTTGACAAATCTCAATCTTTCTTCTAACAACCTCTCGAAATTACCGGAATCTTTTTCTCAATTACTGCAAATTAAAAAATTCAATTTACGTGAAAACAGCCTTATCTCGTTCCCTGATATTAGCTTGAGTCATGATGATATCACAGAAGATTCAAATGTTACATTGGAAGACAGAATTGAAATCACTAATAACTTTTCATCAGCTGAAAGAGTTCGGAAAAGAAAAGCAGAAAAATTTATAAGGCAATCAGAGATAGCAAGAAAAGTATTAAAAAACAATCCGCCTGTTCTTATTACAGATGATCTGGGATCTTCTTTCGAAATTTTTGGTGAAATAAAAGATAAACCTATAGGTGTATATAAACCACGTTTACAAAGCGATAAAGAAGCATTGCCCGGTGTTCCCGCAGGAACGGAAGCTTTTAGAGAAAGATTAGCTTATGCATTAAACTATGAATTAAGCCAGTTATTTACTGAAAACAATATCCCTTTAGTAGATTTTGGCGTACCTCCTACAAGAATTATGAATTTTAAACATAAATTATTTGGGAAGCACAATAAAACTGGATCTTTACAGAAGTACAAGAAGAATTGCATTAATTTTCATAATACTTCTGCTAGAACAAGAATTAGCGAAACAAATAAAAATGAACTTTTCAAAACAGCTATATTAGATCTGATTTTCTTAAATAAAGATCGTCATGATGGTAACCTTCTTTATTCCCAAGAAAAAAATAAACTCAATCTAATTGACCATGGAGCTTGTTTCCCTGAAATAGCAGGCCTGCAAGAATTTCAATTTGGTTGGAAAGAACTACCTTTTATTCACGAAGCGCTACCCAAAAATTGGGTTGATTTCATCTTATCCATTAATGTAGATACCCTGGTTAATAGGACAATCAAGGAAATAGCTATCCATACAAAAGAATTCCCAAAAGAAGAGATGCAAATTTCGGGAGAATCTCTTTTTGTTATGATATTTGCTATTAAATCGTTACAAGAATTTGTCAAAACCAATCCAGCACCTACTATCGGTCAATATCTAGATCATATTTTGTTAAAAAATAACTACCATTATATAGAAATCAAAAATCCTACTGACAATACTACTTCTTTCATAGAATTGCCTGAAAAACTTCCCTTTGGGTACATGGATATGGATTTTGATCAGAAAGATATAAAAAGATTTAATGAGAAAAGTTTTGAAGTTATGGGATGTTCTATTGTACCTATATTTTCTGAAAATACTCCTTCACCGGGAGAACTCAAATTAAAAGAGATGTGCGAAAAATATGGTTTTGAAAATGTGATATTGCATAGAAAACAATCCTCAGCTACAGAATCACAATTTTATGAAGAAACTAAAGAAGCTTTTAAGGAATATACACAGGATAAAGGAGAAATAAATGCTCAATTTATACAAGAAAATTTGGATGAAATCGAACGATGTATTATTTCTTATCTTTCTAAACACCCAATCCGCAGTTTAAGCGAACGTTTAAAAGACGGTTCTGCATAAAAAAGTTTAACCCAAAAACAAACATGCAATTATAAATTGCTCTTTATATTGATTTGTACATTTCCAAGAAATGAGGTATTTCTCACGGTAAGTATTATTCCCTCTAAATATAAAATATCGCCTTTAATAGGATGTCTATGTAAATGTTCTAAGAACAATCCCTCTAATGTTTGATTTTTCTGGGTAGCTATAGTTGTCCCAAGTTCCTTCTCGATATCTGCAATGCGAGTATTTCCAGCAAAGGTTTTATCAATAATCATTTGTGGTCGTTGATGAGATTCTTTATCAATCTCGCCTTGAAACATTTCTTCTATAATTGCTTGCAAAGTTAAAATACCTTTTGCATGACCCGACTCATCCAGTACGATAGCAAGCCTTTGATTATTACCTCGGAATTGTTTGACAATTTGCATAATAGGTGTTTTTTCTGAGATAAACCACGGCATTTTTATATACGGTCTGATGAAAGAAGCTTTTGGAACTTGTAAGAAATCTCTTATGTAAGCAATGCCTATTACGTTTTCTGGTTCTTCTCCAACAATTAAGTAATAAGGTTTAGGGTATTGAAAACAATGGATACGGAGATCAGATACAGTACATGTCGATGGCAGCCGGGAAAAAGAAATAAATGGCTGCATAAGATGAATCGCTGTTTTTGCGCGCAAAGAGAAAATATTGGAGACAATATAGTCAAACTGTTTGGCTCGTTCTCCCTTTTTTTCTTCCCTTTCTTCAATTGCAACTTGAAGCTCTTCTCGCGTAAGGTAATTCTTCACATAAGGAGTCCAATGGAAGAGTTTATGAATAATGACACACAATTTATCAAATAACCAAATCAAAGGGCTTAAAACAATAGATGCTGCATAAATAATGGGAATCCCTGCCAGTGATACTTGTTCAGAAGATCTTGCAGCAGCAAACATAGGAGCGAGCTCTGCAAAGATTAATACAATAATGGTTTGTAAGATAGGAGATAGATTGGGGTTAATTCCTATCGATTCATATAATCTTCTCGCGCATTCAGATCCAAACTGCATAGCGAAATGCATGCCTATTAAAGTGGTTCCAAATAATTTAATGGGATGATTTTTAAGATAGTAAATCCAACGCGCATGCGCGTTTCCTCGCTGCATAAAATATTGCAATCGCAGTTTATTAAAAGTGACGAGCGCCATCTCCATCATAGTAAACAATCCCTGAATCACGAGAGCTGCAATAAGGAGAGTCAGATATAGGTAAGACGAATTCATAATTTTCGAATGTATATTCTTTGGATTCTTTTTTCGTTACTGGAGAGTATGTGAAAGAGAAGCTCTTTTGTTTCCCACTTTGTACCACTCTTTGGCGCCTCTCCTATCTGTTCTGTTAAATAGCCTCCGATTGTTTTCATATTACTTGAACTGAATAAATCGACCTGGAAAATTTCCTCTAGCTCGAGCAGAGGTAATCGGCCGCTTGCAACTAGTGCATTCTTTTCTATTCGAGTGTAGAGAGGCTTTTCATCTCTGCGATCCGTCACTTCGCCAATAATTCTCTCATATAAATCTTCCAAAGTGATTAATCCGGATACCATACTATATTCATCGACAACGAGTGACATTACTTCTCTATTTGCGAGCATTCTATAAAATAATTGCGTGGCGGAGGCTATTTCGGGTATGTAAGAGGGCTTATGTAAGTAAGTCAGTATATCTTCGGACGATGCAATTTTTTCCAAATGAAGAAAGAAGTCCACATGATGAAGAATTCCTTTAATGTTTTGTATTTCTCTGTCACATACAGGAACGCGACTTACCCCTTTTTCTACAAAGATTGACATTAGATGATCAATCGGATCTTGCAAAAGATAAAAATAGATGTCTTGTCTTGGACGCATGATCGACTTAACGAGATCTTCCTCTAAACTAATGTATCCTTGTACTAGCCGAGCCTCTTCCCGACTAATGAGATAAGAGTCGACAGATGCATCGAGTGCTAAAGTTAGTTCGTCCGCAGACATATCCTTATCTTTTTTCAAGAAGAAAAATAAATAATGAGAGATAAAAGTAGCAACCGGAGTAATTTTTGTTTGCAGAGGTCTCGTAAAAGATTGCATTTTTTCAATAAAGGGAGAAATATAAGTTGTAATATAAATATTATTTGCTATTGCAAAGGACTTTGGAATAAATTCTCCAAAAATTAAAGTGAGAAAGAGTGGGAGTCCAACATTAATTATCCACAGGGAAGAGGGATAGAAAATACGAGCAATAATATTCTGCACTAAAAGGCTTACTAAGATGTTAAAGAGAAGAAGCGTTACTAAAAGATCTCTTGGATGATCGAGTAACTGGGCGACTAATCTCTCTCTTTCATGTAACGACTCTCGGAAAAGACGTATTTGCATAGAAGACAAGGAAAAATAAGCCGTTTCCGCACTAGACAAAACAGCAGATAATATAATACACACGATTGTACTAAGAATTAAAAAGGCCAGTAACATATCTATAGTTCACTATTTTTTTCAAAAAACACCTTAATCTCCCCTTCACAGACGAGACCGAGCACTTTTTTTAAAGTGAGCTCAATATAATCCAAATCATTTTGACTAGAAATTTCTAAAATCAACTGACGATTTTCCTCATCTAGATCAGCTTGCTGCTCCAGGTAGAAATCTCTTTGCAACTGTAACTGGTGTATTTCTAATTCTTTTTTTATCAATGGTTGGCGAAAAGATAAATAACAAAATAATATAACTAGAACTACCCACCATGAATATTTAATTTCTAAAAGTATATGTCGAAATGTAGATAAATCTATTGTGTTTTTCAATTGTGTCTATATAGGTACTTGCAATTATTTTCAGAATAAGTGATGCAGAGTTTAAAAAAAATGAAAAATAGATGGCACGGGTAAGGGAGTTATATTCTAGGAATAGTAATAGCCTTTTGCCCCATATATTTTCCTCGGCGATCGGCATAAGAGACCTCGCAGGGCTCGCCCATATAGAAAATCACTTGCGCGAGTCCCTCATTCGCATAAATTTTTGCAGGAAGCGGGGTAGTATTAGAAATTTCAAGGGTAACAGTACCCTCCCAACCGGGTTCAAAGGGAGTTACATTTACAATAATTCCACATCTAGCATAAGTCGATTTTCCCACACATAGAGTTAAAACATTATTCGGGATTCGAAAATGTTCAACAGATACTGCCAGTGCAAAGGAATTGGGAGGAATGATGCATTCCTCTGTCTCAATATCGACAAAAGCATCTTTCTGAAAGTTTTTTGGATCGACGATTGAATTATTGATATTGGTAAATACTTTAAAGGTATTTGCTACTCTAATGTCGTACCCGTAACTGGACAATCCATAACTGATAATCTTTCTGCCGCCTAACTCGCGTACTTGATGGCCAACAAATGGTTCGATCATCCCTTCCTTTTCAACCATTTCTTTGATCCAACGATCGGACTGCAGACTCATGATTTTATCTCCTAATTTATGTCTATTCATTCTTTGGAAAATGTATAGCCTTTGAAATACTATTCTTGCTAGAGTTTTTATAAGATGAAAAAATCATATAATAATCCCCGATTAATGCCACAAATAAAAACACATTCTGCTAAACTTCGCCCGCTATCTTTAGATACATTTTTAGGACAATCAGATATTAAACAGAAATTATCTATTTGTATAAATGCCGCTACATCTAGAGGAGAGTCGCTTGGCCACATTTTATTCCATGGGCCACCAGGACTTGGGAAAACAACCTTGGGTACTGTTATTTCTCGCGAAATGAATGTAGGCCTCGTCACAACCTCGGGACCGGCGCTGGATAAAACGGGAGATCTGGCGGGAATTTTAACAAACCTGCAGCCAGGCGACATTTTGTTTATAGACGAGATTCATCGAATCTCTAAACCCCTTGAGGAATATTTATATAAAGCGATGGAAGATTTTTCTATCGATATTTTACTCGATTCAGGTCCCAATGCCAGAGGTGTAGAACTGAAGCTGAGCCGCTTTACGCTAGTTGGTGCGACAACAAGACTAGGTCTTCTGAGTACGCCACTGCGCTCTAGATTTAATCTGTCACTTCGACTGAACTATTATACAAAATCTACTCTTGTAGATATTCTGATGCAATCCGCAAATGTGCTGCAAATGAATCTAGAAAAACCGGCTGCCGACGCAATTGCTTCTAGAGCGCGGGGAACACCTAGAATTGCAAACAACTTGCTCTACTGGGTCAGAGATTTTGCAGAGGTTCACCAATATAAAAATATTTCTTTACAAAATGCATTGCAAGCACTAGACCTTTTTTCTATTGATCATTATGGTTTAGATGAAATGGATAAAAAGATTTTACTTTTTATTATTGAATATCATGGTGGTGGTCCTGTAGGACTACACACTATAGCTGCTGGAGTCGGAGAACAACCAGATACTATTGCTGATGTTTACGAACCTTATTTGATTACACAAGGATTGTTGCGTCGTACTTCGCGTGGAAGAGAAATAACAGATGTTACGTACAAATATTTAAATATACCAAGAGGGAAGAATGAGTAAGTGCAGTAGATATCTTCTATTTTTTCTATGTACCTTGAGTGGTTTTAGTTTTGCTACCCACTTTGAAATGCCGTATGCCAATTATCCGGATGCTAAACCGGCAACGATTAAGGTACTCTTGCATGAAATGATGGAGGGAGCCGTCGTTGAGGTAAAAGGTAAGTTCCAAGTATGTAATATTGAAAACAACAAATACTTAAGCGGTGGAAGATCTAATAAACGATTTTTCTTATTTCCACATCCAGATGGGTTAAAATGGGGAGAGACCTACCCTGGAGTGTACCAGATTCGAATTGTTCCCTTAAGCGCTGAAACAACAACTCTACTCGATGGGATTGAATACCGCGGGTGCATGGAAGTATATAACATCGAAGGGAAATTATATTTCGTCAATGAAGTAGATATAGAAAGCTATATCAAATCTACTTTATCCACAGAATTCAGTATAAAACCACCTATCGAGATACTCGATTCAATAGCGATTCTTGCAAGAACCAATGCCTATTATATCGCAGGAAAAAACTCCAGTCAATTTTGGCATATACACGGGGCAAAGAACGGATATTATGGCAATGCGAATACCTTGGTACACCCACATATTGATCGATCCGTGGATGCGACGAAATATCTTATTTTAACGTACGAGGAAAAACCCTTCCCTACGACTTGGACAGAAAATTGTGCGGGAAAAACTGCGAGCTATAGCACTGTCTTTCAAAGGAATATCGCAACACCACCCGGCATCGTTTCTGAATTTGCACAAAAAGATAGAAATTCTAGCCAGTGGAAATATGCGATTACAGTGCAAGAAATTTCCCGGTTATTAAAGATGAACTGTGTTACGGCGGTAGAACTCTTTACAGATCCACCATCCAATAAAGTGCATGGAATTCAAATGCGAGATGGCAATCACAGTCAAAATCTCACCTTTATAGAACTACAAGAATTACTGGGTAGAAAAAATATACAAAGCAATGATTTCACCGTATCTTTGGAAGGTAAGGAATTTGTCTTTATGGGGTATGGAAGAGGACTTGGCTGTGGGCTTTGTCTATCTAGCGCCCATGAAATGGTTCAAAGAGGTGATAATACTCCACAAGTACTCGCAAGGTTTTTTCCCTATACGCAACTCTTAAAAGCTACCTCCGCACCAGAGAATTTTTTTTCCCGACTTCCTGAAACCAACGAATTAATTTGTCACGATCCTAGATGTAGATTAAGACATGCTATGCGATAAACTGCATAGCGCGTCTAAATTCCTTTAAAGTCGAACAGGCCACCTCTCTTGCTTTCTCTGAGCCTTCATGAAGAATTCTTCGAACTCCATCTGGATTCTTCGCGAATTCTTCTCTCCGCGCGCGAATGGGAGCAATCCATTCCTCGAGTACTTCAAATAAATATTGTTTGACTTTGCTATCGCCCAGTCCACCTCTCTGGTAATATTCTTTGAAAGATTGAATTTGTGATTTATCGGTGCCAAATTCATCTAAATAGGTAAATACCGGATTTCCCTCTACCTTTCCGGGATCTTCAACTCTAATATGACCCGGATCGGTATACATCTGTTTAATCTTTTTCTGGAGTGTATCGCGAGGCTCCCCTAAAAATATAGAATTCTTAAGGCTCTTACTCATTTTAGATTTTCCATCGATACCGGGAAGTCTTGACATTTGTGGGATTAAAGCCTTAGGTTTTGGAAACAAATTAGTATTATATAAGGAGTGGATTGCTTCTCTGATTTCCCAAGTCTGTTCCATCATAGGTCTTTGATCTGCACCTACTGGAACTAGTGTGGGTTTAAAAGCTAAAATATCCGCCGCTTGAGAAACTGGATAAATCATAAATCCAGCCGGTACCCCTGTAAAGGCTTTTTGCTGCAGTTCCAATTTTACTGTAGGGTTGTGTTGCAATCGATTCCACGTAACCAAATTTAAAAAATATACGGTAAATTCAAATAACTCTGGGATTAGTGACTGGATAAAAATTGTAGATTTTTTTGGATCGAGACCGATAGCCAAATAGTCGTACATCACCTCTAGCGTATTTTTTTCTATTTCAGCAGGATTTCGAAAGTGATCTGTCAATGCCTGTACATCAGCAATCATAATGAATTGCTTAGCCTTTCCTTGAAAAGCTAACCGATTGCGCAGAGACCCAACATAGTGACCTAGATGCAGAGGGCCCGTCGGCCTATCCCCTGTTAAAACAACTTCTTGGTTTTGCTTCATAATAGGATCTATAATCACAGAAGAATCTGTTATTTATCAAAAGAAATCATGACAATTAATTAGAATTCTTCTTATTATTCGACATTTGTAAAATTTATTTATGAGGAAATGAATGATAAAAAACCTAATGATATTTCTTGTAATTATATTTATGAATAATCTTTCAGCTCTCCCTACGCACGTATTGAACACTGCTTTTTTATTGATAACTGATCCCCATATCAAAGAACAGCAAAAAGCAAAACAAATTCTTTCTGCCTTCTTTTTAGAAGACAATAGTGAGGTAGATTTTCTTATTGAACAATTTATTAACTGGGTTACTGAACAACCTAGTAAAATGAGTAATTGTTTAAATGAAGCAGCTTTCCAAACTGCAGGAGGAAATAGAGAAATAGCAATTAGTACAATTAAAAATTATTTTAGTTCTGAAAAACCAGAAGTTATTGAATTTGCAACTGCTTTTGTCGATTGGGGAACAGAATTATTAAAAATGAATACGATTTTCAATCCCGAAAATAAAAAATTATGAAAACAGCAATAATTGCTATTATCATTGTATTTTTCTTGCCAGAAGGCTCTTTATTTGCTGTTACTAAGCATTTTAACATAAATCGCCCAAAAAATACTAAAGATATACAATATCCTAATAGCAATGCAGACATGCTCGGAGATTTAGGATGGGCAGTTCTGTATTCTCTCAGCGGAGGGTATTCAGCAGTGCATGGTAATGTTTCAGGTGCTATAATTGGTACAAGTAATGGGGTAAAAAAATTTCTTAATGTAGTAGAAAAATATCAAGAAAATCTACGATTTGAACGTGAAATGGATGAAAAAAGTTACAATGGTTATGAACCTATAGAAAAAGACTATGACCAAGGTTACAATGGATATGATCACTCTAATCGATAATGCAAGTTTATTCAAGAGAGGGCTTTTTTATGTTTGAAAAAATTATGTTTGTTTTCATTGTCATTTATTTTTCTTATCAATTGTGTATTTGCTATAAAGAGGAAAATACAAACAAAAGAATTACTCGATTCACGATTGCAGCAACATTTTTAATTCTTGCCCTTGCTACTTGGCCTTTTTACTTAAATAGACACTTAGTTCTCGGTATTTTAACTTTATTGTATAGCATAGAGATATTTAACGAGTGGTTAAGGCATAGAAAAAAAGATGAACACGGTCTATATTTTCTTACAGCCGGACTTTTAGGCGTTTTAGCAGGATTTCAATTTATTGAATATTTTTATTAACCAACGCAAAGTTCCGAAATGCACAAAAAAATTTACAAATAATACTTCTTTTAATGGGCTCTATAATAAAAGAAGTAACCCTCTTTTTCAGATTTTTCATGTAATTCTTTTTCTTCATAGATATGTTTAGTAACTTTTTTTATTTTTTTAAAAAATCCTAGATATGGTTTTTGAATTTTTTCCTTTCTAATTTCAGTTAGTATTCTTTCTTTTTTATTAGATAACAGCTTAAGAGTTATAGTGGGCTGCCAATCATTAAAAATGTCTTGAGACAAGATACAGGAATATACATATTCCTCTGGAGCATCTGAAATAAATCCATATCCATCGCGAACTATCTCATAATACTTATCAATGAATACACTTGTTAGAGGATGATCCATGTTAAATCCAAATATAGTAGCTGGGACATAATGTTTACTATAAGCAGCATCTATATTCGTTAATTCAAATAAACGATCTCTAGTTTGTGGAAGAAGTTTCCTTTGTGGATCTCGATCTTCCCACCATGGAAACAGTGATGTAGCTGTGGTAAAAAATGCACCTTGTTTCTCTATTATGTCAAATAACGGCTCTGGATTTCTTAAAGGTTGCATCGAAGCATCAAGCCAGAGTACTTTGTTAAATCCTAATTTTTTGGCTTCTAAGAGGGCAAATATTTTAAAAGCATAAGGCACCCCTACATATTGTAACTCTTCACCTGAAGGATTTGGATACTCACCTAAAAAATACAAATAGTATCCGTTAAAACCACTCTTTTTCAGATGAAATATATTGGAAAGCATTAACTCAGGATATTGTTTGCAATAAGATGAAACACAAACAATACAACAATCACTCCCTTTGTTAATCTTACAGAGTTTTCTTTTAGGAACCTTTTTATTTTCCTTATCGATAAAAGTCCACTCCATACCTATCTTTGCTCTCCGAACAAAGCTATCACAAGGGAATTTGTTCGGATCAGCTGGACTATTAGGTTCATTAAGAAATTCTGAGTAATACTGTGAGACCAAAGATTCTATGTCATTTTTTCTCAATTCTGTTTGTAAATTACTCCAATCATCTATATCGATATTATTATTTTTAAAAATA
>JBOFEG010000038.1:0-11407 GCA_051647685.1 Chlamydiales bacterium
GGATCCATTGAAACCATCCACGGGAACCTAATTGCCAGCGGAAAAATTAGTGGGAATGCACTTATAAAAACCGGTTTAGGCACCTTAACTCCCACCAACACTGATAATAACTACACCGGTGAAACCGAAATCAAAGAGGGAAAACTCTCCATAGAAAGTCCAGAAGTTTTAGGAAATCCCAATGGAAAAATCATCCTGCAAACAGGAGACTTGCAAACCACTAAAGACTTAACCCTAGAAAATCCTGTTATAGCCAATGGAGGAGCGTTAGATACCACTGGAATTTTAACTATAAGTGGTCAGATTACTGGGAAGGGACCATTAAAGAAGATGGGCACCGGTACATTAAAACTTTGTAATTTGACTAACAATTATTATGAAGGAACTCATATTGAGGAGGGAAATATTTATATAACAGATCCTCAAAGTCTTGGAGAAGCAAAGGGAAATATTGTATTGGTTAAAGGAAACTTACAAACACAAGGAGATATGAAGTTAGAGCATCCTATAAATATAGGAAAAGGAGCTATTGAAACGGTATCTGGTGTATTAACAGCAAACGGACTGATTACTGGAAAGGGATCTTTAAAGAAAACAGGAAAAGGAACTTTTTACCCAACAAATACCAACAATAATTATATAGGAACTACAGAAATTGTAGAGGGAACTTTAATTATAAGTGATTTAAAAGCACTAGGAAATCCTTCTAATAAATTAATTATAAAAGGGATATTTAAAATAATTCCAAATGTAAGTTCTCCTAATTATAGTTATCATATGGCTCAAAATGCACCTTTAATTATTACGGGGCCCTTTATTGTTGAAGGTGCAGAACTACATACGGAAATGGATATGCAATTAGATGGACCAATACAAGGCCCTGGTCCATTTATTAAAAAAGGAAAGGCAACACTTACTCTAACTAATTCCAATACTAGTTATGCTGGAGATACCAAAATTCAAGAAGGGACTGTGATTTTAGACAAAGAAAATGTGTTAGGCAATCAAGGTAAAATTATTTTACAAGGAGGTGATCTAGAAATAAACAATAGTCTTACACTATATAATACATTACTTGTTGAAAAAAAAGCGAAATTACAAGTTCCTTCAGAAAGCACTTTAGTTATGAATAATTTACAGGGAACGGCAACCCTTAATAAAGAAGGAATGGGTAAATGGATGTGTACTCAACAATCCAATTATAAAGGAAATATTAATGTCAATGACGGAGTGTTTCAAATTGATGGGATATTTGCTGCTTCTAACGTGACTGTAGCAAAAGCGAGTACATTGCAGGGATCTGGAACTATCAATAGTAATATTACGAATAATGGCATCGTACAATACTCTGAGGACAGCGATCAAATGCTCACGATTGGGGGTGATTATAATCAAACCCCTGAAGGAACGCTTAAGTTAAAGATACATTCGGGTAATAAAAAAGATAGACTTACTATAAAAGGTCGAGGGGAGTTAAAAGGAACTTTGAAGGCCGGATTAGCTCCAGGCATATATCGACAAAAAAAGCGATATAATCTTATTCATGCAGAAAAGGGCATGGATATTCAATTTAGTCAAGTAGCATTTGATTTTAATGATGTTCCAAAAGTAGAAATTACTACTAATGATTTTGATATCTTTTTTGTTGAAAAACCAGTTTTGATACTTCCTGTTTCTCTTAATAAACTTTCTAAAAAACAAAAAAATATAGGAAAGTATCTTTTCTGTGAGAACTTTCCTATTGAAGATGAAAAATATATAGATTTATTTGAAAATATGCTGTCATTACCACCCAATGCATTTGTTAAGGCTCTTTCAACTCTAACGCCAGAACATTATGGAGCTTTACCTATTGGAGAATCAAAAATTATTCAGTATTTATTAACAAGAAATCTGCCTACTTGTCAGTTGATTTGTCCATGCTCAAGGAATATAACTATTTTGCCTATCTATTTAAGAAATGAAACACATAAACGGTGTTCTAGTTTACCAAATTATATTCAAAATTCTGCAGGACTTAGGATACAAAGTTCCTTTCTATATACGACTGATTTTATTACTAAAGTTAGTGCTAGTTATTTATCGACTAAAACCTGCTGGTCTCAGCATAGAGGGAAAGCTTGTGGTGATGGAATTTATTTTGATGCCGCTCTTTGTTGTAATAAGGATAACTTTTATTTTTCACTAGGATTGTTGCTAGGATACTCACGTATCAAAGCTAATCACTATGTTTTCTTAGGATATCCTATTAAGGCGCGTGCTAAACCGAGCCAAAGAGATATCGCTGAAAGCCTTACTCTAAAATATAATTATACTTATAATGTAATAAGTTTTCTTCCACATATCACTTTAGTACAAAGTAATATATTGTTAAATAAATTATGTGAAAATAAACCTAAAGGGCTGAACTTACAAACAGAATCAAAACGTTTTAGCTTTTTAGATACCTTAATCTCGTTAAAGATTCAAGGACAAAAAAATTATTGCTGTGCTTGTATTAAACCTTATTTAGATCTGGGTTGGCATAATATGGTTCAACTTACTTGTTCTACTTTTCACTCTCGTTTAGATAATTATAGATTTTGTTCACCTGGGTTTACTACAGAAACTTATAGGGGAAATTACAACACCCTTTTTATGGAGTTAGGAATTACTTTTTCTTATATAGACAATGTTGATATAATGCTTAACTCTAGAACAGAAATAGGAAGACGTGATTTTGTACAGGCAGTAAATTTAGGAATTCATTGGAGTTTTTAAATGAATACCTGGAGTTAGTTAGAAATCATAAAATAAATGAATTATACCTTTGTCAAAGTAGATTCGGGTTCGATCCATCGATTATTACGTTTGATTAAAGCAATTAATCGATCGACCGCCTTGGTGCTCTCAATATCTTTTTCTATACATTTTTTATTAACATATAAATCTACTTTACCAGGTTTTGACCCTACATACCCAAAATCTGCATCTGCCATTTCACCAGGACCGTTTACGATACAACCCATTATAGCTATTTTTATACCGGGTAAATGAGCTGTTCTCTCTCGAATTTGTTTAGATACCAGTTGTAAATCAAATAAAGTTCGGCCACAACTGGGGCACGAAATAAACTCTGTTTTAGTAATTCTCTTTCGAGTTGCTTGCAGAATGCTTAAACTTATTTTCTGAAGCACCTCTATTGGGTAAGGACCGTCTAACCATATACCGTTGCCAATTCCATCGCACAACAATGAACCAAATTCTGTTGCGGCTTCAATGATTGTTTGGGTAAGAATTGAGGAATAAGTAAAGTGCAATATAAGTGGGATATCCGAGTTATGACTCCCTAGCCATGAGGATACATAACGACAATAGTGAATGCGAGAAATTTTTGGACTGACAACAATAAATTGTAGATTGGTAGATTGCAATATATTTGGATCAATATCCAAAGTATTTTCTAGATGTAGAGCGAAGGGAGTAGTACTCATATAACTAGATTCTAAAGATAAGAGAGGAATCGGGTCTGCTTTACTGAGAGTGGATTGTAAAGTTATAGAATCATTAGATACGTAAACTAATACATCTGGAGTTGAATCTGCTCTTTGAGAAGTTGTGGGAAATAGTTCACTACGCAAAAATACACTGCTCTCTGAATGGAGATAAGCTAATTTTTTAGTCATACGCCACGCAAGGCGGTTTTGTTCTTCGAAGGGAGGAATTCCTTTCCTTAAGTACGAGTTGTAAAGCGATATCAATTGTTTGCATGGAAGAATTTCGGCCCAAGGATCTTCTGTTAGAGATACTCTAATAGTATCGCCAAGTCCATCGAGGAGTAGAGAGCCGATTCCAACCGATGATTTAATTCTGCCTTCCTCTCCTTGACCTGATTCCGTGACGCCAATATGAAGTGGATAATTCCAACCAAGTTTCATCATTTCTTGCACTAGCAAACGGTAAGATGCAATCATAATGTTTGGATTTGAAGATTTCATTGAAAAAATAAGATCATGATAATCATATTTACGGCAAATTCTTGCGAATTCAAGGGCTGACTCTACCATTCCAATAGGTGTGTCTCCGAAATGATACATAATACGGTTAGATAAGGATCCGTGATTAGTTCCGATCCGAAGAGCTCTCTTATATTTTTTACAAAGATCGATGAGTGGAACGAGTTTTTGTTCAATTCTATCTAAACTGTTTTGATACTGCTCTGGAGTGTAAACTGTCAAAGCTTGTTTATCGGCATAATTCCCAGGGTTAATACGTATTTTATCGACAAACTCAACGACTCGGATAGCAGCATTTGGAAAAAAATGAATATCTGCGATTAAAGGGATTGTGTAACCTTTTTGTAAAAGAGTAGATTTGATTTTTTCACACGCATTAACTTCTTTCATGCCTTGTACTGTGACTCGAACAAGATCGCAGCCCATATCTGCAAGTTTAATAATTTGATCTATTGTTGCAGTAATATCTGTTGTAGGAGAAGTTGTCATAGATTGAATGCGAACTGGGTTCATCCCCCCGATGCCTACCACCCCAACAAGTACATCTCGAGTTTTCCATCTAATTGTTTGATTAATAGCAGAACAATACTTTTTCATAAGGACTCTATTTGAGTTTCAATTTTTATTTTTTTGCTAAACAACTCTTTCAAACAAGAGATAAAGTTATTTTTTTTAAAAATAAAACTATACATTAAGAAACTCCCCCAAAATACACATGCTTGTATGAAGAAGATAGTTAATTGTTTGGACAATATTCTCGGTAAGCTGTGAGTTTTATTACCAAAAAGTGCAAGCACGCTAGTCGGATAAATGGATACACAACAAATCAAAGCAAATATACTTCCATAAACTAAATGCATAGTAGGAGAAATTAATAAAGTAGGACGCCAGCCGAGGTTCCGGAGTTCTCGATATAGCAGATAGCAGTTGACCCAAGAGCTAATTGAAGTCATAGCAGCAATTGCAAATACACCGCACTGCATGCCTACTATACAAAAGCCATTTAAAATTAGGTTGATTATAACTGTTATTATAGAAATTCGCAAAGGAATACGGGGGAGGTAGTAGGCATAGAATATAGAGGAAAACAATATGACCATTGTAGATGGTAATAACCCGATTCCATACCCCCATAAACATAAGCCCGTTTGTAATATAGCATAAGGAGAGTAATGGCCTCTACCATACAACAGATTAACTGCTGTAATTCCGAGTCCAAAGATAGCAAAAATACATGGAATCATAATCGTAATGATTAAGCGAAAAGTTCGCTGGAAAATATCTTGGGCTTTTGGAATATTTGAACTTTTAATCGTTTTTGTAAGATATGGAATAATTGTATTGACACAAGATATTCCAATGAGTGCTAGTAATAGTTGTTGGATTCGGATTCCATACCAAAGATATGTTGGCCCCCTCAAGTCTATATACCTCGCCATAATTGCATCGATACAACCATTAACTTGTAGAGCTGCTACTCCAAGAACAGATATTCCCAATGTTTTCATTAGAGAAGCAATTTTTGAGAGAAATATTGGTTTAAACCATTCTTTCCACGAGACGATAAAAATTTTTTTTACATAAATAAAAGTAAGTAACCACTGTCCAATAAATCCAAATACAACCCATTTGGCTAGTATCTTCATAGCAAAAGATATCGATGCGTCTTTTACTTTGTATATCCCAAGTATCCATATGAGATTACAAATGGTTGGAGCTATACTTGGTATAAAGAAAGAATTGTATGAATGAAGAAGGGATAAATTTAAACCGTAAAGACAGATGAACAGAGAACCCGGTAATAATATACTCGTTAGTTGTAGGATTTCACAAATAGCTGGGGGTATTTGAAAAAACAGTGAAATAGACCATATGATTCCTTGGAAGATTGCAATAAGGCAGGTGAGAAGTAAAACCATCCAAAGAGTTAGCTTATGAAAAAAATACAGAGCAGAACTCTCATCTTCTAATCGCAGTTCTTCAAAGTATGGTGTGAATGCTGATTGAAAGGGTCCCTCTCCCAAAATCCTTCGCAGAAAATTTGCAAAGCGAAAAGCTACTAAAAATGCAGCTACAGATGGATGAGCTCCAAAAATGGCAGTCATAAGAATTTCGCGGATCATTCCACTTGCGCGACTGATTGTTGTTCCTGAAAAAAATTTTCTTATCGAGAGAGAATGTGCTTGGGCCATAGGGAAAATCGCAAAACCAAACTAGATATATAGAAAATATTGGCTTTGATGTATAGAAGAATAATAGAGAAAGTATAGGTGCAGGAGAAAATATTATGTCAGAAGAATATCGAAAAATTCAAGAATTTTTTTCAATGAATGCACAGGAGAAGTCAAAACATTTAAAAGAGATCTTAGAAAAATCGATCGAATTCTTTCAAAAATTTCAACGTGTATTAGCTGAAGGATCTCCAGAAGAGAAAAAAGCCATGATGGATGAAATGGAGTCATTTCGCAAGCAAGTAATGTCTCAAACTGAGTCACTTGCGAAAAGTGTTGGAGTATCGCAAGAAGATCTAGAGAAATATGCTGAGAATCCTTCAAATTTTACAACTGAACAGTGGGAAGCTCTGCAATCCGCTAAGAAGAAAATTCAAGAGCAATATCAAGAAATTTCTCATGCACAGGAAAAAGAGGGAGGGAGTAAAAAACCACCTGACAAAACAACACCAAAATTCCCTAAAAAATGGATTCAGGGGTGATTCGCATCTAATTAATAATAAGAGCTTTATGAAGGTTAAAAGAAGTGAAATTAATTCAACTTTATGCTATACTATTAGATAAATATTAAAGAGAAATATATGGTCGAAAAATCCCAATTACATGAATTAACAGTAAAAACGACGATAGATACTGATAATCAACCGCTTACCAATAACTCTAAAATAGAAGAGGTCTTTGTTGAAACCATCATAGATATGGGTTCCTGTATGAAATCAAGCTATTCCACCATTAAATTTGAACCTCTAAAAACAGGAAGGCCAGATGACTTACATCTATATGTCCATGCTCAGAGCCCAAGTATGATGAGAGAAATCCAATTAAAAGAGGGACCTAACGAGGATCAAGTCCTCTTAAATGTAGATAAGTTTTTATGTAACTTACAGAATAGCTTATATGCTGATTATCTTAGGGTTAATTGCTCAGAGGGTATTATTTTTTATCAATCTATTGGGGAAACAGAAGTAAAAAAAATAGACGTTACTAAGGTAGAGGATGGAAAATATCTTTCTGAATTCCATAAAGTACAAGATGCTCTCAGGGAAGTGATAGATGAAAGCGAACATGTTGAATATATAGAGAGAATACCCGGATTACGAGGAGTTGATCAAACGAATCAGTTCTCCCCTCCTTTAACAGAGCGTTTCGCCACATTAAACCAGCAAATTATACCTCCATTATTAGAAAGGATCAAAACCGAACCAGAAAAAGTAAAATTTTTAGAAAAAGTTATCTTTGCAGATTGTTTAGTAAAAAATTTATTAGAAGAATCTGCTCTTAACGTAAAGCAAGCACAGTGGAATTTGCAGGAAATACAACAAACGCCGTCTGACTCAAGATTCTCCCAAAGAGAGCATGAATTACAAGAAGCAACGAAAGATTATGAGATAATACAACAATTAGATCTTGTAGCCCTTTATACAATAGCAGCTCATATCCAGAACAAGGATAGTAAGGATCACATATCGGCATCTCGTGAAATAGAAAAGTTTCTTTCCTCTAACCTAGCTATAATGGGAAAGAAAAGTTGGCACCATCAAGAAAGTTTCCTGAAAAAATCTATTTCACTGCTTACACTAAATCGAATATGGGCTAAATTACAACCACTAACGGAAGATGAGAGCGATTATGCTTATAGAATGGGCGCTTTATCACTCCCTGCGGGGGATCGAATCCTTTATAAAGAATACATAGAGGAATCGGGAAAAGAAGTTGCAGATATTCCAATACTGCAGGTCTTAATAGAAGCTATGCGCTCTTTCCCCGATAATTCACTCTGTGAATGTAAGGGACTCCTACGCGCAACTCCTTATAATTTCTTAGGAATTGAAAAATCCTTTCAGCTAAGTAAAGAAGCATCTCTTAATGCAAGTCACAGTTGTATTACATCTGATCAATTGCTCGAGCATATTAAGGCTAAATCAAGGAGTTAGCGAGCAAAGGGAAATTGTTTAAAATCCCTTGCGACAAAGCTATTTGGAAAGATGGTTTGAGCTTCTTTTTCAAATTCCATTACATCTCGATATCTTGCAGAAAAATGAGTTAAAATTAACGTCTCTGCATTTGCTTTTTTTGCAATTGAGGCAGCTTGCATAGCTGTAAGATGTAGATGTTTTGAAGCAAGATGTTTGTCTTTTTCTAAATACGTGCTCTCACAGAGTAACATTTTAGCTCCATAGGCCAGGTCAATGGCACTCTGGCACATTCGGGTATCGCTAATATAAGCAAAAGTATTTCCTGGTTTTTTCCAACTGACTTCTTCAAGAGCCACTGTAGAATTTCTTATACGAATTGATTTTTTTTTTTCTAGTTTTTTTACCATAGGGCCATGAATTCCAAGGCGTGAAAGGGCTTCCTTGTCAAATTTTATTTTGTCGTACTCCGTAATGCGCCATCCAATATTATCTACTCCATGGTCTAAAAAATCAGCTTCTATTAAAAATGTCTCATCGCTGTGTACAATACCAGAAGTTGATACAGGATGTTCAACAATGGTGATATGCTCACGATAAATTGTACCAAATCGCAATCGATCAAAATATACCTTTCCACTTGCTGGATAATAACAATGGAGAGGATGTTTAATTTTATCGAGATTCAGCCTCATAATCATAGATCCAAGCCCAAGACAATGATCTCCATGAAAATGGCTAATAAAAATGCGCGTTACTGTGGGTGGTGCGATATTTGCGAAAATAAATTGTCTTTGTGTTCCTTCACCTGGATCAAATAATAAACCTTCATTATTCCAACGGAGAAGAT
Organism: Chlamydiales bacterium; assembly: GCA_051647685.1. GTDB lineage: Bacteria > Chlamydiota > Chlamydiia > Chlamydiales > CALTSX01 > CALTSX01. Next base: position 8,990 of record JBOFEG010000038.1, read on the forward strand.
ACGCACCTTGATTATGCAGTCGTGTAGGTTGTTGAGAAGAACATCCGAGGATAGTTAAATCTTGTACTGTCATGAAACTTTCCGATGGAAGAGCGGCATTTTAGCAAATATAAATCCAAATAAAATACCTACTACATGTGCTGTATTAGCAATATTTAGAGGGTAGTTGATTTGAAAGCGATATAATCCAAAAGAGAGAATTTGCAGGGCAATCATAATACCGATAAATATCATAGAAAATAATACAGCTGTTTGCGATAGAGTATATCCCTCCCAAGGTGCAGTTCTCTGACGCGTCCAAATAAAACTGATTAAACCAGCAAGAATTCCTGAATATCCAACAAACAATGGACCTGTCATGAGATACTGTGCAGTATTAGTAATGATTGCCAATAATAGAGTAAGCGATAGGTAACGAATTATTCCAATGCGCTCTTCTACTTGTTGTCCAAGTACCCATAGACAGAGCATATTAAAAAATAAATGAATAAAATTTCCATGCAGTAATACTGGAGTAACTAAACGCCATAATTCTCCTTGTCTAATACTTAAAAAAATAGCATATGATGATATTGAAGATATAAGAGGCATTTGATTTAGAAACAATGTATAGAAACCCGGCCAATCGTTGAGGGATGAAAATAGGAAATTTTTATATAAGGAGGTAGTAGCTTCCATCTGTCCAGGTTTTGCCCAAACTTCTAATAAACTGAAAATAAATAGTCCAGTGCATAAGATAATGATCCATGAAGTCGTTAAGTGTAGGGCAAGATCAAACCTTTTTTTTCTCGTGGAAATAGTAGTAGTAGACGCTGTATTTTCAGCGCTAGGACCTGCTTGTATAAATTGTGCACTTGTTGGAGATTCTTTATAAAGCTGTAGCCAATTCTTTGCACGTTCAAGGCTAGTTTCCTGAACTATCCAAATATAATAAATGAATTGTTTAGTATTAGGATCGAATTTTTTTTCAAAATTGTTAGGAATGCCATCTTTTGCTAATGTAATAGAAAAAGTTTTTGCATCGACCTCTTTATTGAATGTAGTAATTAAACGCATACTTTTATCTTATCTATAATTTTAGAGGTCGAGAGTCCTGGAACAATATCAACGATGTGGATTCTCCCTCCATATTTCTTTATAATATCAGCTTCAATACAATTTTCTCCATACTCTCTTCCATTAATATGTACATCCGGCTGAATTATCTCTAGGAGAGCTATTGGATTCGTTTCATCAAACCATGTAACAAACGAGACAAATTCTAAAGCGCTGACCATTTCTAGTCTATGTTCCAGTAGGATGATAGGGCGAGATATATGTTTATATTTTTTAATCGAAAGATCACTATTAAGAGCAACAATTAATATATCCGCCTGTCTTGATGCCTCATAAATAATTTCTAGATGGCCGGAGTGTAATAGATCAAAAGCTCCATTTATTGTAGCAATAGTTTGTCCTGATTGCTTTAGTTCTCGTATTTTGTTTGATAGATTTTCCCTTAAGATAATTTTTTTTTTTGAAACCTGTTTCCAATTTGTATTCAAGGCTTTCTCCTTGAAGAAAAAATGATTGAATATATTTGGGTGTAATCACTTACAAAATATAGTTTAAAGCTCTTCTTTAATGTAGGAGAGAGTTCATGAAGATCTCTTTCATTCTCACTTGGAAGAATGAGTATCTTTAACTTCTCTCGTTTTGCAGCGATCAGTTTCTCTTTAATTCCACCAACGGGAAGAACTTTTCCAGTAAGTGTTAATTCACCAGTCATGCCTAAATCTTTCCTAACAGGACGATTGATCAGCAAAGAGAGCATTGCAGTTACCATGGTGATTCCTGCAGATGGACCATCTTTGGGAGTAGCTCCTTCTGGGATATGTAAATGGACTTCTTGATTTGGAAAAAACCTTTTGCCCGGTGCAAAGTCTTTAGCTTTGCTATGCAAATAGCTCCAGGCAATTTGAGCAGATTCCTTCATTACGGCCCCCGCTTGACCCGTTAGTCGCATAATGCATTTTTCTGCAGGAATTCGTATAGATTCTACATAAAGAATTGCGCCACCGAGCGCTGTCCAAGCAAGTCCAATACAAACACCTGGGGGAGTTTTGGGATAAATTCGATCGGATGTAAAGAGAGGAGGGCCTAAATAATCTGACAAATTTTTTGGTGTTATATGAATAGGCAAACTCAATTTTTCAACAGATGTAGATTTTTTTGCTGACGATTGTAAGCTTTCTTCAAAATCTATTATTTTATAAGCCACTTTTCGCAGGATTCTTTGAATATGTTTTTCTAAAGATCGTACACCAGCTTCTCTGGCATACCCCTCAATCATATAATTTAATGCATTAGAGGTAAAATGTACTTGGTTTATTTGTAGAGACATTGATTGTCGATTACGAGGGATTAAATAACGCTTAG
>JBOFEG010000039.1:0-28611 GCA_051647685.1 Chlamydiales bacterium
CGATATGAAGCTTTTCTTCCTTTACATATCCGGAAAGGCGCAGGATATCCATTCGATCGCGCAAAGGGGCTGGAATTGTATCCAGTACGTTTGATGTGACTAGAAAAAGAATATGAGATAGATCACACCGCACATCTAAATAGTGATCTAGAAAATCTTTATTTTGTTCGGGATCTAAAACTTCTAAAAGAGCTGATGCTGGATCACCTTGAAAATTGGATCCAAGTTTATCTACCTCATCTAACATAATTATCGGGTTCATAGTTTGAGTGAATTTAAGCGCTTGGACAATTTTTCCGGGCATTGAACCCACATAAGTTCTTCGATGACCTTTAATTTCCGCTTCATCCCGCATCCCGCCTACTGAAAATCGATAAAATTTTCGATTAATGGCTTTCGCTATGCTTTTCCCAATACTTGTTTTTCCTACACCTGGAGGCCCTACAAAGCAAATAATAGAACCTTTCATCCCTCCTGATAATTTCCCAACACTGATGAATTCGAGCATTCTCGATTTGATATCTTTTAACCCATAATGATCTTGTTCTAAAATTTTAGCGGAATAAGTTAGGTTGTATTTTTCTTGACTCAAGATTCCCCAGGGTACAATGGTTAACCATTCTAAATAATTGCGACAGACGCTATATTCAGCCGATTGCATTTCGAGTGTTCGTAATTTATCTAATTCCTCTTCAATAACATTCATTACATCAACTGGCACTGTGCGAGTACTCAATCTTTTTTGGAATTTTTCAACATCACTACTTTTATCGTCTTTGTCTATACCGAGTTTTTTTTTGATAATTTTTAATTGCTCTTGTAAAAGGGCTTGGTTAGACATTTTTACAGCAGTAGTTTCTAACTGATGATAGATAGTATTTTGAAGCTTTGCGAGATCAAGTTCTTTTTTTAAAAGTTCTAGTGCTTTCTTAATTCGAGCTTCTAAATTAAAGGCTGATAATACTTTTTGCAATTCATCTCGACTGGCTGTAGTCAAGGAAACAGAAAAATCCGCTAGTTTTCCGGGTTCTGTAAAATCAGAATGGTGTAGAAAGGCTTGCAATTCTTCTTTAAACAAGGGATTTAATTTCAAAAGTTCTTTGAGAATTGAAATGACATTTACGATATAGGCTTTAATCACTTTTGAAGGCTTATTCCGCGCAGTGTCATTATGATACAAAACGCGCGCTTGTAAATATTTAGACTTTGGAACAGTTCTAATGATTTTAAATCTTTTTTCTATGTTAAGAGTTACTTGTGCGCTGCCACCTTCAATTGGATTGATACGTACGATTCGAGCAGCAACTCCAATAGGATAGAGATCTTTGATAGTTATTTTTTGCAAATTAGCATTTTCTTTTTTTGTAAGAACTAGGCCAAGTATTTTAGCTTTATCTTTTACAACGCGTTTTAAGGACTCATAAAAAGGTCCAGGTTCAATTAATAAGGGTATAAGCATGCCTGGAAAAAATGGTCTGCGAGTTAAAGGAATGAGGGGCAAATTACTAGAAAAGTGAAGAGAAGACTTTGCGCTTTCCTCAGATTGGTTCTCCAACTCATTGGGGTCAGATGGAGAACTTAGATTGGATTCGTCTTCTTTCAAAACACCCCCGTCTATTGATGTAAGTTAGAATAAATGTTGGTATTTTATCATGTTTTTTCAAAATTCGCAATAAGTCAATTACTTAAGTCTAGAAAATCAATACCAAAAACCTTAAATATAGACTCGATTTGATATATCTTCAAAACGGATATTTTTGCTATAATGGGATAGCCTTTTTTTATTAAAAATATATATGCTTGCCTTATTCATTGATACAAGTACTGAAACAAAAATTTTTGCCATCTTAACCGAGGATGGAGTGATTAGTAGGTACTCCTATTCTGCCATGTCAAATACAATCAATGAGCCTTTATTTACTTGGCTTGTTGAAGCTACAGAGAAACATGAATGTACTCTATCTGATTTGACTTGCATTGTAGTTGGTTATGGCCCGGGACCTTCTTTTACAGGGATTCGAATGGGAGTTGCCCTTGCAAATTCTTTAGCGTATGCATTGTCGCTGCCAGTTATTGGACTTTGTTCTTTGCAGTTATACAAGCCAATAATTGACTCAAATATTTTCTATGTCATTAGTGATGCAAGAGGTGGAGAATTGTATTATGTTCAGGGAAAAGTAATTCTCAATACTTATGAATTTACAAAACCTAAAGTAATGAATCTACATTGTTGGCAAGACACAATTCCGCTAAAGGATAGTCAAATAATATCTATGCAGCATGGGTTTTTTGAAGAGCTAATAAATAAAAATTTAAGTCCAGGAATAATAAATTGGGAGTATATAATAAAAAAAATTTTTCAAAAAAATACTTATTTGGATCCTTTATTTTTTACTATTCCTTACTTTAAGAATCCAAGGTGATTTAAAAAATAGATAATCAAAAATTCTTATTTTTGATACATTCACACGCATAAATAAAGTAACATTGTTTTTTTATCAAGTATAAATGTAGCTTTAATAGATAAATTAAAATAGTTTTTTTTATTTATGTAAAAAGTCTATTTATAGGAAAATAGTAAAGAATCTAAATTTATTTAGAATAAAATATAAAGAAATGAAGGATACCATGTCTAGCGTAAAAGTTCGAGATTCAGTAGAAAAAGCATTACGAATTTTAAAAAAGAAAATTGACAAAGAAGGGATTATGAAGGCGGCAAAAGCTCATCGTTTTTATGATAAACCCTCTGTTAGAGATCGAGCAAAATCTAAAGCAGCATTAAAATATAAAGTAAAAAGACACAATAAGTTTTAAATTTAATTAGCAGTTGAAAATAAACTTTGCTAAAAAATATATCCGGAAAAGTAGGACTTTGCTATAATATAGATTCCTACATTGTAATTTAATTTGAGTACAACATGGCCGATTACTATCAGATTTTAGGCATATCTAAAAATGCGACAGCTACCGAAATTAAAAAAGCATATAGAAAAAAAGCTCTTGAAGTTCACCCAGATAAAAATCCTAATAATAAAAATGCAGAAGCCCAGTTCAAACAGGTCTCAGAAGCTTATGAAGTCTTAAGCGATCAGAATAAGCGTCAAATGTACGATCAATATGGGGAAGAAGGTTTTAAGCATGCCGCTGGAATGGGCGGGGGTCAGCAGGGCTTTTCTGCGGCTTCTATGGAAGAGGCGCTTAGAACTTTTATGGGCGCTTTTGGTAGCGGAAGAGCTAATAGTGGCGGAATCTTTGATGCCTTTTTTGAAAGTGGGTTTTCAGAGAGTGGTGCACGCGCGGGGGCCAGTAAAAAAGTGTCACTTAAAATTACTTTTGAAGAAGCTATTAAAGGAGTGACTAAAGAAATTTCTATAAGTAATTATTCTCTGTGTGAGACTTGCGAGGGAAGTGGAGCTAAAAATCCTTCCTCTATTTCTACCTGCTCTACTTGCGGGGGACAGGGAAGTATTCATCAAAATCGAAGCATATTTAGTATGTCCAGTACATGCCCTGCCTGTCATGGAGCTGGACGAGTGATTACTATACCATGTCCAAAATGCCAAGGAATTGGTAGATTGAAAAAGAGAAAGTATGTGAAAGTTACAATTCCAGCTGGCGTTGACAATGGTATGCGTTTGAAAGTAAATAATGCTGGAGATGCTGGCGTAGGTGGTGGCCCTGCTGGAGATCTATATGTAGATGTTCAGGTGGAAACTCATGAATTTTTCTTGCGGGATGGAGATGATGTAATTCTTCAACTCGCTATAACATTTGCAGAAGCATCACTTGGTACAAAGAAAGAAATTTTAACACCCCTTTCTGGATCTTATTTAATTACAATACCTGCCGGTACACAGTCTGGAAAAATTCTTTCTGTTCGAGGACATGGAGCCCCCAATGTATATGGGAATGGGCAAGGGGATCTATTAGTAAAAATTCAAGTGGATACACCTACTCAATTAAATGATCGACAAAAAGAATTATTAGAAGAGTTCTCAAAGATTGAAAACGCAAAAAATCCTACTAAAGGAAATAGTTTATTTGGTCGGATGAGACAATTATTCTAAGAAAGAAACTCCGCCTATACCTTTTATAAGCGGAGTTCACAATGCAAACTCTATTTAAGAGAGAGGATTGCAATCTTCCATGGGATATTCTGGAGTTGCATCAGATAATTCTTCGCTTATTTCTTCTTCATTATCATTTTGTTCAGGATCCACTTGAGTACGAAGAATTGAATTATCCGAAGAGAGAAGCATTTCACTCGGAATAATTTGTTTTTCTGATGAAACACTAAAGAGAATACATGGCGATATTACAAGATAAAATAATAGATATTTTTTCATAGTAAACTCCAATGTTATAAATTTTGTCATAAAAATTATTATAGATAGTTAAATATATTTTACACGAGGTTTTTTTATATAGATTCGAGTTTTTGAGAAAAGAGGCCTAGATTACAAACAGTTTTAGTATAGCTGTTTAAATCGTTAGGACCTCGCATTATTACACAATAATGTTTTGCATAAATTTCAACTCTTACATGATCCGTAACGATATGTTCTGACAAACTATGTGCAATTTGATTTGTTAATCTTTCTTGTAATTGTGGCCTGCGACTAAAATAGTTAACAATCCGATGTATTTTAGAAAGGCCTATTAACTTCTCGGCTGGAATATATTGAATAGTTGCATATCCAATAAACGGAAGAAAATGGTGTTCGCATACAGAATGTACACGTATTTTCTCGATTGTAATAATTTGACTAGCTTGACCATCTTCTAAATGTGGAAAAGTTGTAATTTTGGGAAAATTATTTGGATCTAGTCCTGAGAAAAGTTCATTAACATACATCTTTGCAACTCGAAGAGGAGTTTGATGAAGAGAGGCGTTTGTAATATCTAATCCAAGCGTTTCCATAATTTTTGAAAAATGAAAAGAGATAGTCTTAATTTGTTCTTCTGACGATATCGAATGGGTACTATTTTGCATAAATTTATACGAGTGTAGAAAAATATTCTTCTAGGCCGCCGGAGAAAATCTGAGCTTTGTGATTTTCCAAAATAATAAGTTTAGTTGCAAATTGATCTAAGAGATCTCTATCATGTGATGCAATAATAGCTGTACCCGGGTATTTTGCAAGGGCACCTGCTAAGGCTGAGACAGCTTCTAAATCCAGATGATTATTTGGTTCATCCAACAGGAGTGTATTTGGGTTTTGTAGGATTAAATTGCCCAAGAGTAACCTTGCAGTTTCTCCACCAGATAGGGATGCAATGTGTTTAAAAGCATCTTCGCCCGAAAATAACATTTTACCAAGCATACTGCGAATTTCTTGATCGTAAATTTTTGGATGTCTTTGCTTTAGCCAGTCAAATAGAGAGATTTTTTCTTTTTTATCAATAACATCATCGTGATTTTGTGGAAAATATCCAATCTCGACATTATGTCCGAGTTCAATAGATCCAGCAGAAGGAGTCAACTTCCTAGCTAGCATTTTTAGTAATGTCGATTTTCCCTGACCGTTGTGGCCAATAATTCCAATCTTTTCATTTTTTAAAACTTCGAAAGAGAAGTTCTTTATCACATATTCATCATCAATATAGGCTTTTGAAATGTTTTCGACTTTAAATATAACTCTACCGGGTTGATTATTTTCGCCTATTGGGAAATTAATATAAGGTCTTTGGATATTAGATTTCTTTAGTTCTTGTGGTTGTAATTTAGAAATTTCTCGTAACCGAGATTGTACCTGCGATGCTCTAGTGCCTGCAGAGAATTTCGCTACAAATTCTTTCAATTGACTGATTTTTTTTTCGCGACTTTTGCTTACATCTTCTGCTCGCTCTCGAACGCTTGTTTTTGCAACTACCATTGCGTCATAATTTCCAGGATAAATAATAATGGTATCATAATCGATATCTGCAATATGAGTAGTTACTGTATTTAAAAAATGTCTATCGTGAGAGATAACAATACATACTCCTCGATATTCCGATAAAAAAGTCTCTAACCATCCAATCGAGTCCATATCTAAGTGGTTAGTAGGCTCATCTAATAGCAGGGCTTCTGGTTTCCCAAATAATGCTTGACAGACAAGCACTCGAAATTGCAGATCCGTGGGAATATTTTTCATATACTCTTGATGAAATTCTGCTGGGATCCCACTACCAATCAATAATATTTCTGCATCAGTTTCAGCTGTATAGCCATCTTCTTCTGCAATTATTCCTTCTAACTCTCCAAGGCGCATGCCAATTTCATTTGTGATTTCTTGCTCATAAAGCTTATCTCGTTCTTGCAAAGTTTTTGCAAGTCGTTCATTACCCATGATAACGGTATCTAAAACGGGAAAAGAATGAAAATGTTCGATGTCTTGTCGTAGATAGCCCACCTTAGAGGGCAAAGTGACAGATCCGGTAGTCGCATCTTCACGCCCCATAATAATTTTCATCAACGTCGACTTCCCTGCGCCATTCGGCCCAGTCAAGCCATATCGATTACCTGCACTAAAAGTCGCAGTAACATCATCAAATAAGACTCGACCACCTATTTTTTTGGAAATGTTTTGCAATACGATACTTTGCATAAAAGACCCTGGTTTTGAAGACAGTATAACTAATATAGGGAATTTTTTTGCAGACATTTATAATAATTTTGATTTGCAATAAAGTAGATGTATATATTTAAAAAAACATCTGTGAATAATCTAAAAATTTTTAATGAGGAACTTTTTGATCAAGAATTTCAAAATCGTTAATCTGAAATTGTCTAATAGCTTGCTTTTGACTATCTGTAAGAATAGTTATGTGTTCCAGAACACCAAGTAATAATTTAAAACGTCTTGGAACAATATGTTCGTATTTAATAATAAAAGGAGCAAAAAACCGAATATATAAGTCATATAAGGCATTAGAATCATTTTCTCTGCCAAGACGTAAATTGTATATTGCTTCATCAATAGAGGAGCTTGTGTTTCCTCGATCTTTATTATCTTTACAAGCAGATACCATAATTTGAATTTGGTATTTCTCTTTCACGAAATCTTTTAAATAAGAGTAAAAAATCATTAATAGAATTTGTTGGTCTTTATGATTTAAAGGCTTACTCCCGAAATATAGATTATGAAGCTGGTCTAGTAAATCTATAAACTGTTTTTCTAATGTGTCTTTATCTTTATAAAAATATTTTTTTAATTCTACTGGAAGTCTAAATCCATTTTTTTCCTGCATTAAACTATCAATTAAGCCTCTTTTCCATTCATCTGTATCTTCAACATAGTTTAGCATCACTCCATCGAGTGGAAGCGCCATAAAAAAGAAATGAGTGGGATGAGTGGTCTCATGGTTTTGAATCGCTCGAGATCGACTATATTCTCTCGAAGTTTCACTGGTCATATTTTGATGATTGACATACAAGACAGCCTGGTTTAAGTCTCTAGATCGATTAAGAAAGGCACCGTATTCTGGAACTGTGGTTGCATTGTAATTTTTTAAGAGAGTACTACCGAGTCGTTTTATAAAATGAGTTAAGAAATTATCTGTGTGTTGTGGTGCATTGATAATTCCAGTTTCGATAGTCGGGGTTCCATGACGCATGTAAATGATTTCATAAGGTTTGTTTTTACTAGAACTTTTAACAGTGTGTATAGATCGAATTTCGGGAATATTAGAATATTTAGTTGGATCAAAATTGATGCCAAGTTCTCCGGCAAGTTTTTGTGAATATAGAGCGAGAAGTTCTTTTTTTGATGGAGAATTTTTTAGTTGATCATTTGTTGCAATAATTGCATCAGCGATTGTATACATTGATAGTTCTGATGGTGACTTTAAGCTATTATTTGTAGCTTCGTGTAAAAACTGCTCAATGAAATTAGTCATGACATTCCTTGTAAATTGATCATAACATAATTTTTCTAACCTTTCTCTCGTGCTGCTCTCTAGTGTTGTGTCTCTTAATAATTTTCGTGTCAGGTCTACATACTGTCTATATTTTTCCCTCGAATCCAGATTCTCTTGATTCAGTATGGATTTGAGTTCATCTAAATTGCTGTCTGAACTGAATTCAGTAAAACTTCCCTTAATTACTCGTAATAGATGAGAATATTTTTCTAAATGAAATGGATTCTTTGGAGACAAGAAAATTGGAGTAGAGTGCTTTATAGAAATAGTTGAAGCAGGAAATGCTGGTATGTTTTCCACATCGGATGTTTGAATAAATTCATAACTATCTAGTATTTCATTTTCGACAAATTCTTGATTATTTTCGCTTAAGACAACGCGTTTATCATCTATTTTCTCATCACTTGACTCAGTATTGTATTCCTTATTAACAAATCTCTTTTTTTGGATATTTATTTGGTCTGATTCATCATTAATTGCAGTATGAGAAGAAAGTTCATTTTCTATATTATTTATATCAGAATCAGAAAGGGTAGTAAAATCTTCTCGATCTTCTGGACCATATAACTCTTCTGTGCTTCCATATATATTTTGACTTAAAAGTGGAGTAGTTGGATCTTCATCATCTGATTCATTTATATCAGAATCAGTAGAAGAGTTTAAAATTTTATATTCTATATGAGGTTCACAGCTAGAAGAACTAATCGAGCTATGATCTGATTCATCATCACAAGGATCTTCTGATTTATTCACATCGGAATTACTAAAAGAGGTAAGATTCTTATCTTCCGAGTCACTTTTACGATGTAAAGAATCAGAAGATCCTTGTTCTGCTTCCTCAGCAGAAAAAATAATAGAATCTGTGATCTCAGAGGGATGTAATTCTTGAGTACTTCTAGGTATATTTTCACTTATGTTTGGATTAGTCAGATCTTCATTATCTGACTCACTTGTATCTGAGATACTAGAAGAAAAGAAATGCTTACTTTTCATATAAGATTGGTCACTAAAAGAACTAGTCGAGCTATAATCTGATTCGTCGTCAGAAGAATCTTCAGAGGAACTTGTTTTGCTGTAATTTCTGGGTGTATTTTGATTTCTAAAAACTGGATTAAATATAGGGTTTGGTTCACGATTCGTGTCCGGCGTAGGAGTTTGAGGATTTTCTTGTCGTCTAGTAATAGATGGTTCCTGTTGGGATCCTACGCAGTAGTAATAATTGTTTGTTGTATGAGTACTACAATCGATTCTATTTCTAGAAATGTTAGTGGAAGGTTCTTTATCACTACTTATTCTTTTATTTTTTTCATTGCTTCTACTTCGCTTTGAACGAGTTCTTGCGTTACTTTTCGGATTCTCTTTAGAAGAACCAAAAAAACTTCTATCTGCAGAATCACTTTCAGTCGAAGAATCACCTGATATTTCGCCCCATAATAATGCAATTTTTTTCATAATATCTCTTCTGACTGCATCTACAGCCCTTTGTTCTGGGTTCAAAGGTTCGGAAGAGGGTAGTAAAGAGATCCAAGGTCCGTCGTTAGAGATACGTATGTTTAAACAACTATCCGTAACCCTCATATCTACAGGCACTTGCGAAGAAATAGACCTAGATCGGACATTATTTTGAAAAAGGGTTGAGTTTGCAAGCTGTTGAATTTCGTTTTTAATTAACGCAGGAATAGTTTCTTGTAGGACGGGAGAAAGGCCTCCTAGGCTAGGATAGGCATTATGTATAGTAGATTTCCAATCCTGAGTCATAGTTTCTACGCAATTAAATTATGTTTAAATCAATATTATAACATATTTAATGATAAATTTTAATTTATAATATGGTTTATAGATTATATTACTTAATAGAAATTAGTTATAATTACTTTTATCTTATTGTATATTAACAAGTTAGGGAAAAATCCTAACTAACTGATAACCAGTTGGATATATAATTACTAGAGTAAGTTGCTTTTAAGTCTTTGCAGTGTTACTCCTTAGGAAAGAGTCTTACTTCTGTAGACTGCGCTATATTTTGAGACATGAAATAATAATAGTTGATGGAGAATAGGGGGTAATAAGATTGATTCGAATAGTTTAACTAGAAATTTTTAATTAATTATTGCAAAGAGGAGCAAAATTTAATTATTTCTTTATTTAATACTAAAAAAATTAAATAATATTTTTTATACAGAACATTAAACTAAACCTGAATACGTATTTTGGATCAGGTTATTAGCGAGTTGATGTCGTATCTCTATAGGATTTATGAGTTTATTAATTATATCATCTTCAATAGCATCAAAAGAATTATTATTAACTCTCTCTTCAATAAACTGTAGGCAAAACGCCCCGCAATTTATATTGTCAAAACTTCCTTGTGGAATGTTTTTCGCATTATATAAAACTTTCTCTTTAGAAAATGTTGGGGAGATAATTTTTTGTCCGATTTCGGTTAAGAAATCAAATACATTCTTACTCGATTGTTTTTCTGTTCTAGTTGTAAACCAACTTTGCCGCTTGGGATCGAAGTATTCAATAGTTTCATTAGCTAAATTAATAACAGCTACAACTGCATGATCAACAGTCCATCCTTTTACAAGAAAAGGAAGAAAAATTACTTGATTACTAGGATGTTTATTTTTTAAATCACTTAAGAATTCAATGATTTTATCAGTTGTAATAGGTATATTACCATAGATTAAACGATCATTGTAAATAAAATTAGGATGTTTATTTTTCAAGGCGTTTAAATATTCTGATGTAATTCCTGATAATAAAGGACAATTAGTATTGTTTAATAAGTTATTAAGAGCGATATCAAAGTTACTTTCAGTATTATCTTTTTCATCAAAAGAACCTATACTTTCAAAGTCGTCATCTAATTCGTTTTCATTTGATCTTTCTGTAATTTCATTAGAATCAAATATTTCGAAATCATCGTCCGCTGATATAGATTCTTTTTCAACCTCGAGACGATTAACTAGCTCAAAATCATCCTCTGTTCCAGCATTTTCTTCTTGATGCACTTTTGTAAAAGTTATTTCTTCTGTGTCTAAAAAATTTTTAACTCTTAGCAAATGAATAGAATTAGGTACTAAATTAGGCTCTTCTTGTAAACGTTTTAGTTGGAAATGTTCTTCACATACAATTTCTGTTTTTTCTGGAAATTCTGGATCCCAATGGATATTTATATTTGCAAATATATCGGGTAGTTGGGTAGGTAATCGGCTCTCTCTAAGATCACGAATTATTGGAGTGATTATTTGTAAATCTTTATAGAAGTGATCCTGAGGATCTAAATCTGGAGTAGTATTGGAAGGAGTGGTTATACCCCAAGTTTTTGAATTAAATGGATTGAAAGTTTGTATATTTTTCCAAATCTGCTCAACTCGCGTCATGCTGCCAGGAGTTACGTAAGAGACATTTTGCATTTCCTCCACTAACTCTGGTGAGAGAGGTTGTATTATTTCAAAGCTATCTTCTATCTTACTATCCCTCTGCTCTTCATTAGATGGGCTTTCAGGAGATGTTTCAACAGCGAGAGAAGCTATCAATGATTTATCTTGTAGACTTGAAATTTTCGAAATACTTTCTTCAAATTCATTTTCAGCTCTCTTATCAAATTTATAATTTTGAAAATTTAAGTCCATTTGAGTAGAATCTTTTTCTCCTTCTTCGGAGTAGTCTGCTTTCTCTAGCTCGAGAGTGTCAGGAGCTGTAGATTGAGGCGGCTTCAATATATCTAATGTCTCATGACGATCTAGTTTCTTTTGAAGTGTAGTATCTCGATATAAATAAGTGCCAATAAAAGTAGGAGGGTTACTAGTAAGAGCCCAGTTAGAAATTTCTACTGCTTTTTGAATAAAAGCTCCTCTTTGACTTACAATAAAATATGCGGTATCTCTAATTTTTTTGAAAATAGGAGATACAAGTTCATATATTCTAAAGGATACACTAGATTGAGTAGAGTTATCTTGAGGCATTCTAGCCGCATCAGAAGCATTTATTGTGTTGTGACTTTCTATTTTAATAGACATAGTGTAATTTATTTATATTTTTATTGTTTTAATTCGAAATTTATACTATTAAATAGTATTAAAAATAAAATAAATACATTTTTTGAAAATTATTAATATAAGCTAGGTAATAGCATCGTTATATATAATTATCTTATATGCAATAACTAAAGGGTTAAAAGCCACTTTTTAAGTGGCTGTTGCATAAGGAGTTGAGCTTGATTCTTGAAAAATCTATTTCTCTTTTTATTGAATATCTACAAACGATTAAGAATGCTTCCCCTCATACTATAAGAGCCTATACTTCAGACTTAAAAATTTTTTTAAAACATTGTAACTCACCTGATTCTTGTAACGAGATTTCAGTGCAACATATTGATAGAAAGATACTTAGATCTTTTATTTCTTTCTTACATGAAAGAGGATTGTCAAAGAAGTCGATACATCGGGTATTTGCCGCTATTTCTTCTCTATTTGGCTACCTTAGGGAAAATCAAATTATTTGTAAAAATCCTGTCGGTATGATTGATTTACCTAAACAAGAGAAATCTCTCCCATATACTGTAACAACAAATATGATAGAAAGTTTTTTACTCCTTCCTGATTCAACTACCTATTTAGGCTTGAGAGATCGAGCTATTATGGAATTATTATATAGTTCAGGTATTAGAGTAGGGGAACTAGTCGCTTTGAATAGAGCGCATCTAGATGGAACCGCTCTCGTCATGAGGGTCTTTGGAAAAGGTAGAAAAGAAAGAATAGTTCCTATTACTCAATCTGCTTACAAGGCTATTATGCGATATGTCACTCATAGTAAATATAATACAGATACAAAAGCATTGTTTTTAAATAAACTCGGGGTCAGATTATCCGTCAGATCAGTTGATAGAATATTTTCGATATACTGGAAACAAAGTGGTTTTACACATAAAATCACACCACATATTCTGCGTCATAGTATTGCTACTCATTGGTTAGAACGCGGCATGAATCTCAGAGATATACAAAGTCTTCTCGGTCATAATTCTATGATAACTACAACTATTTATACTAAAGTAAGTGGATCGTTGCAGAAAATAGTTTATGACGAATGTCATCCTTATAGTGAACAATTTCTACTGAAAAGAAAAAAAGAGAAAATAGAGGAGCAATAAGCCGGATTCTGTCCTTAAATTAAATTTGATAGAACTTAACTTAAGTGGTAATCATTCATCTAGAAACCTTGTTGCCAAGGTTTTCGAGCGAATCTTTGAAAAAGTTTTCTGTGGATCCACAGTATTATAACTTTTTCTATCTTGCTTCGGATAGGGTTTATAACTTTCTTTTTCTCAAAAGAAAGGTCAATTCCTTAAACTGACATTTTCATCCTATATCTATTATGAAATATTTCATAATGATCGGGCTATTTTCTGTTACACTTTCCGTAACCTCACGGTCCCCAGCCTTTCGCTGGTATCCTGATCCTGTGAAGTCCAGACTTTCCTCTACTGCTATAAAACAATAGCGATTACCTCGCGCCTCTGGATTTCTCTTAAATTTTTATGTAGTGAGCGCTTTGCGTCGGCGTTTTCTCGAAGAGCTTCCACCGGATTCTAAGGCAGCACTCTCTTGCCAATAATGAATCCTTGAACAATGCTCACAGAAGGTTAAATTTTCTCCTTTTCGAACAAGGTTTTCATGCTGAGGGGTTAAGCTAATATGACAACCGCTGCAAACTCTATTTTCTAATGGGACTATTACGCGATCTTTTTTATTGTATAGTAATTTTTCATAGATCTTCAAAATATTTTCATCTGCTTGTCCAGTTAAATGCTCTCTTTTTTCTTGTAATGAGCGTCCCTCTTTGTTGATTGCATGAAGACTTGCTTGAATTTCTTCTTCAAGTTTTAGGCTATTAGCCTCAGAACTCTCTAAACTTTCTTTAATTTTTTCTAGAATCTCTTCTTCAGAGACTCGTTTGTCAACGAGATTAGATACATTTTGTTCTAAAGAAATTTTCTCTCTTTCAACAGAAGTCATTTCTTGAGTTAATGTATTAAATTCATCTACTTTTTTGACCGTAGCCTGATGTTGTTCTAGTTTTTTAATTTTAGCTATAAAATCTTCAATTTTTTGTTCAAAAAAAGCAATTTGTTCGTTCAAGCTAGCGATTTCTGCTTCTTTTTCTCGATATTGCTCATCTAGATCATTCCGAAGTGAGAGTATTTGTTGTAATTCTAAATTGCGTTGTTTCTTCAATCGCATTAAACGAATCATTTGAATATCGAGCTCTTGAATTTCTAAAATAGGCTTTAAAACCTCTAACATATAGAGTCCTTTTTATGGAATAAAATCTAGATTTGTAAAGACTACATTATCTCATTTTGTTAATATAACTCAATTAAAAACCATTTCTTTTTGAGTTCATAATGAATCATTTAAAAAAATACTTTGCAAAAATTCCGGAGAATAACCAACAGTCCGCAGTTATTGCTGTTCTGGCTGGACTGGATCATATTTATCAAAAAAGTCCAAAAATTGCAGAAACCATTATTCAAGAACTCAGAGATCAAAGACATCACTTAAAATTAATTGCTTCAGAAAACTTTTGTTCTCTAGCGGTACAATTGGCAATGGGTAATTGGCTTACTGATAAATATAGTGAAGGATTTCCTCATCATAGATTTTATGCCGGTTGTGAAAATGTAGATTATATCGAAGATGAAGGAGTGAATAGTTTAAAGAAACTTTTTCAATGCGACCATGCCTATATTCAACCACACTCTGGTGCAGATGCAAATTTAATTGCTTATTTTAGTATTCTAGTGCATCGAGTACAGAATAAGGAACTCGATAAAATGCATAAAAAATTAGATGAGTTAAATCCGCAAGAATTAGAAAATCTGCGCAGGATTTTCTCCTCACAAAGATTGCTTGGGATGTCACTCCGATCGGGGGGGCACTTAACGCACGGTTATCGCCACAATATTTCATCGAAAATGATGCAATCATTTAGTTATGATGTAGACCCAATAACTCATCAACTCGATTATGATGCTCTTGCCATACAGGCCAAACAAATAAAACCAGCTATTCTGGTTGCTGGATATTCTGCTTACCCCAGACTCATCGATTTTGCAAAAATGCGGGAAATCGCAGATAGTGTCGGGGCAACATTATTGGTAGATATGGCACATTTTGCGGGTCTTGTTGCTGGGAAAGCGTTGCATGGCGTTCATAATCCAATTCCATTTGCCGATGTAGTGACATCTACCACTCATAAAACTATGCGTGGGCCTAGAGGCGGAATTATTCTATGCAAAGAAGAATTTGGCAATGTAATCGATAAGGGATGCCCTTATGTTCTAGGTGGACCACTACCCCATATAATGGCAGCAAAGGCAGTTGCCTTTCAAGAAGCTGCGAGTCCGGAATTCTCTCAGTATGCGCATCAAGTACTTCGCAATGCAAAAGCAATGGCAGCTCGTTTGATGGAAGCTGGTTGCACTCTTATTACAGGCGGTACTGATAATCATATTATAGTGGTGGATGTAAAAAAGAGCTTTGGTCTTAATGGACGAGTAGCTGAGGAGTTATTGCGCAAGGCTTCTATTACGGTGAATCGTAATACCATTCCATTTGATTCGGAGAGTCCTTGGAAGACATCTGGAATTAGGCTTGGCACTCCAGCTTTAACGACTCTTGGAATGAAAGAAGAAGAAATGAATATTATAGCAGACCATATTGTTAAACTTCTAAAAAACGCTACTGAAACGCGGGATGGAAAATTTACAGTGGATGGACAAATTCTGAATCGGGTACAAAAAGAGATATCTATGCTACTACAGCAATTTCCACTGTACCCTGAAATTATGTTGTAGTAATGTATTCAAATAGTTGCAAAAGGAGCCACAAAATGGATATGGAAGAAGAAGAAAAAATGAAACGCTCACCGTTGGAAGAAAAGATGGAGATTCTCCTATTAGACAAGCGTCGAATCTTTCTTTCTTCTTCTGTAGACGAAAACTCTGCTCGCGATATTATTCGGAAACTTTGGTACTTAGAATATAAAGACCCCGGTAAGCCGATTTTATTCGTAATTAATTCGCCAGGGGGATCTGTAGATTCTGGATTTGCTATATGGGATCAAATTAAATTAATTTCTTCCCCAATTACTACTTTGATCACTGGACTTGCCGCTTCTATGGGTTCTGTATTAAGTTTGGCTGCACCTCCAGGACGCCGATTTGCAACAGAAAACTCTAGAATTATGATTCATCAGCCAGCAATTCATGGGGTAATAAGGGGACAAGCAACGGATTTAGAAATCCAAGCGAAAGAAATTATTAAAACTCGGAATGCAATTGTGCAAATTTATACAGAAGCCACTGGACAAGACATGAAAGTTATTGAAAAAGCGCTTGATCGGGATACATGGATGAATCCATTAGAAGCTCAAAAATTTGGACTAATTGATAGTATTATAACTAGTTATGCAAAGTTGGACTTGGAATAAGTCGTTTTACAAATTTCAGGCCTCTGGAAATGACTTTATAATTGTATTAGATAAAGAAAACTCAATTGAGTTTAAAGAATTAGAAATCAAGCGGTTTTGTCATAGAAAATTTGGTGTTGGAGCTGATGGTTTTATTATAGTAAAACCACAATCTTTATCTACATATCGGATGCAGTATTATAACTCAGATGGAAAAAGAGCAAATTTCTGTGGTAATGCACTCCGATGTTTAGCTCTTTGTATTCCCATGCATTTTGGGGGTAATCTTAACAATATTATCGAAACCGATGCAGGTATATGCAAAATATCGTGCACTCCAGACCATAGGGAATCTCGTATTGAATTGGAACTTCCAACTGCTGTCAGCGCGCAGCAACAATTGTTCTTAAATGATAGACGTTTATCCTTTCATAAAGTGTATTTTGGTGTTCCACACGTAGTTGTCTTTGTTAGAAATTTACATAAATTTCCAGTAAATCGCTTTGGAGCGGCGATTCGTCACCATAAAATTTTCTCTCCAGAAGGAGTGAATGTGAATTTTGTCGAAGTTAAATCTGGAAAATTTTGGGTGCGTACTTATGAGAGAGGAGTTGAGCAAGAAACTTTAGCTTGTGGTAGTGGGGGGGCTGCTGTCTCCATTATTTTATCTCTATCAAAAAATATAAAAAGTCCTATTCCGATAGTATTTGCTTCCAAAGAAGAAGTCCTTTATTTTGTTTCTCCTAAGGTAACGACATATAAGGTTATTATTAGTGGATCCGCTTCCTTTGTTTTCCAAGGCATGTTTCTATAAGATTTATTATGTGTAGAAATAATTAGAATATGATCTTTGCTTCAATAGTATAAAAATATTAAAAACTTTTATAATTAAAGACACATGAATATTATATTTCCTTTCTCAGATGAAGTGTGCTTTTCCGCTAAAGATTACATAAAGCGCGGTTGTATTGGTGACATAATTTTTTCCCGTAGTAATTATCAAATTAAGGTACAGGAAAAAAATACTGGACAATGGTTATGGATTTTTATCCATTTAAATCACACCTATCAGATTGAGGAATCTCTTTGTCCCTGCGAAGAATTTATGAATGATCAAATTTGTGTGCATATTGTTGCTGGGTACATTGTTATATTTCATTCTCAGCCAGAACCTTTGCATATTCGATTTGAAAAATCTATATGGCATACCATTTTTTTTTATATGTTTTTAGTTAGTGAAGATGACAGAATTTCTTTGTCATATACTTCAAATGGATACGAGTTATTAGGATCGACAGGTGATACAATCTGTACATTATCAACCAAAAATCCTAAAAGTCTGAAAGAAATCAAAGATCTATTTTTTGATAGAGTGATTGAAACAGAAGAAACTTCAATGAAATTCTCTCATTTATCACAAGAAGAATTAGAATTGTGGCGCAATAATCTTCCCAGTCAAAAATTGCGATATGAGCTGTCTCCTTGGTCTGATTTGGCTAAACGATATATGCTACAGGAGGAATTCGGCACATTTCCAAAGATTGCTTTTAATACTATTACGAAGATTCCAACTACAATTTGTATTACTTTACCAACTATCACTATAGAAGTATTACTAGATACATCTATTTGGTCTAATTTAATTCCAGCTCTATTGCAGTATGTATCTCCAATTACTGTGTATGAGTTTCCTAATTTTTTCATTAAACGTATGTTATATAAACGAGATGATAAAAAAATTATTATAGAAAAAGAAAAGATATCTGCATTTAAGACTTCTTTAGTCTTTATTACGCCAGAATGGAATCTCATACCAAACATTGGATTTATTAGAGCAACTTCAAATAATTTATTCGAAAAAAATGAATTGTACCCGACAGATATGATTACATTATTTGAAAAGTATATCTCACAAGCTGCTAAATATCTGGAAGATGAAAGCTTGCATATAGGAGTGTTTCCTTTACAATACGAAATTTATTTTGATCTCGAAAAACAATTACATATTGATACTTATCTTTTTGTTAAAGGAGACTTATCAAATCCGGATATTGGTTTTTTCTTTCCCTGGATATATAACAACGGTTGGTATCGAGTATCTGGTGAAATAAAAAAACAAAAACTTGTGATAAATTCTCCAAATCATATTGCAGAATTTATTCAAACAAACTCTCATTGGCTTACTGCCTTTCCTGGATTTGTCATCCATAAAATGCCAATGCCTTTCCAACCCTTACTATATGCTGTAGAAAAAGAGGGATTGCGATTTTATGACCAAAAAAAGAAATACGATCCGGATAAATACATTGATTTAGGCAAATGGATATATTTGAAACACATTGGGTTTTATCCAAAAAGTAATAAATCTGTTTCAATATACCCGGGTCTTTTTATTCCAAGTCTTGCTATTCCAGACTTTATTTTTAAATACCGGGAGGAATTAGAATCTGTTCCTAAATTTTTCTTAGAACACAATATTTTTGAAGAGGTAGGTCTTGAAATATATCTTAATAGCCAGGGAAATATTGAAATAAATCCTAAATATATTTTCGAAAAAAGTTATCAAAATAAGAATATACTTCAATTTTTTCCTTATTTTTATGTTCCAGGTGAGGGATTCTTTCAAATTCCTTCGGGATCTATTCCTAAAAAATATCAAAAGAAAAAAATTCTACCAAAAGAACTTGAATCTGATTTTTTACAATACGAGCTCGCAAAAATAAAACCCTATGTTTTAAGCCTTGATACAGCTATACAAGAACCAACTAAAATCTCTCCACAACTTGTTGATATTACTTCTGTACATACTAAAGAAATACATGCAAATATTTACTACAAGAGTAACTTAGGGAAAATTTCATTATTTAAATTATGGAAGGCAATCCAAGAGAAAAAAAAATACATTCTTTCTGAGGCAGGCTTAATTTTCTTGAATCAATCGCGATTTTCATGGATGCAACTCTTGCAAAAAGAAAACTTTTTATCTGAGGAAGTAGTTCGTCTTTCTCCATTTTTATGGATACGACTTAATTCGGCTGATCTAGTAATTCCACCAAGTATTCAAGATTTTGGTTATAAACATTGGAAAACCTTTAATGCAAATTTTTTCAATATAGCAGAAGATAAAAATCTAAATACCTCAGGCCTACAGAGTACGTTGCGTCCGTATCAAAAACAGGGCGTAGAGTGGCTTTGGTTTTTATATTGTCACGGATTGTCTGGATTACTTTGTGATGAAATGGGACTGGGGAAAACACATCAAGTAATGGGTTTGCTTGCAGCAATTCAAAATCATGTAATGCATACTGTTCGATATTTAATTATCTGTCCGACTTCTGTAATATATCATTGGCAAGATCTACTTGAAAAGTTCCTGCCTGACTTTAAAGTATTGTTATTTTATGGAGCTAAACGATCACTGGATAAACTTGAGTCTTATAATGTTGTACTGACATCATATCATTTAATTAGGATTAATCGAGAGCAACTCAAACAATGTTTCTTTGAGGTCGTTGTTTTAGATGAGATACAAATTGCTAAGAATTATAGAGCAAAAATTTATAAAGCATTAGGATTTGTAACACATCAATCTCATATGCGTATCGGGCTTAGCGGAACTCCGATTGAAAACAAATTGGAAGAACTCCGCTCTCTGTTTGATCTCGTTCTTCCTCTATATATGCCGAGTGAGAGTATTTTTCATAAAGAATTTGTAATACCTATAGAAAAAGAGGGAAATTCCGAAAAACAAAAGCAGCTACAACGTATGATTCATCCATTTATCTTACGTAGATCTAAAAAACAAGTTTTAAAAGACCTACCAGAGAAAGTAGAAGAAATTATCTATTGTTACTTAAGCGAAGACCAACACCGATTATACACAGAAGCTATCAATAAATATCGAAACTATATAGATCAAGCGTTTGCAAAAAAGCAAGAAAATTATTTTCATATATTTGCTCTTTTTAATGTATTGAAACAAATCTGTGATCACCCGCGACTTGTAGATAAAGATGAAGCTTCAACGAGTCAATTAACTAGTGGTAAATGGGAGTTTTTCATCGAGATTATCAATGAAGCAAGGCTTAGTAAGCGAAAGATAGTTGTTTTTTCCCAATATGTGGAGATGTTAAATCTTATGGCCTCTTATTTAAAGAAACAAAAGATTGGATATTGTCTACTTACTGGAAGGACAAGAAATCGGAAACTAGTATTAGAAAAATTCCAGACTGACCCAACAGTAGAGATATTTTTAGGATCACTTAAAGCAGCAGGGTTGGGTATAACTTTAACCGCCGCATCAATTGTAATTCATTACGATCGTTGGTGGAATCCAGCTGTTGAGAACCAAGCTACAGATCGGGTATATAGATATGGGCAAAATCGCGGAGTACATGTATTAAAGCTCGTAACAAAAAATACTATTGAAGAACATATCCATAATCTCATTGAGAAGAAAAAGAATTTATTCGAAGGAGTTCTCGGATTTGATAATTTCGATGTAGGGAAAAAATTAAACTCTGAAGAGATTTTAAATTTGCTTCGAGAAGTGCAGAGAGATTTAGACTATCAATAAGATTTTCTCTTGTTATAAAAACAAAAATATTTATGATCGGATTTTTATGTTATATGGCATGTACTTGATATGTTTTCTAAAAATTTAAGTAAAGACTCTGATAGAGTGCAAAAACTCGGGCAATCTATTCTAGGTCGCCCTGCTTCATATCCTGAACATCAGTTTAAAGATGTCACAGAAAAAACATTATCTATGAAAATAGAAGATGCTAGGAAAAAACTTCTTAATATAGACAGATAAATATCTGTTTTTTTGTTATAGAATTGCTATCTAAATTTATTTATCCCAAAGGAGAGTCCAATAAAAGGCATAAAGATGTATACTTGTTGTTTATTATGGGAGGAATAGTATATAGTATACCGGCTCTTTATAGTGATGGAAAAAAGGTATAGGAATATGTGCGAGATCGTCAAGGGATAACTAAAGAGCAAGGACAAGGAAATATATCGGATAATAGTTATAGTAATGGAAGCAATATACCTAGAAATAGAAACTAAAAATGTGAACTGCTAATTCTACAACAATTGTTGTTATTCGATTATTAAACTATATTTTATATAGTTTATAGGAATTCTAAATTTTTATAAAAAGTTAAGTGCAAGTAGAAGTTTTTGCAGTAGGATTCTTTTATATATATCCATTACCATAAGCAGTTTGCTTTTATGCTTTTGATGGTGGTATCTATAAGCAAAGCATGAGAAATTTTTCTTATAGATCCATAAAATCTGTTGACATTTCTTTTGCAATCTTTTACTAAACACATTCTTTAAATGTCAGATTTATTATATCATTCAAAATTAGAAAAATATTTATTAAATTATATTAATCTGAATGAGTCTATCGATTGAGACATTGCAATAATAGAAAAAGTATTTTAGGATCTAATGATTGACCTATGAGCTTA
Source organism: Chlamydiales bacterium (assembly GCA_051647685.1). Lineage (GTDB taxonomy): Bacteria > Chlamydiota > Chlamydiia > Chlamydiales > CALTSX01 > CALTSX01. The sequence continues at coordinate 21,864 of JBOFEG010000039.1, forward strand.
TTATTCGGATGGAAAAGCATAAACTTCTTTGCCAGATATGATAAAGCAACTGAAAAAAATTCTCATCCTGCTGAAATGGGCCTCTCTATTTGTATTTGTTGTTTTACTCATAGCGGATGAAACTAATACCAATATTATCAATGAGGACCCCTCATGCCCAATTGTTGAAGGGAATTTATGTACTACCTATGAAGAAAAAGTATATACAGTTAACTTCACTAATGTATCGATTATAGAATTTATCAAGTTTGTTGGGAAAATTAGTCATCAAAACTTTGTCTTCAAAGAAGAAGATCTCGATTTTACTGTAACTATCGTTTCTAGCGAACCAACTAATGTTGGAAGTATTGTAGCGGCTTTAATACAAACTCTGCGTATCAATGGATTCTTTGTTCTTGAAGAAGGAAATAATATTATTATCCATCAAGCCGCAGATGTAAAACGGATACCACTCGTTGTATCGGACGAAAATCCATTGTGTGGAGAGGCTCCACCTATAATTACTAGAGTTTTCAAACTACGCGAAGCAGATCCATCTGTTATTGCAAATTTGCTGACTCCTATGCTCAGTGCACAAGCTTTAATTGCGGTAGATGCAGATTCCTCTCGATTAATTATTTCTGATATCACTAGTAATATTGAACAAGTTTGTAATTTGATTCTCAGTTTAGATGTTCCTGCATTTAAGGAATTTTATATTTATACTCCGAAAAATAGAGATGCGTATGCATTACTTGAATCTATTAAGGAGACAGTGAATCACTTAAGAAGTTCAAAACTTGCCGATGCTTCTTTCCTACAAACCTTATCTAGTGCTGATTATATCTCTTTGAATGATTCTCTAATTTTTATTGGCACCCAAGAAGCAATCGAACGAGTTCAAGTTTTTCTCTCTTTAATTGACCAGCAAGATGTTGGTAAAGAGCAGTTGTTCATTTATAAAGTGAAGTCTGGAAAAAGATTACGTGTTGAAAGCACTTTACAATCGATTATAAGTGGCTTACATGAAAACGATCCATTAGTAGAAACCGTTGAAACTATGCAATGGATCCCAGAGTCCCAATCGATTACATTTCGAGGATCATCGGCAACAATTACAAAACTCAAAGAACTTTTAGCTGTTTTAGATACTGAACCTACAACGGGAGATAGCGATAAAACGTATTTTATTTACAAATTACAAAATATCCGTGGAGAGGTACTCCTGGATGATTTCCAAAAGCTTGCTATTAATTTAGAAAATTCTGGCGTAGATAATGAATCCTTATTAGATGCTCTTCGCTCTGCCGAATTGGTAAAAACGACTAATTCCATATATATTAGTGGTTCACCCAATACAATCACTCATATTAAGACTTTAATTGCAGAATTTGATGTCGAAAGAAGTAAAAACATAGATGCCACCAATTTTCATGTATATAAGCCGAAGAATTCTTCCGCTATGCAGGTCCATGATTCTCTTCTTTTAATAGCAGAAGATTTAAAAGCAGCGGGTCTCGTTGATCCCGCCTTATTGAATACGATCACAAGAATGCGTTATGAAGAAGATAATGGCTCTTTAGTTTTTACTGGTACTGAAGATTCTCTCACGAAATTAAAAGATTTGATCGCCACTGTTGATTCTCCAGCGCCAAATGGATCGACAATTCAAGAGATGGGAAAAACCACCTTTTTTGTATATCGAATGAGGTATGTCCCCGCACAAGAACTCATGACAGCACTCCGATCTATTGGAGATGATTTTGCAAGAGTAGGGGGTGCAGATGTCGCTTGGCAAAAAACTTTAAGAAATATGAGATATGTACCAGCAACTGAATCTTTGATTTTTATTGGGTCTAAGGAAACCTTGAGTAAAATTCAGGAACTCATTCAAAAATTTGATGTCCCAACAGATTCTGGAGAAGACCGATTGCCAGATGGCTATGTATTATATAGGCCAAAGCATCAAAATGGCGAGGAATTATTATTTTTATTACGCGATTTTGAAGAAAATTTACTTCGATCAGGTGTACGGGAAAATGCTTTATTTGATGCAATTCACAATGCAAAGTGGATGGATAAAACTTCCCAAATTTTAATTTCTGGACAAGAGGACGCTATTGCACAAGTTCAAAAGTTACTTGACCAATTTGACAATCCATATGCAATAGATCCTGGGAAAATATCTCCAGAAACCAGTATCGAGACCGTCGATGATATTAGTTTCTTAATTTATAAATTACAATTTCATCGCGGTAATGAAATTCAAACAGCTCTACAACAAATTGGAGCAGAAGTATATCGGATGCAAACAGAAAAACGAATGAATCATTTGGTAGAGACCATCAATTCGATCCAATGGTTAGAGGTGACTAACTCTTTAATTGCAACCGGCGAGCCTAGAACCCTCGCTAAATTAAAAGAATTGATTCGGAATATTGACGTACCATTGCGTCAAGTTTTTATCGAACTACTAATTATTGAAACGTCACTGGTTAATTCATTAGATTTTGGTCTGCGTTGGGGAACTCAAGGAAAATACAAAGACCGACTGGCATTTGGAATGGCAAATAATCCACCTGCAACTAATGACCCGTTTAGTGGATTTAATAGAGCGCTCGGTGGGATAAATAGCGTAGTAACTCCAACTGGGGCTAATATTCCTATAACACAAAGTGGATTCGATTTAGGAGTCATCGGCGATATTATTATGCATAAGGGTACTACCTATGCAGCACTCGGATCCCTGGTCAATGCTGTACAGGGAAGCGGTGATGTAAATATTGTTCTGAATCAGAAAATTATTACGCAAGATGGACGCACTTCTACTTTATTTGTAGGCGATAACTTGCCCTTTTTAGCTTCCCAAACCGTTATTACTGGTTCTGCAGGATCTACATCGAATAATCTCGAATACCGAGATATTGGAACCTCGCTGAATATTACTCCATCACTGGGTGACGGCAATGTCATAACATTAGACATAGATGAAAATATCACAGCCACTTCTAGTACTGGAGCCACATCAGCACTTACTGGAATTCCCACTTCAAAGAGATCTATGCATACGCGAGTACATGTACCCGATCGAACATTTCTTGTCTTAAGTGGACAAGTAAGAAATCAAAATGTACATAACCGCCAAGGGGTGCCCTGTCTCGGTGGAATCCCATGGATTGGGGCCTTATTTTCTCAGAATCAATCAACTCATACCGCTCAAAATGTTTTGATTTTCGTAAAACCTCATATTGTGGATACTTGGGAAGACTATAAAAAGATCACTGCAACGCAGGAGAATCTCGTACGGGAAAGAGCGTGTGCTGCAGGACAAGAAAGTTTAGAAGAAATTGAAGAAGGATTTGAACTTGTAAAGACGCCAGATGATGAATAAAAAATATATAATTGGTTATATATTTCTACTATTTAGCTCTTGTTGTAGGGTAGTAGAAAAAATTGAACCTAAAATTGCATCTCAAATATATCCCTATCAAGGTTCTTCTATTTCTCCAGCTTTTACCCCCTTGTCTCCAGAAGAATTACAAACTTCTTGGGGACAAGAATATCAAATCGGTCTCACCTTCGCCCGCCAAACCGATTTTTATCGAGCGATCACTGCATTCAAACGAGCAGATATTCTTATAAATGATGCAAATACATCTAGGAAAGCAGAGCTTGCCTATCAAATTTTCTTAAGTTATTACCTCGGTGGCAGATACCAAGATGTGGTTACAAGTTCTCTTCATCCATCACTCAAAGATTTAGATCGACATTTTCCGACTTTTCACGACTTTTTATTGATTCTCTATGAGAGTTATCAAAAAATCCATGCCGAAGAAAAAGCGAAAGAATTGCTACAAATCATGAAACTTTATTATCCGAAAACTGTAAATAAAATGTGCACAGCTGTAGCCTTATTGCAAGGGGACTTAGATACTTTAGAAAAAGTATCCCTCGAGACCTCTCAACCCTACCTAAAAGGTTTTGTCCAAGATTATTATAGCAAAAAGAAATCTATAGGTAGAGCGGGACTGTATAATGCAATACTTCCCGGTGCGGGTTATCTTTACGTCGGACAAACGCAGTCAGCGGTAACGGCATTAATTTTGAACTCTTTATTTATTTGGTCATCCTATCATTGTTTCACACATGGACATACAGCTGCAGGTATTATTTTGACTAGTTTTGAAATAGGTTGGTATTTTGGAGGTATTTATGGCGCTAAGGAAGCAGCTCGCTTCTATAATGAACGCCTCTTTGAAAAACAGGCAGCTAGAACTTTGCAGGAACAAAGATTGTTTCCAACACTTATGCTTCGCTATGCATTTTAAAATCCTAGTGATATTCATCTTTAGCTGCTCGATTTTGGCCACTGAAGAGCCCTGGGGACCCGATGTAGAAATTGCAACAAACTATTATCCAAATTGGGATCCAACTCCTCATAAGTGGGGGCTTAGCCTCCTTGCTGAATCTTTAATTCTATTTAATCAACATATAATATCCCCAGCCTATGGTCCCAGGAGTCATTTCCGTCCAACAAGTTCCCGTTATACTTTGTATTGCATTCGAAGATATGGAATAACCCAAGGAATTATTATGGGGTTTGATCGATTACTTCGAGAAAACGATGAACCCTGGATTTATCGCAAATATATTGTGAATGATACTATCTATAAGTGGGAACCGAGTTTTCGGTATACAGCGGAAATTACTGAATCTCCTCAACCGATTCTTTAGTAGGTTCATCAATTGCAAAGATTAAATCTTCATATTTTTTATGAGGGTTTGGTGAGCGTTCGCGCATGGATGGCTTTGCTCTAGTACTCGAATGTAGAGGTACGCCTAAAAAGTCAAATTCTTTCCGCAATTGATTAAAAATATAGCGCCTGTACCCATCAGTCATACGTTCTGGGTCGTTTACAAAGAATACAAAATAAGGGGGATGACTCTTGACTTGTGTCATATAATAAATGCGGAGTCGCTTCCCTTGAATCATAGGTGGTGAATAACTCTTCATCATACGTAGGAGGAATGAATTCAGCTTCCCAGTAGAAATTCGACGTTCGAAGTTTTCCATTACAGATTGTAGACCTGGAAAGATCTTATCGACGTTTCTTTCCGTCTTTGCAGATCCAAAAATTACAGGGCAGTACTTAATAAATGGAATTTCTTTCTGTAGTACTCGAAGTGTTTGTTGCATACAATGTCCATCAGACAAATCCCATTTATTAATGAAGATAATACAACCCTTACCCCGTTGCTCTACTTGATGAATAAAGCGCTTTTCTTGCGCTGTAATGCCCGATAAACAATCAATCAATACTATGCATACATCAGAGCGCTCGATAGCTTTCCAGGTCCTAAGAGATGCGAATTTTTCAATTACATTCCGCTCTTTATGTTTTTTTCGAATCCCTGCAGTATCGACAAAAGTAAAGAATGTATTTTTCCACTGCATCGTTACATCAATACTATCGCGAGTAGTTCCCGCAATTGGACTTACAATAGCTCGACTCTCTTGCAGTAAACTATTGAAAAGGGTTGATTTTCCTACGTTCGTTCGACCAATTAATGCGACAGAAATTGGTTTGATATCGGGTTTTTCTGGGATGGGCCTATCTTTCCAATGAGCAATTACCTTGGTTTGTAATTCTTCGATCCCTCTATCCTCAATAGTCGATGTGAAAACAAATTCTTTAATACCACAATTTAAACAGCGGTAGCCAATAGCTTCATCTCTAGACCTATCGATCTTGTTGACGACTAAAATAACTGGTTTTTTCTTTTGAAGGAGGAGCTTTACGATTTCTTGGTCATGTGCTGTAAGCCCGACTTTCCCATCAACCACTAGAGCAATGATATCTGCTTTTGCAATTGCTTCCAAAGCTTGAGAGCGTATCTGTTCGAGGAAAGCTCCTTCCTTGGCAAGTCCACCGGTATCCATGACATAGAAAGGAACGTTGTCAAATTCTGTCAGTTGGCATATCGTATCACGAGTAATCCCTTCTTCTTCTTCTACTATGGAAATCTTTTTTTTACAGATAGTATTGAATAGGGATGATTTTCCCACATTTGGGCGTCCAACTATTGCTAGAGTGGGGTAATCGTGCATAAAACCTCATATAAGATAAGTAATTATATAAAAACCCTATTAAAATAGGGATATAATAATAATTTTTGTTAAGATAAATAGATCGATATGATATTTTTTATATAATAAAATTTAAAATTAAATTTTATTATAGGATATAAATGGAAAGTAATCCAATTTTATCAGATCAATTAATTCGATTAGATCAACAATTTATTGAGAATATAACTCAGATAAAAGAAAAATACTATTCTCTTAATATAATGCCATGCAGTGGATATGGTTTAGCAATTTTGAAACGTTATATTGAGGAAATTGAAAAAATGGCAGAATATATTTTCAAGGATTCTTCTAAAGATTTTCATCAGATATTTTCAAATATTTATTTAAAAAAATTAAAGCCAAAATTAATTTCTGATTTGGATTCTATCCAAGGTACTCATCAAGTAGATGAAGTTTATGAAAGATTGCTAAAGCGATATGACTATGAAATCAAATTTTCTCCAAAAACAAATTTAATATTAAACTATATCAAAATAATATTAATTATTATAGAGTTGTTTAATAATTTATTTAAATTTTTTAGATAAATTATTTACAAAAAAATTAAATTTTTGCAAATATCCTTCGTTATTCGACCACCTTTTAATTTTATCCAGATCAATTTTATTTGGTATTTCA
>JBOFEG010000040.1:0-12043 GCA_051647685.1 Chlamydiales bacterium
ATAATGTCAAATTATAATGCATACTTATCAGATATAATCTAATTAAAATAAATAATAATTAATATTTAAATTAATTTATTTATAATAACATGTAATTAAATTAATTTAATATGATAGTATAACTAATCTGAGCTTATAACTGACTTCTAGCACATGCTTATGCTAAATTTTAGTATGTATAAAAAATATTCATTCTCTATAATTCATTTGTCATAAAAATTGGAGGAAATCACACATGATGAATTTATCTATTTTAACAGCTGCAATTTCAGGTGCAGCTCTTGCGACAGTTTCTAGTGCTAAAAAGCTATGCGTAGAAAGCAAAGTGGATGCTCTATTCCATTCAACAGTAAATGCCATACAATCTCATCGATATATATCGTTACTCGGAGCAACAGCAGTTGGTGTATATTGTTGCCGAGGAAAAATATCAGGTCTTGTGACTAAAATAATAGAAGTAGCCGGTTGTTTATGTACAAAAACAATAGAATCACTAAGAAGTGTAATGAATTTATTTAGACAAGGTTCTGCACCAACGGAACCTAAAACAAATAGCGAAGATTTACTACCCTATGATACTGTAGATTAGATTCTTTTAATTTAAAAAGAGGTGCGGTTACGCGCCTCTTTTATTTATATATTTTTGCTATCTTTTTTTTACATGATCTTTTGATCACTAAATTAATTTGGATATCTTTATTGATTTGCACATTCCATAACTTCTCCTCATCTTCTGATAAAGGCGTAACTTGATATGAAACTTTCCCATTAACTTCTCTTGCAATCATTTTTTTCCCATTGGGGACAAAAATACGTTGATTTCCTTCTATCACGATGTCCTCTGCTATAAATAGAGAATTCCCTTCGAGTTCAATATAACAAAGTTCTTTGCGAGAAATTGCATTTTTCCAGAAAGCATTGTTAGCAGAATATTCAATCCCTTGATTTTTTATTTGTACATTTTGAAATATACATTTCCCTACCTTAGAGGAAAAATGAAGTTTTCCTTTTTCCCAATGCCCCATAATATTTTTAGCTGTAATTATTAAGCTGCCTTCAATATTTACTTGATCCATAACTATATCAGCAATTTCCAATTGAAGTTCCGCGCCAGTAGAAAATGTTCCAGACTTTAATTTTTGTGCAATAATAGAATAGATTGGACCGAGTGCTGGGTGATATAAAAATAATCCTGGCAAAGTGGCAAAATTCTCGCTAATATTAAAGCCTAGGTTCCATTTACAGTGATTCTGTAATAATAGTAGATTATTGTATAATAGATCTCGAAATCCCCCTTCTATTGTTTCTAAACTATCATTTGATACTTGTTGGTATCTCTTAACTGCTGATATAGTTTTTTTTCTATCATGTAAGGTCAAATAAGTTGTATTACTATCGGCAATGACAGGAGCATCACTAATGTGTTGCATGGTAGACTCTAAGCGAGCAATCTCTTCAGTAACTAAATTTTTTCCTGGGATAAAGTGTATATCTTCCTTAAAATTAACAATGAAATTTGGATAAGGCATTTGACGAACTGCTTGTTGCAAAATGGCGATATCCGCAAAGATGATATTCGTATTGGATGGAAAAGAAGAGTAGATGCTTTTGGGATCTACAGCTACATCAGACATATGGTATTTTTTAAAATCACAATATTCTACACAACTCAAAAAACTCTTCTTTTGCTGTGGTTTATATTTGATTACATTCACACCTTCTTGCGTTTTAATTTGTCGCAGACAAGAAGCAAAACCAAAGGAGGAATCCTTGCATGCACCTATCCCAGTAAAAGCCAAGATTCCATAGTCACATCCGGCAATAGGATTGTTAATCTGCCGAATTAATACTTTCTTCCTACCCATTTTTTGTAACCAAGTAAGCCCACCTGAGTCTAGTGCCAGTTTCCATATAGCTCCATGTCCTCCTGGTTTACATAAAAAAGTATTCTGGTCTTTCAAACACCAATAACCATATTTAGTAAATGTCGGGACTAAAGGTTGTGATAAGAAAAATATGGTTTTTGAATTTCTGCCAAAAAACTGATTCTCTTTACAGATATTGAAAATCTGAGAGTGATTATCTTCTTCTGAAGTCATTAATATAATAGGTGTAACGAGTTGTTTACCCGTTATAAGATAATGTAGGTATTCTCTGGCTTGGAGATCGCGAATTAACCCTTCTAGTAAAGTTCTTCCTAAAAAAGGAACCATTGCAGTAGGGACAGACTGCTCACTCGGAGCGCTACTACATTTAAATCTATCTCCAACGCCACCTATCGGATATATTTCAGCAAATATATTTTGTTGTATAACTCCTTGAATTATATACGAGCTAACTTCTGGGGAGCATTCTGAGATATCAATTCCTTGTGGTGGAAGCAATTCATCTGTGGGATTACAATATTCATTTAATAATACTTCAATAGTGGTTATTTGATATCCCAGTATACCGCCTATTATAGAATAAAATTTGTTCAAATCACGCAATATAGGTAGGACGTTTTGCAATTTCTCTGTCTCTATCTTGTCGCAATTAACTTCTGGGAAAAGATGTGCTGCTTGGCCTATAGAAACAAAATGCAAAAAAAGCATTTGATCTTGTGTCGATAAAGCTTTTATTTTTTTTTTCAAATTTTTTTGTTTTGAAAAAAACATCTTTACGACAGTTATAGAATGTAAAAAAGAAATTCTCTCTTCTTCCCTAAGAATTTTATTCAATTGTTGTAAAAGATAAACAAGTTTTTTATATTCTTTTTTGAGCGAAATCGCTCTGTGTGTCTGATCACCGATCATATTTTCTTGCATAAAACCTTAGTCAAAATATACCGAAAATAGTAAAAAAAGAAAAAAACGTATAGTAATAACGGATTTTTTTTGACTAATATTCTCTCCCAAGATACAAGTTGTCACAAGGAAGTAATAATATACAATCATTTTCTATCATAAAAGTGGCGATAAAAACACCGTGGTAGAAGCATTAAGGAAGGAGTAAAAACTAAAATGGCAAAGAGAAAATCCAATGCAAGCTTTATGAAACCTTTAAAATTAACTCCAGCTTTATCTGCAGTTGTTGGTAAAGGTCCAATGCCTCGTACAGAAGTAACTAAAAAGTTATGGGCGTACATCAAAAGACACAAATGTCAGGATCCAAAAAATCTAAGAAACATTGTACCCGATGAGAAGTTAAGAGAAGTCTTTGGCTCTTCTAGGGCTATTAACATGTTTGAGATGACAAAAAAAGTCAGTAAGCATCTCTCTTAATTCTTTTATAAGGAGTAATGAGTCATTCCTTACTCCTTAAATTCTTTTTGTTTAGAATGGACTACTTCATTTTATTTATGCTTTCTACTATTCTTTCTCTATGTTATTTAGCTACAAATTACTTATCGCTTACGATGGAACGAATTATTGCGGATGGCAAAAGCAAAAAAATGGCACTACTATTCAGGGTATCCTAGAGAGTGCTCTTGCAACCATCTATAAAGAACCCATAAGTTTAACAGGAGCTAGTCGTACAGATTCTGGAGTCCATGCTTTAGGACAAGTAGCTCATTTTACAAGTTCTATATTTATTGATACGAGAAAAATTCAAAAACAAATTAATGGAATTATTCCAAAAGATATCCGTATCTTAGATTGTTCGAGAGTCCCCCCTTCTTTTCATGCGCGATATTTAGCAAAAAAAAAAATATATCACTATACGATAAATACAGCACCTGTCCCAAGTCCTATGATTCGATTATATAATTATTGCATTCCAGATTCTTTAGATATTTTCCTGCTAAACGAGGCTGCAAAATATTTTGTAGGAGAGATGGATTTTCTGGCCTTTGCAAACAGTAGGGGTAGAAATACAAATATATCTAATTCTGTTCGGGTTATTTACTCTATTGATATAACTGTAGTAGAAACTCAAATTATTATAAAATTCTTGGGAAATGGTTTTCTATACAAAATGATTCGAAATATAGTTGGCACATTGATTGCTGTGGCACGAAAGAATCTTTCGCTAGATGATATCCCCTTATTATTAAAAAAAAGAGATCGAACTCTAATTCCAACTCTAGCGCCTGCACTTGGGCTTTGCCTTATGCAAATAGAATATGATGTAAATGAAACCTTGTCCTTTAAAGGTAGTTCTAGGTATTATTCTCTTGATGCCGATGTGGCGAAACGGTAGACGCGGTAGACTCAAAATCTACTTTTAGGTAACTAAGGTGCTGGTTCGAATCCGGTCATCGGCAATAGGTAAATATTATGCTTACAGATTATTTCTATAAAAACTCTCTCCTCTTATTTGACTTTGATGGTTTGCTTGTCAATACAGAATTACTGCACTATCGCTGTTATCAGATCGCTTTGCAACAACGTGGCTATGCCTTTCCTTGGGATTTTCCTACTTATTCTCAATTTGCCCATGGAAGTAATACGCTAGGCGAAAAGGTTTACGATGCCTGCCCAGGTTTAATGCAAGAATACCCTTCTTGGGAGACTATCAGATCTTTCAAGCAAGAAATTTATCAATCTTTATTACAAATAGAATCTATATCTTTAATGCCAGGCGTGGACAAACTCCTGCAATATTTAAATGAAAATTGTAGATCTTATGGAGTAGTGACTAATGCAACAGAACTCCAGGTAGCTGCCATTCGCGATCAACATCAGATTTTGCAGCAAGTTCCATTCTGGATAACACGAGATAATGTTAAACATCCAAAACCTGCCCCAGATTGTTATTTACTGGCTAAGCAATTGTATGGAAAGTCGCATGATAATTTCTTAGGCTTCGAAGATACTCTCAAAGGAGTTTCCGCTTTGCACAGTGCAAATATTCCAGCGGTTCTTATTTGCGATGATAATCACCCACAATTACAATCATTAGATCCTTCATCTAATTGTATGCATTTTAGAGATTTTAACGAGTTTTTTGAACATATTGCCTTGATATAATTATTTCTCCCATGGATACAATTCCCTTGTCCTTGCTTCTAAAGGGGGAATTTTATAATTTTCTTCTCGGGAAAAGCGACCTATCCTTTCTTTTTTCTCGTAATAGTAACTGAGTTTATTCCGACGAAATTTCTTTTGATTTGAACAACTAAATAGACTAATAACCATTGCTATCCAAATCCAGAACAATTGCTTTTCTATAAAAATATTCATGTATTATCTCCAAATTGGCTCTCCCTCCCTCATAGCAAAGATTCTTACTACTTGTAATATTAGAATAAAAAAAGTAATAAAAAAAAATATAATAACAATAAAAATTCGTAAAATTCCTATTCTATTATACCGAATACTAAGACGATTATTTTTGTCCCAAACAGTAGTTTTTGTATGAGTCAATTTTATTTTTGCAATAATCAATGCAATAATCTGAATAATAGGAATCCCACAACCCATTCCAAAAAACCATACAGTAATACTTCTGCTACATGCTTGCTTAAAGGTAAGGTATTTTACTTTACCTCTGTTATTGCAAACTTTAAGTCTTAATATCCATTTTCCAGGAGTTGTACCTATAGTCCACAATAAAATAGCCTCAATAGGCATCCAAAGCAAAGGAATAAGGGCTATAGTAAAAAAAGGAAAAAATATTAAAGAAACATACATGTAATATCTATTAAAAATAGCTCCATATACTATTCCTAAACAATTATAATCTATCATCCGAGCCCAAAATCGCACCCAAGGCCTGATTTTAAACTGATTAGATCTTTTTGCTACATGGATATACTCCGAATAAGGTTTTGAATAAGATAGATCTGCACCGAGTAACATTTCCTCATATAAAATTTGATTGTAAGGCAGCCAAGCCTGAAGTCTAGTAGACCAAACTTGCGTTGTATCGGTAATTTGACCTTTACGCCTCTTAAGCTGTAACTCCTGTAGGGTAAATGATTTCTTCTTCGAGTTCTTAGTTCGCAATAAAAATCTGTGCTGTCTAAGATCCTTCATGTCTTATTGCTATACATCAGCGCTTGAAAAAACATCCAGACATTCTTCTAAATTCTGTTGTATGTTTTTCCATATGATATATTGTATATTGTTTACGGTATGCTCCGGATAGATAGTATTAAAGAAGAAAGCGAATCTTTCATAAAAATCCATAAATACCTTTTGATATATTTCCTCTTGTTGAAGATCTAATATAGCTAGAGTGACCGATATCGGTTCGGTTACAGATGTATCGGTATTATTTTGTAAAGTCTCTACTATTTCTTGACACAGTCTATGAGATCGCTCGGCACTATGTCGAATGGTGTTAACACTTTCCTCTATTTTTTTGATGGGATAGTTTTTTTTATTTTTTTGTATGAGTGAAAAAAACATGCTTTCGAGATCTTTTTTGGGATAGGAAAATAAAGTAGATAGCGATTGAAAAGAAATCCCTTCAATAGGGAGACCTTGGACTGAAGCTCGATATATCTTTACTTGATTATTACGCTCGGCAAATTGTGAAATCCAGGATGCTTCAATAGTCCATTTGATAGCAGTTGCAATATCCTCGCCTAACATCCCTTTCTTATATATAATTGTAGACCCTACGTCTGAATCTTTTGCTATCATTTTATTATTTTTTATCACTTTATCTGCATACAATAATCCGGAGGTATAAGCCAGGTCTACGCCACATAAGTACAATGGATTACATCCTAAAAAAAGTGCGTATGCTATCGCAAGTGTCGTTACTGAATTTGCCTCTGGGTGAATGACATCCCATAAGTACTCTTTAGAAAATTCCATTGTATCTTCTATCATTGTTTCGATTTTTCCACTGCTGAGCATCTGTAGATATATAAGAGGACCATTATGGAGCGCATGTATTTGAGAGAAAACACGGGGAACAAAACACATTGGAGCAGTAAAAGCATTCATTTCTCTCAACTGGTTCCATTCCATTTGATTAGGATCCGCTGCAACAGAAATATGTGGTTGTATATTATGCTGAGTTAATGCGGTGATTCCAGATCCTCCAGCAAAAATCAAAGCTGAATGTTCCAATTTGCGCAAATCTGGAATGGATTCAATTAAAGAAGGCCCCCCCCCGCAAATGACAGCCGGGATATTTTTGCATAGACCTTTTAAAGAGGATCCAAGAGTAATTTCTGGAACATAATGCATATTTCTACATACATTCTGTAATAATTTTGGGTATAAAATACATTCGGCCATGGAAGCTTCCTGCATAGTAGTATGTTTAAAGAGTAACAATTTCATCCGCTCAAAAAATATATCTTTCCCCGATTTATTAGGTAAAATAGAGATATAGCGCATAGGGAATTCACTAGCGCATTGTGTGCAAAATTCCTCTAGGGAATTGGGATCAAATATGTATCTAATATGTATTCTAGAATTCTCAATTGCATGTGCATAGGGAGATGCAAGAAAATTTGCAAGGCATGTAAAATCATCCTCAATAAAGATTAGATGTCGTTCTACTTTCGTTTTTAACCAAGGGTCTAGTAATTGACATATACCCCCACTGCCAAGTCCATAAATATATAGAAGATCTAAGTCATCCAAAATATTTTGTTCTGGCAACTTAGCCACATCTTCCAATAAAATAGTCATTGGAACCAGTTCGGAAAGAAACAATCGATAAGCGGGGTATCTTGTACAGATTGTTTCAAGAATACACGGTAATATTGTATTCATAAGGAGATTTTTCTTCCTATTTCGTACTCACTATTTTCTATTAATCTCCCATTTCGATCCCATATTTTCTCACTGCCCTCTTTACTGCCCCCTACAAAGCTGGCTTCTCTTTTTTTGACACCGTTACTCCAGAAAAGGACAGATGGCCCATTTAAGTAGCCTCCAATATAATTCAGTAATGTCTTTACAGATCCATCTTCATAGAAAAATGTCTGCTTCCCATGCATCGTACCATTCTTATATCTCTGTATGGAATATATTTTCCCATTCATATAGTATTTATAAGCTTTACCCTGCAAAGCTCCATGATAAAACCAACTTTTTGCAAGGTATTCCCCATCTTTTGTAAAAAAGCACGAAGGGCCATGCATTTCTCCATTTGAATAATATGTAGAAGAAAATAAAGAATTAGTCTCATCATATTGCTGATATTCTCCATGAAGAGATTGATTATATTCGTGATAAACATGTCGAAAAACTCCATGCATTTCTTGTTTAATGCAGACTCCTTCTACTCGACTTGGCAAGGAAAATCGTGGCAATATACATGGCTCTTCAATATGTAATTCCATTTCCGGATCGACAATCTTGAGAATATCGTTTTTTAACTCGTAGCATTCTTCTGACATAATACTTCCTGAATACATGGTATATGTACTTTTAACGCCCTTTGTATGAATAATGTTCGATGCAATATTATTTCCGTTACTGAAAAGGTTGCTCTCATGGGTAAGATAATTACCTTATATACTTCCCAAAGCGGTTCAAAAAATAAAGAAAAGGATTGCTCACTTTCCATTTCTATTTGTTCTAGGAATTGTTCTCGATCTTTTTGTTCTTCAAATGCATCTAGGTAGTTTTTACAATGCACCGAGAGTCGTTGCATACTCTCGTGCAATTTATGCAACATTTTGATAGACTTATTATATACAAAATCTTGTCTTTTTGTTCTCTGTAAAATTGCATGTAGTCGATTTTCGATGTCATAATTCTTAGGTTTTTTTGCAAAACATAAATCAATTTCCGACGCGGAAATCGTTCTCATATTAGGAATAAAAAGTCCTCTATCATTGATATGGACATACTCTCGATCGGGATTTGTAATAGCAAATTGATTAAGCCAAGAAGAACTAATTATCCAATCTTTTTGGGAATTTACTACCTTCCCCTCAACGTTTATACATTGAGTCTGGGTGATATGTTTATTTTCTTTCCATTTGCTAGCATATTCTCCTCCATGATCTACTCCAATAAGTATAATAGGATCACAACCAAAATGGTAGGCAAGATGAGTAGAAAAACAGATTACATCCCATCCAATATCAAGGGTTGGAAATATCGAATCATCCTGACTATATAACCAATCTTCAATAGGGTAGACACTACCTTTAGCAATTAATCTCGATATACCGTGATGCCAAATTTGCGCTTCAAAGTTAAGTCGACTGCTATAAAGCAATGGCACTTTGGATGAGGAAATAGATGTAAAATCTCTCCAACTAACATAAGGACATAGTGCTACCCCTATGTGTACAGGAATAGACATAGAGTCGAGAAGTCCCATGCATCTTCCCCCTGCAATAAGGAGAGCTTTAGAAAAACTATTTCGTATCTTGTTATAACTCGCAGATAAAGATGTTCCGGCACCACAGACAATGGCTGGGATTCCTCGAAAAAAATCTTTTAAATCCACATAATTGCTATGTTCACTATCTGAGAGATAATTATAATATATATTTTTTAAAGGAATTGACTCAAAATCTTTTAATTCAGCACCTATCAGCCGCATGCTTTCTAAAATTTCTAATACTTTTTTTTTCTTAATTTCTTGATTAGCAGTGTATGGCGATAAAGCAACAATGAAATTTTCGGAAAATATTTTCCAGCCTATTGGAATGAACTCTTGGTAATCGCCAGAATGATTAAATACTATTAAAACTTGTGAGTCCTGCAATACTTTTCTTGCTATTTTACTGCTTAAAAACGCAATCAAACGAGATACATCATCTTCTAAAAAGATAACATGACGAGAATTATCACTCCGAATCCAAGGGGTAATTTCTTTATAGATAGAACTTGTGCAAATCCCAAAAACTAGTATAGCTTTTGTAGTATCAGATAAATAAGTTCTAATCCAAGAGGCATCTTCTTGTCCTAATTTCGAAATTTTTATATATCGATTGTGTAGGGCAACAAAAGCGAGTAAAGGATCTTTTTCTTGTAGTAATCTAAGATTGAATCGAAAATTAGACATATTTCAAATATACGTTCATACATGTGGCATAAGATGGAAATTCCTGCCAGCTAGTATGGGTAATGCTGTGATCTTTTTTCCATTGCAGGATACATTTTTGCTGATTAATTATACCGATACAAGGAGCTCCAATATAATAATTATACCCAAGTACTTGCTTCATCGCGTTTGGAGTAATTGCAACCGCTTTACATTCAATCAATAAAAGCGGCTTAAACTCTGGTGTATAAATGAGAAGATCAGCTCTGCGATTCAAATGACACTTACGAATGGTATTCGGCAGAGTAGATATTTTTCTCTCTTGCACAATGAGGGATCTCGGAAACTGTTTTACATCAGCTAAATAGTTAAGTAGCTGTTGCCTAACAAGTTCTTCCTTTAAATGTCTCATTTATATGTTTATTAGCTCGATCGAGAATTTTCAATTTCCATAACGCCAAAACTGTCATCTCTTCTGCGATATAAAATTCGTAACCTTAAATCTTCTTCGCTGCGATATAATAAGAAATTATCGCCTGTAAATTCCATTTTCATAATAGCCTCTTGTAAATTAAGAGTCTTAAGCAATTTTACTTTAGTCTTTTTAACTTTTGGAAACCAATTTTCTTCGCTGTAATAGATTTTTTCCCAATCCTCTACTTCTCCATTAAATTTCTCCACAGATTCCTCCGTAGACAATTCGATAGAAGAGGAGGGGCTACCCCTATCTTCGATATCTTCATTCATATGATCTAAGTTAGAGGGTTTATGGAGTACATTTATCATAATGTCGACAATACCGAGTTTTTCTGCCCGATGATCTTGAACTTGCTCTTTCCACCTTCTAAGTTTATTCTCTAACTTTGCAAAAGCTATATCAATAGAGGTATACATATTATCTGCTGAAGCCTCTATTTTCATTCGAAGTGTTCCAAAACACATTAAAATAGAAACAATATTATGAAATTTTTGTAGTTCCAAACGCACATCGATTTCTAAAAAATGGGTTGTTAAACGCTCTACCTTTTGGATTTTTTCTAAAATATAATCCTTGATTGGTGGAGTAATTTCTATATTTTTTGAAGAAATAGCAACAGTGTAAGTCTCGCCCTGCTCTTTTATAAATTGTGGAATTTTACTCATTAAAATCCTTCTAGTTGTATTTGTAGCTATAAGTATGTATTGAGTGATTTGAATATATACTAATAAATTCTATTTATGAAAAGAGTTATGCACCGAAGAGGATTCGAACCTCTAACCGTCCGATCCGAAGTCGGAAACTCTATCCAATTGAGCTATCGATGCATAAAGACTTTGAAAAAAATTGCTGATAATTATACCAATTTACCATATTTTTATCTAGTTGTCATGTTTTCTTATGTCCTATCGCACATCTATTACTGAAACAGGGCTTATTATAAAAAGCCAAGAATATCAACAAAACAAAAGAGTTATCTCCTTTTTTACTCAAAAAGGAGAACTAATTACTCTCTTTACTATTTACTCGGCCAAAAAATGGCAACAACTATCTTATCTCATCCCTTTAACGCAAGTAGAAGTAACGTACTTTCCCTCTAAAAACAGTGATTGTTTTTATCTACAAGAGGCCACGATACTATCGCAAACTGACTTATATCAACAAACATTTGGGTACATTGAGGTTATCGGAAAAATTGCGGCCACTATTCTTTATTCTCAAATGCCCGGAAAGACATCACCCCTCCTTTATGCCTTATGTATCAGCTATACTAACTACCTCCCTAAATCGTCTGACCCTTACACTCTTCTTTGCAGTTTCTATCTTAAGTTACTGCGTTATGAAGGATTAATAGATTTTTCAATTTCTTGCCAAGCCATATCTCACGCTAATTTTTCAGTAAAGGAGTTAAAGCAAGTCTATCGATTAGGGTACGCAAAAGAATTTATCCATATTGTGGATCCTGTTACTATAGAGTTAAAAAATAAAATATTTACTTTATTCGATTCTTTATTTTATGAATAATATAAGTTAAGTTGCGGAAAGGGGGACTCGAACCCCCATAGGTTGCCCTGCTACCACCTCAAGGTAGTGCGTCTACCAGTTTCGCCATCTCCGCGAAATCCTGCGGAGTATAAAGTATTCCGAAAAAATTTTCCAAATGATAAAATA
>JBOFEG010000041.1:0-156002 GCA_051647685.1 Chlamydiales bacterium
ATAAAAGATCTATCTATAGAGAAACATAAAAGGTTGGCTCTAGCCAAGTGAAAAATATGACTAGAGAGCTGAATTTTAAACTGTCTCAATATATATCCTAAAACAGGTATATTATTTTTAACGTTTTACTTTTTTTTACCAGTTTTAATACCTTAAGAACAAATAGTTAATTTAAAGGGGAGCATTCGCTTTAGTTGTTTATTTTAGAAAATATTTTCAAAAGAATTAGAAATGACTCATAGAATATCCTAGATATTTGAATCAAATAAACTTAATATACTTATCTTATCTACTATTTTTTCTGATAATATTTTTTGTAATCTTCTATATTCCTTCTCATTAGGAAGTTGCCAGCATAATAATAAAGGACGATTTAATTTTTTTCGTATTTTTCTTATATTATACACTGAAAGAGAAAATGCTAGCCCCATTTTAATTGCAATATAGGCAATAGGTGGGAAATTTGTTTTTATATTCCAATAAATAATTCCATCACATCCAAATACATTTGACTGTAGGTAAGCAAGTTTTACAAATTCGATAAAGAGTTTTTGATATATTGGATGAGATTCCTGTGCTAATGTATATAAAGGCCCCATATTTTCAAAAGCAATACATAAAATTTTCCCTCGTAAATGATCGCACAATTGAATATCTTCTCGATGCAGGAAGCAATTATCAATTAATTCTAAACACAACTGGCAAAAATAACGATTTTGATCTATCGGTTCCTTGCAATGAATACAGATCGGGGGGAAAACCCATTGCAAAACGGCTTTATCTAAGACTGATATGAGGCGATTCCAAATTGCCATAAATAGATAAAATAAAGAGTTCTGCTATTTTTAACAAAGCATACTGCTTAACGCGAAGATTTACATGTAATTTACCATTCCAGTCAATATATGAAGTATCGCCAGAAACCAAATGAAATTGAGATCTTTTTCCCTTGCTATAACATTTTTTTAATTGTAGGAGTTGAATTGTTCCCTGCTTCATCGCATATTCAAGTGTTCCCTGTACTGGAACTAACATAGAAATATCGAGACCGAGCCTACTAATAATTTCCATGGGAATAGAGAAAAAATTGTATTCTGTTTTATAAGTATTCGTAAAATGAAGAAATCCAGAACCCATAAAAGATAGCGGGTCATCCATCCAACCACTTATTTCATTGCATCTAAGTTCAGTAATAACAAATGGTTTGGCTATACCGCGTGACATTCCTACTTTCTTTAATAAAGATGGACGCATATCTCGAATAATTATTTTAGGAATAGAAAATTTCCATCCGTGTTCTTTTAACTTTTTGATGCAACCATTTGGGATCCTGAGCTGCATAGCTAAATCGTAGATTGAAAGATTCTGTATAGTTACTTTCTGATTCTCAATGTTCACTTCTCCAAATATGCTTTGCAATTGGTAGCCGAGAATGTCGATATTTTTTCCTCGTACACATCCGCTAAAACTAGAATTTTGCCAATTTTTTTTGTCTAATGAAAGAGTTCCATACAGTTCATATTTGCTATGTATAGAGATCTGTTTTCCGAGTATAGCTAAATATTTGGGAAAGCATTCTCCAAGTAATGCTATATTTATTTTTATACTGCCTTTAAGTAAATCGGTTCCAGAAATCTTATTTACCGTGGGTAAAAAATCAATTTCAAGACCACACAAAGAGCCATTAATTTTCTTAATTATAAATCCATCTTCATTATATAAAGTAGTAATCAAAATAGATTGCTCTGAGTTATTTGAATCAGATATTGTGCAATGAATTTCTTTATTCTTTTGAAAAGGTATCGACGCAAGAATGGTTATTTTCCTGTCTTGCAGAGGAATCTCTACTGTTACATAACAGCACTTGTCTCTTATAGAAAAAGAAAGCGTATCGAATAAAAATGATTTATCTCCTAACCAATAATAACCGGGATCTAACATTCCATGTATTGTAAACTGACCTGATTCATAAACAAATGAGGTGCAAATGCGTATTTGATTTTCCCAGGAAAATGCATAATCTTTCCAGAATAGTTTATCGGTATGACACCGAAAATTTTCAATAATATTATTGCTTGCAATGGCTAGTATAGCTTTCGATGGCAAAGTAATAATAAGATTCTTTCCTTCCCATTTAGATTTATGATATTTGATTGTGTCAAATGCAACACTACCACAAGCTTGACCTTTGTGTAGTAACGTAAGAGCGCCGCTCTCTATTTCCAGTCCTTTTTGTGGTGAAAAAAAAGCACAAAAATCACTGGTGCTCTCTAAAGACAATTTGTTAAAGCAAGCCTGATCCCATTTACAAGCTAATTTTGTTTCAATCACCCAAGCGCCTTTATTTTTAGAGAAGTCTATTTTGACTTGCCCACTGCCGTTAACATTTCCGGATAACCAATCAATCCATTCTTTAGGGAAAAGAAATTTCCATTCATTGAGTGCAATATTCAATTCACTAAGCTGAAATAACAATTTTTTCCCAGTGTAATCAAAAGTACCATTTGTACAGACGAAATGGCTCATATGGTGCTTTCCCTTAAGATAAGCAAACTCTAAAAAATGTTTTCCTTGAAATAATTTTCCTTCTATTTGATGTGCACCGATTATGCACGATATAATATTCCATTCTCGATTGATTTTTTCAGTGATAAGAAAGATAGGTAATTTCTCACCTTTCCAAAAAGTTTTGTTTCCATTTATTTGCAGATTAAATCGATCTATTTTTCCGTCATAAGAGATTTCGCAGTCTAGCAACCCACTCATATCTTTTATATTACTATAAAGAAGTTCCATATAAGGACTTGAAAAAAGAAAAGTCTGTTTCATAGAGAGGACCTGGTGGTATATTTGCTCTAGAGATATCTGACATTTGACTTTAGCGTCCGTTATTTGAGCATTCTTCCATGTGATTTTTGTCTGTTGCAGATTAGAATTAAGTATATGAGAATACCTCTCATCGAGCTGTAATACATAACTTGTTTCTGCTTGCGAGAGTTGCCCGACTAGTCTAATCACATCATGTGTATCTGTCGTAAGGCGCGCATCAAATTTGCATTCTAGAGCTTTCAGAAAAGAGCATTCTATTTTTGGGATATATAGACGATACGAGACATCCTGAGTAGACTGATCTAATTTATATATAGAGTGTACATTGTCCAGTCCTATAACTCCTTTTTCTGAATCAATTGCAATATGGAATTGTAATTGATCTAATATCCCATTTAATCCAACCGCATACGATGCGTTTTCAATATCAGCTTCAATTCTCCACCGAGTTTCAGTATTTTTTTCCATAAAATGACTTTCTAAATAGAATCCCCCAACTGCACTAATTACTGTTCCATGTAAAGGTATATTGAATTGCGGAAAAGAAGGAGCTCGTTTAGCAAGTGATAAAAGTCTTTCTACATTTCCTTGAAACCAAGTTGTTTCTATAAATAACTTAATTGAATGGTCTATTTGCTCAATTAACGATATTTCTCCACAGAAAGATAAATTTTCCATTTCTGCTACAACTTTTTTGAAAAAGATATTGTTATTTTCTATATATAATTCTCCTACAGCTCGGTTGAGTTTTAGATCAATCTTATGTACATTCGCCTGCATTTCTATACTTGGTATTTGGAGAGTGATTGGATGATTTTTTTTCCAAGACAACAATCCATCGGTAAATTTGGCATGTGAGAAAGATACATGTGGAGATTTATAGTCTAGATCTACAGAGGAAAAAGCAATTTGTAGCTCATCCATTTCAAAATTTCCGTCTATATCAATTAAACCGGAAACTGATGTCTCTGGAAAAAGATAATGTATAAAATTTTCATACCAAAATGAAGAAAGATCCTTCCCATAAAAAGTAATTTTTTGCTGCCACTTAGAATTTTTTTGGTTAATTATTTTCCAAAGATTACATTCGGTCGTAAGCTCTATATCAATATGAAGTCTTTCTTGAAGAGACGTCGCAATGAAATCACCAGATAATGTTTCTCCGTGAATATATATGCCATGCAGTGCAATTGGTTCATTTTTTTTATAAGAAATTCCATATAATTTGTGTAGTGCTTCGGTAGTGCTTTCTATAACAAAAGAAAAATCTGGAGAAGTCACTGATCCCGATAATACTCCATGTAGGTCACCACTCTCCATTCCAAATGCAATTTGTGAGGATTCTAAATATCCATCTTTTACAGCTAAGTTCAATGCAACATCTCGCAACAGAGCTTTGTTTGAACCTATGACTTTACCGGAAGAAAGTATACAAGTTCCGGAAAATCTATCGAAAATATTAGTAATAGAAAAATCCATTTGCCCCTCTATGATACATTTTGGAATTATATACTGTGTTATTCGGGATTGATCTGTGATAGTTACATCGATTAAAGATAATTGATTGGCTATAATTTTCTTCAGATTCCACATATTCCAGAGAACTGACACCTTTCCATCTATTGTTCCAGACTGGAGTAAAAAGGGTTTCAGTTCAGGACATAGTTTCCCCAAAGCATATTGTATTGTAAGAAGTGGAGCTCCCAAAATTCGATTTAAATCAAGCGATAATAAAATTCCGTCCGCATTGCTACTTGTACAGTAAGAAATTTTCTGAGGTGAATCATTTCCGAACAGTATTTCACCCATCTTTCCTTCTCCATGTAATATAAATGGAAGGACATGTTCTCCGACTTGTAAATTGGCAGAAATTTGTGTTACCTCATTTATTCCAAGTTGGCCACAAATATTTTGAATCAGAATAGAAGATCCTTCTTCTCTCGATAAAAAGACGCCTCCTTCTTTTACTGTAGAGGAAACTATTGGAACAGAATTTTTTTCTGTGACAATGACGTCACATTTTTGACAACTTACTTGTATAGGAAAATTCTTTCGTAAATAGGTAAAATTAGAGCAAATAATTCTCCCAGATAGCTCTTCTCCAAAATTCAGGTATCCCGTAGTACATCCAGTAACTTGAGTAGCGTCTAAAGGAAAAAAAATATTAAATAAAGAATAGAATTTTTCCAATTCTACTCCTTTAAATGAAAAATTCCCTATAACTTTATTTTGTTTGTATAGGTAATTTGCGATAATACACGGATCTTCTCCAAAACTTGAAATAGAAATCATTCCACTTGTGTCTTTGTATGGAGTTGCTACTGAAAAAGAAAATTTATTTAGTTTATTATCTTCTATTATATGGATTTCTCCATTCTCTATTTCTAATCCCCATGGAACAGAGGCTAAATGATTTTTGTATGTCGCTCGTGTATCGGACCTATCTATCGATTCAGATCTAGTACATACAACTAAAGGGCGCATACAATAAATTCGCATGAATGGACGAAATTGAATTTCTATTGCATCTACACTGATTTTGGTACTCAGATGAGATATATTTGTAGAAAATGAAATATTTGCATCTTGCAAAATGATTGCATTTTTTTTGATTCCAATTTGCCCACACGTAAACTCACAGCCCCAGGAACTTGGTAAATACTTTTGAACATAATGTTTCGCTACAATTCGGAGTACTGGTTGTATAAATATCCATGTAGATATTACAAATGAAAGTATCAGTACAAAAATACAATAATATTTTTTCCTGACCGAGAAAATATGCATACACTACCCAATATAATTTATGAGAGAACAAGACATTTCAACGAGTCTGTTACATAGATCTTGCGATTAACATTTCTCTTTTCTAGAATCCGCTTTAATCCCAAGCTACAAATAAAATAAATGATTCAAGAATTTTTAGAACACCAATTAGCATCTCTAGAAAAAAGCAAAAAATTTACATTTTTAAAACCTTTGTTACAAGCAATAGATACCTTCTTTTATGAGCCTGCAGTATCTACAAAAGGTCCTCCACATATTCGAGATTCTGTTGATTTAAAGAGATGGATGGTTCTCGTACTTATTGCGCTTATCCCCTGTTTTTTCATGGCTATTTGGAATACTGGTATGCAACATATTGTTTATACCAATAGCGATGCAAGTATAATGCAAAAATTTTTTTCTATTCATTCTATTCATGAATATATTTCATTTTCATTGGAAAAATATCGCTACATAACAATTTTGCGCAAAGGTCTTAGTATTTTTGCGCCTATCCTT
This sequence comes from Chlamydiales bacterium, assembly GCA_051647685.1. Lineage (GTDB taxonomy): Bacteria > Chlamydiota > Chlamydiia > Chlamydiales > CALTSX01 > CALTSX01. The sequence continues at coordinate 6,115 of JBOFEG010000041.1, forward strand.
ATTTTATCGTATGTTACTGGAATCTTTTGGGAAGCTCTTTTTGCGGCTATTCGAGGTACACAAATTTCTGAAGGATTTTTAGTCACTGGAGCACTAGTTGCACTAATATTGCCACCTACAATTCCTTATTGGATGATCGTTGTTGGGGTATCAGCCGGGGTTATCTTAAGTAAAGAAGTCTTTGGAGGGACTGGAATGAACTTGCTAAATCCAGCCTTAACAACTAGAGCTTTTTTATTTTTCTCTTACCCAACCCAATTATCTGGATCTGTATGGATTGCTGGGAAAGCACCTACAATCCAAGCAAATTTAGACAAAGTAAATGAATATATGAGCAAAGGTATAGATGGCTATTCAGCTGCTTCTCCCTTAAGTATTTTTAATATTAGCTCAGAAATCAAACAAATCCATATCAATGCAATTGAGTCTTATCTAAAATTGACTCCTTTAACACCCGTTATAGAAAAGCAATTCATTAAATGGCAAAAAATATCACAAATTACAAATACGTTTGCTGAATCAACTATCGACCAAATCCAAAATTTTTTGACAACTCCTCTGCTTCAAGGAGGCCTTGGTTTATCACATGAAAATTTTTCAGCCGCTTACCAATTTGTTATGTTAAAGTATAACCAAGGGATTTTCACAAATGGAAATTTTTTCATGGGTAACCAGATAGGATCCTTAGGAGAAACCTCTGTTATAGCCTGTCTTATCGGCGGTATCTTTTTACTGGTAGTCGGTATTGCTTCTTGGAGAATTATACTTGCTATGATTCTAAGCGCTTTTGTTATTGGATGCGCTTTTCAATGGGGTGCTAGTTATTTCGGAGAATTTGGAGGCGCTTTTGCTGCAGCTAAATATAATTTTCCAGCCTATAAACATCTACTTCTTGGTGGATTTGCATTCGCTACTGTCTTTATGGCTACCGATCCCGTTTCTGCTCCTGGAATGAATTCAGCCAAATGGATGTATGGCTCATTAGTCGGGTTTTTAATGATTATCATTCGGGTATTAAATCCAGCTTTCCCAGAAGGAGTTATGTTATCTATTATATTTGCTAACATTTTCTCTCCTTTATTTGATCGTTTTTCCTTAATTATGTATCGTAACATTCGTTATGGTAGAACCAAAAAAATCGCCCGGTGACTTTCGAGTTTTTTTATTCATTATTAGTATTTGTTTTATTTGTTCAGCTATTTTATCTATCTTAACTCAAGTATTACAACCAAAACAGGAACGCTCTAAAAAACTTTATCAAAGTAAACAAATGTTACTCTCCGCTCATATTTTAGGATATGATGGGTATTTTGTTTTGTCCTCAAATGAGAAAGAATCTGTTAAGGCAATTTATGATAAAAAAACCAAATTAATCATTCCGGCTAAGAAGAAATCTCGCATAAAATCGACCAGTGATGACATTTTGCAAGTCTATGAACGCCGCATTCATTTGCGTTTTGTAGATCAAAATGGCAATCTTCTTCCAGAAAATGAAAAAGTGGATCCTACCAATCAAGAAATACAACCTATTTATCTAATTTCTGCTAATGATAATAATAAAGACTCACCTCCCTATGGCTTTGTAATTCCTATTACTGGACAAGGTTTGTGGGGCCCTATTACTGGTTACTTGTCGATTGCAGCTGATGGGAACCACATACTCGGCACGACCTGGTATGATCAAGTGGAGACACCGGGACTTGGGGGAAATATCTCACTGCCCGAATGGCAAAAACAATTTTATGGGAAAGAGATTTTTCCAGTAGATGATAAAGGCAATGTAATTTCAGGAGCTCCTCTTGGAATCAACGTTGTTAAAACTATGGTACAAAATGAATTGTCAAATTCTCCTAAAGCGATTAATGCGGTTGATGGAATTCCTGGTGCATCTGTTACAGTTACAGGGGTCATTAAAGCCTATAGAAGCTCTCTTGCCTTTTACCAACCATTCTTTACTCAAATTCGAAAAACTTACCCGGAAGACAAAGTATAATGAATCGAAAACATTGGCGTTACTTATTAAATCCATTGTGGGAAGAGAACCAAATTCTGGTTGCAGTACTCGGTATTTGTTCAGCCTTAGCAGTTACGGTTAAAGTAAGCGTCGCTTTTTCTATGGGACTATCAGTAATTTTTGTTACAAGTCTCTCTTGTTTATTAATCTCTATGCTTCGGGAAACAATACCTGATAACGTTCGGATGATTGCACAACTCATTATCATTTCTTTATTTGTTATCATTGTAGATCAATTCTTAAAAGCATTCTTTTACGAGATATCTAAAGTTCTTTCCGTCTTTGTTGGTTTGATCATTACAAATTGTATCGTTATGGGAAGAACAGAAAGTATGGCAAGACATCAACCACCCTTTGCAGCTTTTCTGGATGGTCTGGGCACAGCAGTGGGATATACTATTGTGATTGTAATTGTTGGAATTATTAGAGAAATCTTTGGATTTGGATCTCTATGGAATATTCAATTAATACCCCAGTCATGGTACTCCTCCTACCTCCATCCAGGGCGTTATACAAATTGTAATATTATGGCTCTAGCTCCTTCTGCCTTCTTTATTTTAGGCGCTATGATTGCTGTTATGAATACAATAAAAAATAAACAAAAAATGTAGGCTACTGATTATGTGGATTGGGCCATATACAATACTGAATTTACTCGGAATTGCTATACAAGCAATTTTTATTCAAAATATTCTATTGTTTACATTTTTAGGTATGTGTTCCTATCTTGCTTGTTCAAGTAGCTGGAAAATAGCAAATGGACTTGGACTTGCAGTATGGGTAACCACTACATTTGCCGGAACTCTTAACTGGTTTGTTCATTATTACATAACGGGAGAAAAGGCCCTCCGTTGGTTGTCTCATTTAGGCATTAAAAATGGAGAGAATATTAATCTTAACTTCTTAGAGTTTTTAATTTTTATATCTATAATTGCCGCTTTTGTACAAGTACTTGAAATTTTCATTGATGCAACATCTCCAGCTCTATATCGCGCTTTAGGTATGTACCTTCCTTTAATTACAGTTAATTGTGCAATCCTAGGTGCTTGTCTATTTGCAACTACTAGGGCATATCCATTTATTCCCAACCTCATATATGTGTCTAGTTGTGGATTTGGTTGGTGGCTTGCAATCGCTTTAATTGCGGTAATTCGAGAAAAAATACGTTATTCCCATATCCCTAAGAATTTAGAAGGAATGGGAATCACTTTTATTATTACAGGTCTGATGGCAATGGCATTTATGGGATTCACCGGTATCACACTTGATCAAATTAATACTTCTAATTACACCCTTTTACCCCAGGAAGATTCTGAAACAATTCAATCCAACTTAATTGGAAAATAAAGTTCTAACCTACTCAATTCATTTCTGAATGAAATATATCCAAAGGTTAATTATCGAATATATTTCTTTAATTTTAAAAAAAATTAGAAGAGTAATTTAAGTTTGCAAGAAAGTTGACAGGCTGTTAAAGCGTATTCATAGGGTATCGATCCCATTGATGCTATTTCCGCGGTGGCGGCCATTGTCGGACAACATGCCATACAAAGTTCATATTCTGCTAGCCCTGCGTATGTCGTAGGAATATAAGATAGTGCTATAAGCGCCAATACAGGAACTGCTACCTTCGATATATTATTTGATACATTGCTGATCATATTCGGTATAGATGGGAAAAAATTATTTATTGATTGAATCATATCACTCCTTAATTTAATTCGAATTCTTAAAATAGTTCATTAAGTTGATTATTCTTGTTTATATTAATATATAAAAAGTCTTGTGACAGATGTAGACTCCTTATCTCGTTATAAATAAATCAATCAAATATTTTATAAGTATATTAAAAAAAAGTCTAGAGCTTTATAAAAAAATCATGACACTCGATTGAATGGGAATTATATCACTTTTAAAGTGAGTTAGATTAGCACTAAGTTTCTATATTCTTCTGGCTGCAGGAAATTTGCATATTCAGATAAATCACGTAATTTAATTTGAAAAAGCCAACCACTACTTTCTGCAAAAAAATTGATTAAGGAAAGATCTCTTTGTAGATTGACATTGATAGCCGTGATAATCCCGCTGACTGGACTATATATATCCACAGCAGACTTAGTAGATTCCAATACAACAACTTCTTCTCCAGCGTCAATTATTTTTCCGACGGCTGGAAGTTCTACATAAACAATTTCTCCAAATTCTTTTCGAACAAAATCAGAAATGCCAATAGTAGCAATATTATCTTGGATTTGAACCCACTCATGAGAAAGTGTATATTTCATGTAAGTTATTCCTAATTAATGTTGTTGTAATTTTCCCGAAGCCCACAATATCGGAGATTTTTCTATCTTAAATTCTCTAGGAGAACCCGAAAAATATTGAGAAGGCCCCAATTTTCTATGTAGAAGATAGGTGAAGCCGAGAGTATGGATATCTATAGGATTAAATTTATATAATGCTTTTTCTAAAATACAAATATCCATTCGATATCCTTTTTTACTAAAGGTAACATTATTGATAAGATCTTTAGGATCAGCTAGTTTTCTTGTATTTTCGAGCGGAAGTTCTGTCACTTCTTTTGATAAGATATCATCGGTTGCTACGGGTAAAAAGATAAAATGATGACAAAATCTAGTTATATTATGACTTTTTTGGTCACGAGTATCGATAAAAATTTCAATCCCATCACCCCGGCTTACTTCTATAGAAGAACTGTTTTCAAAAGGTTGATACACCTGTATAATCAAATAAATTCCCTGCAGATTCCAACCGATTATAACCTCTCCAAATATTTCTTGATTACTTGCAATTTGTGTATTGGGAAGAAAATCTATTTCGCGATATTTTTTTTTATTAAAAAAATTGTCAGTTGCCAATGGAATGTTAAAATTCAATGAAAAACAGCTAATTGGGGAAATGGCAGGCAATGCCTCAAGCATTTTGAGAGACCTCTTCTACATAGGGGATCTTTGGAAAAGTTTGCAATAATTCTCGCGTAAGTTCATGTTTCATTTCTAAAAATAACATGGACTGATTACTTAAAATAAACGATGTAAATTCCTCTTTTTTAGGAAAAATTCGGTTGTTTATCTGCAAGAAGCCTAATTTTTCTTCATCAAACAAGCATATGGAAGACCAATTATTTATAGAGGAGTCAAAAATTTCTTCAGGGAGTTGCTTGAGTTTTGCTTCTGCCCTGGTCACTACTGAAATAGATTTCTCTAATTTCCATTGTTCTTCATAAGTAGAGGCATTATAAGTTTGATTACTATCCTGCAGGCTATCTCTTTGTTTCAATAACCAAGGATACAATCGATATTTTATATACATTTCAGGTCCTGCTATGGAATCATCTATATGTGCTTTAGCCCACTCGTCTAATTCCTGAAATAGTGATTGATATTTTTTCAAACCTATGAGTTCTTTTATTTCTTCAAAAGACTGTTTGTTTTTGAAATATGAATCAGAATTATAGAAACTTTGTAGCTCTTTGTGTAAAAGATCATTCAAAATGCCTTCCTCTTTAGCACGGGCAAACGAGATTACTGATTCTCCTTTTTTAACAACTTCCTGTATTTGGTAAAAAATTTCCTGATCAAAGTCTATTTTGTTTACAGGTAGCTTATTTTCTGCATGTTCATCTAAAAACGCTATACATTCTATATTGTTATCAAATCCCTTTAGAGCTCCAGTAGTTCCAAAGATGGGGAGAGTAATTATTTGAGCATCGAAAGTGATATTAGATAAAATTTCTTGAACACGAGCTGGATCTGCTTTTAGAATTTGCTTTTTTGTAAATTCATCTATTCGTGTACGTAGGGCGTGATCAAGTTTATCTAAATAATGCAGTCGATCGACTGCAAGATCACTTTTATACGAGCGAATATCTAGAAAAGTATCTTGTAGAAGATCCCAATTATTCATTTGCCATTTCCACATCTCTTGCAAAGAGATATATTGAAATAGATCGTGTAGCGACTTTTGCACTATAGAAATCTCATAAGCATGTTCTAATAATTCAGGTGTTTGAGATTTAATTTCTGCAATAGGTAAAGATTCGGTTGGCAGATGAAGAATATTGTCAGATGAGCTTGTTTTTGTAATATATAGTTGTAACTCGAGTATATCCCACATATTTTTGCCAATGAGACTTTCCGGAATTTCATATTTTGTTATAGAAACTTTCTCTTTAGCATGTGTGAAATAATCTGATAAGCCACTACCTTCAAAAACAACCCCATGTACCACATCCTGCAATAATCTGCGAAATAACATAACTTTTTGCCAGATGAGGAGTACTTCTTCTTCTTGCATGTTAAGTAAATGAATCAGTTGATGATAATAAGAAGAAAAATCCTCAACAGATAGTTTTTGTTTTCCAGCGAGTGATTGAAGCGCATCCCAAGATTTACGTTGAAGGTCAGTTTGCACTTCTTCAAGTGGAATTGAGTATCCCCGGTGCTTCGCCTCTAAGGCACAATGGTGAATAAATTGACAAGTAAGTTCAATAAATTTTTTTCCAAACCATTCATCTAAAGAATATGCATGAAATAATTGTAGATCTTTATTTATTAAATGAGGATCTGGCTTGACTTTCGACATTTTTTCTTCATACATCAAAAATTGACGGATTAGTTCAGGTTGCAACTTCTGTTGTTGTTGATACATAGAGACAACTTGAGAAAAAACGTTTGGACTAATTTCGGTATTCAGGCGAAATTTTTGTAGAGTATCAAATAGTTCTGGACTAAATTTTGCATAAATATTTTCTAAACTGATCGAGGGATTTTCTGGATGTATATAACTGGAAAACTTTTGAAATTGCGATATTTTATCCTGTAGATCTGGTCTTATCCGGTCAAAATCATTTTCTAATAATAGATTTGCAAGTCCACTTTCTATAATATCTTTGCGAATAACTCCGTCGTTTAAAAAATTAATAATCCCATTTTTCATAGAAGGTTGATCAAACCGGTCTGTTACACAGAATCGAACCATTTGTTCTATTTCTTTTACATAGATAGAACTTCCATCGACTCCGCGTCCAAGCAATATTTCCTTTTTGACCTCTCCTTTGGGAATTTTTTGGTTAATCCCAACAAAAATGAATGATGTTATAATTACTATTGAAATTACTAAGAGAAAATATTTCTGATTCTTTCTTAAAAAGCCAAGCACAAATCCTCTATATTATTATACTAGAAATAAAATAGGCGATCTTACCAAATAAAACGGTTTCTCGCAATTGATTCAAAATATTTAATATGCCTTTGCAAATATTGCAATTCTACTTGAAGATACCTCAGTAAAAATACATTTGCCAAGATTTTCTTGGAGAGATAGAGGCAGACATCTAACTGTGATACCTAATTCCTGCTGTAGTTGTTTTTCTATGGATTTTTTTCCACAAAAATAGGCTATAACAAACCCCTTTTTATTTTTCTGAAAAAATGCATATAATTCTTTTTGATCATGGCAGTGAACTATATTGTTTTTCTGAAACTGAAGAGCCTTTTCATACAATCCACTTTGAATATCATCTAACATTTTTGACAGAACTTGTATAAAACTTTCTTTAGATATCTTTTCTTTTGATTGAATATCCGGAAATCTACGGAATAGAGTCACTGTATTTTCACTTACTTCTTTGGGACCAATTTCCACACAAATAGGAATACCTTTTTTAATCCAATGCCATTTTTTCTCTCCACTAGTCATAACCCTATTGTCTATAATCACTTTGACTGCATCGCCATGATAGAGATTTTTCTGTAATTCTTGCTGAAGTGCATAACAATAGGACTGAACTCCCACAGCTTGTTTATTGGATGGAACAAATGGAATAATAACGAGATGAGACGGTGCGATTCGAGGTGGGACGATCAATCCATTATCATCGCTGTGTACCATAATAAGTGCACCTATTAATCGAGTAGTAACCCCCCAAGAAGTAGTCCAAACATATTCTCGGTTCCCTTGATTATTGGTAAAACAGATCTCTGCGGCTTTAGAAAAATTTTGCCCGAGATAATGTGACGTACCACATTGGAGTGCTTTTCCATCTTGCATCATTGCCTCTAAGGTATAAGTAGCTAGAGCTCCTGGAAATCTTTCATTTTCTGTTTTTTCTCCTAAGACTACCGGAATCGCCAACACGTCTATACAAAATCGCTCATAAACATAGAGCATTTTTAATACATGTTGATGAGCTTCGCTACTCGTTGCATGTGCGGTGTGTCCCTCTTGCCATAGAAATTCCGAGGTGCGTAAAAACAACCGAGGTCTCATCTCCCATCGCATAACATTAGCCCATTGATTTAGGAGAAGTGGCAAGTCTCGATAAGAGGAGATCCATTTTGCAAACATTTCGCCAATAATCATTTCGGAAGTAGGCCGAATAATAAAAGGTTCTTCTAGTTTACCCGCAGGAACCAGTCGATCTCCCTCTTTCACTAACCGAGAATGAGTAACTACGGCACATTCCTTCGCAAAACCCTCTACGTGCTCAGCCTCTTTTTCCAAGCTACTTAATGGAATTAATAATGGGAAATATACATTTTGATGTCCTAGCGATTTGATTTGTTGATTTAAGAGAAATTGTATTTGTTCCCAGATTCCATATCCCCATGGTTTCATTACCATACACCCTCTCACAGAGGAATGTTCTGCCATATCTGCAGCTTTAATTACAGCGAGGTACCATTCGGAATAATTTTCAGTTCTAGTAGGGGTAATTGCGGATTGTTTTGTTTTCATAGATTCAAAAAGGTTTTTTTTAACCGGTTCTCAAGCTCAGAACGGATTTCTTGTAATTGGTTAATAGTCGGATTTATAGATAGATAATGGGACTGCTCCCGCATAGCTAAAAGAATATCAGCATTTGGCAATAAAATTTCTTCCAACCGAACAAAATCCGGCATAGAAATAGATATGCTGCCTTGGTGCAATAATCCATTGCGACGCCTTCGCTGCGCTGCCCCAACAACTTTTTTTTCTCCAAGTAAAATATCATATATTGTTGGTTTTGCCATACAAAAATATTTTGTATTTCCTTTGTAGGCAACAGATTTTTTATGGATAACTAAAGTGTCTGGATATAAGTCTTGAATCGCTTCGAGTACGACTTGATTAATCCATTGATAATTTTCCAGTGTATTTCTAGAAAATCGTCTATTATTTGAAGGGATTAGCAGTGAGAAAGTATAATCCCAGCTATGAAAAATGATCCCCCCCCCTGTCGGGCGTCTTGCTAATTCAAAAAAATTTTTTTTTACCTTTTCCATATCAAAAAAATGATCCGTTTTGATAAAATGCCCATAGGTAATAGATTCTTCTTTCCATTTGTATAGATGTAAAATGGGAGAATCGTCTGCCCCCATAGCTTGTAACAAATTGTCATCTATGTCCATATTGGTCTGTGCATGGTTTTCCCCAGTATCAATAATTTTCCATAACATTTTGAACCTTTCGCTATGTGGATGTTATAACAAAAATATCAAAGTAACATATTTTAAAGATAGCTGGAAAACCCCCTTTAATTTACAAAAAGAATAGATACGAAATAGAACTGAAGTACCCAGTAGAGGATTTCCATGTTTGAGTTTGATAAATATACTAACCGCGCTAAGCAAGTTGTAAAACTGGCTAAAAAAGAAGCTCAGAAGCTTAACCACAATTACTTAGGTACTGAGCATGTCTTACTTGGCCTACTGAAGCTCGGTCAAGGAATTGCAGTCAACGTGTTACGTAGTTTAAATTTGGACTATGAAACTGCTTTTAACGAAGTAGAACGTCTTGTTGGTTTTGGCCCTGAGATTCAGGTGTATGGAGACCCTGCTTTGACAGGTAAGATTAAGAAAGTATTTTTTGAATATGCCTATGAAGAGGCTGCTAGTTTAAATCATAATTACGTAGGGACCGAACATCTACTACTGGCACTACTTAGACAGACAGACGGCATTGCTACACAAATTTTAGAAAATTTAGGCATCAATTTAAAAGAAGTTCGAAAAGAGGTTATTAAAGAATTAGAAACTTTCAATCTACAACTACCACCTATGGGACTAGGTGGTCCCTCTAACACAAATGGACCTGGCCCTAGGCTCCAAGAAAAATCATCCTCTAGCACAGAAAAAATGCCTGCCCTCAGAGCATATGGCCACGATTTAACAGAACTTGCTAAAGAAGGTAAGCTAGATCCGGTCATAGGAAGAGAAGAAGAGATTTCACAGTTAATTTTAATTTTATGTTGCCGTAAGAAAAATAATGCTGTTCTAATTGGTGAAGCGGGAGTCGGAAAAACAGCTATTGTTGAAGGACTTGCCCAGGCTATTTCTAAAATGGAAGTCCCAGACCACCTTAATAAGAAAAGGCTGATTGCTTTGGATTTAACTTTAATGATTGCTGGAACCAAATATCGAGGGCAATTTGAAGAGCGTATCAAAGCTGTAATGGATGAAATAAAAAAACATGGAAATATTTTACTTTTCATCGATGAAATACATACCATTGTTGGTGCAGGAGCAGCAGAAGGAGCTATTGATGCTTCGAATATATTAAAACCGGCTCTCGCACGCGGGGAAATTCAATGTATTGGCGCAACTACAATTGATGAATATCGGAAGCATATTGAAAAGGATCCCGCACTCGAGCGTCGTTTTCAAAAAATTCTTGTAAACCCTCCTTCTATTTTAGAAGCAAAGGCTATTCTTAGAGGTGTGAAGCCAAAATATGAAGAACACCATAAATGTATCTATACAGATGAAGCTATGGACCAAGCCGTTACTTTGTCCGACCGCTATATTCCAGTCAGGTATCTCCCTGATAAAGCAATTGACCTGATGGATGAGGCTGGCGCTAAGAAACGGATTTCCATACTTCATCAACCTCTTGAAATTGGTGGTTATGAAAAGGAAATAGAGACTCTTCGCATCGCTAAGGAAGAAGCCATTGGAAAACAAGAATATGAAAAAGCAGCAAAACTTCGAGACAAAGAAAAACACCTGCGAGATAAACTACAATTAATTCGGTCAGAATGGGAAAAGAATAAAGATGAACATCGAGTTGTTGTTGATGAAGAAGATATTGCATTCATTATTTCTAAAAAAACAAAAATTCCAATTACAAGGTTAACGGAAGCAGAAACACAAACTGTGTTAAAAATTGAAGAAATACTAAAAAACGCTATAGTTGGCCAAGATGAGGCTATCGGTATCGTATGCCGAGCTATTCGTAGGTCTAGAGCAGATATTAAAGATCCCAAGCGACCGATTGGCGCTTTCCTATTCTTGGGGCCTACTGGAGTTGGAAAAACACTACTCGCGCAACAACTAGCTATTCAAATGTTCGGTGGAAAGGACACGTTAATTCAGGTTGACATGTCTGAGTACATGGAAAAGTTTGCAGTTAGTCGGATGATGGGATCTCCTCCTGGTTATGTCGGGCATGAAGAAGGAGGACAACTTACAGAACAAGTGCGTCAACGCCCTTATTCCGTAGTATTATTTGATGAAATTGAGAAGGCTCATCCAGATGTTATTAATATTCTTTTGCAAATTTTAGAAGAGGGAAGACTAACAGATTCTTTAGGAAGAAAAGTAGATTTTCGCAATACTATTATCATTATGACTTCTAATCTTGGTTCTGATCTCATACGCAGATCATCTGAGGTTGGATTCGGAGTCACTGAAGGTATCCCCGATTTTGAAACAATGAAGCAAACGATCTATAAATCTGTTAAAAAATACTTCAAACCAGAATTTATTAATCGCCTTGATGGAACTGTTATCTTTAAAGCACTCGATCGATTCAATTTGATGAAAATCCTAGATTTAGAAATTGCTAAACTATGTGCCAGAGTTCAGAAAAAAAGCTTAACCCTTGAACTAGATGAAACTGCAAAGACTTTCCTAGTAGATAAAGCCTTTCAACCAGAAATGGGAGCAAGACCACTACGTCGCATTATTGAACAACAAATTGAAGACCCGCTTGCCGAAAAAGTACTACTCGAGGGAAATAACCGCAGAGATATACATCTACTTTTGGTACTCGATAATGGCCAGTTACAATTCTTAGAAAAATCATCAGTAACTACACCTGACATTGAGTCACCTGAAGGAGTAAAAACCAAAAAGAAGCTTGCCAAAACAAGCGCTTTAAATGATAAAAAGAAAAAAGACAATTAATTATTACAGCTACAATAATTGAGTTTTTTCTAGACTAGAATTTAGGGTTTATAAAACATCCAGAAATTATTTTTAGACATTCCAAGTTTTAGTTGATGTTCTTTAATAAAATGACCAACTGCTCTGCGAACTGGATAACCATCCTGTGCCCCATAGGCCCAATCATCTCCACAAATGACGCCACCTTTTCTAATTAGTGGATACCAATTTGATAAGTCTTCATAAACACTTTTTTCATCATGAGCAGCATCAATATATATTAAATCAATAGAAATTGCTTCACTACGCATTTTCTGTGATGCTTCTGTTGTAGTCATTTTCCACGGTATTATAGTATAACTTAATCCTTGATGAATCACATTGGAGAGGAATTGTTCATATAAAGTAGGCAAAAATGAATCATATTCATCTTGATTAGGCCTATTAGGAAGCCAAGTTCCTAACCAGTGATCAATAGCATAAACTTTTCCATCACCGCGTAGTAAATTAGCCATATGGCAAGTAGATAATCCAAGCCAGCTCCCCAATTCGACTACAATTTTTGGCTTATTTCGCTTAAAAAGCATTTCTATTTCGTTTTTATTATTATACCACCCATGTGGATGATAAGGAAGAATACTATCTAACTGATTATACGGTGTTGGAAGCGCCTCTATACTAACTGTGCTATCATGAGAGCTAACGCAATATCCTCCTGCCATATAAATCGATGTAGAAAAAATAAAAAAGTATTTTGCGAAAAAATATTGTGGCTTTCTCACAGTGATGCTTCCCACTGTTTTACGAAACTAAGGACTTCATGCTTAGACGGTTTTTTCTTTAAAAAATTTAGTGCTTCAACGTTATGAGCGAGATGGGCAATTTTAGATAATAAATGAAGATGTCTCTTTTCATCGCAAGCAAATAGAAAGAACAAAGTATGAACATCTTTCCCATCTAATGCACCCCAATTTAATGCTTTCTTCGGATAGACAATACTTACAATATCTTCAGAACCTTTTAGTAAAAAATCTCTTGTATGAGGTATGGCGATCCCATGACTTATAGCAGTAGAGGTTGGGGTTTCTCTATCTAAAAGAAGCTCTGCAATAACGTCCATGTCCACTGCAAAATTTTTAGCAATCATCTGTACAGAGGCACGAATATAATCTTCTTTAGTCTTTCCTTGAATATTGGATAAAACTTCTCCCTTATGGACAGCGCGATATAAACTAAATTGCTGCATCCCTCTTTTCTTAGATAAGTTAGATTTGTATATAACTTGTTCTCTAAAAGGAGAGTCTGATATTTCTCTCTCCTTTCCAAGTTTACAACTTATCACCCAGTCTTCAATCTCAATACGACTAAATCGATACTGATGATGCAGGCGATAAACAGGAATTTTTCCCTCTGTTACCCATCTTCTAATTGTTGTTTCTGAAATGCTTAATAGCTCAGCAACATCTTTGATTTTCAAATCCATAGTTCAAGTTTAAGAAAAAATTTAATATTAATCAACTAAGAGTTACATCAAAAATTTTTAAATACACTTGCAATTTCTTCAGGAGATTTAGCTTTAAGAATTTTTCTCCGATTCTCTTCCTCTTTAATAATGAAAGTAATTTTAGAAAGAATCTGCAAATATTCTTTCTGTCTACTTGCAGGGCCGCCTATTAAAAATACAATGCGGACAGGATTTCCATCAAGTGCTGACCATGGAATTCCGGGATCTCTCTGCACTCCCATTATAATAAAAAAGTCTTTATAAGTTTCAAGTTTTGCATGCGGAATAGCAACCCCAACACCAATTGCAGTTGATACTATTTTTTCTCTTTCCATGACAGCTGCAAAAAACTCTTCAGGATTAACATCAATCTTTGCCGGCTTCATTATCTGGATTAATTCTAAAATAGCCTGACGTGGCTTTTTTGCGTAAACACATGTGATCCTATCTGATCGAATATATTTTTCAACATACACATCATCATCGTCACTGGATCCCAGTATGGCCAAATCCGCCTTCCCCACGCTTTGTAGCTACAACAATCTTTTCTTGCACAATGAATTCAGCTTGCACAACTGGAGCAAGGATAATTTGTGCAATACGCATATTAGGCTCAATAAGAAAAGGAGTTTTGCCATGATTAATCATAATAATGCCGATTTCTCCGCGATAATCTGCATCAATTGTGCCAGGAGTATTTAAGATAGTAATTTGATTATGTAGTGCAAGCCCACTACGTGGACGTACTTGTATTTCAAATCCTTCAGGAATTTGTACAACAATTCCTGTCGGAATAAGACAACTCTCACCTGGATCCAGTATCTTACTACTAGACAGGAATGCTCGAATATCTGCTCCTGAAGCACCGTCAGAACTATAAGTCGGTAGCTTTGCCCCTGAAGTCAGTGAAATAAGGACTATTTGTTTAGCTTTCATAACGTGTAATCGATTCTTTATCACCTGTGAGAAAATGCTCGTAAATCTTTTGCTTCACAGAGGAAATGGTTTTCTGAAAAGATTGATCATACTGCTTTCGCATTTTTATCGAATTCTTTGTCGTAGTTTGCGAATGCGATAAGAACTCTAGAAAAACGCTGATCTTTTGTTTTAAATCTTTGCGAGAAACTACACAATCTATCATCCCCTTCTCTAAAAGAAATTCAGATTTTTGTGCCGTATCGGGTAATTTCTGGCCGATAGTTTGCTCTATGACACGAGGTCCTGCAAATCCCACTAAAGCGCCTGGTTCTGCAAGAATAATGTCGCCAAGTGACGCAAAAGAAGCGGTCACTCCACCAGTCGTTGGATTGGTTAAAATAGAAATATATGGCAGTCCTGCTTCGTGCAATTTTCCAATAGCAGCTGATGTTTTTGCCATTTGCATTAGCGATAAAATAGATTCTTGCATCCGCGCTCCACCTGAGGCAGATACTATAATTAATGGAAGAAAATTTGCAATAGCATATTCAACTAAGGAGGTAAGCCTTTCCCCTACTACGGAACCCATTGATCCACCCATAAACTGAAAATCTAACACTCCTAATGCAATGTGTCGATTATCCAATGTACAAGTACCTACTACTGCTCCCTCATCTCTACCAGTTTTATTTTGAGCTTTTTTTAACCGTGAACTGTATTTTTCTGTATCGATAAAACTCAATGGGTCTTTCGACTGAAACTGAGTAAACATTTCTTGAAACGAGTTTTCATCTGCGAGAGAATCAATCCTTTCTCTAATAGGCATCGGCCCATGACAGTCGCATTTTGGACAACACCGCATATTATCTGTAAGCTGTTCACAATGAATCATTTCATGACAATTTGCGCATTTCAACCAGCCAGAGAATCCCTCTGATTTCTCCATCTTCTGGTTGATTTTCGGTTTGTGTCGAGAAAATAATCCTAAGAAACCCATAATATTCTCTTTGATGTTAAGTCACTAGAATACCATATCTAAGGCTATATAAACAAGTTGATCAAACTAGCTTCCCTACACCTCAACTGGAAATCCAAATAAACCTTACTTTTTTGCGTTATGGAATCTTTCTTCCACCTCTCCCCATGCAATTATTTTCCAAATATTTTTTACATAATCGGCTCGTACATTCTTATATTGCAAGTAGTAGGCATGTTCCCAGACATCAATTCCAAAGAGCGGTATCAATCCTTGCGTAGATAGGGGATCTTGGTTTTGACAAGTAGCTATCTTAATCACATGTGTAACAGGACAAAATCCTAGCCATCCCCAACCGGAACCTTGTATTGCGATTGTTTTAGTATTAAAGAGATCTTTAAATTTCTCCAAAGATCCAAATTGTTTTATAATAATATGCGAGAGTTCTCCTGATGGACTACCGCCTCCCCCTTTAGAAATTGGCGCCATATTCTTCCAAAATAGACTGTGATTAATATGACCACCGCCATTAAATCGAATACTAGATTCTAGGGCAATCATCCGAGGAAGATCATGTTTTTTCTCCGCTTCATAATACTCTTGTAAGCCTTCATTAAGTTTATTCACATAGGTAGCATGATGTTTTTGATGATGTAACTTCATGATTTCTGAAGAAATTATTGGCTCTAAATCGCCATAATCATAGGGCAAATCTGGAAGTTTATAACTTTGCATGTGCATTACCTCATCGTTGTATGTTCAATATAATAGTTAATCTTGTAGAAAGCTTCTAAGAGAATCTATATTCTCTAATTCATAAGTAACGATCAAGAATTTCTTTCGTACTAGAATCCATCGATATAAGAGTTTTTTCTATAGGAATGCGATTATACAGAGAAAAAAAAACTTTCACAGTGATTGGATTTGTAAAGACTATTTGTTCTATATCTTGCAGATCAATCAAAACTTTTGGGACATGCATCGCAAGATCATATAAATGATAAATTTGATGACGAATATTCCTTTGTAGAATTGCATGTCGAATGGGTGGGATAGAAAATCCAGATTTAGAAATACATAAATACATTTTCTCGACACTTCTCAAAGCAAGCCAATGTAATAAGTGAATATATTCCAGATCTTTAGGAATACACAATACAGATAAATTTATAAATTTTGCACCCCGAAAAACCTCGCTTCCAAAAGCAACAAATTGAATTTTTGATAAATCTTCCTTTTTATACCCATGAGATGCGGCGCATTCCATGAATAATTGCACTTCTATAAGACTCGTCAAAATTACATGCGTATATTTTTGGATTTGGGAAAATACATGGCAACAATCATAAGCTGAATATGATTTATGTGTAGCTTTTACCAGTGGATAATGAATTATTGTTTGATCTGTGTCATAATCAGAAGGATCTAATCCTAAATATAATAATGGCATACATCTCACGCCTGAATGAAACTTCAGTTAATAATTAATATCCTTTGTAATCTAATAAAACTTTTTTTGTAAGATTAATTTTCTTAGTGCCAATAGTTAGGGTAGTAAAAGAGACACTGCTTCTTCTACGAGTTCTACGCCATGAATTGTGATTTTTTTGAAATAATCTGGCGGGATTTCCTTGAAATTTTTTTTGGGAATTATACAAGTAATAAACCCCATGTGAATGGCTTCTTTAATTCTTGTGTCTATTTTTCTAACAGAGCGAACTTCTCCTCCTAGTCCTACTTCCCCAATGACAGCTGTAGATAATGAGATAGGCTTATTTAAAAACGATGAAGCCATAGACACAATAACTCCAAGATCGAGTGCTGGCTCTGTAATTTTCAGTCCTCCTGCAATAGATACAAATATATCCATAGTATGAAGTTGATAGCCGATTCTTTTTTCCAAAACTGCGAGTAACAAAGATAATCGATTCAACATAAATCCAGTTGATTTTCTGCTGGCGGTAGAGAAACTAGAAGGGATTACGAGTGCCTGCACTTCGATAAGTAACGCCCTACTTCCTTGAGTTGCGGGGATAATAGCAGAACCTGATACCGGTATTTTTCTCTCTTCTAAGAATAGAGAAGAAGGATTATCAACGGGTTGAAGGCCATTTTCCTGCATTTGAAAGATAGCTATATCATCAGTCGGACCAAATCTATTTTTCCCAGAACGTAACAAACGAAATCCTTGTTGTCGATCCCCCTCGAACTCAAGTACAGTATCGACAATGTGTTCTAAAACTCTTGGACCAGCAAGTTCTCCTGTTTTTGTAACATGGCCGACTAAAAAGGTTGTAATATTTCTTTTTTTAGAGAGTTGCATACACTCCATTGCAACCTCCTTTACTTGGCAGACAGAGCCTGGAGCAGATGAGACTGTTTCTTTATATAGCATTTGAATAGAATCAATAATGAGTATATCTGGTTGAATTTTCTGAATTGCTTCCCAAATTTTAGATAATTGAATTTCACTGTATAAGTAGATATTTGGACTAGTGATTCTCATACGCTTAGCCCGGATCGCTATTTGTTCATTAGATTCTTCAGCTGCAATATATAATATAACCTTTCCTTTCGCAGTAATTTGATCTGCTAGGGCTAGTAAAAGTGTAGATTTCCCAATTCCCGGCTCTCCACCTATTAGAATTAAGGATCCTTGTACAGCTCCTCCACCAAGTAATCGATCAATGTCTTTCCATCCGGTTAAAAAGCGCTCAAATTGATTCGTAAATACATTTTGTAGAGAAATAGGCTCTGTTACAGAAGAAGTCGATGAATCAAATCGACTCGGAGGAATAGGGTCTTCTTTCTTTTCCTGCATCGTATTCCAAGAATGGCAGAGTAGACAGCTTCCAGTCCAATGCATTTGTTTTGATCCGCATTCATCACAAATCCAAATTGTCTTTATTTTAGCCATTCTCCTACTCTTGTAAGATTCTTAGTAATGCATTTTCTGCTGCAATCATTTGGGCTTCCTTCTTAGAATTTCCAATCCCTTCCCCAAGAATTTCGTTTTGAATACATACTGTAACATAGAAAGACTTTTCGTGATCTGGCCCTTCTTCTTTTTCAACTTTATAGGTTGGAATGCTATGAAACATTTTTTGTGTGTAATCTTGTAGTTCTGCTTTCCAATTCCGCATTGGAGATTGTACAATGGTATCAATTTCTTGAGAAAAATGAGAAAAAATAAATTCTCTAGCCGGTTTCAATCCTCCATCTAAATAAATAGCACCGAGTATTGCTTCGAATAGGTCACCAAGTACTGATGATTTTCCCTGATGAAATGACCTAAGCTTCCCCTTACTGATTAATAAGAATCTCTCAAGCCTCATTTTTTGTGTAAAAGTGGAGCAAGCTTTTGCATTAACAATTTGTGCGCGCAGCTGTGATAGCTCTCCCTCTTGGGTGGCCGGAAATGTTTCAAATAAATACGCAGAAATAATTAATGTCAGGACAGCATCGCCTAAAAACTCTAAACGTTCATTATGTTCCTGTAAGATATCTTTATGTTCATGAAAGAAAGAGCGGTGCGTAAATGCATGTACAATACGAGATTTGTTATCAAACTTATATCCCAGTATAGATTCAATTTGTGCATAACTATTTTGTAATTCTTCTAAACTATTCATATAAATAAACTTCTAGAATTTTAAGTCACTACTAAGATAAAATGTTTTATTTGGAAAAATCAATGAAAAAAATCAATCCATATTTCTTTCATTTAACTCATGAATCTATTTTTCCCATCATAGAAAAAAAAATCTTAGAGGTTAAACACTCTTTCCCTGAAAAAGAATTCCTAAATTTGAGTATCGGCGATATTATATTTCCTCTTGCCTCCTCTGTCCAGCAAGCCCTCATGAGTTCCATCAAACGACTCTCTGTTGAACCTATCGGATATGGCCCCACAACGGGTTATAATTTTCTAAAAGATACAATCTTATCTACAGAATATTCTGGCTTCGGATTCTCAAACGAGGAATTATTTATCTCTGATGGCATTATTTCTGATGCAATTGGACTGTCCGAATTATTTTCACAAGATGCAATTGTAGGGATTCCTAATCCGACTTATCCCGCTTATTTGGATGGAAATGTCCTTGCAGGAAGAAGTGGGCCTCTATCCTCATCGAATGACTATCCAAACATCATTTACCTCCCTTGTACAGAAGAAACAGGATATCTACCAACTCCCCCGAATAAGCATTGCAGTTTTATTTATCTGTGTTCTCCAAACAATCCAACTGGAGTTGCTTTAAATCGGTCCCAACTCAGTACATGGGTCACTTATGCAAAAGAAAATAATTCTATTCTTCTCTTAGATGCTGCTTACTGTAGTTTTATCTCCTCTCCCGATGTTCCTAAAAGCATTTATGAAATTTCAGGAGCTAAAGATGTCGCAATTGAGATGAGAAGTTTTTCGAAATCTGCGGGGTTTACAGGTCTTCGTTGTTCTTATACAGTAATTCCTAAAGAAATTCAGTATGTTCATAATAGACAGAAAGATTCTCTCTGTAAATTATGGACTACGCGACAAAATATAAAATCAAATGGAGTTTCTTGGCTAGTCCAAACCGCTGCTTGCGCCGCTCTTTCGCCAGAGGGACTTGCAGAGACTAGTGCACAAGTGCAAATTTACCAGACCTCCTCTAAATTTTTAGTCGATAATCTACGAATACTCGGATTTGATGTAGTAGGAGGCATTGATTCTCCGTACGTTTGGTGGAAAGTTCCGAGTGGAATCTCTTCTTGGGAATTCTTTGATTTGCTGCTAAACCAATGCCAAATTATCAGTATTCCGGGTGTTGGATTTGGAAAATATGGTGAAGGATATCTTAGACTTTCAGGCTTTATAGATCCTATGACTGCTGCAAAAGCAATAGAAATAATTAAAAAATATATTGCTAAAATCGTTTCTTCTTCTATTATCACTTAGTCAATAAAATATTTAAACTTTCAAATCAGCTAATACTAACCACTGGAGACGAATATGTATGCAGTAAATTCAACTCAATGGATTCACCATAATTTATACAACCAATTTCCTGATGTAAAGGATGCTAGAAATTTAATAGGAGAAGAAGATCAAAAAGTTAAAGCAAGAGAGCTTACAGAACTAATTCCCGAGATTGCTAGGAGAGTTGGGATTGGAATTCCTCACAGACATTGGCTTTTAAAAGAGAACGAAAATATTATCGGTCAAGTAAAAGAATCCTCTCTTTATTCTAGACCACAATATAACACTGAAATTGCATGTCCAACTGCATGGGTTCCCACAAAAGAGGGTTTATCTGCTATTGAAGGGATAATTAATCCATCGACAGAAGTATCTGAAATTGCTAGAAAAGTAAATGAATCAGCTGAAAAAATTCGCAACTTATTTTTATTGTCGAAGGAAGAAGAATTTAGCAAATTTAGTGTGGCTATAGATCCAGGAACAATAACTGACGTCAAAAGCAGTTATTTTTTAGAAACAAACGTAGATGGGACGTCTATACTTAATCCAATAACTAAAGAAAAAATGGGGAGCTCAGATAAAGATACTATTTTAACTTATATAAGAATTGAGCCAGACGAAAAAGGAATAACCAAGGTAGCGTGTGAGTCTCTTTGCCTTGAACTAGGCGGAGGTCACGGTAATGTACATGCCTATTCTGATCCCACCCCGCAGGGTGGACTATCTAAGAGAACTAAATATTCCGCAATAATATAGGCTCCACCTTGTAAGACACTATAAAGTAGTGTGAGATCAGTGGATTCTAATAGAGACCTCTCTAATCTGGGAGGTTTTTATTTTTAACAAATATACCTTGAGTGCACTCTTATTTATATATCTACTATATAGTAAAATAAATTTTATATAAAAATTGTTATATAGAATGAATAGGGATAGCTATTTTAGCTACTACTCTCTTTATTCAAAACTTAGAGATATGCTACTATGTTCCTATGAATTTAGGAATAGTCCCCGCTCATAGAACTTTTTTTGTTAAAAATGATTTTATTGTTTTTGATAATATGCTTACAACAGCCGAGATCTCTGCACTGCAGACTCTGTTGGGTGAGGTCCCTCGTCAAGATGCAACCAACTTATTCCTTCGGTATCCCTCTTTTAAAAGATATATCCTTAATAAAAAATTTGCTGAAATAGCTTTTTTTCTTCTAAATATAAACCCCATCCGTATTGCTTCCGATCAATTTATTCGTTCGAGTTCTGACCCCTTAATAGCGGCTAAATTAGAGGAAAAAGGAACTTTGCAACCTTTAGTGTGTGGTTTATTGCTGAATATAAATCAGACTCCCCTCGAGTCATCCGAGAGTACAGACAATCCACTCTCATGTCTCCCTACTCAACCCGGTTCGGGAGTATTTTTCCAGCCACATTTTACATTTCCTTATGATCAATTATCAAATTATCCAGGACAATATTTTATTTTAATTACGTATGGGAGTAAAAGACTTATTTACACAAAAAATGAGTCTGACCCTGACCTATATTTTCTTAAGAAAAAGGGATATAATTTTAATTTGCCAATATCTATAGCTACACACCCTATACTAATAGATCTCCCTCAACCTTATTTATTTAAATAATAATATTATATAGAGCTAATTGATATTTAGTGATATATATAATACGATAACTTATTTATAATTAATTGCTTATAAAGTGATAACTCACTTGTAATAAAGTATTAATTTTTATATACTATTGCTAATTAAAAAAAATTTCATTAAATTATGAATACGAAAGAATATAATTATATTTATGCTAATAGAATAGGAAATGCTTTAACGGAGCCATTTTATAAACTATATAAAGTAGATACAAAATATCTAGAGACCTTTGATACAAATAGGGATATTGCTAAAAGAGTATTTGATGCTGTTAGCATGTTACTTCTCAATACAATAGCTT
This sequence comes from Chlamydiales bacterium, assembly GCA_051647685.1. Lineage (GTDB taxonomy): Bacteria > Chlamydiota > Chlamydiia > Chlamydiales > CALTSX01 > CALTSX01. Next base: position 28,615 of record JBOFEG010000041.1, read on the forward strand.
TCCCTCTCTCCCTTCCTCTATGGTTCATCGGTAAAGCTATCATTCAGTATACCTCTCCAAAAGTAAATTATTCTTTTGCTCATCTAGAGTGTAATACTGGTACTGACGCCAATGAGACATGCATCAAAAATCTGTTAGCTATGGTTAAAGATCATAAAGAATCAACTATCATACAGGTATTTTCCCATGGAGCTTGGTATGCCTTATATGACTACAGAATAGAGCCTAATCGAAAATTCGGAGCTATACCGGGTTTAGAAAGCTCAAGAAATACAGATAGTACTGGGGAAAAAGTCCATGGTTTCCTTGAACAAAAAATGATTCTTACTAAACTCAGCAATCTGAATAGTTTGATAGAGGCTGTACAAAAAAATTTAAATGCAGGAACCTCTAATGAGGTATCTCCAACAATAGAAACTTCAGAAATGATGGATGCTGCAATAAAAAATCTAGAGCAACAAGCGCTCGCTTTGACCCATCTTAATAAGGGTGTTATTTTCAATATAAAAACTTTAAGAGATCAAAATCCAGATGCTTCTTTTGAAGATTTGATAGTCACTCAACATAAAGTCAAAATTAGAGAAATTAAAGACTCTCCCGAGATTATCAAAAAGAAAACAAAACCTGTAAGAGAAAAGTTTTCTAATAGTTACAACTACAGCGATTATTTAGTTAAGCTAGTTTCTAAAAAGCATGATCTTCCCCATGAAGAATCAATTAATTTTGTTGCTAAAAATTTCTATACTGGGAATGACATCACATACCAAGGTGTAAACTGCTTACTGAAGGGAGTTGGAGTATTATCATAAGATTCGATTGAGAATATCTTCGACAGTAAATCCAAATTCTTTTTGAAGAGCATCCATAGGTGCTGAAGCACCAAAAGTATCGACACTAATAGTAATTCCATCGAGTCCCACCCAAGCATGCCATCCAAAAGGAGAGGCGGCTTCAATACTCACTCGTTTACCGATATCACCACCAAGTACCGACTTTCGATATTCCTCGGGTTGTTTTGAAAAAATTTCCCAACTTGGCATGGAGATTATACGAACTATTTTTCCCATATTTTCCAATGCTTTTGCGACATCTAGTGCAAGGTGGACCTCAGATCCCGTTGCCATTAGAGTAAAATCTGGTTTCCCAGTGATTTCCTTTTGTAGAATATACGCTCCTCTTCCTACTCCTTCTAGATAAGAAATTTGGGTATTCTGTAATTCTGGAAGTTTTTGACGCGATAGAATAATAGCAGTTGTACCTCGGTAATGTAAAGCAGCGAGCCATGCCCCACATACTTCCCACTGATCGGCGGGTCTGATGACGTGAATATTAGGTATAGAGCGCAAAGAGGCGAGTTGTTCTACAGGTTGGTGAGTAGGTCCATCTTCACCCAAAAAAATGGAATCATGTGTAAATTGATAGATTACTTGATAATTCGATAGTGAAGCTATTCGAATTGCATTTTTCATATAATCAGAAAAAGTTAAGAAAGTTCCAATAAAGGGAATCATCATTCCAAAGCGGTAGAGACCAGAGGCTATAGTCGCCATACCAAACTCTCTAATGCCATATTTAATATTTCTCCCAGAAAAATCCTTGGAAGTAATTAACGGGAAGGCTTCCATATAGGTTTTATCGGATGAAGATAAATCGGCGGATCCACCATAAAGAAATGGGAGCGTTTTGCCGAGATATCCTAAAACGGTATGTGAAGCATCTCTTCCTGCGATAGATCCTCTCATCATAGATTGATATAATTCTTGTTCTAACTCTTTTGGGAGCTCTTTTTCTTTCATGGCGAAAAAATCTTTTTTTAGTTCCGGGTATTCTTTTGCCCAAACATTAAACAATTGATTCCATGAATCTTCTTTCGCCTGGTTTTTTTGCTGTTTAGAATCAAAAAAATTATGGACTTGAACCGGAATAAAAAAGGTTTCTTCGGGAAGTCCTAGTGCTTTCTTAGTAGCATTAAGTTCGTCGAGTCCAAGGGGCGAGCCGTGTGCTTTAGGGCTATTAGCTTTATGAGGCGATCCTTTTCCTATAATTGTATGCATTTGAATGAATACAGGTCTTGTCTGGTGCGCTTGAATTTCAGAAAATAAGGAATTCATTTGATCGAAGTCATATCCATCTAAAGTATATACCTCAAATCCATACGACTTGTATCGAAGCAGAGTGTTTTCCGATGCAGATTGCGTAAGAAGTCCATCTAGGGTGATATTATTTGCATCGTGAATTATAATTAGATTATCAAGTTGTAGATGTCCCGCTAGGCTGGACACTTCTGAAGAAACTCCCTCTTGCATACAACCGTCTCCAGCCAGACAATAGACTTTTCCTGTAAACAATTGATACCCATCTCGATTGAATTTTTGTGCAAGAATTTTTAAAGCGAGCGCTTCCCCTACAGCATTACCGATTCCTTGTCCGAGAGGTCCAGTGGTTGCTTCAACACCGGGTGTCATAAAAGATTCGGGATGACCCGGAGTTTTAGAATGTAATTGTCGAAATTGCTTAATATCTTCTAGAGAAAGATCATAGCCCGTTAGATGAAGTATAGAATAAAGCAACATAGAACCGTGTCCAGCTGATAAAATGAATCGGTCTCTATTGATCCAATCGGGATTCTTAGGGTTGTATTGGAGAACATTGCTCCAAAGGTAGGCAGCAAATTCTGCACAGCCCATCGGAAGTCCAGGATGGCCTGAGTTAGCCTTTTCAATAGCCTCTATGGACAACTGCCGAATTGCGTTCGCAATTTTACCGAGCAATTTTCTGTGCGATTCATCCATGAGTTCTCCTAATTTGCTTGCATTTCTTGATAAATTCTTATATTTTGTACTCCTTAGAATTAAAAGCTCAAGCTAAAAAGGGTTACGTGCTCTCTAAAAAAATTCGTCGCGATTTCCTAAAATATTTTATAGAAAGCAATCACACCCACGTTCCTTCATCCCCTCTTTTTTCTCCAAATGATCCATCTCTACTTTTTACAAATGCAGGTATGAATCAATTTAAGGATATTTTCCTTGGCAACGCCACCGCAGATTATGACAATGCAGTGTCTGTCCAAAAATGTTTACGAGTAGGTGGAAAACACAACGATCTAGAAAACGTCGGCCATACTTCTAGACATATGACTTTTTTCGAAATGCTAGGGAATTTTTCTTTTGGAGGTTATTTCAAAAAAGAGGCAATTCGCTATAGCTATGAAGTCACCACTACTATCTTTGGATTCTCTCCGGATCGATTGTGGGTTACTGTTTTTGAAAATGATCCCGAGTCTTTGGAGCTATGGAAAGAATGGATGCCTGCTTCTCGAATTATTACAATGGGAGCGAGTGAGAATTTCTGGCAAATGGGAGATTATGGTCCTTGCGGCCCTTGTTCTGAATTACTGTACGATAGAGGTCCGCAATATGGAAATGCAAAAAATCCGAAAGAAGATTCTTCAGGAGAGCGTTATTTAGAATTTTGGAATTTAGTATTCATGCAAGATAATAAAGAAATCGGGGGTGGAATCGTTAAACTCCCGAAGCCATGCATCGACACCGGCGTCGGATTGGAACGCGTGGTGAGCTTATCTATGGGCGTAGATTCCGTATTCGAAACTGATATCCTATTTTCAATCATTCAAAAGCTAGAGGAAATTTTTTCTATCCGATATACAAAAGAGCACCCTCTTCAAGCAGCTTCCTTTCGGGTTATTGCAGATCACATCCGCGCCCTTTCTTTTGCGATTAGTGATGGAGCGATGCCAGGCAACACGGATCGGGGGTATATCTTAAGAAAGCTACTTCGGCGATCTATAATCTACAGTAAAAACTTGGGGTCAACGCGTCCATTTCATGCAAAACTTGTTCCACGCCTCATTGAGTTAATGGGAGAAGATTATCCAGAATTGCTCGCTTCTCGCTCAAAGATAGGGGAAATTCTTACCGTAGAAGAGGAGAACTTTTTTAAAGTTTTGCAAAGAGGTGGTAACTTGATAGAGCCCATTTTACAAAAAGCGGGGAAAAGAGCCTCTAAGCAAATTGAAGGTAGTGAGGCTTTTCTATTAAAAGATACCTATGGGCTTCCCTTTGATGAAATTGTATTACTTGCAAAAGATCGGGGGCTGACTATAGACACAGAAAACTATATAAACTTAGAGCATGAGGCTAAAGAGCGTTCAAGAAAGTCAGCTACATTCTCCGCTAAATCTACAGCTTTACAATTAGACATTCCTCTCCTTCAAGAAGTACAAACGGACTTTGTTGGATATGAAAGAGATGCTATAGATACATCTATTATTGCAATAAGTCGGAGCGGTCACGTAGAGAGATCACTTAGTATAGAAGATCCGAACGCAATTATTATACTAAAAGAGACTCCTTTTTACGCGGAGAAGGGAGGACAAATTGGCGATAGAGGAATACTCCAAACCAACGAGGGTGAATTTTATGTACAAGATACGAAGTATTATAAAAATGTTATCGCACATATTGGAAAACTAATCCGAGGAACTCTCTCTGTAGGAGATACAGTACATGCAAGTATAGATGCGGGGCGTAGGCGGCGAATTGAAGAGGCTCATAGTGCAACTCACCTATTGAATTTTGCCTTATCAAAAATCTTAGGACCTCACGTTCGTCAAGCGGGATCTCTTGTAGATGTCGGTAGACTCCGGTATGATTTCACTCACCATAAAGGCCTAACAGAACTTGAAATTCGAAATGTAGAACAATTGGTACAAGAGAAGATCGATCAAAATCATATTATTTCTACCACTTTCCTCCCTTTAGCAACAGCACAAAAAGACACAAGCATTGTACAAGCCTTCGGCGAAAAATATGGAAGTGAGGTACGGGTAGTAAATATTCACGATGTTTCTCGAGAACTATGCGGAGGAACGCACGCTGCAAATACGGGATCAATTGGATTATTTCGTATTACGAAAGAAAGTAGCATTGGAAACGGAATTCGCCGAATAGATGCTTGTATTGGTCTACCAGCTCGAGAATTTATGTATAAAAGAGAAGACCTTTTACATGAACTTTCAATGTTACTTGAGGTTCCAATAGCCAAAATCCCCGCAGCTTTGCTGAATTACCAGAAAGAAACTATAGCCCTTCGCGAACAAATCAAACGATTTGCTCAGAATCAGCTGCAAACAATAGCCATCGATCTAGTGAAAAAATGTGATAAAATAGGCCCAACTTCTATTTTCACAAGCCAGGTTCCAATAGATAAAGAATCTCTCGTACCTTTAAGCAATACTTTAATAGAAAAATCTCCATCCAGTGCTATTTTTTTAATCGTGGAACACAATCAAAGCTATCATATGTTGGTTCGTTTGACACCCGATCTAACGAAAAAGGGACTCGGTGCGAACGAGATTCTTCAAAGTATAATACAACTTATGGGTGGACGAGGTGGTGGAAGCACCCTAATGGCTCAAGGGGCTGGAAAATCTTTAGATCGCCTATCCGATGCATTTACTCTTTTTAATCAGAAAATCAAAGAACAGTGTTAAACGATTTCCCTACTAGCCCATCGATTAGTCATTTTCTCCAAACGATTCAGGAAAAGCCCGAAATCATTCTAGAGAAAATATTAGAAGGCCCTAAAGCTTTTCTCTCATCGCTTATTTATACTAAACTCAATAAGCCAATTGTTATAATCAGTGGAAGTGAAAAAATTTCAGGTTTCATAGATAATATGAAAACCTTTACAGGTAAAAAAATATGGGAGTTTCCGGCGTGGGAAATTATAGATAAAGAACCTATATCGAATTTAGATATCGTTGGGAAACGATTTGAACTCTTATCTATTCTATCCAAAAATTCTACTAAAGAAATAATTCTGTGTCCCCTGCAAGCAGCCATGCAATATGTTGTTTCTAAAGAAATACTGATCCAAAATACATTTTCTTTTGCAGTCAATACTGAATGCGACTTTGAAAAACTAAGCTCATTTTTTCCAAGTATTGGATATAAAAAAGTTTCTTTAGTAGTTGAGAAAGGGCAATTTGCGTTGAGAGGGGGAATTATCGATATATTCCCAAGCCATACGCTGACTCCTTATCGTTTAGAATTTTTTGGAGATGAAATTACAGAGATTCGATCTTTCGATCCCGAATCACAAAAGTCGGAGAGTCAAGTTTCTTGCCTTTCTCTTTTCCCAGCTGATGAAACGACTTTGATCAAAATGGAGAAAACAGATTTTTTTTCTTATTTATCGCGAGAGACTATCCTTATTTTCGAAGATCTGCTCTCAATAGAAGATAAGTATTCCACTATTCATAAAACGTTGTCATCACTTCCTTTCTTTTTCTCTTTGCAATCTTTATTTAGCAAGATACAAAATTTCTCACGTATTTATTGTACAGAACTCTCTATCGAAAAAATTTCAGGAAAACCAATTGCTAATGAATCCGTTGTTACTTTTGAAATGTTTAACCAAAGTCTATCAGCGACTCATCTCTCTTTTCCCTTTCATGGGTGGCGCGAATATGCAGATCCCTCCCTTGACTTGGAAAAGAAATTTGCTTTGCTAGATATTTTGAAAGAAAATTTCCCCACTTCTTATACGCTATATATTTACACCTATTCAGATGCCGAGCGTCAAGCATTGCAAAAATATCTTGATGCTCAAAAAATCTCCTCTAAATTTCCAATCCATTTCATTATAGGATATTTGACTTCTGGGTTTATTCTCTCCGATGCAAAATTTGCAATCATTTCCTACGCAGAAGTTACCCAGAGATTTGTAGTCCATCGGGAAAAAATGAGATCTGTTCACCGACATACTATTTCTACTTTCCACGAACTAGAAATAGGAGAATATGTAGTCCATCTCTACAATGGAGTTGGAAAGTTTTTAGGAATGGAAAAACAGATTAATCATGCAGGACAAGAAGTTGAGTTTTTTATTCTTGAATATGCAAACGCGAGTCGTTTATATGTACCTATCACACAATCTCATTTAATCTCGAGGTATCTTGGGATTAGCAAAGCTCATCCGAAGTTACATACTTTAGGGACTAAAAAATGGCAAAATACCAAAGTACGTACAGAAAAAGCGATTATTGGTTATGCCAAAGATCTTTTGGAAATACAGGCAAAAAGGGATTATATCGGTGGTTTTTCTTATCCCAAAGATAGCGAGGATATGCATCTCTTCGAGGAAGATTTTCCATTTAATCTGACAGAGGATCAAAAAACAGCTGTCGATACGATCAAACAAATTATGGAGTCTCCTCGCGCAATGGACCTCTTGCTATGTGGGGATGTGGGATATGGAAAAACAGAAGTCGCTATGAGAGCTGCTTTCAAAGCCATTTTTGATGGAAAAAAACAAGTAGCTGTCCTCGTTCCCACTACTATTTTAGCCCTCCAACACTTTCAAACATTTACCGATCGCATGACAAACTTTCCCATTCGGATTGGGATGTTATCGCGAGGGGTAACAGCGCAACAAACGAAAAAAGTTCTGAAAGAACTAGCTGATGGCAGCTTAGATCTTGTCGTTGGAACGCATCGCTTACTCAGTAAAGATATCATCTTTCATAATCTCGGATTACTTATTATTGATGAAGAACAAAGATTTGGGGTAAAAGCCAAAGAGAACATGAAAAAATATACCGTTGGAGTCGATTGTATTACTTTGTCGGCAACTCCGATACCGAGAACTCTCTATTTTTCTTTAGTCGGTGCACGCGATCTTGCTGTTATAAATACCCCGCCACAAGATCGAGTCCCAATCAAAACAATTATCAGCGAGACAGATAATGAAGTAATCCGTGGAGCCTTGCTTCGCGAGTTTATGCGAGATGGGCAATCTTATTTTATCCATAATCGAATTGAGAGTATTCATAGACGAGCACAAGCTATCCAAACCCTTATTCCCGAGGCAAAAATTGGAATTGTTCACGGACAGCTTGACCCAGATAGTACCGATGATATTTTTCACAAATTTAAAGAAGGGAAATTAGATATTCTCATTGCCACTACTATTTTAGAAAATGGAGTTGATATTCCTAATGCTAATACAATTCTCATCGACCGATCGGATAGGTTTGGATTATCAGAGTTATACCAACTCCGAGGTAGAGTGGGAAGATGGAATCGACTAGCTTATGCCTATTTTCTTATCCCACCTAAACGGGTAATGTCTGAGGTCACCGGTCAAAGACTACAAGCACTAGTCGAATCCTCTGGATTTGGCGGGGGTATGAAACTTGCGTTAAAAGATTTAGAAATTCGTGGTGCTGGGGATATTTTGGGAACAAAACAATCGGGTCACGTTATGGCACTGGGATTTCATCTTTATTGTAAATTGTTAAAACAAACGATTCAATCTCTGCAAAAAAATCGCATGCCTCTCTTTATTGAAACCAAAATAGAACATCCCTTTGATGTCACTATTCCAGAAAATTATATTCAGGAATCAAACATTCGATTGGAATTCTATCATCGATTTGGGGAAGCAGCAGAACTTGATGAAAGTGCAAAAATTTTTGATGAACTCCGTGATCGATTTGGGACACCTCCAATTTCTATAGAGTGGCTTTATCATCTGACGCGAATTCGCATAATAGCAGAGCAAAAAGACTGCATTCATATTTATATTGGGAAAGACTCATTTTATGTCAAAAAACGTTATCCGAAGACGATACGGAAAGTCCAACGACCTCTGCCAAATATCCTGACTCCCAAAAAATTAGAAGAGATAGTATCCTTTTTAATTAAAGATATATCTGTTCAAATTTAATATACAGGTTTATGGCGCGTGAACTCAGCAGAAAAAAAGGGGCGATTTTTTCTATTTTAGCGGCAATGTGTTTTGCGGCAGTAGGTATTCTCATGCAATTTGCTGAACAGTATACGTCTCAGCCAGTGGTTATATTCTTTCGCCAGTTATTTAGTTTATTTACAGTGATGCCTATTCTGCTTTGGCAAATGGCAACCAGTCCACATCATGGAATTTCTATTTGTAAAACAAAATATTTTTCTATGCATGTTTGGCGTACTATTTTTGGCCTACTACAACTCTATGCACTGCTCTATGCACTATCTCTATTATCTCTATCCAATGCTTTAGTACTCAGTTACACGCGCGCGCTCTTTACTCCTTTGATGATATGGCTTTGGTATAAAAAGAAACTTGGAAAATCTATGTGGATTGGAATATTACTCGGGTTTATTGGGACTATTTTTATTCTAAAACCAGAGGGAAATATCCATCATCTAGGAACTCTCATTGGACTTGCTTCTGGTTTTTTTGGAACATGCTCCAATTTTTCTATGCGCAGGCTCGCTAAAAAAGAACCTCCGATACGTATACTGCTGTATTTTTTTGTGTTATCTATCGTAGTTTCTGCTATCCCACTACTTTGGAGCTGGGAAACTCCATCCTCAAATACCCTTTGGGGAACTTTTATCCTGATCGGAATTTTGGGAACAATTTATCAATTCTTTTTAACTCTATCTTATCATTTTGCAAAACCGAGTTATACTAATGGTTTTTTATATCTCGCTATCATCTTCACGATGGTCTACGAGTCTATTTGGCAAAAAAAAGCACCGGATGTTTACTCTATTATAGGGACTATCTTAATTTTTATCGGAACTCTACTGGTCGGGTTCATTCATTCCTCATCCAATAATAGTATCGACGATTCAATGTCGGACTCTTTGAAATAACGAAATTGGAAAGGATAGGCAGCAAGGAAAATTGAGCATCTGCCGCGTTATTCCGGCGCAACTTCTAGTTTTTCTAAGGTTTCTAATATTTTTTTTCTTAGGTTATCTTCTTTGTAGCTATTATCAAAATCAATAATTCGGCCCGATTCAATTTCAGAAAATCCATATACAACAAGCGCTAAATCGGACAGTATTCTATTTTCTTCTTCAGTTAATGTATTGAAATCGAGTTCATGATCAAATACGCGACAAAATTCATTACAAAATGTGGAACCATCAATATTTCCAGTTAAATACATATCCATAAGATAATATATCCTATGTTTATCCATTTTTCCGTTTCTGTTTAAAGGGATTCTTAGGCTTTCTTTCGTTTCTATAATTTTTTGCCGTAATTCTTCTTTTGTATAAAGAAACCCAGATCCTGTTTCAGATTCATCAAGTCGACCAGCTACTCCAAATAATTCAGAAAATGCTTTATATTCCTTTTTTGTTAGTATCTCTTTATCTAATTCTAAATTATAAAATGGACAATATTTACTACAAAATTTGAACTCATTAATCTTTTTACATAAATACATGTCGATAAGATAATATAATTTATATCTTCCGAGTTTATTATTTAGATTCTTATCCATTTTTCTTAACCTTTTTTAAAGGACCCATGGCTCCATCGTCATATAGAAAATGTTCTATTGTATTAGTAGCTTTGTCATATAGCACCTCAATATTATACAACTTTCCATTTCTGGATATTTGAGAATAATGCATAAGACCATTCGAAAGCCCACGAGGATCCAATGTAACGACTATTGGACTATTAATAACATCTTCTAAAATATTAACTGGCACCCATCTGCCTTCTTCAGTCATATGTATAGCTGCTCTATGAGAAAATTTAAACTTCTCTATACCTCGTTGTAGAGCTGCGGCGGTTGTTGGATCTATTGTTTTTAGTGGCCAAGGATTTTCACGAAGAACATTTGCTTTCCCAAATGATGATTCAGCTAGTGTTTCTAGAACCACAGTCTTTTCAGCATTTTTTAGGCATTTAGCAGCTTTAGCAAGTTCTTTAGTTCCTTTAATTCCTGACGTAAAAACTTTTCCAGTAGCTTCAGGAATTAGAATATCTCCTCCTAATTTCCCAAAAGTTTGCCCCGCAAGTTCTGCGCGTTCTTGAGCAGATAAAGTATCCCATTCTGTAAGGAGATGATGAGCTTCGGGTGCAACAGCTTGTCCAATAGCAGCCCATTCTTCAGTTTTTGTCAGGTTCACAAGCGTAGTGAGAGATTCCCATACTTCTTGCATCGTATTAATCGGATGAGCTAAACAAGAAGCTGTAAAAGAGACCAGTCCCTTTCCAGATTCCCAAACTCCGATCGCAAGCCCTTTAGCAAAATGAGAAGGCACACCAATAATAGACTCGGAAGCTAGGGGTTTTTGTTCTATATAAGTTTGATAGTCTTGCAGCGAATTATTGTATTCTCCCATTGCATAATAAGTGGATGCTCGAGATAAGTATGCCTCGGGATTAGTGGGGTTCAATTCAATGAGCTTTCCAAAATCGTGAACGGCTTGTTCGTAATGCTGAGTTTCAAGCGCATGGTCTCCTCTTGCTTGATAAGCATATCCAGGAAAATTTGTTGTTTGATAACCATAGTAAGCCATTTGATCTGTTCCAAATGCACTATCAATTCTCTTGTGAGCTATATTTCTTTCTGACCCCTCCTCTTTTGTAGTAAAAAGAAGTTGAGCAGTTTCATCAAAGATATTATGCGCTAAAGCAGAACCAACAATTCGTATATTTTCTCTAAGAGAATTACTATCGTCTGTACCTGTTAGTTCCAAGTCGTGAATTATTCTATCTTCAGAAATAATTTCCTTGAAATCAGGTATTTGTGTTTCTAATACTGCTTCTATAGTCTCAATTTCTTGAGGTGTTGGCAAGTAGGAAATGTCATCTTCGTCATCTGACTTATTAGAACCAGATATACCCGCTCCAGCAGCAGCAAGGGGCGCTGTTGCCGCTGGACATGCAGTAACTATACATATAACTATTGTGGTTGCCACAACTACTGCTGCTCCAATAAGAATTTCTTTTTTATGTTTTTTGACGAATTTTTTAATGTGGCCACATTGTTTTCTCAACCAACCTTTGCATAAAACTATGTTTCCCTGTTCATAGAAAAGATCTGGCATAAATGCACAAGTCATATTCTGATAAAGATCAGATGCACAGTTATGAAATTCAGAACTATTTCCCAATAATTCTTGAATGTCAAAAGCTAAGGCAAGTTCTTCTTCAGAATTTTGTTCGAGGAGGCCTTGTTTTGCTAAATGGATTAAGAATTGATGTATTCTTTCTAAATCTGCTGGACTGCATTGCTCTTCAAAGTCTTCTTCTTCTAGCTTTTGAAGAAGATCAAGCATGTTGTCATATGAAATAGCATGATATTGCTTTGTATTAGTTGTACTCAGCGATTTTTGAATAGGAATTTGAGGATATATAACTGATTGAGTAGAGATACATAACGGAACAGCAATGACAAGAAGCAGTCGCAGGAGAGATGTAAGCATGATATCGCAGTAAAAAATTTATAGTATGCTAACAATGGTAAATTTAAAATAAAATATTTTTCTTCTATATAAATACTTATTTAATCCTTTGAAATAACTGATCAATGTCGAGTAGCCCGCTTTTTTGTGCAATAATCGCTATGATCAATACGGGAACTACGTATTGAATGAAAAATGACCATGCAGAAAATAGTGATTTCCATTTTGATCCCGAACCAAATTCAATCTGCATAACGCGTTTATTCATGCGCCAACCGAGAAACAGCGATGTGAGTAATCCGCCAACGGGAATTAGCCACACAGACACCAAGTGATTGACCGTCTCCAAGAAGTCATTTTTATAAATAGCTGACCAATCTCGAAATAAGATAGGCGAATTAGTAAGTGCACTTGGAATTCCAAAGATAAAAGTAGCGATTCCAACGAGACATGCAGTTTTACCTCTTTTGCAATTAAACATCTCCATAATGTTTGTAGTTACTACTTCTACAAAAGGAACGGCAGAGGTTAAAGCTGTTAAAACAAATAAGACAAAAAACAGAGTAGAGAGAAGTAAAGATCCAGGAAGACGAGAGAACAAGTAGGGAAGTGTCTTGAAGACCAAACCAGGACCGCCGTTGGGAGAATAGTTAAAGGTAAAAATCACGGGAAAGATAGTGAGAGCTGCCAAGATAGAGACAATGATAACAGCACCACTTACAATACATGCCATTTTAGGAATATCTTCTCCTTTTTTCATATAACTTCCATAACTAATCATAATACCTTGTCCAAGACTCAATGTGAAAAAGGCAAGCCCCAGCGCTTCGAGTATACTAGATGGTTGAAAAGTTTCTATATTTGGATAAAAAAGATAACGAAAAGCTTGAAAGAACCCAGGAAGAGTCATACTGTAAAAAAATAGCCCACCGAGTAGGATAAATAATCCACGAGTAATATGTTTTGCCCAAAATTCAATCCCTTTGCGGACACCAGATATTACAATACCGACCGTGATTACGGTAAAAAGAGCATGCCAAAATAAAGAAATTGATCCCGATCCCACTAACGTATCATACATGTTTGTAATAGACGTGATACTCTCACCTTGAAAAGATCCTATCAACGACATAAGAATATAACTCATTCCATATCCCGCAATGACGCTATAATAAGACATTATGAAAAAAGAAGAGAGAAATCCAAGTACGCCAGCAAGTTTCCAAAAAGGTCTACTGGGTGATAAATGCGAGAATGCTTCGATTGAAGCTTTTTGCGCATGGCGACCTATGATTAATTCGCCTATAAAAACGGGGATACCGATTAATACTATACACAAGATGTAAGCAAATAAAAAAAGACCACCCCCATTTTTTCCAACAACATAGGGAAACATCCAAAGAACGCCGAGTCCAACAGCAGAACCAATAGCAGCTAAAATAAACCCGAGTCTAGAACTCCAATGTTCTCTTGTTTGTGTCATAAGCATACCAGTAATTAGTACAAAAAGATAAAATTGTTTGTTATTTTATAAAGAAAATCAAGAAGGTTTATTAATGTCTAGATTGCGATGATAAGCACCTTTAATCGACTTCGCTTGCATCTTTCTCGCATGTTTAAGAATTTGTATTCCTTTTTCGATATGATCTGGCATAAATTTTTCAAATACATATTCAGAACTTATTTTAGTCTTTATTCCATCTCGATTCAAAGGAAGATCCGAGACTAGCAATAAAGCACCCAAAGTAAATTTTCTCCTATAGCTCGCAATAAATAGAGTTGCACATTCCATTTCATAGGCCTGTGCTTTAGATAATTTGATGCGTTCTTTAAAATCTTCATTGAATTCCCAAAATCGCATATTACCCGTGAAAGTAATCCCAATATGATAAGTAGAATGTTTTTCCTCCAGTATTTCAGTCACCGCTTTTTGCATTAAAAAATTAGCAAGAGCGGGTACATCGGGTGGAAAATAGAAGTTTGAAGTTCCCTCACCTCGTATACTCGCGACTGGAACCAAATATTCTCCCACTTTGTAGCGACGTCGCAAACCACCGCACATTCCCAGTAATACACTTGCTTTTATAGGTAAGAACGAACATAAGTCAATAACGAGAGCTGCTGCCGGAGAACCAATTTTAAAATCTAAAATGCTAATGTCTTCTTCTTTTGCATGAGCCACTTTAAACATAGACCCTTCATGAATTGGAATATCGCGTTCTTTAGCAAAATGTTCTACATATTTTGGAAAATTAGTAAGTATTAAATTAGAACAGAAATTGGAGACATGACAGCCAGAATAACGCTCTAACGTATCCTCTGCAATACGACTTTCTGCAAGATCTATAGGTGTGCATTGTTCATTACATTCCTGCGTCTGTGTTTTTTTTTCCATAGGAAATCATAAGTCCTTTTATTAAAAATATTATTTTTATAAAATTATTTAATGTATATTTATGACTAAAATAACTAACTATCAATCTCAAGAGTATCCCAGGTCAAATCTCTCTTTGCAAGAAAATTTTCTTGAGAAATGCTCCTCTCTGATAAAGGATTTATGTATCTTAATAGGAATTATTATTAATATAGCTTTTGCTATTTTTAGTATAACATCAAACCATACAATATTTGGGCTAGGATTTTTTATCTCTAGTGGTCTTGAAATTTATTTATTCATGCAGATGAAAGCTGGCGACCAATATTCTCTTTTTAAAAGAGATATTCAACAAGCAAACAAAGAAATGTCAGATCTCTTACGCATTTTTGAAAATCAAATTACTCACTTTTCCAGTTCATTTCAAAATGTTTCCGAAACATTTCATAGCCATAATGAACATTTAGGATTACATATTCAAAATTTATCAATCGTGATTGCAAGGATGCAATCAGGTAGTTGATATCGTTCATATATCGGTAAATATGTACTTTTAGTACAATTTATAGGTACAATTGCTTGCAACATACAAGTACCACACTACTTTATTAGCATTATATGCGTTTTCATAAGGAATATATTTACTATGGCTCAAGTTAGTACCAATCAATTTAGACCTGGATTAAAAGTTGAAATTGATAAAGAACCCTATGTTATTATTAATGTTGAATTTGTAAAACCGGGTAAAGGACAAGCATTTACACGCACACGTCTTAAAAATCTTATGACTGGTAGGATTTTAGATAAGACTTATAAATCTGGAGAAAAATTAGAAGTCGCCGATGTAGTTGAGGCAAAAATGCGAATGTTATATGAGTCCGGAGATTTTGTCGTATTTATGGATGATACCACTTATGAGCAGATAGAAGCTCCTGTAGAATTATTATCATCGCAAAAACAATGGTTAAAAGAGGACGTTGTTTATGATATTATTTTCTACAATGGCAATGTTATTGATGTTACTCCTCCAACCTTTATGGATTTACTCATTACCGAAACAGAGATGGGACTCAAAGGAGATACAGCTTCCGGTCGCGTACTAAAACCTGCTATATTGGAGACGGGTGCAAAAATTCAAATTCCTATCTTTGTCAATCAGGGTGATGTTATTAAAGTAGATACAAGGACAGCATCGTATGTCTCTCGAGTCTGATTATTCAGAAAAAATCGCTCTTTTGCAGGACCGCTGTAACATGTTGAAGTGCGTTCGCGATTTTTTTTACGCTAAAAATTTTGTAGAAGTAGACTGCAATGCTTTAAATCCTCTACCTGAAATTGATCTCTATATCGACCCGTTTGAAGTACCTATGCCTGTAGGTCCCTCTTTTTATCTGCATACCTCACCGGAATATGGGATGAAAAAATTACTCTCTATTGGTATGAAAAATATTTTTCAATTATCTCACGTTTTTCGGAAAGAAGAAGAAGGTAGGCTGCACCGCAATGAATTTATGATGCTTGAGTGGTATGAAGTCGGTGTTTCTCTAGATCATTTCTTATCTTGTGTTACAGATCTGATTTTCTTATTTTTACAGAAAACTCAGGTAAATATTTTACCTTATGCAGAAGCTTTCAAGAAAATAGGTATTGATCCGTCTCTATCGCAAAAAGCTATTCTGCGCGTTGCTACCTCATTGCCTGTAGAGGTTCATTATTGGGATAGACAGTCTTTGCTACACTATATGTGGTCTTTTTTTGTACAACCAACTCTCGGCTACGACGAAATCACTATTATCACAGAATTTCCGGCGAGTGAAGCTGCCTTAGCAAAAACTATTCAAAAAGATGGAAAAGAAGTCGCACTCCGATTTGAAATATATCGAGAAGGGATGGAAATTGGTAATGGCTATATGGAATTAACAGATGTTAAAGAGACAAAAAATAGATTCTTCCAAATAATGGAAAATAGAGTGCTATATGGCAAAAGCACCTTACCTTTAAATACGGAATTTCTAGAAACTACAGAAAGAGGTATTCCAGCTTGTTGCGGTATTGCAATAGGATTTGATCGCCTCATGATGCTACGGAATAAAAAATCCGATATTACAAGTATCTTACCAGAAATTCCAACTATATCCAGCCCTGTACAATAGGATAACGCCTTCCTATATTAAACGATTTCTTCGAAACTCTGAGTATAGGGGGGAATTGTCGTCTTTTATATTCAGCAGCATGAATTTTTTTAATAATATCTAATATAACACCAACATCGATATCATATTTCTTTGAAATTTGTGAGGAATGTAAATAATCCTCTACGTATGCCTGAAGAACTATATCTATCGTGCTGTAGTCGGGAAGTGTGTCCGTGTCTTTCTGATTCAATCGGAGTTCAGCAGAGGGAGGCTTACTAATAATATGATGAGGAATGAGAATTCCTTTCTCTCTATTCACCCAATCCGCCAGTTCATAAATCTGCGTTTTTAAAACATCCCCGAGTATACTAAGTCCCCCACACATATCTCCATATAAGGTAGCATAACCAATCGCGAGTTCACTTTTATTACTCGCATTTAAAACCAGTCTACCTAAGTCGTTAGATAAGGCCATTAAGATATTACCTCGCAATCTCGCTTGGATGTTTTCCTCTGTAATTCCTCTATATCTTTCATCTAAATATGGATTTAATTCCTCTACAAATAGTTTAAAGATCTTCTCTACAGGAATAGTATCTAAAGAAATTCCTAAGTTGTGAGCGACATCTCTTGCATCTTGAATGCTTTCCGCTGGAGAATACCTAGAAGGCATTGTGACACCTAGTACATTAGATTTGCCGAGCGCATCGACTGCTATACAACTGGCTAGTGCAGAGTCAATGCCACCAGAAATTCCAATAATTGCTTGTGAAAAATTTTGTTTATAAAAGTAATCGCGAACTCCCATTACGAGTGCAAAGTACAAATCGTGTATAGGATCATAAGTCAGTGGACAACTAGAAATAGGGTCTTCCAAATTAATAATCATCTCATCTTCTTTGAAGCCTTTTGCAATCCCACCCAAATTTCCCTCTTTATTCACATAAATACTATAACCATCGAATAGTAACTGATCGTTTCCACCTACTTGGCAACATAAAACAACAGGACAATGCAGAGTTTTAGCAGCAGTGGCACACACTTCACACCGAATATCAGGTTTTTGAAACTGATAGGGAGATGCCGATAAATTTAACAATAAATCAATATGATATTTTTTTAGTTCTAGAATGGGATCTTTTTCATAACGGGTGAGAGAGACGTGTCCTGAGTGCTGCCAAATATCTTCACAGATAATGACTCCGATTTTCTTGCCCATATAAGAACATACATATACCTGTTGACCAGGTTCAAAATATCGTCGCTCGTTAAAAATATCATAGTGCGGAAGCAGCATCTTATCATAAAATCCCATAATCTTACGGTCACATATAATGCAGGCACTATTAAATAGGTGCTTTTCTCCTTCAAATAGATTGAGTCTTGGCAATCCTACGACCACCATAATATTGTGACTCGCTGCAACAATTTTTTGCAGATGTTCATCAATTGCTGCTATAAAGGTATTTTGCAAAACGAGATCCTCTGGTGGATATCCGCAAATTGTCAATTCTGAAAAAAGAATAATATTGGCCTGCGCCATCTTTGCCTTTTCGATTGCATCGATAATTTTACTTGTATTTTTGTGTAAATCGCCAATTTTCAAATTCAATTGCTGTACAACAATTCGCAAAAAACGCCTCCTCTATGAACCAAAATCATCTAAAACGATATTCTCTTTAGCTACTCCATAATTATCTAGTAATTTCATAATACTTGTATTATGTAAAGGAGGGCCGCAAACATAATATAAGCACTCCTCGGGCATTTCCATATTTTTTAACTGACCTTCTTCAAAAGCTTTAAAAAGAAAGTTAGTCTTGATTGGATCCTCTTTAGGCCAACCCTGCTTAATATCTTCAGGTAGCGGATTTGAAAGAACTAGGTGATAATGAAAGTTAGGATATTCTTTTGCTAAAGCCTCGTACTCTTCCTGATACATATTTTCTCGAAGAGCTCTCGCGCCATACCATAGAGTAACTTCTCTTTTTGTGTTTTTTTCATAGAAAAGACTCAAGATGTGAGAGCGACCAAAAGAAGAGCCGGCACCTCCAATAAGAAAAATTACCTCTCGGTCATCGTCAATCATGTGAGATTCTCCAAAAGGCCCCGCTAATTTGACAGTGTCTCCTGGTTGCAATGAAAAAAGATAAGAAGAACAAATCCCCCAAGGAATTTTAGATGATGTCTTTCCGTCTTTAATGGGTGGTGTGGCTATACGAACGTTATATTTTGTTATTTCTTTTTCTAATGGATAGGATGCAAAAGAATAAGCCCTTACAATTTTTTCTTCTGCATCGTGAGAAATTTGACAATTAAATAAACCAAATTTTTCCCACTCATCTAAATAAATCTCATCCATATTTTTTTTCCAGTCATTGGTATTCGTACTATATTTGGGAACATAGAATTGTAAATAATCCCCGGCTTGATAGATGAAATCTTTCATTTTTGGGAGTTCAATCACCACCTCTTTAATAAAGGTAGCTTGATTCTCATTACTCACAACTTTTCCGATAAATTCCCGAAGTTGCAGAGATTGTTCAGGTAGGTGAATTGTAACGTCATGCCGTAGTTTATATTGGCAGGAAAGACGCCAACCCTCTTTTAACTCTTTCGGAGAAAAACACGCCTTATCTATTTCTAAGACATCCTCGCCTCCTTTAATAATTCTAACTCTACATTGTTTACAAGAACCTTTACCGCCACAGGGTGATGGAATAGCAATTTTATTATCCGAGAGGGCAGCGAGTAGTGTTTGTCCCATCTGTACTATTTTTGTTAGATTATCCTGGTTATTGATAGAAATTTTGCAGGGGATATCTTTCTGAAATACTCGTTTCATGAATAGGATCATGGCCGTTAGAAATATGCCTATTGCTATAAAAATAACAATAGATGCACCGCTTATCTTTAGAAAATTCACCCTGTAGGTCCTTCAGAAACTCTATCCTTTTTATGATTTCATGTGTAACATGAGAAATGGTTTATGGACTAAAAATATTTTTTTTAAAAAACTATTTTTACTTCTGCTTCAAAGTCGTTGGGAATCATTTAATTACTATTTCTATTGATCTACCCATATTAAATAGTTTGCATTTACACGTTAATTGGTTATAATTTTATCTTTTTTAAACGTAGAGGAATCCATGGCTAAAGGTACAGTAAAAATACACAGTGAAAATATTCTTCCCATTATAAAAAAATCTTTATACTCAGATATAGATATCTTCCTTCGCGAATTAACCTCGAATGCCTGTGATGCCCTACATAAGCTAAAAATTTTGATAGATCAAGGCACCGTTCCGGCAATAAATATAGAAAATTTCAAAATTGAAGTTTCTATAGATTCAAAAAACAAAACTTTAACAATCTCCGATACCGGTATCGGAATGACCAGTGATGAAATTGAAAAGTACATTGCACAAATTGCTTTTTCAGGCGCTGAAGAATTTGTAACTAAATATTCTTCTAATAAAGAATCAGATCAAATCATTGGACATTTTGGACTCGGATTTTATTCCGCTTTTATGGTCAGTGAGCGCGTTGACATTCTATCCAAATCGCATCAACCAGATACAAAAGCAGCTTTTTGGAGCTGTGATGGCTCCTCTGAATATGAAATTAGCGATGCGGAAAAAAGTGGACATGGAACAGAAATTACCCTTCACATCAATTCCGATAGTGCAGAATTTCTAGAAGAAGCAAAAGTTCGAGATACTTTAAAAAAATATTGTTCCTTTCTTCCTTATCCATTATTTTTTCAAGGAAAAAGAATCAACGAAAAAGATCCGATTTGGATTCAAAAGCCATCTGAGCTATCAGAAAAAGATTATAAAGAATTTTTCCATTATCTATACCCATTAGAGCCAGAACCAATTTTCTGGATTCATCTAAATGTAGATTTCCCATTTCATCTACAGGGAATTCTTTATTTCCCTAAAATTTCTAAAAACTTTGACTTTTCTAAATCCAATATACAACTCTATTATAGTAGGGTTTTTGTGTCTGATTCCTGCAAAGATCTAATTCCAGATTATTTAATCATGTTAAAGGGAACGATTGATAGCCCTGATATTCCTGTGAACGTATCGCGCAGTTACCTACAAATGGATCGCACTGTACGGCAACTATCTACCCATATTTCTAAAAAGGTAGCTGATCAACTCTCCCATCTATATACCACTCGAAAAGAATTTTTCTTAGAGTCATGGCCTAATATAGAAATGATTCTAAAACTGGGTATTTTGCAAGATGAGAAATTCTATGAAAGAATCAAATCTCTTTTAATTTGGAAAAATATCAATGGAGAATGGACTACTTTAGAGGAATATGTCGAAAGAAACAAATCAAAGCATGAAAACAAAGTCTTTTATGTTTATGGAGACATGGGTGAGAAAACGCAATTCTTAAATCTATACAAAGAAAAAGGAATTGAAGTCCTCATTGCAACTTCTTACTTAGATACCTCTATTATTACTTTTTTAGAGACGAAATTGCCAGGCGTTAAATTCCAGCGAATTGATGGAGCATGCGAGGAAATTTTACTCGATAAAAACAAAGAAAACACCATTTTAGACGCAGAAGGAAAAACTCTCGCTACAAAAATATCCGATTACTTTAAACAAGCAGTCGAATTGAACACTATTGAAGTAGAGGCAAAAAGTATAGCAAGCGCGGCACTTCCAGCTTTTGTCGTCATTGATGAGCAATCGAGAAGATTCCGAGATTATATCGCTTTCTCACAAAAAGAATTGCCGAATGAATTCTTAGATAAGAAGACATTAATTCTTAATACAAACAATAAATTGATCCATGCTATTTACAATATGCGCACTCGAGATGCAACTCTTGCAAAATCTTTGGCAAAACAAGTATATGAACTCTCTTTGCTTTCTCAAAAGGAACTGGACTCGCAAAAACTTCCAGAATTTATTGCACGTTGTAATGAAATATTAGAACAATTGTTAGAAAGTAGCGCCTCTTAAAGTTATTGTGTAACCTAAATTCCATCGAGTGATGGAATTTAGGTTTCTACCTTTTCTACACTGCTTGGTGGATACAACTCCTCGAGAAATCGGGTGATGACAATCTGTTCAAGCCGTCCTTTCAAAGATTCTGGACTTGGTATTTTTAAATAAAGATGAATAATCCCTGGCGCTGGAAGTTGAATAGAAATTTTAGGTTCGACAGAAGGCAATTCTAAACTCCGATGTTTTTCAATTCTACGAAATCGATACCTTGCTTGTTCTATATATGGAGCGCATTCTTCCTGTGCGATGCGCAATAATAATTCCTTTGCTTTTTTCCAATCTTCAGAAGAAGTCAATGGAAAACAAATATTGTTGATATAATACTTCTCTAAAAATGATTCGTTAATAATCGGATCGGTTAGCAAAATAGCATTAGGAAATACAATTCGTTTGCCCGTGTATTGATGAGCAGAAGCTCCACGTCCAACCTCCAAAATAGTGGTAGTTAGAAGAGACATATCGATTACATCTCCCCGAATGTTTTTCACTTCAATGCGATCTCCAATATCGTATGAATTCCCTCGAAACCGCACTAAAGCGCCATTGAGATTCATTAGAGATTCTTTAACAGTAAATACAATGGCAAAAGCAATAGCAAAAACGGATACTGCAAAACCATGTATTGCTTCGCCCCAAATATAAATAATAGCAAATAGTAAAATACTAAAGAAAGTATTGCGAACGTAACCTATCCACCGAAGTCGTTGTTGAGATGTCCAACTGTTCTCAGAGTTTCTAATATATCGCGCGATAAAATATCGAAGTGTCACTAAAAAGAGGATAACAAAAACTGTTTGTAATCCATTTTTTAATAAAAATTCTGTTTGAAGCCACTGTTTATCCATAATTTTAGACTATATATATTACTAGAAATAACAAGCAAAAAAATATTTTTTTTAATTAAAATTATTATCTATGTTAAATTAATGATTAAATAAATGAAACTTTTAATATATAAGTTAAAAAACTCTCTATTAAATTTTGTTTTAAGAGATAGATAGTAAATGAGCTCTGCAAATTCTACAAGAGATTGATGCGAAAGCTTATATAATTTGATATAATTTAAACCTAGAGTCTAAAGCTTCTACTGTGATTTTGGTTAGTATCTCGTCATTCGCCCTATATCAACTATTATATCCCACATCTCAAAATTTAGAGCAACCTCGCCCGCTCAGAGCTAGGATACTACCTACCCTTTCTGAGGGAATACTCCTAAAAATAAAGAGCTTTAAACAGCCCTATTCTAATTTATATACCTAACTGATTATCAATTAGTTAGAGAAGAATACTTAATTCATTAATTTACAACAAGATAAAGCTAATTATAACTAACTGTTAATAAGTGACATATTTTATTTCACAAACGGTATAACACATTAAAATTTATTATTAAATATGGTATAATATTGATTAAAAAACATACTTAATTAAATGGAAACTATGACTTCAGATTGGAAATCTACTATACATAATGCCTATACTAACCCAGAACAACTTCATCTCATCTTACAACAAACTATTCCTAGTTTAATTAAAGATGAGATTCAGAGACTGGCCAATCTAATTCTCTTTCAAAATAATGTCCAATCCAGGGCTGATTCTTTACAAGTGCCTGTAGATATGAAGTTTACAGGTGATTCTTTAAATATACGTATATCTAAAAATGCACCTTGGATATCCCTATTACCCTCTTCCCAACCGATGAGTCCAGAAGAAAAAGCTGTAGATGCAGTCAGACGAGATGTCATGCAAAAAATTGCATTATTATGGGGCGGAGTATCAAATGGTTCTTCGACTGAAAGTGATTCTGTCAATAATAGTACCTTTGAGCCTTCTAGAGGCCATAGGAAAGCACCCGAAAGAACTCGTTCAAAGCGAAGTAAAAGAGCTGAAAAAAATAAAAAACCAAGTAGTCAGAAAGAACCCTTTACTAGAATTTCTAGAAACAAAATTGATTGTAGTACTCATACAACAAACAATTATTATTGCTGTGTAGGATCTCACGATGCACATTCTAATAGAAAGAAAGAAAATACTCAGGCTCCTAGAGGAGATATGAACACTCAAACAGATCCTATCTTTAATCCGTTGTTTAAAAATCAAAATATATTTAGAAATAACAGAGAAAGAGGTTCCTCTGAAGATTCTTCTAGTGACAAATTAGACCATGGCTCGACTGGTTCCTTTAGTAGTAAACGTCAAATGAGACATAAGTCCCCACTTTCTCCGAGTCATTCTAATGCAAACGAATCAGAAGATTCTTCTAGTGACAAATCAGACCATGGTTCGACTGGTTCCTTTAGTAGTAAACGTCAAATGAGACATAAGCCCCCACTTCCTCCGAGTCATTCTAATGCAAACGAATCAGAAGATTCTTCTAGTGACAAATCAGACCATGGCTCGACTGGTTCCTTTAGTAGTAAACGTCAAATGAGACATAAGTCCCCACTTCCTCCGAGTCATTCTAATGCAAACGAATCAGAAGATTCTTCTAGTGACAAATCAGACCAAACAGATTCTACCCTTTTCATGCAAAAGAGAGGAACTTTTAGCAAACAACTCAATACTGAACCGATGCCTACTTTGCGCCCAATCCCATCTAAAGCAGACGATTCATTTGCAGAAATTAAAAAATTTATACAAACATATAACACAGAATCGAAACCTGTAAGTCATCTTAGAGCATTTTTAGAGTTACAAGTCGAATTGACTCAAGAAAAACCGAACGAAGCAAAGATAAACAATCTTTTATCAATTTTAAAAGCAGATGCATTACAAATAGGCATAGAAACGCCACAAACAAGAGTAGAAAAGTTTGTTCAGTTAGAGAAGATTACATCTAGCGCAGAATTCGAGAATCTCGAGAGATTTTTAAAAGATTCTATTAAAGAAACTAATGCTTTCATAGAAATTGTAAACAGTGTTGAAGAGGACTTAGCCCCTGAAACAATATCCTCACTTCTTAGAAATCGAGATATTCTTATAAATATACAAAATTTGTTAGATTTCCCTTCTCCATTAACAATAAGCAGTGATCGAGTTAACTCACTGTTACATCAATTAGATCTAACTACATTACAATTAATACACCATAATTCTGATTTAGAAATTCCTTTTATCGATGAAGATTTTGATGATCAATCAATTATAGTAGGATCTGTAATAGAAAACTCCACTCCTAAACAAATAGACGCTTCTATACAAAGAGATACTCATCAAACTGATGAAGAAATTGAATTATTAGAAAAGTTACAAGAATTATCTGCAAGATTTGAAGAGCTTGCTACGAGTATTTCTTTAACTGTAGAAAAAAGTCCCACCGCAAGTGCTACTACACAAAGTGATGACTATCGAACAGACAAAGAAATTAAGCTACAAAAGAAAGTCCAATTCTTATCTAAGAAATATGAAAATCTTGCAGGTACAATATTAAAACAATCGAAAGTGGAAGAGAAACAACAAGCTAATATTCGCGAACTACAATTTGACCTTGCGCGTACAAAAGATGAGCTAGTAGTTGCACTAAGGAGATTTGAGACACTTGCTGAATCTACAGAAACAAAATTTAAGATAGCAGAGGATCAAAGTGAGTATATTAGAAATTTAGAAAGAGAACTAGAACAATCACAACAACTTCTGATGTCTATAACTACGCCTAAAATTAATAGCTCTCGATTTGGATCAAAAAAAATCTCATCAGAGACACAGGTGGAAGATAATGACTTTATAGAGGATATAGAAAATACCCCGTTATCTTTAGGTGCCACTCAAAAAACTGAAGATACAGATGATTTATCGCCACTTGTGAAAACCCAAGTCCAAGCACCAGTTTCTTCTGAATCTGAAGATGGAGATGAGGGAATAAGTGAGTTACTTAATCAATATCAAGAACTGAATAAAGACTTGCAACGAGTCAAAAAAGACGATGCATCGTCAGTAGAAGGATTTTATAAGAAGTATGCAAATTCAGGCATTCATACACAACTCAATGTCCTTGTAGACCACTTGCGTTTTAACCAAGATCCATTAAATCCTAGTAGAGACATTGTTTTAAAAAGAAGGCAAGACACACTAGATATGTTTTATCTATTTGATAAAAATTTCTCTCAAGAAGTATCAGACGATTCTGGTAATGAAACAGATAAAGCAGCAGGCTTACTAGAACTTAGTTCACTTGAAGATGAAGCTCCAACTATACAAGATTCTGCAGCTATAGAAAATCCTCAAGACAATACTTCTATACGTAAGAATACTGTTGTTGCGAATGCATCTACTCAATCGGAGCAACCTAATATTGCCGATGCTTCCAGACAAAATGAGAAACCTCACACAACTGACATATTTACTCAAGTTAAAAAAACTCCTCTAACCAGCGTCTCTACGCAAGCTGGGAGAGCTACCGCTAATGCCTCTACACAGGTTAATAATCAGACTGAAAAAGAATTCGAATTACAACTTGAACGGGACGATTTTTCAAGAAGATTTGAAAAACTTGCTGAAAGAGCTGAGAAACAATTTAAATCAGTAGAAGAGCAACTCGAATATACCTCAGACTTAGAAACTCAAGTACAAGCATTAGAAGATATTAATAAGGATCTAATAGCCACGATAAATGCATTCAACAAAAGGAACATTATACCTAAAGTGAAAGAAGATTCACGAGAGTCACAGTCTATCGAAGCTGAAGATACAGAAACTGATATTATAAAGAACAAAGAGTTAGAAACTGATTCCTCGCTCCAAGTAGAAACTTCTCCCGTCACATTTAATGATTTACCACCAAGGATTAAAACATTATTCAAGTTGTATGAAAAAGTAACTAATGATTTAACTGAGATTCAGTATTCTTCTAGCTCCCATAGATTTTATGAAGAATATAAAGAATCTAACGTTATTGCTGACCTCAAAAATTTTGCAAAGAGCTTAAAAAACATCGATCCTATTAGTGACGTTACTCTACCGAGTAACGAAGAGATTGATAGTTTATCAATACAAGTGCAGCAAATATTACTACAAGAAAAAGAATTAGAAGAAGCTGAACTCGCTGAACACCAAACCGATTTTGATCAGCGCCTCAAGATATATAATCAACTTACTTCTGATTTACAAAAATTTCAAAAA
Source organism: Chlamydiales bacterium (assembly GCA_051647685.1). GTDB lineage: Bacteria > Chlamydiota > Chlamydiia > Chlamydiales > CALTSX01 > CALTSX01. The sequence goes on from JBOFEG010000041.1 coordinate 55,517, forward strand.
AAGCAAACAACACTCGCAGAACTTTATCAGAAATATGCGAATGCAAACGCTATGCGTGAACTCGAAATATTTGCGAGGCAAGAACGCAATATACCACCTTCAAAAATATCCGTTGAAAAGAAAATTAGTGACCTTCGAGAATTACTAATTAAATTCGACAACGATCCCGACTCAACAGATCTTTAAGCGCTCTTAATGGCTGCTTTCTCATCAGAATTTTTTCTGACTTCTGTAATAGACTGCTTAGCTATCTCAATCTTAGACTCAGCCGTTTTAAGAATTACACTATCTGCTTTTATAGAATCTATAATCCCTATAATTCCAAAAGCACTGATTTGATCTCCTTTCTTAAGAGCAGCGCGTTGATTTTCTAAATGCTTTCTCCTTTTTTGTTCCGGTCTAAACAGAAGAAAATAGAAAAATACAAGAATGACGCCGATCATGATAAAAGTTTGCCACAGATTACCCGTAGGATGTTGTTGCGCTAAAATTGCATACATAATCAAGACCTTATTCTTACCGTAAAAGATAATTTATTTAGATTGCCTGAATCTGACAAAGAAAATCAAGAAAAATGAGGTCTCACTTGAGAGTTTTGAATACCCACGTGAAAGAGCTTATGCTTTTAACTTTACTTGCGTCTTCTATTTCTGTTTCTAACCACTCTCTTTTGATTTTTCTTTTTAAAGTTTTTTCGTTGAATAGCTGGTTTTTTAAGAAGGCCTTTTTTTTCTGCAGCTACTGATTCTTTGCGGAATATCTTTGAACACTTCCCAAATTGAATCGTAAGTGTGCGAGTTCTTTGTGCTGCAGTCTTGTTTCCTTTTTCAGTTTTATGCAAATTAAGTTTAATTTTATCTAATAGTTTATACATTTCAGTTATGGTGTGTTTCAATGACATTGATATTCTCCTAAACTGATCCTATGTAACTAAGACAATTACATAGATTTTTTTTTATTTATATTCAACTATTAAAGTTACAAGAATCACATTGCTAAAAAACAATGTATTTTATAAAAATTTCCTGCACAATTCGTCTAACTTAAATCCCTGGCTTTGTTATGGACAATGGAATAATTTTTCTAAATAACCAATTTACCACTATGACGGGAGCATCTATTCCCCTATTTGATTTAGGAGTAGTCCGCGGTTATGGTGTCTTCGATTATCTTCGCACGTATAACAAAGTGCCCTTCCATTTGCACAAACACCTTTCTCGATTTATACTTTCTGCAAAATCCATTGGGTTATTTGTCCCGAAAACATTATCTGAAATTGAAGTGCTGATTACAGATATGATGACTAGAGTAGTAGCAGATGAACTCAGCATTAAATTAATCCTTACTGGCGGCATTTCTGAGGATCAACTAACTTTCGAAAACGAACCAACCCTTGCCATTGCAGTATATCCATTTGCCCCCCTTGTAACGCAAGAGGAATACGCACGTGGGTTTTCTGTTATCATCACGAAACATGAAAGAATTCTTCCAGAGTCCAAAACGCTTGTATATCTCCCGGCTATTTTAGCTCTACAAGAAGCAAAAAAGCTCGGATTTGACGATGCACTTTATATGAATAGCCGCAATCACCTTTTAGAGAGTACTACGAGTAATCTTTTTGCTTTTAAAGAAGGTAAACTTTACACGCCAAATCAAGAAATACTTAGCGGAATTACGAGAGAAGTAATTCTCTCAATTGCGAAAAAACATTTTGAAGTACATGAGGAGCCTATTCTTTATAACGAGTTAGATTCTATTGATGAAATATTTTTAACTTCTAGCAATAAAGAGATTGTACCCGTGGTCGCTGTTAATAAGCATCAAATTGGTACGGGACTGCCAGGAGAACAAACTAAATTTCTAATGAAAGAATTTGCTGCTTACACGCAAGTTATCTCTAACACTTATGTGACAAGCTCCGAATAATTTCACTACTTACCAGTAACATGGTATAATCTTTTGTGTGAGTCTGGGAAATACAACTTAAAGATATTTATCAAATTCTTGTATAAGATTTTGATAGATACTAGCTAACTTATACTTTCGCCCTTTGTTTGATGAATCAACTACTTCTAAAAATCCATTTTTGACCCAAGAAGAACACAATGCAGATCCCGTCCGTTGCTTAAAACCAAAGAGCGCACTCACTTGATGGCTTGTGATTGTTTCATATTCCTTAAATAATATAAGTGCTTTTCTTTGACGAAGGTCTAACTTTTTAAGAAGAATACTTTGATCTGATCTTCCATTTTGACTTGCCTCAATCATATACTCTATGACATTTTCGAATGCATTCGCCATTCCTTCAACAAAATACTCTACCCATTTAGTGATATCTGCCTTAGCACGCCCTTGATAGTAATTATGAGATATACCTATATGAATTGCTTCATAATAAGCTTCCAAATTTCGAGCATAAAGGAATAAAGCCCCTTCAAATCATATTCACCAAGATACAGTATCAATGTGGTAAGTAATATCTAGCTGTTCTACCATTACCATCATAATAGGGATGGATAGTTGCAAATTGTAAATGAACAATACTTGCTTTAATTGGATAAGGGATATCCTTACTCTCATTAATCCAATCCACCATAGCAGACAGTAAAGGTTTTACATCCTTAGCTTCTGGAGGCATATAAATATTTTTTTTTTGCTATCCTGAATTATATTTTGTTCTGTTCTATACTTAGTCGGCTTAACCTTTAACTTTCCGCCTGCCATTACGATTGCATGTGGAGTTTGTACTATTTTTTCTGTGAGTGACATACCTTAGCCCATATTTCTACTTGAGAAAGTGCTGCATAATACCCTTTTACCTCACGCTCATCTCGTTCTCTTCCTGGGAAGTGACCTTGATACTTCAACACTGTTACAATTTGATTTGGTTCTAAACGATTACCTTCGATCATCGTAGAATAGTGAGTCGTATAGAGTCTTGCGCTTTCTTTTAAAGAATGCAGTACCATAGCAGTTAGGGGAAGATATAAGGATTTTCCCTTTACAGCTTCAATACGCATAAGATTTTTTATAATCTTTGGCGTAGTGGTATAATTGGGTTGAAATTTCATAAGTATATCGGCAATTTATCGGAAGTTCTTATGCCGATATTATGCCGATAAATCAAGGCTTTTTTAAAAAATTTCAATACACTATACAGAATTAAAGATTGGTAGAATTTCTAAAGAAGGAACTCTAAACATCTCAAAACCTCCACTTAGCCCCCAAGTTTACCGCCTGAACAAAATCGCCCCGAGTAAACTCCGCTCTATAATTCATAAGCAGATCAAAGCTTGGACAATAAGAGATCGTTGCGCCCCACTCCATAAAAATCCGATTAATAGAACCCATGTAAGTTTTGGTATCAAAACTACAAGCGCAAGCACTATAGTTGTCGAGTTTAGAGTGGAAGGTTCTATTAGATAAATGAGCAATCCCATGCCAACCGAGATCTAGATAAGCTTTAGCGCAAGTGCAATCAGCCTCTGTTTGTACTTGGATTTTGATAGATACAAGCGTATCTAAGAAGCCGAAGTATTTGGATTCTGTCTGTAAATTCAATCCCTTAGGCTTATCTTCTGAAATAGAACTTAAGAATACATTGGTCTGAACGAGAGTGACTCTTGGGATAAAAGAAATATAGTTGTATCTCGCAGTGTACTCTGCAGAGAGAATTTCCGCTACATCCCAATAGTGAGGATTTGCTTTGGCTTTGATAGGATAGCCTATGAAAAGATTGTGAAAAACAGAGGTATTAGTGTAAGCTCCGAGTACTCCGTAGGAGAAGTGCAAATCGTTTTTCTTATATGCTAGCTTAGTATCGAGATAGGCTCCATTTGAGTCTGCTGTTCCTCTATGATCTGCCCATTGGGTATGGGTGTGGAGGTAACTTACGCAGATTTGTATGTTATAGTTTGTAGGATGTTGGATGGAATACTGGAGGCACAGGCCTCCAGTATTCTGTTCGTAGTTGGGGAGGTGATCATGTTCTCTGCGAACGTCGTTTCTATAGTATAAGGGCAGGAGGGTGAAAGAGTTTTGTATTGTAGGACATTCTTCTTCACAAGGAGTTGGGTTCTGAGTGAGTAAATATTGTATGCATCGAGATTCTCCGATGGGAAGGGCTCCGTAATGCTCGGGGGTTAAGCTGGCGAGGGCTTTGGTGTAAGAATTTAGAGGTAAACGAAAGAGGTTGTTAAGGAGGTTGACTAGATAATCGTTTTCGAAGGGGAAGTTGTCGCAGAAAAGGTAATTGGCTAGGTTTTTTTTGTTACTGCGTAAGTTACTGGATTGTATTGGCAATATGATTTGAGGTTCGACAAAGGTTAGGTTAAAATCGTTGGGAGTGATTTCAAGTTGGGCGGTGAAGCGGGAGTTGGAAGAGATTTGATTGAAAAAACCATTGAATCCGCCATCGGCGTGGATGAGTTTGTAGTTCTGGTCTTTTTGGTAGATTCCTGGCTCGAGATATAAGTCTAGGGCTCCGTCAATCAGAGCGGTTCCTTTGATGATGAGGTGGTCGGATTGATTGCCGGGACGCATTTGGAGCATGAGGAATCCATAGGGGTTTTGGGTATAGTTACCACCTATGGTTAGTGTGCCGATTTGGTCTGCGCTGGGTTTGACAATGCCGCTGTTGGTGACGTTCCCAGCGGCAGTGCCAGTGCCTTGCAAGGTTCCGTCGGATTTGACGTTGATGTTGGAGGGAAAGGTGCCGTCGACTTGTAATGTTCCTTGGTTGATGTTGAGGTCGCCGGTGTGTGTAGAGGTGCCAACTTCACGCCACGTGCCAGTTCCTGATTTATTGATGATACCATTGCCACTGACGTTACCGTTAGTGGTGAGAGTTGTACCGCCGGGTGTGTCGATGCCTCCCGTTCCACTGGCAACGATGGGGTTGGTTAGGGTTAGGGTTTTGGTGGATTGCAGAGTTCCGCCATTGAGTGTGATGGAGGCGGTTTGTGATCCGAGAGCTTTGGGATCAGGGATGGAGAGTGTTCCATCTTCAATACTGGTACCGCCACGGTAATTGTTGTTGGTGTTGGATAGGATGAGTTGGCCGGGACCTTGTTTGATGATGCCACTGTCGAGATGGCCAGCAGGGGCTTCTAGGTCGGCCATGATGGAGTAGGAGGCGGTGAGGGATTGTTGGTTGTTGAAGATTACTTTGGCCTCCCGAAAGAGGAAGATGTCGGGGGCGTATCCTTGGCCGGGATTGCCTCCACTTCCTCCTAGGACGGAGTTACTAGACATGGAGACATTATCATTAATAACGCAGGTAGCAGTGTCTCCGACGAAGATGGCTCCTCCAAGGCCGGCTCCGCCTCCTGACATGTTGTTAAATCCATTACCCCCATAATGGCCACCTTTTCCCAAAAAGATTCCGTTTATATCTTTACTATTTCCTCCACCACCTCCAAAGCCACCCCCTCCCCCTTTACAATCGGGAGAACATGACGCGGAACTTCCTCCCCCCCCAAAGCCGCCACCAGCACCAGAATTAACAACACCTCCACCACTTCCAAAACCACCCCCTCCTCCACCTTGCCTAAAATCAATACCATTTCCTCCACCATTTCCTCCGCCGTTACCACCGCCTCCTCCGCCATAAGTTCCAAGACCGCCGCCGCCGCCTCCTCCTCCGCCGCCGCAATAACCTCCACTTCCACCATTTTTTTCATCCTTTGGAGACAGTCCAGAACCAATCCCTCCTCCTTTCCCACCAATATATGTTTCATTAGATCCCCCATCCCCTCCGCCATAACCATTTAAGAATTTAGATCCATCACTGCCTCCACCATTACTAATAAATCCCGAAAAATCACCACCTCCTTTATTAGTGGTAGCGTGTTTATTGAGAGTTGAAAAACTAGACCCACCTCCAGAAAATCTTGTTCTACCCTCACCTCCTTTCGCTTTGCAATTAACAATAGATGTATTTTCTAAAGTAAAAGTATTCCCTCGATCTATATAAACACCGCCTCCAGCACCCATTCCACCGCCTCCACCATCTCCCCCAATGGCAGCACCATTTTGCAATATGCAATTATTAACGGTCAGATCAGCCATAATGGTAGCAAATAACCTATATTCTCCTTGTCCATTGATAGGTTGCTTTGCATTGGAATTTATAACGGTATTTTTCTTTATTACGGGGAGATCGCTTCCAACAGAAATGGGACTATTCCCGGGGATTTGTAGATTAATGGTATTTGATCCATCACTTCCCGCATTAATATTAGTGATGGCTTGACGCAGACTTCCTGCACCGCTGTCGCTGGAATTAGTGACGGTTTCAGTTTGTGAATAAACTACAGATAAGTAGATAGAAGAAACTACTAAAGAAAGTGGAAAAAATTTCATCTAAAAAAAAGTTTATAATTTCTTTATAGGTGTAACAAAAGAAAAAATAAAATCGAAGAATTTTTTAATATGAAAATTTTTGAACAAAAAAAAGCCATTATACCGAAGTATAATGGCAAAATGAAAACTTGGCAACGACCTACTCTTCCACACTCTTGTGTGCAGTACCATCGGCGATGAAGAACTTGACTTCTGAGTTCGGGATGGGATCAGGTATATCCTCTTCTCTATAGCCACCAAGAAAAAAATAATTGAAAATATGAATTAAACATTTATCGATTTAAGACGACGCTTGAGAACTTTTAGCGTACCGTAAAGCACGTTTATCATTATAGATAGGTCTATGATAAACATAAAACTATCTATAAAGAAAAAAAAGTAATCAAGCCAATGGACCGATTAGTACTGGTTAGCTAAATACATTACTGTACTTACACACCCAGCCTATCAACCCTGTAGTCTTCAGGGGGTCTCATAGGGATACCTTATCTTGGAGGAGGCTTGGCGTTTAGATGCTTTCAACGCTTATCCTTTCCGAACATAGCTACTCAGCAGTGCCCTTGGTAGAACAACTGAATCACCATTGGTTCGTCCATTTCGGTCCTCTCGTACTAGAAATAGCTCTCCTCAAGTATCCTGCGCCCACAGCAGATAGGAACCAAACTGTCTCACGACGTTTTGAACCCAACTCGCGTACCGCTTTAATTGGCGAACAGCCAAACCCTTGGGACCTTCTACAGCCCCAGGATGCGATGAGTCGACATCGAGGTGCCAAACCGCCACGTCGCTATGAACGCTCGGTGGCGATAAGCCTGTTATCCCCGGAGTACCTTTTATCCGTTAAGCGACGGCGATTCCACTTTCTACCGCCGGATCACTAAGTCCTACTTTCGTATCTGCTCGACTCGCTGGTCTTACAGTTAATTTACCTTATACCTTTACGCTCGATTCGTGATTACCAACCACGATGAGGTAAACTTTGAACTCCTCCGTTACTCTTTAGGAGGAAACCGCCCCAGTCAAACTGCCCGTCTGACAGTGTCCGATTCCTAGATTCATAGGATATCGTTAGCTTTTCATCTTATTAAAACCGGTATCTCAAGGTTGACTCCAGCAATCCTAACGAATTGCTTTCACAGTCTCCCGGTTATCCTGCATACAATAAAACAAAAAGCAGTATCAGAGTACAGTAAAGGTTCACGGGGTCTTTCCGTCTAGCTGCGGGTAAACGGCATCTTCACCGCTACTACAATTTCACCGAGTCTCTTGTTGAGACAGCGCCCAGATCGTTACGCCATTCGTGCAGGTCGGAACTTACCCGACAAGGAATTTCGCTACCTTAGGACCGTTATAGTTACGGCCGCCATTCACCAGGGCTTAGATTCAAAGCTTTGCTCTTGCGAGCTAACTTCTCCTTTTAACCTTTTGGCATTGGGCAGGCTTCACACCATATACATGGTCTTAATGACTTCGCATAGTGCTGTGTTTTTGTTAAACAGTCGCCTGGGCCGATTCTCTGCGACCCTCCTGCGAGGGCTCCCCTTCTCCCGAAGTTACAGGGACAATTTGCCGAGTTCCTTAACAAGAGTTCTCTCGCGCGCCTAAGAATATTCATCCTATCTACCTGTGTCGGTTTTGGTACGGTCACCATCAACGATTAGAGGTTGTTTCTTGGAAGTGTTGATCCTCACAATCAGTTCCCCCGAAGGTTCCCTTTAGTCAATACAAAATTTTATGCTAGCGCATTTTGACTACTAGCCCACTTCGTATTTCCATGGACATAACCAACAGTCCACGTGTCTCACTTACTTCGTCACCCCATTATCATAGTTTTAGGTGGCGCAGGAATATTTAACCTGCTTCCCATCGTCTACGCCCTTCGGCCTCGACTTAGGGTCCGGCTAACCCAGGGAAGACGAGCTTTACCCTGGAAACCTTAGATTTTCGGCGAGGAGGATTTTCACCTCCTTTATCGTTTACTCATGCCATGCATCTTCACTAGTATACGCTCCAATACTTCTTTCGATATATCTTCTATGCATATACTACGCTCTCCTACCGCGCACATTATTCATGTGCACCCGTGATTTCGGCTCTATACTTTAGTCCCGATCATTTTCGGCGCAAACTCTCTCGATTGGTGAGCTGTTACGCACTCTTTAAATGGTGGCTGCTTCTAAGCCAACATCCCAACTGTCTCAGAAAGTTCACTTCCTTACTCACTTAGTATAGAATTTGGGGCCTTAATCGACGGTCTGGGCTGTTCCCCTTTCGACAATGAAGCTTATCCCCCACTGTCTATCTCCCAATTGAACTTTTAGTATTCGGAGTTTGGTTCTCTTATGAAGGCCGGTAGGCCCCCTCATAGATCCAGTGCTCTACCCCTAAAAGTATTACATTGAGGCTAACCCTAAAGTTATTTCGGAGAGAACAAGATATTTCCAAGTTTGATTGGCCTTTCACCCCTATCCACAGTTCATCCAAGCCTTTTTCAACAGGCACTGGTTCGGACCTCCACTAGGTTTTACCCTAAGCTTCATCCTGACCATGGATAGCTCACTTGGTTTCGTGTCTATGTCATACGACTAAATTGCGCTATTCACGCTCGCTTTCGCTTCGGCTCCAGAATGTAAATTCCTTAACCTTGCCGCATAACATAACTCGCTGGCTCATCATGCAAAAGGCACGCCATCAGCCATTTCCCGTAAACGGGATATAGGCCTCTGACCGCTTGTAAGCTACTGGTTTCAGGTTCTATTTCACTCCCCTAACAGGGGTTCTTTTCACCTTTCCATCACTGTACTGGTTCACTATCGGTCATTGACTAGTATTTAGCCTTAGAGAGTGGTCTCCCTAGATTCAGACCGGGTTTCACGTGTCCGGACCTACTCAGGAACCAGCTTACAAAATTCATTCTTTCGCATACGAGACTATCACTCTATGTTGTCCACCTTTCCAGGTAGTTCTGCTAGAAATTATTTTGTGTTATTGCTGGCCCTACAACCCCGAAAATAAATTTTCGGTTTGGGCTAATCCCGTTTCGCTCGCCGCTACTCAGGGAATCTCGATATGATTTCTTTTCCTCTGCTTACTTAGATGTCTCAGTTCAGCAGGTCTTGCCTCTTTAACCTATTTATTCAGTTAAAGATAATAAAGGATTACTTTATTGGGTTGCCCCATTCGGAGATCTTCGGATCATAGCTTACTTCCAACTACCCGAAGCTTATCGCAGGTATACACGTCCTTCTTCGCCTGTCAATGCCAAGGCATCCACCAATAGCTCTTAATAGCTTAATTACAAATATTGCTATTTTATGCTTTACAATTCGCCTTGTGTTCTCAAGCGCCGACTTAAATCGGCTTTTTAAAAAAATTTGAAATTATATAATATAACCGCAAAAAATGCCTAATTCATATTTTCAAAAGATCAGTATTGTTACCTTGACAATAGAAGGGAAGTAATTGTGCTAGTCTATTAAAGCCTCTCAACTAGAATAGATGAATAAATTCATCTTTCTTGTCCTTAAAAGGAGGTGATCCAGCCCCACCTTCCGGTAGGGCTACCTTGTTACGACTTAATCCCAGTCATCAGCCTCGCCTTCGACGTTTCTCTCCTTGCGGTTAAGTAAACGGCTTCGGGCGAAACCAACTTCCATGATTTGACGGGCGGTGTGTACAAGGCCCGGGAACGTATTCACGGCGCTATTGATGACACGCCATTACTAGCAATTCCAACTTCATGGAGTCGAGTTGCAGACTCCAATCCGAACTGAGATCGGCTTTTAGGATTTGCTCCATTTCTCAATATTGCTTAACCCATTGTACCGACCATTGTAGCACGTGTGTAGCCCCAGACATAAAGGCCATGCGGACTTGACGTCATCCTCACCTTCCTCCTAGTTAACCTAGGCAGTCTCACTAGAGTTCCCACCATTACGTGTTGGCAACTAATGACAAGGGTTGCGCTCGTTGCGGGACTTAACCAAACACCTCACGGCACGAGCTGACGACAGCCATGCAGCACCTTTGTATAGGCCCTTGCGGGAAACACTATTTCTAGTGTCGTCCTATCCATTTCAAACCTGGGTAAGGTTCTTCGCGTTGCATCGAATTAAACCACATGCTCCACTGCTTGTGCGGGCCCCCGTCAATTCTTTTGAGTTTTATTCTTGCGAACGTACTCCTCAGGCGGCATACTTAACACGTTAGCTCCGGCACAGCTAGGTTGAGCCCAGCTACACCAAGTATGCATCGTTTACGGCGTGGACTACCAGGGTATCTAATCCTGTTTGCTCCCCACGCTTTCGCGCCTCAGCGTCAGATGTTAATTAGGAAATCGCCTTCGCCACCGGTATTCTTCCAGATATCTAAGTATTCCACCACTACACCTGGAATTCTATTTCCTCCATCAACCCTCAAGATAACTAGTTTCAGATGCAGTTTTGATGTTGAGTATCAAAATTTCACATCTGACTTGGCTACCCGCCTACGCGCCCTTTACGCCCAATAAATCCGATTAATGCTTGCACCCTCCGTATTACCGCAGCTGCTGGCACGGAGTTTGCCGGTGCTTCTTTACCTGGTACTCTCAAATTATTAGTTATTAACTAACTTCTCTTGCTCCCAAGCGAAAGGACTTTACAACCCGAAAGCTGTCATCATCCACACGGCGTCGCTTCGTCAGGCTTGCGCCCATTGCGAAAGATTCTCGACTGCAGCCTCCCGTAGGAGTCTGGGCAGTGTCTCAGTCCCAGTGTTGGCGGTCAACCTCTCAGTCCGCCTAGACGTCTTAGCCTTGGTGCGCCGTTATCACACCAACAAGCTGATATCGCATGAACCACTCCCTCACCGCAAGGTCTATTACTAGATCCCCTACTTTGATAAAAAAAGGTTCCCCTTCCTAACCGCATTCAGTATTAGCGATCGTTTCCGACCGTTATTCTGGAGTCAGGGGTATGTTATTCATGTATTACTAACCCTTCCGCCACTAACACATGGCTTATCCGAAAACAAACCACATATTCGTACGACTTGCATGCCTCATCCACGCCGTCAGCATTCAATCTGAACCAAGATCAAATTCTCAGAACATAAATTATAAAAAAATATTAACAGGAGCTTGACTGTACATTGTACTGTCAACCTCAAACTTTAATAGGCATCACACAATTACTTCTCTTCTACTGTCAAAATATCAATTGCTTGTATCAAGCTTAAACACTCTTTGGTGTTTTATTTCTTTCAATTTAATAACTTGAAAGAAGCTAACAACATACATAAATTAGTGATTTATTAGCAATTTTTTTCGCAAATTTTTTAAAAATAAAAAAAATGACAATTTTATGGGGGAAAATCCAGGGTTATTTATCTAGGTTAAAAGAATAAATAATAGATCATTCCCGCTAAATAACCGAGCAACGCAGGCAATGTAATTTTCTTCATATACTGAAAGAAATGCACCTTTTCAAGCCCCATAAGAGCTACACCGGGCGATGACCCTATTAATAAAATACTGCCGCCAGTTCCCGCTGTATATGCAATCATTAGCCATAACTTATGGTCCATTGCATAGCTCGATAATGGATACATTCCAATAGACGCTGCAACGAGCGGAACATTATCGATAACGGCTGATAACATACCAATTGTAAGAGCTATTAACGTATTACTTTTTAACCACGTATTTAAAATAGTGGCAAGTGATTGCAAAATACCTGCAGACTCTAACGCATGAACACTCAGTAGGATTCCTAAAAAAAATAAAATATTCGATACATCAATTTTTGTTAGGATGAATGGTATCCGCAAATGATGTCTATGCTCATATTTATGATGTAATAAATCGGTTATAAACCATAAGACAGATAATCCGAGCAACATTCCCATGTAAGGTGGTAGGCCCGTTAACCATTTAAATATAGGAACAAATAGGAAAGATATAATTCCGAAGAAAAAGACGATTTTCGCCCCAGGCTCTAACGGATCTTTATCGAAATCAACTTCCGCTTCAGTGTATCCCCCCTTCATACGAAAACTAACATATAATATGGGTATTAAAGCTGCAATTAAGCTGGGTATAAATACCGAACGCATAACAGCAGTAGATGAGATTTGTCCATTTACCCATAACATTGTGGTAGTAACATCTCCAATAGGTGACCAAGCACCTCCAGCATTAGATGCAACGACGATCATACAAGCGAGCATAAGGCGTTCTTTGGCTGTAGGAATAAGTTTTCTCAGGATAGAAATCATTAATATTGTGGTTGTTAGATTATCGAGTACGGCTGACAGACAAAAACAAAGACCGCATATAATCCACAACATATATCTCTTAGATTTTGCTCGGATAAGTCGAGTTATTACGTAAAATCCATTATGTGAATCGATGAGTTCTACGAGCGTCATGGCTCCGAGAAGAAAAAATAATATCTGAGATATGCTACTAATGTGATGAGAGAGCGTGTTTAAATTTTCTGACAGTGGTTTATTTGAAAATACAAAAAATATCACCCATAAAATTGCCGCTAAAAATAGGGAAACTGCCGTTTTATTAGCTTTTACTTGAAATTCAAAAATGATCGCGGAATATCCCAAACAGAAAAATGTGATTAATAGAAAAGTACTTGTGATCATAATCCGATTTATACTTATTTGAATGTTTTTTGGAATGTACTTTTTGGCGCTTTACTGAAAAAAACCTTTATATTAGATAAAAGAGATGAGAACATCACGACTATGACTATACTGCCATATCCTCAGCTCTCTGATCTTTTATTGCGCGTGCAATTCCATCTGATGGAGTTAGCTCTACATGAACGAGATCTCGATTTTCTTTTAGTTGATTTGGAGAAGGTGATATCTCAAATACGCGAGCATTATCATGAAATCTTTATGGATATAGCTCCCGCCTTTGAGGAATTACAAACGCATTTTTCTACCAAAAATCGTTTTGCTTTAGGTACTAAACTACAAATCCAGGTAGCCTCTCACCAGAGTTTTCCAGAAATTAACAAATTAAAGCCTTATCTCGATCAAATAGAGCGTCATCTCCACGCAAACGAATTATCTTATCATCTCGCACTTTTCCAAATTGCACTCACGCATCCGAATAAACCCCCTAGCGAGAAATTGTGTAATGTAATAGAGAACATTAAACAGCATTACCCCAATCGAAAGTACGTAGATATTTTATATCGGGAATTGATCCCTTACTATGCCTTTTAAGAAGTTGGTATTATTACACTCTGAGTAGTCAGCCCTGCATCGATAAGATCTGATAGACGTAGCAATCCGATCACTTTATTTTTCTCTAGCACTGCTAATTCTCTAATTGGAAAATCCCTATCTTGTTGCATCATAGACAATGCAATCACGGCAAGTGCATCTTTGTCAATAGAGTGGTACGATTTTGTAGCAATAGATGCTACTTTATCTTTTAAAATAGTTGTATGTGGGTTTTTAATGATTTCTTGTAATTTCGTATCTGTAAATATGCCATATAATACTTTATTTTCATCTGTAATAAAAACAGAATTACATCGCTTAGCTAACAATTCAATGATTGCCTCTCCTATTGTACTATTCAAGTAACAAATAGGTATCTTTTCTTTTTGTAACATTACGTCTTTTACTCGCAGAAGCATTTTTTTCCCAATTATGCCCTGTGGATGATTTAGCATATATTTGCTTAAGTTAAATTGTTTTTTCTGCATGAGTGCTACAATTAGAATAGTGCCAAATAGTAATTGGATAACAGGCGAAGTAGTCGGGGTCAGGTCAAACGGGCATAGCTCTTTTTGCAAAGGGAGATGCATAAAAAAATCGGATAACTTTGCCAATTTAGAATTTGAATTAGATGCCCATCCGATAATTCGAACTTGTTTTTTTCGCACTGCAAAAACTAAATCGATTAGTTCTTGGTTGCTTCCACTTTTACTGAGGAGTATGACAATATCTTCTTTTGAAACAATTCCAATGTCTCCGTGCAGGGCATTATTTACAGAAAGGTAGTTGGCTCGAATTCCAATAGATGTAAGCGTTGCTACAAGATTTTTAGCAATAATGCCACTTTTTCCAATTCCAGCAAATATGATAGATCCTCGGCACCTAAGCAGTAATTCAATCATTTCCTCTGTTTTCGCTATATTTATAGACGAAAAAAAATATTCTAAATGGGCTTTTTGTTCGTGAAATAATTTCTCTATCATAATCTTGCAATTATCTCGCGAGACAGGAGTCTGGGAAGCTTTTGTGAATATTTTCTAGAGTTTCTATGTATGTTTTTAATTCATGTAGAAACCGAGAGGCATACATTCCATCTATAATTCTGTGATCAAAGGTCAGAGAGATATACATTCTTTCAGCTATCCCAATACTACTGTTTGAAAGCGCGACAACTCGTTTAGTAATGGCTCCCATACCAATAATAGCTGCTTCAGGATAGCGAATAATAGGCACTCCAATTTCAGCTCCACCCATACCAAAATTTGTCAATGTCAGAGTACCTTCTTGCATTTCTGATAATACAATTTGATTGTTGCGCGCTCGCGTAGCGAAGTCAGTAACTTTCTCAGCAATCTCACATAGACGTAATTTGCTACAATTCTTAATAACAGGTACGATCAAATCGTCGTTGATATTTACTGCAATTCCCAAGTTAACGGCTGGATGTATTGTAACCATATTGCCGTTAAGTGATGCATTGATTAATGGGTAATTTTGTACTGTATTCGCTATAGCTTGAATAATAAAACTTGTAATCGTTAATTTAGATCGATAATTTTCATAGAATTGATTTTTATTATCCTGAATATAATGGAGAAGCTGAGTCACATCTATTTCCCTAATTAAAGAGGCATGAGGAATTTTTGTGTAAGAATCTAGCAGATTCCTCGCAATAGTTTGTCGTCTTTCTGATAAAGGAATCCCTTTAGGCTTTACACAAGATGCCGTTTGAATTGATAAATATTGTTGAATATCTTTTTTCGATATGCGACCCCCAGCTCCAGTTCCTTTGATTTCTTGCAATGTTTTTAAATCTAAATTGTTTTCTCTTGCCATCTGTAGTACGACTGGTGAGGCAAAATTAGAAGGCGCCCTCGAAATTTCTGGTGGATCTAATATAATATTTTTTTTGTTTGCATTCTCTGTAGCCTTTTTCTCGACGCGAATTATACAGAGCGGCTCCCCTACATCTATTTCCATAAAAGGTTTAGTTAAAATAGCCTCAATGTAACCGCTACAGGAAGAGGGTATTTCACTATTTACTTTATCTGTTGACACTTCAAGTAATGGTTCATCCAGCTGGATGTAGTCTCCTTCTTCTTTAAACCATTGAACAACTGTTGCTCGAAGAATGCTCTCTCCAAGTTTAGGCAATGTAATTGTTATTTTCTCGTTCATAATTTTTTCCCAACCATGTTACAGCGCAATACTGTTTTTGATTAATTTCTTTTTCCGATATAGCAAACCATACAACCGGTGCTATATCTCCTAAAATATTTATAGCAGCTGATCGATCCCAGCGAGGATTGTAATTCCCTCAAAAAGTGCTCCCAATGTATTTAATCGGATCGATAACATAAGAATTCTAGTTCCAGGAATAAACACTGTACCAATAGAAGAGACTAAAGATACAAAAAATAAAATACCAATCTTTAATCCGTGACTTCACACTAGACTCCGTATCCGATGTAAAAAATCCGTAAATTCCGATTCATTCTTCGTTATTTGTATGGTTGCACATACTACTCCTACAGGTAGGGCTAGCCTTAGGATCGATAATCGCGATGCATCTTTCTCTGTACAAAGAAGTCTCTTGGCTCCTCTAGCTTTACAAAAGATAGCAAACTCCTTCAATAGAGTAGTTTGCCATTCTTCATGATCAGCTATGCAAAATTCTCGTATAATTTGATAGCCAAATTTTTCCACAGTGTGGATAAAAGAACTCGGATTGCCAATCCCACAAAAAAGCCCCACTTTTTCCGAATGAGCTGCTATCTGTTCTCCGCTACAATAATCAACAACTTTCGATATATATACTTGTGTTCCAATGATGGGTGCAGATGTATAGACTCTAAGCTGCTCAACTTGGCTCTCAAATGTAGACTCACTCGCTTGATGAATCACAATTAGATCAGCCAGTTTCAAATTTTTCGGATGTTCTCGTAAATATCCCCTAGGCAAAAATGCATTTCCCCCGAATAAATCATCTGATCGCATCGTAATAACGTGTATATCGCGCTGGATTTTGTGGTGCTGCATACCATCATCGAGTATTAGACACGCAGCATTCCATTCCTTTGCAAGTAATGCTGCCCGCGTGCGGTCTTTTCCAACAAAAATCGCGGAAGTAGGAAATTGTTTTGCGATCACAAGGGCTTCATCTCCACAATATTTTGCGGACATCGAAGGAATTACTCTTGTTGATTTTCGTTGTCTTCCCATGATGGAGCGGTACCCTCGAAGCGCTATAGCGCATCTAACATCGGGTAATTGAGAGAGTAAAAAACAAGTAAATAGCGTTTTTCCGGAGCCACCTGCTGTAATATTGCCAATACTAATTACCGGAATCGCGCTTTTATACACTGAAAAGATGCGATACTGATAACAGAGTTGTAGCAGGGTAATATAGATACGAAATAAATAGCTAAATCCGACCAATAACGCAGATGTTGCGAGTCCAAAACAACTCCTTGAAGGATTTTGTATAAAGGCAGTAACTATTTTTTCTAATTTAATAAATCCGCGAGTGCCATAAATATATTGTAGACTCATAGAGTCTCATAAACTACTTCAGAACAGTTGATATTGGTAAATAATATTTGTTCTATTCCTTCTATAATAATATGTATTGCTGTCATATGCGCCTCTTGTATCCGAGCAGAACAGTTACTATCGATAAGTAACTCGATATCACACAATTTATGAATACGTCCGCCGCCTTTCCCCGTAAATGCAATAGTGCGTAATTTCTGCATCTTAGCTGAATAAATAGCGCGTACTATATTTTCCGAATTCCCGCTAGTAGATAGTCCAATGAATATGTCGCCCTCTTTTCCATACGCCTGAATGCCTCTTGCAAACACTTCGCCAAAATCAGCATCATTGCTCACGCAAGTGAGATGCCCTGGATCAGATAGAGGAATGGCTGGAAGAGCTTTTCTTTTTTTGCGAAAGAAGCCAGTCAGTTCTTCACAAAAATGCATAGCATCGCAAAGACTCCCACCGTTGCCCGCAACAAGTATTTTATTTCCTTCTTGAAATGCTTTTGCAATCATTTCAGCTGCTTGGTATATAAAATGGACAGATTGTGTGCTTTGCAACATTTGTATTGTTTGCAAAGCTGAACATAAAGAGACGTTGATATAATCAAATTGATGCATAAACTGTATCTATAAATTACAGGTCCCTAGCCACTTTATGGCATTTTAACTTTATTTTTCAAGAGACTTAAAATATGAATCGAATTGCGATTATAGGTGCAAAGGGAGCGGTCGGACAAGAAATTCTCTCTTTACTACAAAAAAAGAAATTTCCAATTAGCAGTTTAACCCTTTTTGGTAGAAAAGAAGATTATCTATCTCACGGACAAGATGTATTCTCCATTGTACCTTTAGCTATCGAAAATATCGATTCCTATGATCTTGCTTTTTTTTGTGCAGGAGCGACGGTATCACAAACCTTTGTCCCAGAATTTCGCAAAAAAACAGATCTGATTATTGATTTAAGTAGTCACTTTCGTATGGAAAGAGATGTACCCTTGATTGTCCCGGAAGTAAACATACAAGAAGCATATAATCATTCGGGTCTCATTGCTTCTCCCAATTGTATCGCTATAATAGCCTCTGTTGCTTTAAATCCTTTTCATCGCCAATACGAATTAAAAAGGGCTGTAATTACTACTTACCAGGCCGCAAGTGGCGCTGGATATAAAGCGATGGAGGCGCTTATTCAAGAAACAAATGATTATTTATTACATAAAAAAAGTGCATCTTCTTTTTTTCCTGTACCATACGCTTTTAATTTATTCTTACATAATTCACCGCTTGATTCCTTTGGATTCAACGCAGAGGAGCGAAAAGTACAAGAAGAAATTCAAAAGATTTTATCGATTCCGAATTGCTCTATATCGCCCACATGTGTACGAGTTCCCACCCTTCGCGCGCATAGCATTTCGATCAATGCAGAGTTTATCAATGATATTCAATCAAATAACATAATGGATTTTATCGAGAATGCCCCAGGAATACGCTATTGCAAAGACATAACTCCACAAACTGCAAATGGACAAGAAGATGTGTTCTGTGGAAGATTGCGAAGAGATCCATCGATCAACGGGATTGATATGTGGATTATTGGAGATCAATTGTTGAAAGGAGCTGCACTCAATGCGTATCAAATTGCTGAACACGTCACATCAAAATCTCGGCTAGGAGCTCAGCCCTGTTCTTTACAAAAAAACTAGTTCCTAGCTATGCGTTGATGAAAGAGAATGTAACAAATTGTACTTCTGCTCTACTTCTACAAATTTAGGAGGCGAGGCTACGATTGTAGGTTGTTTAGTAATCGGATGAGTGTAGTGAAATTCAGTGTGATGCAAAGCAATTCCATTTGATAATAGAAAACTACTTCCATATTTAGAATCTCCCAAAATAGGGTGGCCATGCGAGGCAAATTGGCATCTGATTTGATGATATTTGCCCGTATACAAAATGATTTTTACAAGGCTACAAGAGTCTACTTCCTGTATTACTTGATAGGATAGATGTGCATTGGCTGGTTGTCCCGTTTTTATAACTTTAGCAATGTAGGATTCATGCGTTATAGAATCTCTATATTCCCCTCCTTGATTCATAAAGGGTTTTTCTACCCAAGCGAGGTATATTTTTTTAGTTTGTCGCAAGCGAAACATCTCATGCAAACGAGAAAGTGCTTTACTAGTTCGAGCAAGGACTACAATCCCCGATGCCACTCTATCTAGTCTATGTGCTACCTGCAAAAACACTTTGGGCTTTTTTGTTTTTAATTGCAGGAATTTCTTCCCCCAATTCTCGATTGAATCGGCATTACCTTTCGTTTCTTGGGTAAGTAAGCCGGCTGGTTTATTTGCGATTAAGAGATGATTATCTAAGTAAAGTACTTTAGGAGTTTCTGTCATAGGTTCCTTTGGCGCAGAGTTTCATATAGCAAGATTGTAGCTGCATTAGATACGTTGAGGGAATCTGCAGCTCCACGCATCGGAATTACGATAGATGCCGTCGCGCACTCTAGCCAAAATTTAGATAATCCAACTTGTTCTCTACCCATAGCAAAAGCCATTGCCGTTGTATAGTCTATTTCGTAATAGAGAATAGTTGCATCCGGAGAGGTTGCATAAACTGGAATTTTATGTTTTTGTAAAATCCTTAATGCTTCTTGTGATGTCATTACAAATATCGGTATAGAAAAAAAAGTACCTACACTAGCTCGAATGACATTGGGGTTATGAATATCGGTTGCTGGATCGCATACAAAAATAGCATCCGCACCGGAACCATCCGCAGATCTAATAATAGATCCTAAATTTCCCGGCTTCTCTAGTGTTTCTACGATAAGTAGAATAGGATTTATTTTCTGTTTAAGGAAAGTATCACAGTCATCCAATGTGCGGAATTGTTGCTGCCCAATACCGAGCAGTCCATCGGGCCTATCTCGATAAGAAATTTTGGCAAATGCGGGCTTCGCTAACTCAATAAGCTTTATTCCCGATTCAGATGCGTTCTCTAGCAATGTAGTCTCTGATGATCCAAGAAATAGTTCAGGACAGAAGTAGATTGTATTGATCTTTGCTTTTTGTTGCAAAGCTCGAAGTAATTCGCGATAGCCTTCGATGAGGTATAATTTTGTTTTGTCCCGTTCCCTTCGATTTCGAAGGCGCACGGCTTCTTTTACATGGGGATTTTGCAGACTTGTAATTACAGAGGACTCGATCATAAAGGCTGCCATATAGCGTAACTGCCAGCTGGTACTTTATAGCCATTTGTTGGCTTTAGTGTCATCTCTCCAGATTCAACGTGAGCGCTAGACATAGGTAAATTTTGAAAAACAATATTTTTAAGAGTAAGAGGGGTCAGCCCTGGCGTATGACAAGTAAGTAGTAGGAAAAGAGGATTGGAGGTTAGAAGCTTTTTACAGAGGAGAAAAATATTAATAATATCTCTTTCAATTTTAAATACCTCTCCTCGACTGCCTCTCCCAAAAGAAGGTGGATCTAAAATAATGGCGTCGTAGAATTGCTCTCGCCTAATTTCTCTCGTCAAAAATTTATGTACGTCATCAACAATCCAGCGAATGGGAGCCTGTTGTAAATGGTTAAGTGCTGCATTTTCTCGTGCATAAGTAACCATTCCTTTTGATGCATCTACATGGCAAACAGAGGCTCCCGCTTTTGCAGCAGCAATAGTAGCTCCTCCAGAATATGCAAATAAATTGAGAACGCGAATAGGTCTTTTAGCGGTACTTATTTTTTCTTGAATCCAAGGCCAAAAATGACTGTGTTCCGGGAATACTCCCATATGGCCAAAATCGGTGGGAGAAATCTGAAAAGAAATATCTTTCAAAATAATTTCCCAACTCTTGGGTAAATCACGGAAGGTTTCCCAACGATTTTCAGGATGGCGAAAGAATATGGCATCATTTCGCCTCCACTCTTCTTTAGAGAGGGTGGGGTTCCATACGGCTCCGATAGCGGGTCTTGAAAAAATATAAGGACCAAAGCGCTCCAGTTTTCTCTCGAGGCCACTGTCTAATAATTCATATTCAGTTTTCATAAATGTATAGAATCATATTGTAATAATTGGTGTATAAGAATACTACAAAATGCGGTAGATGTATATTCAATTAAATAGTTTGTTTTTGACAAATTCTGGATGTATTAATTTCGCTAATCCAGATTTTATCTCGATCAACATGGTCTTGGATCCATGTTGCTGCTTTTTTTCCTAGACGAATCGGAAGGTGTATAATTTTTTCTTGATAGTGAACAGGGAGCGGTAGAGTATGAGTGCGGATCCAATTGCGAATACAACTAAATACTTTCCATCCATTAAAGGATGTGCGAGTAGCCTGAATTACTTCCATAGTATATGCATTTTGAAAAATAGCGGGATAAGAGAGTTGAATCCCCCAAGAAATAGTTTCCTTGCTAAATACCTGTGGCAGAATTTTTCCATTAGAGTCTAGCAAAAATTCATGGGTTTGCATATGAACCTCTGGTTGTAATGGACTACATATATATTGCTTTTGCCCTACTGCGATAGCCCGAAAGTTTTCTATTTGTTGTGATAGTGCATAAGTCAGGGATATTTTTTGTTTTGGGATTTTTCCACGCAACATGTCAATATATTTTTGATACCTATTCATAAATGTATCAATGGTAAGAGAGGTTTTGTCAAAGGGAACCACTTTTGATATATTGAGAATAGCTAGGGGTGATAAATATCGTAACAAATTTTCCATTTCTATTGGATCTAGTAACACCTGGATTTTTTGCCATTTAGAAAAAAGGGGCCTTTTAAAATCACTAGACTCGATAATTTGTAATGGCTTGCTCATGTGCTTGTCGCTGTTTTTTTACCCGTCAGATAAATAATAAAAATTCCTAAACAACCACAACAAATAGACAGATCAGCAATATTAAATACCGGAAGAGAGAATCCCCAAAAAGAAAAATGAATCATATCGATAACATGTCCATAGATAAAATAATCTAAGATATTTCCAAGAGCACCAGAAAAAATAGTAATAAGAAACAGTTTTCTCCAAAAATCGTAAGAGGTTTGGAGAATGTAATAAAACAATAAAGAAACCACAAGAATACGGGAGATGACAAGGGCCCGTGGGAATGTGGAGAAAACCCCCCAAGCTCCCCCGGGATTAATAACATGAGTTAACGTGCAATCAATTCCACCAAGCAAATTATGAAAAATTCCTATTCCTCCATAGGGATATTCGCTGTTATATCCAACGGCATGATAAGGAAGATAGAGATAGATGGCCAATTTGGAGAGACTATCACAAAGTAGGATAAACATTCCAATGAGGTACAATCGCACAGGTTTGTACACTTAAATAAGTCCTTTTTCTGATTTTTCTTGAGCAAGTACAGTCATAGTGGCATACGGCATAGCGTCCAATCTTTTTCGAGAGATAGTCTCCCCTGTCATATCACACACTCCATATGTCCCCTCATCGATTTTTTCTAAAGCTCTTGCGACTTGTCTTAAAATATCCATTTCGTTGGATGTGATGCGAATGCTCATGGTTTTCCCAAAATCATCAGATCCCTCATCTGCTTGATGTTGAGAATAGCCTTGAGGCTCTTCCGATTTGACTTCTTCGGATGCTTCTTTGACTAATCTAGAGAGGTGGTCTTTAAGTTCAATCAATATTTTTTTAAATTTATGAATTTCTTGTGGAGTTAATGGCTGCATATTGGATTAATTCCTATTCAACATGGTTTCTGGATGTATTTGCTCTATTTCGCTGATTAATTCGTCTATTTCTTGCATTCTCTTATAGACACAGGTAAATCGAATATAAACCATTTTATCGAGAACCCGGAGTTTTCGCAAAACGATTTCGCCAAGTGTCATGGTATCAATCATTTCTATGTTGTTTCGGAGGAGATCTATTTGGATTTCACGAGCTAGTTGATCGATTTGCTCTTTATCTATTTTAGAATATAGACAAGCTTTGCTGATTCCGGATGTGATTTTATCTATCTGAAATTCTTCATATCGGCCGTCTCTTTTCCGAACTTGTATGTCCAGGGCAATAGCCTCAAATGTGGTAAATCTCTTTTCACACTGAAGACATGCTCGACGTCTTCTAACAGAACTTAAGCCATCGGAGTATCGAGAATCAGTGACTTTAGTTTCTTGTGTTTCACAAAAAGGGCATTTCATGTAAGTACCTTTGCTATTTATAATCGGAGGAGGTGGGATTCGAACCCACGATAAGATTTCTCCTATACACGCTTTCCAAGCGAGCTCCTTCAGCCACTCAGACACTCCTCCCTATATATTTAGATAAATCGATGCTATTTTACAATAGCCTTAAAGAGATAAATGGATATAATTTTTAATAAAAGTACATTTAATATGAAGAGAAAAAAACTATTTGTTCTATTAATCGGATTTTTTTTTCTCGTTGTATTACAAACTCGCATGGGTTGTCTGGCAAAAGAGCTTTTTCCTCGCGAGCGAAATCTAGTTGTTGTTAGTATTGTTCCCTACCAAATTTTTGTTGAGAAGATATCAGGGAATACTATTGCGGTGCACAGCTTGGTTCCACCGGGAATGGATGTGCATACTTTTGAACCCACTATGAGATCAGTAAGTTTTCTGTTTACTGCTCGAGGATGGATTGGGGTTGGGGAGCCTTTTGAAAAGAAAATTACTGATACACTACATCATACTTCTAAGGCCATTACGCTTAACATAAGCGACCATCTCTCTTTGCTCCAATACCCCAATACGCTTCATTTCCATCCATCGGATCCGACTTCACATTCTTGCACTGGAAAAGATCTCCATGTTTGGCTAAGCCCAAAGTTGGTCGCTGCACAAATCCCGTTGATTACCGATTCCTTAGTGTCTATGTTTCCAGAGAATCGAGAATGTTATTCATCTAATGCCAAGAATTTGTTGAAAGAGATAGACGAACTGAATATTTATTTAGAAAAAACTCTATCTCCCATTGCTGGCAGTACTTTTCTAATCTCTCATCCAGCTCTTGGATATTTTTGTAAGGATTATCATCTATTTCAATTGTCTGTAGAAACAGACGGCAAAGAGCCCTTGCCAAAGGATTTAAGTCGGATTCTAACTCTTGCTCGAGAAAAAAATGTTAAACTAATGGTTGTACAGAAAAATTATCCGGATAAGGGAGCTAAAATTATTGCAAAGCAGCTCCAAATTCCGATCTATTACTTCGATCCATACCAAAGTAATTATATCGAGAATTTACAAGAACTTGCTACAGTATTGCGTAAAACATATCTGCCCTCTCAATGAATCAACCTGTAATTATTTTTGATGAAGTTTCTTTCGGTTATGAACGCAGGTCTATTCTAACGGATATTACTGTTCAAATTTATGCAGGAGAATATATCGGTGTTTTTGGTCCGAATGGGGGTGGAAAGACAACTTTTCTGCATCTCCTGCTCGGACTTTTGCAACCAATACAAGGAAAGATTGCTATAGTTCCAAGCTCTCTGCGGAAACGTATTGGATTTGTCCCTCAGCGTTTTCCCTTTGATACAAAATTTCCAATTAGTGTTCTCGAAGTTGTTTTGATGGGCGCTTTATCTAAAATTACTTGGATGGGACAACCGAGAAAACGAGATCAAATTCGAGCTAAAGAGCTTTTGGAACTTTTAGGTCTTTTGCCCCTGCAACACAGGCCTTTTGGTTCTCTTTCAGGAGGACAAGTTCAGAGAGTTTTAATCGCTAGAGCATTGCTAGGCAACCCAAAGATTTTATTGTTAGATGAGCCTACTGCTAATGTAGATTTGCCGTCAGGAGATACTATTAAAAATTTACTGACTAGCTTGAAGGATGATTTAACTATTGTTCATGTGACTCATAATTTAGATGATATTATGAATGGCGCTCAAAGATTTTTTTGTATCAACAAGACTCTTACGTCATACAATCCAGACAATATTTGCAGTCATTTTATGCAAGGGCTATACCATAAGTCCTATTTGCCCAATCCACCCACTATACTATAATTGCATGAAAAATTTTCTCTTAGAACTGACTTCGAGTCCTTTTCTCACAATGGCTTTTTTATCTGCTTGTTTAGCATCTGTTGCCGCCGGTATTGTGGGATCTTATATTGTTATTAAGCGAATTGTTTTTATTAGCGGAGGTATTTCTCATTCGGTACTTGGGGGTCTCGGGCTTTTTTTTTATTTGCAGAGAACTCTACAGCTTGCTTGGCTAAAACCTTTATATGGCGCCTTGGTCTTTGCGATTATTTCAGCCTTTTTAATCGGTATCATTCATTTGCGCTACAAGGGACGGGAGGATATTATCATCGCAGCTATGTGGGCCTTTGGAATGTCACTTGGTGTACTTTTTACCTCTTTGACTCCAGGATATAATGTAGAACTAATCTCTTTTTTGTTTGGCAATATTTTATGGACAACTCCCAGCGATTTGATCTTACTAGGAGTTCTGGATGTAGCTTTGCTGATAGCTACTTTATTTCTACATCCCTATTTTTTTGCTATTTGTTTTGATGAACGTCAGGCGAGACTTCAAACTAAATATGTAGATATTATTTATTTTATACTACTCGCGTTTACAGCAATAACGATTGTTTTATTGATTCAAATCATAGGAGCTATTTTAATTATTTCTATGTTATGCCTCCCATCGGCTATAGCCAATCTGATTACTAAAAAATTTATTCTCCTCGTACCTATAGCTATTGGAATTAGTATTTTATTTTCTTTTGTAGGACTTTACTTCTCTTTCACTTTTAATTGGCCAACAGGAGCGACTATTGGACTGCTCTCAACCACAGTATATTTAATGTGTTCCTTAAAATTAAAATAATTTTTATTTTATTTTTTCGACTCTTTATGGAAAAGCATAGCTCTAGAGTTGACTTTCAATGCTGTTTTTCTTATTATAAGCGGTTTCTTTGCATGCCATGCTAGATGTAACCCCGGGAGATACCATGTACGCAATTATTGAAGCTGGTGGAAAACAGTATCAAGTAAAAAAAGATGATATAGTAGAAATAGATTTAATTGAAGAAACTACTGAGAATATTCCTCTTCCCAAAATATTACTGCTGCACAATGGAACTGAGACTATCGTAGGCACTCCTTATGTATCTAATTGGCAAATTGAAGCACAATATGTCAATCAAACTAAAGGGCCTAAAGTTATCGCTTATAAATATAAGCGTAGAAAAAACTATCGAAGAAAGGTTGGACATCGCCAACGCTATACAAAAATAAAAATTGTCGAATTTAAAGAAAAGGGAACCGAATAATGGCACATAAGAAAGGACAAGGCTCCTCAAAGAATGGAAGAGATTCTAATGCACAGAGACTTGGCGTAAAAAAAACTCATGGACAGTTCGTTAAGGCAGGAAATATTATCGTGCGTCAACGCGGGACAAAATGGACTCCATCAAAGAATGTCGGAAGAGGTTCGGACGATACTATCTTTTCATTGATCGATGGTACTGTGTCCTTTACCAAAAACAAGCGCACTATGGTGTCAGTGCTTCCTCAGGTTTCCTCTACACCTTAAATATTTATATGTTTATCGATCGAATGCAATTAACCTTAAATGGCGGCAGAGGCGGCAATGGATTAGTTGCTTGGACGAGAAAAAAATATATTCCTAAAGGAGGCCCTTGTGGCGGAAACGGCGGTCCTGGTGGGTCTATTTTTATTCAAGCCGATTCCAATTTAATTTCTTTTGACCGTTATCGCAACAAGAAAATTTTCAAAGCACAAAATGGTAGACCGGGCGGCCCTAATCAACAACAAGGGGCTAAAGGGCTCGATCAAACTCTACTAGTACCCCTAGGAACAATTGTAAAACATGGAGAAACATCTGCCATTATTTATGATTTTACACAAGATGGGGAAAGCTATCTGATTTGCCGCGGTGGCAGAGGTGGACTTGGAAATACTTTCTTTAAGTCTTCTACAAATCAAGCACCTAATTTTGCAACAGAGGGCAAAGAAGGTGAATCTTTGCAAGCCACTTTCGAACTCAAATTATTGGCAGATGTGGGCTTAATAGGAATGCCAAATGCGGGCAAATCTACTCTTTTTTCTCAACTAACTTCACATTATGTAGCGCAAGCGTCATATCCATTTACTACCTTACAGCCCAATATTTCTTATATTGAAAATAAAAAGTCAGATCGCATTCTTATCGCAGATATTCCAGGCATTATTGAGTACGCTCACAAAAATAAAGGTCTTGGATTTTCTTTCCTACAGCATATTGAGCGAAGCTCTGTCCTTCTCTTTATATTGGACACGTCTAAAGTAGATAATTCCTCCCCTATTCGAGATTTTCAAATCTTGCAGCAAGAGCTGCTAGCTTATAACAAGGAAATTGCAGAAAAACCTTTTTCAGTGGTTCTAAATAAGATTGACCACCCCGATTCTAGCGCAGAAGTGGAACAATTTAATAAAAAATACATAGGAAGGTTTCCAATTCTTACTACTTCGGCTTTACTTGGGACAGGTGTAGATATCGTTCGTGAACATATCATAGATGTGATGGATAAATTTGGTCAGAGTCGGGATTGAACCGACGACACAAGGATTTTCAGTCCTTTGCTCTACCAACTGAGCTATCTGACCTTTTAATGTAAGTGAATAAGAGTAAAAAATCTCCGTGATTTTCTGCAATGATTTTGTAGAATAAAAAATTGTTAGCCGTAAAGAAATTCTACTCTTCTCCTTTGATTTTTCTTTAGAATTCGATTATGAACATATATACGGTTCTAAATAAGTCTTTAGGGAATCTATTTTTTCTTCTTCTTTTTCTAAATCGACAGGAAAACATCTAGCTAGTATACGGCGGTCGATCTCTTCCATACACTGTTTAGCATGCTTACTATCACTTGGAATTTCATGGCTAAAGCCATTTAGTTCTTTTAGAGCTTTAAAAAACCGTTGCGCTCCAAGTAATTCTTGATCAGAACTCTCTCGAATTACATCTCGATCACATATATGTTTTATGGCTTTTGCAGCAGTTGAATATATAGCACCATTAACGAAAAGACTGACTCCCATAGTATTAAGAAGATGCCAACTGTGCTGCATTGATAAAACACTAATAGCCACTTGAGCGATGCTGCCAATAAGGAGTCTTCTGAACAAATTATGGTATTGCAGTTCATAATGTTTAATGTTGCGCCTTACTAGAAATCTACACACTTCTTTATCTGTGTTATACAAATTTGAATTAATCACAATCCTCTTTAATGATTTTACATTTACAGTGGCGCTAAACAACGAAAGTTCCTGATGTTTACCATCAGATACAACAATTTCATACTTATTCTTAAGCAGAGGTTTCATTTCACTACGAATTTCATTTTCTAAGAGAAGTTCGCTACTTATGGCAGCAATTTTATCTTCGAGAACAGGATCCACTTCATTTTGAATTTCGTTTTCTTTTGCTACGATTTGAGAGCTAATTGGTTTTGATGTCTCATTGTATACCCTATATAAAGAGTAGGCATAGACACCAATAATTCCAGTATTAAAAGTTGTATTAGATATTGACATGATAGCCTCATTTTAATGATTTTTTAATAATTGGGGCAAAATCCTAGCAAATATAATTTAATTTTGGCTATCCAAAAAAATCATATCTCGCAATATCTCTTCGCTTTCTATTGCAGCGATATCTTGTTGTTTAATTTGTTTTGCATCTAGTTTCATATTGTATTGATGAACTCGAGCTGCACTATTTTGTCGCAAAGTTGGGCGCATTTTTTGCCATTTGCTTTCGACTCCAGGTAGTAATGGAAAAAATTCCTCTTGAAAGTTTCGATACTTTCCCGGATCTGTTTCTTTAAGAATATCGAAATAACTGAAATCCATATGATCTCCTGGAAGTGCGAATTCGAGATAGCGCTCTCCTATGGGAAACGGGGCAAATTTCGTAGGAACGTGGATGTCAGCTTTTACACCTTCAAGCTGAGTGGATTTGCCTGATGCTGTATAGTATTTGCCAACAGTGACTTTGTAAAAGGCTTTCGAATTTTCTTCTGTGATAGTTTGGTATTGTATGGAACCTTTTCCATAGGTTCGTATGTCACCGACAACGATGACAATGCCGTAATCTTGTAGAACTTGTGCCACGATTTCAGCGGCGGAAGCGGAAGCTTTTGATGTTAACATAATAATGGGACCATCGTATAAAATACGACCATCTATATCTCTAACATACCGAATTTCGTTACCTGCATATTTTGAAATAACGATGATTCCTTTAGGTATGAATAGTTTGGATACTTTTATGGCTTCTGATAGGAATCCACCTGAATTTTCCCTGACATCAATGATGAGTCCTTGGAGTTTCCCTTCTTTTTTTAGGGATTTAATGGCTTCTTTCAGATCTTGTTCTGCAGTCACTCCATCTCCGCTATCATAAAAAGAGGGAAGAGTAATTTTACCAATGATTCCATCGCCGCAGGGAGATGATTTGTGGGATACTCTTTCTTCTTCTAAAGTGATTCTTTCTCTTTGTAGCGGAACTGTGATAACCTCCTTTTCATCCTCTTTCATTCGCAATACTGTGAGAGTCATCGAGCTACGAGCGGGACCTTGCATCATTTCAGCTACTTTTTCAAATGGAACATGCAGCATAGATTCACCATTAATGGCTGTGATATAATCGCCTTTTTGTAGGATGCTCCGACTGGCTGGTGATCCATTAAAGAGATAGGAAATATAGATGCCATGTATTCCCTCTTTTATAATAACTCCTATGCCTTCTAATTGTTTTTTTAAGGTCGTTCTAATTTCATGAGCTTCCTTCTCTGTGTAAAAAGCGCTATGGGCATCTAAGCTGTTTGCGAATGCTTTTAAAAAACAATCGCCTATATTCTTTTTTTTCTCGATTTCGCTTTGCATAGCAAATTGATATTTTTTTTCCCTATTCTCTTTTCTTTTTTGCCACAAGTTGATAATTTTTTGTTTAATTTCGGGAGTAAGATCCGTTGTCTTTCCGTACTGCCTGGCAAATAGACATAATTCTATATAATTACGTCGTTTGAGGTCGGATAATGAATCGGCATAATCAAAAAAAAATCTTGAATCGATCTCTTTGGTATCAATACTTTCCGACTCTATAAATTGGAGCGCAAGTTCTTTTCGCATTTCCTGTGATCGGGTAATAGCCTGATCCATCAAAATATGTATATCAAAGAAATCAGAAAGATCTCCTTTTCGCAATCGATAGATGACTTGCCATACATGATTATCTTCTAGACGATGTAGTTGAGCGACTTCTTTTTTTAAAAAATAAGTTTTATTTAAATCAAATTGAGAGAGGTATAATTTAAACAAACGTCGCACAATTAGTGGAGAAATAGCGCGGTGTTCTACATGGTAGTTAAGAATTTCTTGAACCACTTGACTTGGATAATCACTGGCCTCCGATTGGGTCAAGAAAAGAGTGAAAATAGGAACAAAAATTCTAACTAAAAGTATTTTTTTTTTGAACAATGGACTATACCTCATGCCTTATAAAGGTAAATTTTTTATTGTTGCATCCAATAAATAGATTTAAAAAATAGATCTCAGTCGTATTTATTTCTTTAGAGAGATTAGGTGCTGATTTCTCTATTGATATTTTTCTGCATATTGCTTTACACTATCTCAATCATGTTAAATGTGTAAAGTATAGAAAAGCTTCTATAAAAATTTAAGTCAAGGAGATCGGCCAAGGATGCCTACTATCAACCAACTTTTGAAAAACGGGCGAAAACCAAAAAAAGTTAAAAAGAAATCCCCCGCATTACAAAGATGTCCGCAAAGACGGGGTGTTTGTCTGCAGGTTAAGACCAAAACTCCGAAAAAACCTAACTCAGCCCTTAGAAAAGTAGCTTGGGTTCGATTATCTAACAAACAAGAGGTCATTGCCTACATCGGTGGAGAAGGGCACAATCTTCAAGAGCACAGCATTGTTTTAGTTCGCGGTGGTCGGGTCAAAGATCTACCAGGGGTGCGGTATCACATCGTACGCGGAGCACTCGATTGTGCTGCTGTAAAAGATCGCAAAAAAAGCCGTTCCAAATATGGCGCCAAACGGCCTAAGTAAACACACTGAAGGAAAATTATGGGAAGACGACGACACGCAACAAAGAGAACTATTGCTCCTGATTCAGTTTATCAAAGTGAATTAATCACAAAATTCATTAATAAGGTGATGATTCAAGGAAAAAAATCTACTGCCCGCAAAATTGTTTATGAGGCTATAGATAAATTTACAAAAAATGTAAATGAAGAAGATCCCATTTCAGCTTTGAATATGGCATTTAACAATGCAAGGCCTTATTTGGAAGTGAAATCTAGAAGAATTGGCGGAGCTACTTATCAAGTGCCTATTGAAATCCCTCCCGACAGGCAAAATGCACTGGTTATGAAATGGATCATTCAATATTCCAGAGCAAAACCGGGAAAGGCTATGCAAGAGAGTTTGGCAATTGAGCTCACCGACTGTTACAAGAATCAAGGATCGACAATAAAGAAGAAAGAAGATACCCATCGAATGGCTGAAGCCAATAAAGCATTTTCGCACTATAAATGGTAATAACTCGACTATGACTGATATGACTGAAGTAACGCCCGACCAAAAACAATTAAACACAAATCAAATACGATTACAGAAAATTCGTAACATTGGAATTATGGCTCATATTGACGCCGGTAAGACAACGGTTACAGAACGCATTCTATATTATTGCGGTAAAGTTCATAAAATTGGAGAAGTTCACGAGGGAGCTGCCACCACTGATTTTATGCCACAAGAACAAGAACGCGGGATTACTATTGCTTCGGCGGCTGTGTCAGTTACTTGGAAAGATCATAAGATAGGCATTATTGATACACCTGGTCACGTGGATTTTACTATTGAAGTGGAGCGATCTCTTCGAGTTCTCGATGGCGCTATTGCGGTATTTAGCGCGGTAGATGGAGTTCAGCCGCAATCAGAAACGGTTTGGCGGCAAGCCGATCGATACAAAGTTCCTAGAATTGCATTTATTAATAAGATGGATCGCGTTGGAGCGGATTACTTCTATTGTATAGATAGCATGAAAGACAAATTAGGCGCACATGCGATTGCACTGCAGTGTCCTATTGGGTCTGAAGGAGAGTTTAAAGGGATCGTAGATCTAGTTTCTATGAAAGCCTATTTGTTTAAAGAAGAAACTCTCGGAGCGGAATATGATATCTCTCCGATTCCGGATGACTTACAAGAAAAATGTAATGAATTGAGAGCTACTTTGCTCGAAGAACTTGCCATGTTAGAAGAGTCGTTTATGGAAAAGTTCTTAAATAATCCAGATACCCTAACAGAGAAAGATATTAATACAGTCATTCGTAAGGGAGTTATTGAAAATGCGATTTATCCGGTTTTATGTGGTTCAGCTTTTAAAAATAAAGGTGTGCAACCGCTATTAGATGCAGTAATTAGCTGGATGCCATCCCCCCTTGATCGTGGAGCTACAAAAGCCCATAGACTTGACAAAGATGAAACGGAAATCAGTTTAGAACCAAGTGATGACGCTCCTCTGTCTGCTCTCGCTTTTAAAATTGTAACTGATCCCTATGTTGGAAAACTTACTTTTCTACGTATCTATTCTGGGATTTTACAAAAAGGTGTCTCCATCTTAAACTCTTCCAAAGATAAGAAAGAGCGTATCTCTCGGCTGCTTGAAATTCAAGCGAACCAAAGAATTGATCACGATAGTTTTTCGACCGGTGATATCGTTGGATGTATTGGCTTAAAAAATACGACAACTGGTGATACTCTCTCTAGTATTGATTTTCCCGTTATTTTAGAAAAAATCGAATTCCCAGAGCCTGTTATCTCTATGGCGATTGAGCCAAAGTCTAAGGCTGACCGAGAAAAGCTGGCGGCAGCGTTGAGCTCTTTATCGGAAGAAGATCCCTCTTTTCGCGTAACGACGAATCAAGAGACTGGACAAACTATTATCTCTGGTATGGGAGAACTGCATCTAGAAATTTTGAAAGATCGAATGATGCGAGAATTTAAGGTCGATGCCAATGTCGGTAAACCAGAAGTTTCTTATAAAGAAACTATTACTGTACCTGCCGAGGCAGAAGTTAAATATGCAAAGCAAACCGGTGGACGTGGTCAGTATGCTCATGTCGTGGTTAAGATGTATCCAAGTGAAAAAGGACAAGGCAATATCATCCTTAATAAAATTGTCGGCGGAGTGATTCCAAAAGAATATATATCTCCGACAATAAAAGGAATTGAAGACGGGCTACAGACAGGAGTCCTTGCTGGATATAATCTCGTCGATGTCACTACAGAAATTACTTTTGGTTCGTACCACGAAGTGGATTCCAGTGAGAATTCCTTTAAAATATGTGGATCTATGGTCGCAAAAGCAGCTGCCAAAAAGGCACATCCAATTATTTTAGAACCAATTATGAAAGTGGTGGTAACTTCTCCTGAAGAATCGCTCGGAGATGTTATGGGAGATATTAACCGACGTCGAGGAAGAATTCTCAATCAAAATAACATTAGAAATATTGTTGTACTTGAATGTGAGGTTCCTTTAAGTGAGCTATTTGGTTATTCTACACAATTAAGATCTCTATCTTCAGGAAGAGCTTCTTATACGATGTCGCCAAGTCATTTTGAAAAGGTACCGCAAAAAATCCAAGAAGAAATCATTAAAAAATAAAGAGTAATTGTATGGCCAAACAACAACAGTTAAAAAAGATTCGAATTCGTTTAAAAGGATATGACAAAAGACTTCTCGATCAAGCGGTCAGTGATATCGTCGAAACAGCAAAGAAAACTGGCGCTGTAACTATAGGACCTATTCCCCTTCCAACTAATAAGATCATCTATACAGTGCTCCGGTCGCCTCACGTAGATAGAAAGTCTCGCGAACAGTTTGCTATGCATACGCATAATCGACTGCTCGATATTTTAAATCCTACCCCAACTACTATCGATGAACTTAAAGTTCTTCCTGTCGCTCCTGGAGTAGATATTACAATAAAAGCCTAAAAGTATTTTTTTTTATTTTAGTATTCCGGAATGCTTTGATAATAATAGAGAGAGTCATAAGATGGTGGGATTGTAGTTCGAATCCTTTTATTCACTATTTTCTTGTCGCGCACTAAAAAATAATATTTTTTTTGTACTATAGATTCCTTGCCTATAAACCATCTTTCTAAATATTCATATTCATACAATTCTCGCCCTATAGAGAATATCTGAAATGGCTGGCCATAAAGATCAACTACACTGTCTATCGAATCGCCGATTGCAATTTTTCCAAAGGCACATTCTGTAAATACATTTTGTCTAGCTGTATAACAACTAGAAAATAGAGATAATATCGATATAACTGTACAAATGAATCGAAGACGCATACTGCTCATTTTCTTTTTATAGATATATTTTTCTATATCATGAACAATATACTTTATGCGATGAAAAATTGATTTATAAAGAAATCATCTATGATTAGTATTAGTAGAATTTCTATCCGGTTCTCTTCTATTGTTATTGTTTATATCTGTATTTCGATCTGATATAGAATTATTAGAGTGTACAGTTCTCACTCGCTGAATTTCTCTTTCAAGTTCTCTGTCTGCTGCTATTATTTGATTTAATGTTGTTACACTAAAAACAATATACATTGTGACGATTAATTTATTATATTTCATAATTTCCGTGATATATATCTCCACTAATAATTCCTTGTTCTAAATCAGGAATCACTCCCTAAACCCTATGATAGACGACAGTTAATAAGACACTATATTTATATCATTTATTATTAGAATTTTGTGATATATTTGGATTAGGTTGTCTATAGTCATTATTATTCTTGTTTAGCTGATCCATAAGTGCTCCAAGTTCTTTTTCGCGAGTATCACTTTTTGGTTGCCGATCTTGAGCGAATAATTAACTCGTTAATAAGGTCATGGCAAACAAGACGAATTTGCTTCTATTCATATTATTTCTATATTTTAAATTTATTTTTTTTATAATAGAGGGCTGGTTAATTTTTGTATAGAGGGTGTCATTCAAAACATGAATCTTCTAGTGTAAATGCTTTGCAGTATTCCGAGAGCTGTCATAGTAGATATAATGGATGTTCCTCCATATGTGATTAATAATAGTGGAACGCCGGTAATAGGGAAACAGCCACTCATCATTCCTATGTTTACGACGACGTGTACAGATAGATAAACTGCAATTCCTCCTGCTAAAAATCTGCCAAAGGAATCTTTAGCAACAGCTACTACTTGGAAAGCGAGATAGATCAGTGCAACATAGATAGCAAGTAAAGTATAAGCACCAAGTGTACCAAATTCCTCAGTAAATGCGGGAAACACGGAATCTGTAGTGGATGTTGGCAAGAATTGCCTCCCTGTGAAGGTGCTTTTCCGAAAACCTTTCCCAAGTCCCCTTCCTAGTGCAATCGCAGTTTGTGCTGCAATTTGGTGATGCGTATGGGGGTTTAATCGTTCAAATTGATAGTCGCGAATGATGCGAGTGGCATAAGGACGAATAGCTTCATGGGAAAAAATTCCTAAGAAAATACCAACAACAAAAAATATAAGAATCCCTGCAAAAGAAGTTGATACGAGAAAAATAAGGCGATTTACATTCCCAAAATAAAACATAATTAATGTAATTGGACATAAGACAAGAGCAGTACCGAGATCTGGTTGTTTTACAATTAAAAGAAAAGGAAGGAGGGAAATAAGACAGGCGCAAAAGGTAGGAAAAAAAAGATGAATATCTTTGGATCTTCTCTCTAAATACCAGCTTAGCGCAAGAACAACACTGAGTTTTGCATATTCAGAGGGTTGGAAAGCAAAGGATAAAAAAGGAATACGATACCAGCGGCGCACATTCTGAATGGGATTTGTGAAGAACAATCCGACAAGAAGAAAAATCATTCCAAGATAGAGAATCCATGCCCATTCTCTAAGTTTTTGATAATCTAACACCGCACACAATATGAAAGCAACCCATCCAAAGATAAAGAATTGTATTTGACTCTTTACTAGTGGTGTTAACAAGGTTTCTTCTTGTATATCATGAGAAGAAGTTGCCGATATGATTGTCATACTAATTATCATTAAAACCGCAATGACAAAAAGTAGCCGAAAGTCTATACGGCGTAAATATTTTGTATCCCACATAAGATAGTCGTTAAATAATATAAGCTTTACGATAAAATATTCGTGAAATAGATGGTAGATGCAATGGGTAAATATAAAAAGTCTTTGGTTTTGCTAGAGAGTGTCGACTCTACTAATGATTGGGCTCGCGCAAATCTCTCGAGTTTTTGTAACCAAAGCTTTACAACTGTTCAAGCCATGCAACAAACCCGAGGGAAAGGAATCTCAGGGGCCTGGCATTCTCCAGCGAACGTAGGGATGTATAGTAGTTATGTCACATTTGAACTAAGCAACGTAGATTTGAGTCTTATTGCCTACATTGCGGCTACGTCTATTTTGCAGATACTCGATGAAATGGGGTTAACTGCTCAAGTCAAATGGCCTAATGATATTCTTATCTCAGGTAGAAAAATTGGTGGCGTGCTTTGCGAAACGGCCTCGCATGGAGAGAAAACAGCTGTTATTTTAGGGATTGGTATGAATATAAATACAGAGCGGGAAGAGCTGGATAGAATTGATCAACCCGCAACTTCTCTTTTTCTAGAGAGCGACTCTATGTATTGTCCTGCAGAAATTGCAGATCGACTCAGTGATCGTCTCATGGCAAATTGTGATGGATATCTGCAGTGGGGTTTTACTCCCTTCCATTCTTTTTTAGAGAATCGCTTGGCCTACATTGGAGAATTTGTTCAGTTTACCACTTCTACTCAATCGATTTCTGGAAAAGTAATTGGAATTGCCATCGATGGCGCATTGCAATTACAAATATCTACCGGAGAAATTCTTGCTCTTTATAGTGGACGAATTAAGGCTTTGCCTCGCGGATCTCTGTGAGGTCTGGGATAACCTGGATAGTTGGGTATACTCGCTGCTGCAAGATGGATTGTATAGCTTGCAAAGTAGCTCCCGTCGCAGAGTAACAAGAGACACAACTGCCCAAGTAACGAATGGTGACTTGATTTCCCTCAATAGAAATTACTTCAACTCCTCCCTCATCTAACGCAATAAATGGTCTTATTTCTTTTTCTATTACTGCTTCAATAGCATTTCGTTTTTGTATTGCCGTGTATTGTAGGAATTCAGTATGGATTTCTCCGGGATCTACAACAGTAGAAACAGGGGATGGGATATAATCGAGAGACAATTCAATATCGCGACACTGCACAAGTGCACCATCCAACGCTTGAAAAATCATTGGCACGTATATAGATTCTCGCTTTGGAAAAGCGACAACATTTGGACTATCTCGTAAATATTCTTCTAAAAACTCTCTTGTAATATGACTCGCTTGATTGTAATTTTTTCTTATGATCAATGAACAGAGCGCTTCAAGAAGTCCAATTACGACAGGAGGTGAAAAGGTTTGGAATTTTGTATCAACAATGATGCCATCTGTTTCATCTATAATGATATAGATCTTGCACCAGATGGACTCGTCGATAGCTTTTCCCATAACCCATCTCATTTCTTTTGAGCGCGTTTGGTCCTCTAAAATGATTCCTGCATGGTATCTAGTTCGTATGCGTTTTTGTAATTTTTTGCTATATTGCTGCCACAATAACTCTGTCATAATATACCCATTACCGTGCGGAGAGATTGGACTGCACCTCGCATGCGATGAACTATTTCTATAAAATCTTCCTCCTTCATATCAAGTGTAAAGCTACAGTGAATAGATTGATTTGCCAAATCGGCACACTCTGGACAAGTCGATAGAATCTTGCCAAGGCTCTCATAGTTTCGATTTCCGATAAACGCATATATTCCGACATCCTGTAAAACGTAGAGCAGCGCTTCATTGTGAATTCCTGGAAAAGCTATAACAGATGTATTGGAGAGTTGTTCAACGCGGGGAAATAGGATTTGTGCAGAGGG
This sequence comes from Chlamydiales bacterium, assembly GCA_051647685.1. Classification (GTDB taxonomy): domain Bacteria; phylum Chlamydiota; class Chlamydiia; order Chlamydiales; family CALTSX01; genus CALTSX01. The sequence continues at coordinate 93,708 of JBOFEG010000041.1, forward strand.
CAAGGCATCGACGAGCTTCTTCTCTAGAATGGATTTGTATCTGGCTATCTCTAAACAAGTGTATTCTTGCGCGTTTGAGATAGTCTGTAGAGCAAACCCAAGAGCCACTAGTAAACTGGGTGCATGAAATTTATTTTTTTCTTTCCAAATTCCAGGAATACTAATTTCCTTCTTTACCAAGGTAATAGCTATTCCAGATAATCCATAAATATTTCGTCCGTCAAAAGAGAAAAAATCTGCGGGCAAACTAGAGAATGGAAAAATCATTTGGCCAAGTATTTGTGACGCTTCTACGTGAAAAAAAATACCCGTCCCTCGGCAATATTCACCAATATCCCAAATCGGGTAGACAATTCCAGTAACCGGATCGGCAAAAGGGAGCGAAACAAAAGCAGTCTTTGGAGAGATGGCTTTTTCAACTTCTTGTTTAGTGATCTGCCCTTTTGCATTCGGGGCTATTTTTTTTATGACACACCCAAGACTTATAAATGGTTGTAGGACTTTCTCTGTTTCTCTATCAAAAGCAGATATGAGAACGATATTTTTCCCTGTAGGGTAAATAAAATTTTTATAGATTGCATAAAAAATTGAGAATATGTTTTCGCTATATGAAGATGTGGCATATAGATAATCGTTTGTATCTGCTCCAATCGCTGTAGTTATCTGCTCCCGAGCATTATTAATCTTTTCCTCGCACGAAAAAGATTGATAAGGAGCATGAAGGTTTGAGCGGTATTGCAATTGAAAATCAGTTGCTCTTTTCCATACTTCTTCAGAAGTTTGCGATGCAAAATTAGCATCTAAGTAGTATTTTTTAGACATAATCTTTCTTTGTGCCACTCTCTATTTCGATAGCAGTAACATGTAGGCTCTCCAGTAGCAACTTCAATAGAGAGGACTTCTTCTTTTGATAGGGACTCTAAATACATAATAATAGCTCGCAAAGAATTTCCGTGAGCCACGAGCAATACATTCTTTTTGTTCTGCAGATAGGGGAAAATTTTTTTCTTAAAGTAAGGTACCACTCGACGTTTTGTCATAGCAAGACTCTCTCCTCCAGGTGGAGGAGCATCGATGCTGCGACGCCATAGCCTGACCTGTTCATATCCAAATTCCTCTTTCACCATTTCTTTGTTTCTTCCCTGCAGCTTTCCGTAATACCTTTCATTAAGCTCAATTGCTGAATAGACCGGAAGAATTTGCGCTTTGGTTTTTTCATCGCAAATCTTTTGCCATCGCACCTGTTTTCGCCCTGTTTGGTGGATGAGTGCGGGCATTTTCTCCGATGTGTGCACGCTCATCGCTAAGAAAGCGGTCATCTGCGCACGTACGAGATTTGAAACAAAAATCACATCAAAGGGAATACCCGCAATTAGCTTTCCAGCAGCGTAGGATTCCTGAATGCCCTTACTGCTTAAAGGAATGTCAATCCATCCAGTGAAAAAATTCCTTTCATTTCCGATAGATGCGCCGTGACGCATCATAATGAGAAGAGAATGATTTTGCTGCATAGATGTATGATTCTAATCAAAAATTCCTTTTTTTTCCAGTAGAGGGAATTTCTCAAATAATATTTCTAATTGATCATTGCATTGGATAGATTTATAATTGTTCATAACTTATGAAAACACGACTCAGTAAAACGCTCGCGAAAGCCGGAATCGCCTCTCGAAGAGCGGCGGAAGAACTCATTTTTGCCGGTATGGTGCGAGTGAATGGGAAAACTATTCTACTCCCTCAATTCCAAGTGGATCCCGCTATAGATACCATTGAGTATAAGAATAGCCGTATCCAGGTCGATGAAAAATTTTTCTACTATATCATGAATAAGCCCAAAGGCTACTTATGCACACATGATCGGAGAAAAGGGGAAAGGCTTATTTATGACCTCTTTCCAAGAATGCACCCGAGATTATTTAGTGTGGGAAGACTCGATAAGGATACAACGGGTTTATTGTTGATAACGAGCGATGGAAAGTTCTCACAGAGAATTGCTCACCCCTCCTATACTTGCGAAAAAGAATACCTTGTTAGTTGCAGCGAGTCCATTACCTCTGCTCATATTAAAAAACTCCAGCGCGGATGTGTAATAGAAGGCAAGTCGGCGATTCCTAAAAGAGTCGAACAGGTACACAAAACACAAATTGCTATTACGCTGGAGGAAGGAATTAAGCGAGAAATACGCATCCTTGTCAAACAATGCGGGTTAACCCTTTTAGCCCTTCAAAGAACTCGAATCGGAAAACTCGTACTAAAAGATTTGACGATTGGAACCTACCGAGAGATGACACCTAGAGAAAAAGCTTGTTTTTTCTAATTTTCTTCGGATAAAATAGGTCGATGCGCACTATTGCTAAATTGTTTGGTAAGTCCCCTTTTGCTCCTTTGCAACAACATATGAATAAAGTTGCCGCTTGTATTTCTGAACTGGAGCAGGCATTCACTGCTTTTCAGAACTCTGAATACAAGAAGATGGAAATTATAGCAAAAAAACTCTCAAAGTTAGAACATGAAGCTGATCTCGCAAAAAATGATATTCGTAATAACCTGCCTAAAAGTGTTTTTTTGCCTATTGATCGTAGTCAAATTTTAGAGATGCTTGCAATACAAGATAGTCTAGCAGACACAGCAGAAAATATTGGCCTTTCTCTGATTTTATATCCATTACCAGTTTTTGAAGATTTGAAAGAAGATCTGCAGGATTTATTGCATACCAATATCAATACTTTCTCTAATGTACAAATGATTATCAATGAAATGGATATATTGTTAGAATCCTCATTTGGTGGAATAGAAGCTGAGCGGGTAAAAGCAAAAATAGAAGAAATTTCGAGTCAGGAACATGAATCCGGCCTTATAAAATATGCTATTTTGAAAAAATTTTTTTCAAAGGGGAAAAATTTAGAAGCGCCGGCCTTTTTTTTATGGCTGCGTATAATAGAGGAAATCAGTTCTCTCGCTCACATTTCAGAAAGACTTGCTAATCGCATTCGTATGGTACTAGCGTTGAAATAAATCATGGGCATTGATACCTATCTTACTATTTGTGTCCTCATTGTTGGAATCTACATGGCGTGGAGTATTGGGGCAAATGATGTTGCTAATGCCATGGGCACATCGATCGGTTCGGGTGCTTTAACGCTGAGGCAAGCTGTCGTTATTGCCGGTATATTAGAATTTTCCGGTGCTCTCCTACTCGGTGCTCGAGTGTCAAAAACCATGCAGTCGGGTTTAATTGATCCCAGTCTATTCCAAGCAGATTACACGATTCTTTTCTTTGGAATGTTTGCGGCTCTTCTGTCTACTGCTATTTGGTTACAAATTGCATCCTATTTCGGTTGGCCAGTTTCGACTACACATGCCATAGTAGGCGCTATACTCGGATTTGGAATTATTATTGCAGGGGTACAAACCATTCAATGGGGAAGAATAGGCTCCATCGCGCTCAGTTGGATTATTTCTCCCGGAATTAGCGCTGTGATTTCTTACGCTATTTTCAGCTTGCTACAGAAAAGAATTCTGTATGCTCTCAACCCGGTACAAGCTACTAGAAAACTAATCCCCGTGCTTGTTTTTGTCATATTTTTTACTTTTATTTTTAGTATTTTATTTCAGGAATTGCACAATATTTCTATACACTTGAACGTAGTGCATTCCTTTTTGATTACGTGCACAATTGCAGGAGTACTTAGCTTTATCAGTTATTTTCTGCTACAGAAAAATCCTCATATTACTGCTTCCAGCTCAATGCCTTTCTCCGCATCTTCTATGCAACAACTCGTGAGTATGAATAAGGCTATGAAACATTTGCAGCGTTTACAATTAGCTTCTAAAGGACAATTAAAAGAGAAGTTATCCACGATATTGCTCCAATCTAGTACCCTCCGCGATCAGATTCAGGTACAGACCCATTTGTACCAAAGCTCATCGGAATATCGCATTGTAGAAAAGCTCTTTAGTTATTTGCAGATTATTAGTGCCTGTTTTGTCGCCTTTGCCCATGGAGCGAATGATGTAGCTAATGCGATCGGGCCGATGTCTGCAGCTATTGATATTTTACGTACGGGAAGGCTCTCCCCTAATGCGGAAATACCTACTTGGATTTTAATGCTTGGTGGTGCGGGCATCATTCTTGGACTTGCTACTTGGGGATGGCGCGTGATTGAAACAGTGGGAAAAAAGATTACAGAGCTCACCCCTACGCGAGGTTTTTCTGCAGAGTTTGGCGCAGCAATTACCATTATTGTAGCGTCAAAAGCAGGTCTTCCTATTTCCACTACCCATTGTATTGTCGGTGCCGTGCTGGGAGTTGGATTTGCTAAAGGAATTTCAGGAATTAATTTGCGGGTCCTTCGAGATATCGCTTTATCATGGATCGTGACGATTCCATCAAGCGCTATTTTATGCGTCATCATTTTCTATATGTTGCAATGGATCTTCTCTTCCTTTCTTTAAAAGATTGTCCTATAAACTAGAAAGGATTAGGATACAAAAAAATACTCTCATGAAAAATGCAATATTGAAGTTTTTGGTTCAGTTGGTAAAAAATTTCACCTCCAAAGAGGAAGATCGATCTGATAGCCATTTTCTCATCATATCTACAACAGGCATCGGAGATACACTGTGGGGAACCCCTGCTGTTAAAAATTTGAAAGATACATTCCCAAAAAGTACTGTAGTTGTAGTGACAAGCCCACTCGGAAGAGAGGTTTTAGATTACAACCCCTACATTGATCAACTGTATACCATCAAGGATCCCATTTTTTTTCATTTATTTGCCTTGTATAAGAAACTGTCTCCATATCGCTTTGCTACTTGTATACTTTTCCATACATCACAAAGAGCACTTTTGCCTCTTGTATCTATGCTAGGTATTCCCTGTATTATAGGAAATACGGGTATGCACAAAGGACTTGATTATTTGCTCTCTCATCCTGTATTACCCTGTTCTGCACATCATGAAATTGAGCGGAGACTCGCTCTTTTAAAACCACTCGGCATCCACTCAAGACAAAGCACGCTTGAAGTCTATTTATCAGAAGAAGACTATAGACTCCCTGATATCCTAGAGAAAGACTCTTGGATTATTTTGCATCCAGGAGCGAGCCATACCTTCAAACAATGGACGAAGTCATCTTATCTTCAATTAGGTAAAGAGTTAGCTTTACAATTAAACGTGAGAATTGCGATTACTGGGAACGCTCGAGAATCTGCAGTTTGTGCAGAGATTGCAAATGGAATCCCAGAAGCCATTTCCCTGGCTGGTATTATCACACTACGCACTTTTGCCGCGTTTTGTTCGAAAGCAAATCTATTGATTACCAATGACACTGGACCTATGCATCTAGCTTTTGCACAAAAATTGCCAACCATCGCTATTTTTTCGCCGACGAATCCGAAAATTTGTGGTCCATATCATATAGATAATGCCTATTCCCTCTATGCAATGCAGACTTGTTTCCCATGTCTTGGAAAAAAATGCCGAGATCCATTGTGCTTATTGCAAATTTCGTGGCATCAAGTAGTTAATCTCGCTATTAAAGTATACCGCGAGAATGTGTACAGAAAAAATGAAAAGATTATCGAGATGCGGAAAACTGATAGATAGTTTGGAAGTTTTTCATAGAGCCATTTACTATTTCTTTAAATCCCTTTCGGAGATCTGGAGGTAGGAATCTACCTAATTTTTGCTCAAATTGTAAACGACTTCTAATGGAGATTTCTGACTCTTCAGGTGAATCTATAGAGTGCGATATTATATCTAATTGATGGCCTATAAGATCTATATTTTCCTGTAATCCTTGAGTCGCATTTCTGGATAATCCATGAATATACGCTGCAGAGGAGAGGTGCTTTTGCAAAATCATATAACGGTAGAGTTGCTCTTTAAGAATTTTCCACTGATCCTCATCTAACCCAAGAGATTGTATAATTAAGGCATCTTTTCCCTGACAGAAATAGGCATACACTTCATTCAAGCTCAGGGACGTTTCAGGCTTGAAGGCAGTGATAATACTCTGGAATAATTGTCTTCTTTTCGATTTGACAGATTCCGATTCTTGTAATAAGTTCTTTTGTCGTTTCACATGCTGCTCTATTTGACTATTTTTAAAAAACTGCAAGTGTCCTAAAGTAGGAGTTTCGATTAAAGTGTTTATATATCCAAGAACACCCGTAGCTATTTTCTTAATGGTTGATTGCGTTGAGGAACTTTCCCTGATATCTTTTTGAGTTTGCTCAATAGCTTTAGCGTTATTGCTAATATCTTGTGTGTATTCTTTTATCCGATTAGTCAGTAGAGATAAATTTTTTGGACGGTGCATCAATAAATCTTCAATAGTTTTTGCTTGCTCTAAAGTATGCTCTTGCAGTGTATCATAAGTTTGCTTCAGGCTCTTTACTAAACTTTGCCGACTTTTACCGGATCGTAGGGTATAAGAAGAGGTGTTTCCTTCCCGATCTCTACCATCTCCATACCAATTAGCAATATTCATGATTTGATTTTCGGTTGAACTTCCACGTTGAATATCTAATGTAGGCCTTGTATTGGATGGATTATCTTGTTTTTGTAAGAAGTCATCATTGATCTTTTGATACGTCCCCAGAATATTTTGTTCCAAGGCGTGCAAATTTGTGTAGTCAATCCCAATCTCTAACTCAGGAAAAGTACTATTAGATTCATTTCGGAGTAACTGTTGTTTATATTTACTATTGATATCTAAATAATTTCTTAGTGTTGTCAAGCCACTTTGTGTGACATTTCTACTGTAAGGTGAAATAATAGAATCTTCTGATATATAAGTTTTCACCCCTATTTTATCTACATAAGTATTTGCCATATTGTCTGAGAATATACCTAAAAAAGCTTCAAGGAACACACCAATACCTTTTTCTTCAAGTTTAAAGAGATTAGTAGGCTCTGTTAAAAAGGCGGATAAGCTATCTCGAATTACCGCTGATGTACCGTATACTAAAGGCATTGCTTGCTTAATAGATTCTGTTATAGGAGTTTTGGAAGGCGCCTGATATTGGCTTAAATAAAGCAAAAGGATTGCTAAAGCTAAAGGATAATCACTCTTTAATGTACTCTTTTCTCCATTCAATTTAGAAATAAGCAGGGGAAGTTCTTCTAAAATATTAATTCCATTTGCATTAATAACTTTGCTGATATTGACCATATCTTTACCTATAGAAAAATAAGGATTAATCAGGTTATTCAGCATCAAACCCATCAGAAGTGATAATTTATTATTATCTCCTTGTAAATACTTACGTTGGAGCTCATAGTTCTTTATAGATGCTGGAACATAATCCTCTTTTCCAAAAAATTTAGAAAAGGATGTATCTATAATATTATTTCCTAGAAGTAAAAGTGTTTGAACTAATGGTGTCTGGGTCGCAAGGGCTAGCTTTCCCATTCCACTGAATATTTGTTCTTCCACATTATTATCTTTTAGATGATGTGCCAGTAAAGATTCTTGAGCTTCTGATAAATAGGATCTACCATCGCTTTTTTTTGAAGAGATGTAGTGTTCGTAAGCGCGAAGGAAAACCGGAAATGCTTTTGACTCCATTGGAATTTCTGTACATAAGGTACTCAGTTCCAATATAATTTTAGCAATTTTGGAATCCATTAAATTCGGAAGAACTGATGAGATTTGTTCTAATGTTTTTAATGTTGCATTCGGATTTTCAAGGGCACGATGTGCTTTCATTTTCTTTAATTGATGGACTAATTTCTGACTTCTTATAGTGTCGCCAGAAGTAATATAATGTGTAATAAGATAAGAAATAGCATCAAAATTCTGTGAGGCTAGTTCGCCATCAACTAGATCGTAGTAATAAACGATGTGTGTGTTCTCCAGCATTCGATTTTGCATATAGTTGCTGAGCATATCGACGCTTTTTCGCGAGTAGGAATTAGCCATCTTGAGAATAGTTTGTAGTATTAATCTTCCCTCAGATCTAGGAACAACACAAATTTTTTTATCGCCTTGTTCATTTTCCAATACTAAGTGAGCAAAGTCTATGCTTTCTAATTTCCTATCAGTGATTACATCTGCAATATAAAATCCACTTTGTCCGCTGACATAGGCACGCTTAATACCATTCTGTTGCTGAATATGGAATTCCATAGATAGTTTTGGGAGTGAAATATCTGATATCCCTTGAGGCTTCTCTGTATCTGCCCATATCTCTATATCAGGATGAAACTTCTGTAATGGAATGAGTTCTTTGGGGATACTTTGTTGATCCGGATCCATTGGAGCATCAAGTGAAAAGGATAATCTATTGGATATATTATCCGTCAGAAGAGATCTACCAAGTTTCATCGGAGCCATCTTGTTCCAATGTAAAGCAATATCACCTAGTTGAATAGCTCTTACAATCAAGCGAGTTAAGAGGAAGGTATATACTTCTTTCTGAAAGTTAAGTATAGCTCCTAGTATATTCAAAACAGGCTCTAGCTCAGGCATATTAAATAACATATACAAGGCAATGGCTCCCACAACTAGACAAGCTACAGCGGTAACTGGATTAGTGCAGCAAGCAACTACTAGATAGATATAAGGGATGAAACTTAACAATGCAATTATAGATCGAAGACTCTTAAGTAACTTACGGACATCAGAATATACTCTAAAAACTGCAATAGGAGAGGTTCGCAGATTTTTTACATCTATGCATAACGTTTTTAGGGTCTTCCACAAAGTAACGTGTGGAAGAACAAAAGAACTTGCTTTATCGGTAGTTATAGGTAATTCTTTACATAAAAGAGCGATTTCCTCACTCATATCTTTCCCAAGTAAAACTTTTGCAAAACTCTTAATATTTTCAACATCCAGCTGAGAAAGGCCGCTGGATGCAAACATCTTCCGTACTTGCTCTTTCAATATGGCTGGAACTACAATTTCAGAAGATTGCACTTCAGCTCGCAGCCTGTGTTGTTTTTCTATTACACATTCTTCTATGTCAAGTCCGGTTGATATAATTCCAATATACTCCTCATCCGAGAGTTGCCCTGCGTCATATAATTTATTAGCACTTTCTAATAATGCAGAAACACCATTCCCTACATTCGAGAGAGTTTCATCACTAATATTGTGATTATTTTCGATAGACTTACAATAATTGATAAATGCATGCAGTCGCATCTGCAAGAATGTTTTTTCCGTCGACTCAAGTGACGATTCACTGGTTTCCAAATGATAAATTTTGATGTAATCTAATAAACCTTGACTCGCAACTTTGGAGCCTGATAGGATATGAGATTCAGTTGGGCTAGCGTAGCGCGACAAAAATTGCTTTATATTCTCAGAGGAAGAGATAGAAGATTCCTCTCCGTCTCTGGGATTAAGTAATTCCAAGAAAGATTCCGTTTGTAAAAGGTTTTTAGGTACCTTATAAGAGTAAACTTTCATTGGAGAGGACTCTCCATATATCCGGATATTGTATGCAGAGTTCTTCCTATCTCTTGCATAGAGATTGATCTGACAATGTGTATCCGATTGGTGTCTAATCTCTAGCCAGCCTCGGTCTTTTTGTGGCAACTGGTTATGCCATATTTGTAAAAGAGGTTGTGGATCTCTCCCAGCTTTTTCAACTAATTGATTAATTTCTGACATCGCTGTATTTTGAATTGCACAAGCGATCATCTCAAATTCTTTCTCAAAAATCTGATTCAATTTTTCAGGAGATATAGGCTGGTCAGAGGGGTCATTGATACCGTTTTGTAACAGTAAATCCCAAATTATTCCTGTCAAAGATTCTTTCGGAGGAGATAGCTCTGCACTACTGGATAACAGTTGTTGCAACGAGCTTGGTAGATTATGTCCAAGGGTGGATTCTTGATGAAGACTTGAGTATTGATTTAATAAGATAGCGCGAATTTCTTCTTGTATCTCTGTGAAAAGTTTCTTTTTCCAATTTGTATTGAGGTTCGTTTGTAATTGTTCTTTTACCTTAGAGTAAACAGTTTGATATAAATTATCATGCTTAGATCTAATCTGCTGCATACCATATTTTATATAATAGGATAACGGAGAGTTAGTAGTATTCGCTTCTTTTTCGAAAAGAAGGACTATATAGTCGTTTTCCCCTCTAAAATTCTGGATTTTTTGGGATAAGTCTCTAGAGATTTGCTCGATTTTTCTCGGTTGATCCTTCACTTTTTGAATTTGCTGCTGTTTGTTGTAGGCTTTTTCCCAACTTGAGAGAGACTGGCTTAAGGAGGTATCGCCATTATAAGCGAGAAACTTCCTTGCAAATTTCATAACTCCCTTGCTATCAACGTCTTTACTCAATATTACATCTACCAGAGCCTCATTGGAGACCTTGAAATTGGGATATTTTTTATGAAATAAAGAGTGATCTCGAATCCAGGCTTTATTACTCGATTTTAGCTCATCCAGGGGGGTATTAGGTAGCTCAATTGAGTCTTTATTTAGCTGATTAGAAGGGCTAAAAAATTTTCTTCCTATGGATGCAGTAGCCTCTGAGCCTAAAGTACATAGCTTAGATATATAGTAATTGTTTAAAAAAAAGCTTTTCCAAGCTGCTCCCTCTTCTTTCATAAAAGAGAAAAGACTATTAGCGCAGAGAGAAATCTTCTCAAAGCTATAGAGAGCTGCTTCATTGACAGAATAGACTATATGGTCTTGTAATGTGTTTATTCTCATAGTGTAAGGCAATTAAATTCGCTTTTATTGCCTTATATTATAACTTAATTACCAATAAATTTATATAATTACATTATTAATTTTATTATAAGACTCAAAATAATGCGTTTATTTCACATTTTTAATATATATAGATATAAATGCGTAAAATACTTATATATATATTAATTATTTTAATTTCGTCTGGCTCTCCTGGATGCAAATCCCAAAAAACCGTATACCGGATTGGGATTGACCCCTATTTTTACCCATTGTCTATCCACAGAAGGACAGAAATGGTGACTGGGTTTTCCTTAGAATTGCTCGAAAAGATCGGTTTGATGGAAAATGTTCATTTTATCCCAATCCAGATGAATTGGAATAATCTACTCTACGGCCTGGATAAGAAGAGTTATGAAGCCGCCCTTTCCTTTCTTCAGCCCTATCTATTCAATGAAAAAAAATACAGATTTTCCAATCCCTACTTCTCTGTTGGTCTAATTCTCCTCGTGGAAGAAAAATTTGATATTTTTTCTCTTGAAGATCTGAGCAACAAGGAACTAATTATTCCAAGATCGCCAGACCTAATGCAAGTATTGGAGCGATATCCCAAAATTTATAAAAGATTCTATAATAGTCCAGAAGATGGCTTTAATGTATTGATTCAAGGGAAAACATCTGGCGCAGTAATGGAAAATTATATTGCCAGTGGATTTTTGCGAGAACCTTATCCTGGAAAAGTAGTTGCTATTCCACAGTTTATAACCAATAAAGGTATCTATCTTCTCACCACAACTGGAAAGAATGAAAAAATACTAAAAATATTTAATCGCGGATTACAAAAAATGAAAGAAGGAGGAGAGTATGATGATTTAGTAAAAAAATGGAATTTAGATTTTATTCAGTAAATTTTTTTCTCAAAATTATTCTTCTCATTTAATCTTTATATAAGTAAAGTTTTTCTTTTTAAGTAGGAATTATATGCATCACATATGTAGCACTCAATTGCACTTTCCTCCTCAAGAAGAGTTACAATCTTCTATAGAGAATTATAAAGCTATATATAGTCCTTGGTTACGAGAAGAGAAAATGATCCACATCTTTGCAAGTGGTTTTGCAGGACGAACGCGGTCCCCTCACGGACTTGGAATGAATATACGCCTATTATTATCTGCTTGGAATAATGAGATTCCTATAGAGAGTCGCATAGATATCTATAATATATTTAAGAGAGTGCTGACAGATATCGCAACAGAATATTCCAGTCGTCAACGTTCTCTAGACTTATGAGAATTGCCGTTATTATTGTCAATTGGAATGGAAAGGGCGACACGCTGCAATGTTTGAACTCTTTATCTAAAGAATCGTATACTAAAAAAGATATTATTGTAGTGGACAATGGTTCTACAGATGGTTCAGTAAACGCTATCAAAGAGCTATTTCCAAAAATTACTCTATTGCCAGAGCCAAAGAATATTGGATTTGCTGCTGCAAATAACAAAGGAATTGAAAAGGCTCTGAAACGCAGTTGTGATGCTGTTATTCTTTTAAATAACGATACTACAGTAGACGAGAAATGTATTTCTTCTTTCTTAAGTACCTATAAAAAGTATCCCAACACTATATTAGGTGCAAAGATCTACCAAATGCATAATCCCGCTTATTTAGATCATTTGGGAGGAAACTGGAATAGTAGCACAGCTAATTTTGATCTTATCGGTAAAGGTGAGCTCGGTGAAATAAACCATTTAGCCCCTATTACAATGGATTATGCTTGTGGATGTGCATTATTTATTCCTACTCTCGTAGTAAAACAGGTCGGAATGCTCGATGCAGATTATTTTCTTTATTGGGAAGATAGCGATTTTTGTTTCCGAGCTAAACGTCTAGGCTATGTAACTCGTCTCTGTCCATCGGCAAAAGTATGGCATATAGGTTCCAGTTCGATGAGTACCCATTCAATACAAACAATTTATTTTTGGTGGAGAAATCGATTGCTTTGGATAGATAAAAACCTCACCTTTGGCGAGAAAAAAAACTTGTGGAAAAAAATTATTTACAGAGAAATATTGCGGACCTACAAATTGTATATTCTACATTGGACTCAATGGAAAATATATAGACAATATGAAAAAAAGGACTGTTCATATTCTAAGCGTGAGAGGCGCTTATTACATTATTCAGCCGCATGTCGAGGTATTTATCACTATATGATTAGAAAATTCTAATTATTCTGACCTACGTAGTATAAGTACTCCATGAGAATGTTGGTTTGTTATTTCCAGCCCTTCTAAGCAAACATCCAATATGTGCTGGCTACAATTGTTAGGAGATAGGTGTTTAGTTTCCAAAAATGCATTTTGAATTTTCTCTACATCATTGCTGGAAAGTGTGTAGAGCAATAAACTATCGCCTGCCTCCCAATGCTCAGTTACCACATCAAAGGAAGTTATTGGTTCTTTTCCTAAAGGTGCATTCCTATTATTTAATTCTCTTAAATTAGATTGACCTACTATAAAATGCCAGATGGATGGAAAGCCACAGGATACAAAGGTAAAAATATTTTGTGGCAATGAAATATAGATAAAATGGGCGTAAAATATAGCATCTAAGTCTTTGGAGACAAAAAATTCATTTATTTTAAATAGCACATTTTTAATGTCCATATTATGAGTATTTTGTACTACATAAGTATGTAAGCAACTCTTTAGCATAGCCAGTATGACTAAATCCTCGATTCCATTTCTATGAGATTGAGCAAGCACAATAAAATACTGACCTTTTCCAAGAGAAAAGAATTCAAAGAGTACATTGCAACCGAGCAATTGCGTCATTTTCGCAATTCCTACTTCAATTCCCAACCAATTTTTAGGAATTTCCATAGACAATTTATTGTAGGCAATTCGTATTTCTTCTCTAATTTCTTTTGTCTCATCGTCATGACTTCGATCTTGCACATACGATTCGTTTTGTAGATATTTAGAAACATCAATAATAAAATCAACCGTATCTACGTAACGCTCTTTTAAATCTGTATGCAGCGCTTTTGCGACAATAGGCCTGAGATGTTTTGGCAAGAAAGATAATTGAACTATTCCAAAACTAAGTTTTCCAATGACTAATTCATACAATATAACTCCAAGCGAATAAATATCGCTTGCAAATGTCACATGAGATGGGTCTTTCTTTTGTTCTGGACTCATATAACTAGGTGTACCTAAAACTGTTTTAGAATTCCTAGTCGATGGCGCTTGATCTGCAACAAGCCTTGCAATTCCAAAGTCAATGACTTTGACTTTACCAGTTTCTGTAATGAGTATGTTTTCAGGTTTCAGATCTCTATGGATTACATTGTGCGTATGTAAATGCAGGAGGGCATAGGATACCTCAAGTACTATTTCTAACGATTTTTTAAGTGACAAACTGTGCTGCAGGATAAATTGCTTGAGAGATACTCCTCTTATGAATTCCATGGCGATATAAAGGCCATTTTCCCACTCCCCTTGTCCATATAATTTTACAATATTGGGATGGTCACTAAGAGCAATAATTTTTGCTTCTCGCAAGAATTGTTCAACAATCTCAGGGTGTTTGCAATATCCAGGAGAGAGTACTTTGACTACAAGGGTTTCGCCCTTTTTTGACTGAGCGAGATATAAAATACTCATTCCCCCTTGAGTGAGTAGGCCTTCTATTTTATAAGGACCGATTGTTTTAGGGAGTTCTTTTGATAATGCTTCTTTAGGAATGTGTGGAAGCGTTACTTGTTCGAAAAACTTTTTTTCCAAACTCATGCCCCTATGCATTGATATTTAATATGCGTATGCCAACTCTATCTTCTAGCTGTAAAAGTTCACCACTTCCAATTCTCTGTCCGTTAACATTGAGATATACTGGATCATTGGTGGAAATGCCCAGTTCTAAAAAATCACCGGGGCTCAATTGTAATAGTTTTTCCATAGTGAGCGATATACGAGCGATCTCTACTCGAATGAGTAAAGGAATTTCCCGCAATGATTCTGCGCTCTTCTTCTGTTTTGGAGAACTATTTTCTTCCTCAACTTCTTTTGGTGTATCTTCCGAGATCACATCAAAATTTTCTGTCATATCTACCCCATAATAATCTGCATAATCTGTAATTGTAATTCGCCCGCCGTCAAGAGTCACATGGAAGAGAGGTTTTCCAGTAAGTCCGAGTGTAATCTCATCTCCATTTTGCAAAAATAAAAAATCACCAGTTTTTAAAGAACGGAGTTCGCTCCATGTAAGACTACTCTGCCCTCTTTCTATTTGGCATAGTACTTCTATGCCGGATAATCTGGTGCAATCTCTAAAGGGATTCATTGTTGCAAAATGTCGTTTAAAAGATTCTTGGAAGGGTTTAGAAAATATACAACGAATCCAAGCTGAGTGATCTTTATTTTTTAACTCAACATCGATCAAATAAGAATTTTCCAAAAATGGAATATCCTCTTCTTTAATATGAAAAGTAAGTCCTTCAGAAATGGGCATTTCTTCCAAAGCAAGCAGTGATTTAATAATAAGAAATCGAAAGAAGCCCTCTTGTATTTCTTTTGTAATAAATCCAGTAGACTCAGCGTCCTGCTGTATCAACCAAGAAGATATTTTATGTATGCTATCTTTTGAGGCAGCAAGATATATATTATGCTCAAGTGGCATTGTTTCAAGTGTGAAAATTATAGGAGAATCCCCAAGTCCAAGTAATAACTGATCGCTCTTCTTCCAATCCGCCTTACCGTATATAACTTGTATATCTTTTCCAAAAATAGAAGATATTTTCTTGGAAAAATGGTTCCAATCCAAAGAGATTCTATTAGGCCAAGCCGGAAATTCTCCGCTATCGAGCAGTAGAGATTGAATACGCAGAGGAAGATAGGGCTTCATGTTATGACTCATTCACCTCTTCTTCTCTTTCTGACAACCTTCTTATCTTGTAACAAAGTAGGCCTGCGTATATTTACATCTAAGGATAATTTGCTCTCGCGGAAATTAGCGACAAATTCCCCGTGATATTTATTAAAATAATGAACTGCTTCAGGGCTTCCTCTCAGTTCTACATTACAGGATCTTGGATTGGTATCAAAGAATTCCAAAAGCACCTCACTTTTGTCTAAAAGTGAACCAGGCTTATTAATAGTTACTGTACAATCTGTAATTCCAGAGATATTTTGTTTAATTGTTATAGTAGCGACGAGTTGTTCAAATAACTCAAAAAAATCTGGTGGTAGAGACATAATAGCTTTAGGAGAAATAGACGATGACGATTGTATTGTAGTCAAAGGAGAAAGAGGTACTGAGACATTTTCAGTTGGCTCTATCTGCTTTTGATCAATAGTCGTTGGGGATTCAGATTCTGAATGAACCTCCTTAGTCTCTAGTTCATCTTCGACATTGCTCTCAATTCGTTTATTATCTATTAATTCTGCGACAATAGGTTCTTCTTTTTTGTGTATTTCTTGCTTTTTGGATATTTCAAAAATTCCTTGTGATGAGAAAACTTTATCAGCATTTGTCTCCGCTTTCTGCAGATTTTTCTTATGCTCTCTTTCAAAGTCTGTATATAAAGAAGATTTATAGGAAGGTGAACGCATAGTCTCATCAAATTTGCGCATTTTGCGAGCATTATCCTCTCGAATTTTTTCTTCGCCATCCTTAAGTTGTTTATTCGTACCACGATTGTGATCTATTACAAACATATCCCTATCCTCTTTTTCAATATTCTTATCTGTGCGCGTCTCTTTAGAATGCTTACTACTTCTTATCGACTTTTGAATCATATCACGAATTTGCTGATTGAGTGAAGTGCTCTTTTTTTTTGTGTTTTTTCTAATTTTTGCATTGGAAATTTCTACTCGATTCGATTGTATAGGTTGATGAATATTAACAATTACAACAGATTCCGCATCTGCGTCTTGCAGAGCTTTTGCAAAGGAAGTTTGCAATGTCACAGCCCCCACCTGAAAATTTATTACATCTGAAATGCTCACTTTTGGTGGTTCTTGAAAGCCTGAATTGGTAGGAATACCCATAGATTATAATCCAGGTGGCTTTTTTCTATGTCGAACAGAGCCTATCTCATCGATCACTCGATTTTCTTCTTGAAGTTCTATATATTTCTCTTGTTTTTTCCATTCTTTTTTATGCTGTCCAATTTTGTCGAGTTCTTTTTGACGGAAAAATAGTTCTTGCTTGGCGACTTCCACCTCTCTTTCGGCCTCTTGGACTTTGCCTTCTTGCCGATTTACATCCTCTTCTTTAGCTGCCAATTCCTCTTCTACAAGTCTTCGATATTGCTCCATCTGTTGGATCTTATCAGTGGTTGTGCCTTTATCTAATTCTCGTTGCATTTGTTCGAGTTTTTTATCTCGGTGATTCGCTACCTTATCTCTTTCGCGTTTCACATTTTCTAGTTGCTTCTCTTCTTGCGTGAGGAGATGTTTCTTTTGCTGTAAGGTCAGCTCTGCATCATCACATCTCTTCTTTTTAATCTGGATTAGTTGTTCTAATGGATATCCTTTCATAAATCATTATATGGAGTGAAAAAGGCTTTTAAGCTGCGATACAGTTTGCTCAAAGCTACATTTCTCATCAATTCCCTGCTTTAAGAATCGATTGACTACATCGACATATTTAATAGCGAAGTCTGCATCTTTATCAATTCCAGCCTTATATTCTCCAATCCGAAGCAGAAGTTCTATTTTTTTATAATTTGCCAAAACCTCTCTTACCTTTCCTATCACTTTTAGGTGTTCGCGATCTATGATAGAGGTGATCACACGACTGACAGATCCAAGTACGTCGATGGCTGGATAATGATATTGTCTGGCAAGTTCTGCCGATAAGATAATATGTCCATCTAGAATTGAACGGACCTCGTCAGCTACCGGTTCATTCATATCATCTCCTGCTACCAAAATAGTATAGAAAGCAGTAATAGATCCCCTATCTGAATTTCCTGAACGCTCTAATAATTTTGGAAGAATAGCAAAGACTGACGGAGTATATCCAGCTCTTGCTGGAGGTTCTCCCGCAGCAAGTCCAATTTCTCTAACGGCTCGCGCAAATCTCGTAACAGAATCCATCATTAAGATGACAGATTTTCCTTGATCACGAAAATACTCTGCGATAGCAGTGCCGACATAGGCTGCATTTAGCCGAAGTTGTGCGGATTGATCTGACGTAGAGACAATAATTACCGATCTTTTAAGCCCCTCTTCTCCTAAATCATGCTCTATAAATTCTCGTACTTCTCGTCCTCTTTCTCCAATTAATGCAATTACATTCACATCTGCGCGTGCATTTCTCGCAATCATACCTAGGAGAGTAGATTTTCCACCGCCAGCTGCGGCAAAAATTCCCATGCGTTGTCCGACCGCACATGTAAGCACACCATCAATACATCTAACTCCCGTCGAGAGAGGTTCAGAAATCTTTTTTCTCTTCAAAGTATCCGGTGGAGAATTGTAAATAGAAGATGTTTCAGAGAGTTCAAGTGGACCCTTTTCTTGCACATCTATTGGATTGCCGAGTCCATCGAGAACGCGACCGAGTAATTCATTTCCCACCTTAACATGAAGCGATAGCTTTAATGGAATAACTTCAGAAGACGGTCCAATTCCTCTCAATTCCCCAAGAGGAGAGAGAAAAACTTCTTCTTTTGTGAATCCTACTACCTCAGAGAGAAGAGGCTCTCCTTCCCGTTTAATTAAACAAACTTCTCCCATGCGCACTTGAGGAATAATTGCTTTAATCAACGTTCCGACAACTTCTGTAATTCGACCATGTACAGTGGTAAGTTCTAAGTCATCTATATGATCGATTAATTTGTTAAAAGTGGGGCTACTATCCATAACTTAAATCTGCGTGTTGAACAACATTTGTATATTGGATAAAAACTTACTCAACATTATAGAGGCGAATTCTACTGATCTTTGTGCTTTAGATAATTGAATTTGTATTCGCATCATTTCTGGAAAGCTCAGTTCTTTTCCATCATTTCCAAGTTGAGATAAATTACTTTGTGCTTGATTCAGTCTATTTTGTCCATCTGATAGTAACGCTAAAAATCTTTCGATGGGATTTCTCTTCATTGGAACCGCTGTACCGTCTTGAACGCCAACAGCTTTTGTAGCAGATCGGATTTTTTCATTTGCATCTGTCAATTTATTGCGCAATAAGTGACTTTGCGAAGGTTTCAACTCCAGATTTTTTGTTTGCAATTGATCTTGCATAACCCCGAGTGTATTTGATGTAGAATTCATCTGTTTTAATACGGAGTTAGTAGATACATCTCCGGGTTTTACTTTGCCTTCTTGTAACAAATCAAAGGGAGAGATTTGAGGAGTGGTCGCTCCGAGAATATTACTTCCCTGCATATAAGATGAAAAGGGCTGAGAAGCTGGTTTTTGCAGGCCCTCATTTCCTTCGATTTTTTTGATTGGTTCGACTTGTGAAGGTCCTTTAACCCCTTCCGGTATCTCTGCCATAGACTCCTTTAACGTGGTGGATGATGAGGCGTGCGTTTATGAGAAAATGGTTCCTTTTTTACATAATCATTTACAAATCCGAGTAAAACATTATCGAGTTCCTGGATATCCTTACCCTTTGCATGAGCTTTCATATCTTCTAATATATCTTTACCCTCTTTTACGTGATCGGGTGTCAAGGCAAAACAAAACCCAAGCAGTGATTTAGCAATCGGATTATTGGGTTCTTTTTTTAGAACTTTTTCAAACATGTTTATCGCAGATTTTACTTCTAACTTACATAAATGGAGATAACCAAAACCAATTATTGTTAAGACTTCACTAGGTCTCAACATCTCAGCTGCCCTAAAAAGTTTGACTGCAGAACCCTCATCGGCATGATTTACCGCTATGAATCCAAGTTCTAAAAAAAGAGTAAATTGATCCTTGTAGCGATTTAACATCTATCAGCCTCCATTTATTATTATTGTGTTTTTAAGTTTCTTACCGCATTACTAACAACAGATGTTATAGTAGATACTACGTTAGATACAGATTGTCCTATCTGAGCTACCTGTGACATCGCAAATTGGAGCATAATAAATTTTCCAGGCTGAATTTGAGAGGAAGTCCCACCTAGACTTGTCATCAGATCGACAACTTTTGCTTGCCTGGCTATATATTGCGTCATCATTTCTTGAAAGCCAATAATTCCGCCAAATTTATCTGTCCCCATAATATTAATCCTCTTATTTTAACTTTTTTCGATGTAGTTAATAACTTTTTTCGATGCAAGAAAAGCTTGCAAAATCTTTCCAAGATTATCAAAATCTTTAGAAGCAGTTCCTTTTCTTAAATCAGTCTTAATTGTTTTTATATGTCCATCAATTTCATCTTGTAATTTGACTACCTTTTTAGAATCTTGTTTTAATTCTTTTTCTAAATCAAATTCAGAAATTGGAAATTTTTGATAAGTATTTGGCATAAATTAGTTCCTTAAGGCATTTATAGCTGATTATAATTAATGCGATATTTTATACCATCTCTTTCTAAAAGAACTTCTTTTTTAGTAATTTCTATAATCATCATACTATCTAAATGATCACCAGTTCCCAAAATTTTCCCATTGATCATTACATATTGATTGATATCGCCAAACATAGAAGTTCCTGTAACTTGATATCGAGAAGAGAGATCGACACGCGAGGTGCCTGTTGTAAATACAACTAAATTTTTCACTTGAGTAATCCCATCTAGTCCACTAATTTTTTCTACGAGTTCTTGTATGATGTCCTCTTCTTTTTCATTTACGGTCCCACCTAATATCAACTCTCCACCTTTTAATTCAAAAGCGACATTGATTAATTCTTTTTCTTTAATTAAAGCTTGAATTTGCGCATTTAATGTTTTTTCAGCAACAACTTGATTGTCTAATAATTCCAAATAAGAAAAATTTCTTCGAGTGTAGTCTGCCAGTTCCTGTAACTGCTCTGGTGTATCCACATATCCGCGTAAAAGAAATCTACCCACTTGAGTATACATAATAGTTACACCGCGCCAGGCTGGATTTTTTAATAACAACGCGTTAAAATTTTCAAGGACCCGCTCATCTATAATGATATTATTTTCAAGAGTAGAAAGAAATTTTAAGGAGCCTAATCGATAAAGCAGTTCTTGCTGCTCGAGCTCAGTACCTAAATGTCCAAAAATAAATAATTTTCCAGATCCAGTTGTGAATGCAAATTTAATCTGTGGATAATCAGCAACGATGTTTTCAATTTGTTGTAACTCATTACTCGTTGCAATATTAACCTCTTTAGACCTAAATAAACTTATTGTACTGATAATACCAGCAAGGCATAGAAATAGAAAAAAAAAACCAATCATGAGATGTTTTTTAGGAATTCTTAATTGTTTCCAATCAGATTTTGCACCTTTGATAGTTTCCGAGATGGCTTTGTCGCTTAATTTTTCTTCGACTGTATTTGGGGCTGGAGCATAAATAGTTTGTTGCATTCCTTCATGATCGATAAGAATAAAAGTACTCGTACCAATCGTAACGGTATCTTGTGGTTGTAACCGAGTAGGCTCTATAATTTTAAGTCCATTTACAAACACCCCATTTTTACTATCTAAATCCTCGATAGTTACTTCTTGATTGGTAGATAGACCTACTCTAGCATGGCTCTTAGATACACTTAAATCTTGAAAAACAATATCGCATTTTTCGGGATCTTTACCAATAATATAGGTTCTTCCAGGAGCCATATTAAATTCAGCCCCACTATTCAGTCCTCCAATTACTTTGATCATCCATCGAGAGGAAAAATCTTCAGTAAAACTAATATTTTCTCCGACCTCCTCTTCAGGCAGCGGAGTTGAATTTTTTCGCGGATCTTCTAGAGAGAAACGAAAATTAGAATTTCCAATTTGAACGAGATCTCCTTCGCGAAGCAATGTTGGCTCTTCTAATTCTTGATGATTGAGTTCAGTGGGATTAACTACACTTAAATTCTCTACTATATAGCCTTCTTCTGTCTTTCGAAAAATAGCATGTCTTCGAGACACCATAGGATCTTCAAGTACTTGAAAAACTAAAGAGGGGTCTCTTCCAATAATCCATTCTTCTCCAGTTTCTAGAGAAATTAGAAGCCCGGTAAAAGGACCCTCTTCTCCGAGTAAATATCCCGCCATATTTTCCTATCAGTTTAATCAAATTTTTAAAGAGTATAAAAGGATAACCCAAGTAAAGATTACTACGAAATCCCTAATTTCCATCTTCTACAGAAAATGCCTTCCTATGCATTTTCAGGCCGTTTTTTTTTCTCCATATGCTCCTTTATTTCTATACGCCAAAATTCAACATAATTTACAAATTCCTCAATTTTTTCCTTAAAATCTTGATAATTAAGATCTTGAAGAATTTTCTTAGAAAAGAGCACTAAATCACCATCGAGAGAGATTCCAAGAACACCTCTACCAGTTCCCTGTCCGAATAAATTAGCTTCCATCAGGGTTATAAATAGTATTTCAACTTCATATTCAGGTACTCGATCAATGGACGTCTGTATATAATATCCGGGATCGGTAGCTTTTACAGTAATAGATAAATCTGGAGCAAAGTCTAACTTATAGCCCATTGGATCCATTTTAGATGGTTCTATATCTAACTCTATGTCTTTCAGTAAGTTATGAATTAATTCTTCAAGCATTTTTTATTTTCCATCCCTCTTTTTTAAAATTTAAAATTTTTATCGGCAACAAAATTCTTAACTCCCTAATATAGAGAAGGTTAATATTAATGAATGTTTAAACAGTATTAAAATAATTGAAAATGTGTTATTATTATATTAGGAACTAATAGAATTTAAACAATTTATAACTAAAAAAGGAATGTCAATGACATCAGCTATTTCACTACATAGTCATAATAATATAGAGGCCAAACAAGCCGATAACCAAACTCGACCGGAATTTAGCGGTGGAACTACTTTATTTGCAGTTATGGCCCTTTACGCTCTACAGAACTTATTGCTCAAAGTGATGAAGTTGTATAGTAAAGCTGTTGCGGAGCAAAAAAATATTAGCTTAGATATGTCTGCTAAATCTGGAGACAATATAAAGAGTGCTGGAGCTATGCAAGCAACCTCTATGATTCTCGCTGGAGTTGGATCAATAGCTGGAGCTGCTTTCGCTGTCGGTTTTACTCTTTATGGAACTAAAGCCTTAAAACAGACACAAACAGAAATGAAGAGTGTTAAGAATAAGCTTTCAATCGTAGATAACAATGTAAAAATGATGGAAAGTGCTAATGGAGGAATCAAAAAGGCAGATATTTCAAAAGGAGAACAAAAATCGCCTAATTCGCCTTTTGATCGATTTGATCCTATGCGAGCACCAGTAGTACGTTACAGTGCTAGAAATGGTGGAAGAGTTAAGTTTGAACTTAACAGAAGAAATGCATCAAAGAATAAAAATGCTAGTATAGAGAATCCAGAAATCGTTTCTCATAGTGATTTAAAACCTCACTTAAAAAAACTAGAGCAATCGATGTCTAAAGAAACCTGGGATGCTCGAGATAGACGACATTTAGAAACGTGTCAGCAAAACTCGCCTGAATTCCAGAATTTAGATAAAAAAATTCACTCAGAACAAAAAATGCTAAACAAGCGAATGGATTCCTTATCAGGTGAACACAATGCTGAATTGAATAAAGCAACTCAGCGAGGCCAGTTAAGTAACAGCTTTGCTCAGGGAGCAGGACAAACATCTAGTGGTATACCTCATGTTGCGAAAGGGGAATATGACAGTGCTGCACAATTCAATAAAGCTGTAGGAGAACAAATTGAAAGTTCTTCAAGAATGAGTGAAGAAGCAAGAAATCAGACCTTGCAGTCTGCAAACCATATTAATCAGATCCTCGATCAATTAAAAACCGCTGAAAAAGCTAATTAATTGAGATAGGACATTTGTAAAAGATAAAAACCCCGCTCTAGAGAGATTGGAGCGGGGTTTTTTTTACTCACAAATTATGCGTATATAAGTTTTTATTTTAACGTAAAAACGAGCGTAGAGAAGACTGAGTACTCCGTTGAGGAGGTAAACCTACTTGCTCTCGGACTGTTTTATGTAAAGATTGTAATTTCTCTAATCCACTATCTCTCAATATATAATTAGTAGATCTTTGTTTTAATAATATATCCACAGGAGCTTTTTGTACTGCTTGTCGGATATGCTGAATTTTACATTTGATAGCCTCTAATTCATGGAGAGAAATTTTACCCATCATCTCGGTTACATAGGCGAGACATTTCTCTTCTATCCAATCGTCATTACTACTGGTATAGAACTGAGCTGCTGTCATTAAAAATTCAACAGGAAAGTTATCGGATACATTAGGTATACTAAATAAAGAATCACGCTTGTAATAAATAGTATGATGATCTTGCATAGAGAGTCTTCCCATAAGCCCTGGAGAAATGGCAAGTCCGCTAATTCCCATCAGATAACTTTCAATTGATTCCATTCCATCTGCATCCTGCCAATCATTTTTGTTTATAGAAAAATTCTTTGGGACAATATCAAAAGATTTTTGTAATACTTGTCGCATAGCAATATCTGCTTTTCTCGCATTTGCACATTCTCTCACTAAATAGTCCTTTTCTATGGTATTACCATTTTCAAGGAAGTCATTATGTTCGTTTAATTCCAATAAAGAGGAGCGACAAGCAAGTGGAATCAACATAGCTACATCATTTACTGGAAATTGAGCTAATGTCGTTTCTATTAATTCAATCCGTTTTTGAAAATATTGGCTCTCCTGTGATATATCGAGATCTCTAGCTGGAGAAGTGTAGAGCATATGTTTATCCATAGACAAGTTTTGCTGCGTTGTTTGTAAGATATTTTGGAAGACATCTTGAAAAATTAATAAAAACAGTACTTGTCTTAAGTATAGTAATTTATCCGAATAGGAATGTTTTAGATCAAGACTTGCTTGTAAGAAAGGAGCTGCTTTTTTAAAGCCTTTAGGGTTAAGTAGGGAATGCGGAAGCTTTTGAATACATTTCTTAAAATTTTCTCCAGGAGTTTCTTTTAAGATTTTAAAACTTGTGACATATTTATCTTCAAGATGTTTATTAAAACAAAAATTTTTAAATCCAGGTTTTGTAGATGTTATTGTGCTATTTTCGACTAAATGATCTAGTTCGCCTTGTTCGTTAGTTTGCTCTTGTAAATATCGATGATAGGTAAGATAGAAAATATCGCAAATTTTTCTTACATCTTTTGTAAGTACATCATTCTGTATTCGAGAAGCGAGACTGGGATTTATATCGGCAATATATGATTCGTTATCTCGAAAAAATTTTGTAGCAAGTATATCTATCATTACTGTTCCAGTAACTTCGGAATCATATTGAGATTCGGCAGTAAGAATAACAGACCCATTACCAAAATTGATATCAATTCCTCTTAAAAATCCAAAGCCGGCCATAATTTCATCCGTTGCATCACATAATTGAGCTTTTTCTTCGTCTGTTTCAAGTAGTGCTCCTTTTGGAGCGCGACACGTTGGATAAAGAAATTCAAAGTTAACAGAACCAAGTCTAGGAGCGGAAGGAGTTACCATAAAATTACCTCTTGTTGTAAGAAATTAGCTTAGGCTATTATAATTTCCGATTAACTATTAATTCAACCTTAATTAAAATTGAATTTATAGTAATAAACTATTGAATGAATTAACTCATTATGAATAATTCTATTAGAATATTATCTGATTCATTAATTAATAAAATTAAAGCTGGCGAAGTAATAGAGAGCCCCGTATCGGTTGTAAAAGAACTCGTAGAAAATAGTATTGACGCTGGCGCGGCTCAAATCTATGTATCTATTGTAGAGGGAGGACTAGACGAAATTCTCGTAAGCGATAACGGCAGTGGCATGTCAGAGACAGATGCATTGTTATCCATACAGAGACATGCTACTTCTAAACTCACTTGCTTTTCTGATTTAGAATCTCTGAGAACGATGGGATTCCGAGGAGAAGCACTTGCCGCCATTTCCTCTATTGCAAAATTGGAAATCATTACAAAGAGAGTGTCGGATAGCCATGCTGTACGCATCTATAGCGAAGGATCTAAGATTTGTGAATCGGGATTTGCGGCCAGAGAATCTGGCACTTCACTATGCGTTCGGAATTTATTCTATAATGTCCCCGCAAGAAAGAATTTCCAGAAAAGTACAAGTAATTTAATTCGAGCGATTTCACAAGAACTTCGTAAAATAGCTATTGCTTATCCAGAGATTCATTTTTCTCTTTATTCCGACAACAAAGAACTTTGGGAAGCACATGTACCTAGGCAAATAGAGATAGAGGACTTACATCTGCATCGAATTAGAGAAGTACTCCATACTAACCTAATAGACAATGGGTTTACTATAGATCGAGTACATAACTCTTTTACAATACGTGGGGTTACTTCTTCGCCGACACTGACGAGAACAAATAAAAAGGAGCAATATCTGATTGTGAATCGACGAGTGGTCTCTTGCGAGGAAATAGATAGAATACTTGTCGATATCTACGGAACGTTGATTCCGACAAATCGATTTCCCTGCTATGTCATTTATATCACGCTTCCACCACATTGTATCGATGTAAATGTGCATCCTCAGAAAAGATTTATTAAAATAAAAGTTCAGGAAAGAGCAGACATACAGAAATTTATTAAAGAGGCATTTGTAGAAATCTTATATGGCAATGCAGCCTGGAAGGCTGTCCAACCTGAAAAAATCCACTACGAGTTTTCAACTCCTAGCTATTCTCGGAACTCCTTTAGGCTATGTGAATCTAAGCCAAGAGTTGAAGCTCCTTGTTTACAATTAACTTTTTCAATAAAAGATCGAATCATTGGAGTTTTTAACCACTACTTACTGCTCAAGTCGGATCCGCATTTACTATTATTCGATTTACAGGGAGCGCAAGAATTTCTAGCGCTCACTCAGATCAATAATGCTATTGCAAAGGGAATTGTTATAGAAACTCAATCTCTGTTATTACCCATTTCCCTCGAGTGGTCTTTGAATGAATTCGAATGGCTCGAATCACACCAGTCCAAATTAAAAAATTTTGGATTTTTATTGGAATGTATCCCACCAAATATGTCAAAAATCACCTCTATTCCTCTATGCATTCATCAAGAGCACATAAAAGACTGGCTACTATCTATAATGAATGATCGCGGAGCCTCATCACATGAAATAGAGATAACGCTTGCTAAACGACTTGTGCAATTTACAAAAAAGAAGTCAAAATTTACAGTGTTGGATGCTGAAACTTTATACAATGAGGTGGAAAAAGTTTCTCTAGATTACCCGAGTTTACTTGGGTTTTCCCTATATTCTGAGATTAACTATGAAAATATTACACAATTATTCCGGGCGCATTCGCAAGCTACAAACCCTATTGAAAAGTAAAAAGTTAGATGGAATTTATTTATCTCACTCAACCTCTCTCCTCTATTTTACAGGACTCGAATTATCACTTGGCAAGCTCCTTGTATCTCAGTCGAAGGCTATTTTATTTGTCGATTCGAGATACCGAGAATATGCAGAAAATACCACTACCTTGCCCATTAAAAATCTAGATCCTGTTCAGCTACAAAAAACTCTTGCTCCTTGGAAGAATATTGGATTTGAAGGCTCTGACATGCCTTATATAGAAGTTATTGATTTGAAAAAAATGATACCAACCGGTGCGAAGGTTACTTGTATTGCATTTAGCAAAGAACTTCGATCGATCAAAGAAGAGAGTGAAATAAAGTGTTTGCAATTGAGTGCTTCTCTTCTTTGGAGGGGATTTCTCCATCTTCAATCTCAATTAAGAGTGGGAATTACAGAGGTAGAGTTAGATAAGGAGTTTCGCAGATTCTGCATTGATCACAATGCTTGCTTGGCCTTTGACCCCATTATTGCCTTTGGGCCGAATGGTTCAAGGCCTCATCACAGAAGCGGCTTTACTACCTTGCAGAACAACACCTTAGTTCTTATCGATATAGGATTGAATATTCATTCTTATGCAAGTGACATGACTCGCATGGTTTTTTTTGGCGACGTCGAACCAAAATGGAGATGTCTTCACAATATTGTAGCAGAAGCCAAACGAGCTGCGATGAAACTCTGCAAATCGGGTACAATAATTCGAGAACTCGATCTCGCTGCGCGTGCGGTATTTAGGAGAGAAAATATAGAGAATCACTTTGTGCACAGTTTAGGTCATGGTGTTGGACTGGACGTGCATGAACGGCCAGCTGTTCATAAACAGGGAGCCTTTGCCGATTTACCTCTCAAGGAAAATATGGTAATTACTATTGAACCTGGACTCTATTTTCCCGGCCAAGGCGGGATTCGAATTGAAGATACTATTCAAATCACTACCTCTGGATACAATAACTTCTTTCCAGAGAATTAAAAATTTTTCCTAATATGAATCCGTGTTCCCTTATCGACTCCGGAACTTTGCTGTTTATCAAATTTTCCAATGCGCGGCCTACTGTATACCATAATTTCATCCAAATGAAAGGAAGTTTCTTGGGGAAGTTGCTCTAGAATTTTTAATAGCTCTGATTTGGTCAAGATAGGGCTTTTATTTTTTTTCGCAATGTTTTCATTTCTCTCTTGTTCGAGCAAAAGAAGAGCCTGAGAACATTTTTCTCCAAAAGCGACATTGAGATAAACAGGTCTTAGCAATGGAAAGTAGAGAGGTTTATGTTTTTTATCAGAGGAAATAGTGAAAAAATCGAGCAGCGAAGGAATACCCTCTTGCTTTTCTACATTATAATAATTCGTACCACGGAGTATTTGATATATTACCTTCCCCTCTAGCGCTACAGGAATAGATGGAATGATCTGTAAAATGTGTAGATGATTGTTCGGCTCTATGACTCGTTTACCAGCTTCTATTAAACAGTGGAGAATGGCTTGTGGAAATTTTTCTGTATAAAAGTCACAGTGCTTATAGAGAGCTGTAAGTAATTGTAAAGAAAAGGAATAGAGTTCTGTCCCTTCAGGACTTGGATTTTGAACAAGTCGATAAATATTTAACTTATGTTTTTCAGAGATTCGCTTAAAAGTTCGCAGATGTGAAATTTCTTTGTCTTTCTTTCTTCCCCGGTAAGCGTTTGAAGAATCCGACTCTATTCCGCTCAATGATTCGAACAAACAACTCTGTATGCCGTTTCTAGCAGCTCTTTCCGCATGGAATTCACCCAGTAATAGCATACTGCGATAACATCCACCCTCGCTCATATTTTGCATTGCAACAAAGAATCCAGCTATAGTTAGTAAGAAAAAGGAAATAAAGGGTAAAATACTCATGGAATCTCTCTTTTACCTGAATAGGAAATTCCGGCAAAATCTTTGAAGAGAAAAATGGGAAAGGTATGAACATTTCCATTAATTTCTACAATAAGAGAAAAAATATCGGGGTAAGAATGTTTATCCCGAGGCCATAGTTCACTAGAAATTGTATTGGGCCCTTCATTAAAAGAAATAAAGCGCCAAGCCAAAGAATTAATTCCTCTTGCAATCACCCATTCTCTGACCACTTGGTCTGTAAAGAGAGGTCGTATTTCTACCACTAATTCTTCCTCTTTCCTACGAATGATTCCTTTTACTTTTCCAGAGAAAAGTCGTTCAATATCTACTTTATTATCAAAATAAAAATGAAGCTCTGGCTCCTGTTTCTCAAGGCTTGTAAAAAACT
Organism: Chlamydiales bacterium; assembly: GCA_051647685.1. GTDB lineage: Bacteria > Chlamydiota > Chlamydiia > Chlamydiales > CALTSX01 > CALTSX01. Next base: position 123,116 of record JBOFEG010000041.1, read on the forward strand.
CAGCCTCCTTTCCATATTCTATATGAGAAAACAAATAATGTAGTTGCTGTTGTATATGGGCTCGAGATAAAACTTGCTTCTCAGCGACTTGTAATTTGGCTTGGAGAAATATAATTCGGCGCAAATACATCAGTAGAGATCCCACGATGATCGCGATTAACCCAAAACTAAGCAGTACTTCGATTAAAGTTATGTATCTTTTGTTGCTCTGTCTCATGCACAATGATTTTATACATAAATTTCTTATTTGATTTGAGTTTTTTTATGTATTTATCAAATAAGATGTTACATCTTAAAAGTTGCAAGCCATTCGATTCCTTCTGAATCCAAAAAATAGCAGAGGGGTTGTACGTCATAGTTACATCCTTTGCCAAATGGATAACTTGTGGAGTGAGTTCAATGCGACAGTTTCCCTCTTTACCTCTACCCATGCTAACTAAAGGGAGTATATGTGGCAATTTTTCTAATAACTCCATATAAGCAACATCTTCTAGTCGCGTGATCTCGACCTCTTTCAGCATGCGAAGTTCTTTGTGAAAACAAAGGGAAGGAATAGACAGGAGCGAATGCAATGCGAGGCATAACAAAGAGAGTACGATAAATACTTCCAATAAAAGAAAAGAAGATCTTTTTGTATAGTTCCACATAAGTCACAGTAGTCTAATCGGCATAAAATTAATATGATCGCTAGAAGTCAGTATATAGCGAATGCCATTTTTTGTTCCAAATTGTAGATCTTTAGAGAGCCCATGGAGATGTCCAAAAACGCATAACTGTATGTGATAGGACTCTAGGATTTTTGAAGCGATTGAATCTGCTAAATCAGCGCCAATAGGAGGGTAATGAGTCATAATAATTCGAATTTTCGCTGAGGAATCTAAACGTTCGCAACTCAGTCTCAATCGCCCTATTTCTCGGTCAAAAATAGCTTGGTTAATTTCTCTTGGCTCTAGTTCAGCCCTTTCGACTTTAGTCGCGTATTTTCCAAATTGATATTCACTGCTATCCCAAAGCCTAGTCCCTCCAATAGTGACGTCTTGATGTGTCCATGAATCATTTTGAATAAAGTGGATGGAGGAAAAGGGAAGGGATCTAAGTTTTGTAATACTTTTCCACCAATAATCGTGATTACCTCGAATGAGGATTTTTGTACCTGGAAGAGCCTCTAGCCATTCAAAATCAGGAATTACTTCTTTCATAGAAATAGCCCAAGATAAATCCCCTGCTAGGAGGATAATGTCTTCTGATCCTATTTTTTCTCTCCAAGAGGTTTCTATATTTTTTGAATGATTTTTCCATCCGAAAATCTCCATAGATTTATTTGGAGTTCCAAAAGATAGGTGGAGATCACTAATAGACCAAATTTTGGGATGAGATAATTTCATAGTCCAAATATATCTAACTAATCCTTACTGTATGACACAATAATGATGGGATTTTAGATATAAATTCCATTATTATCCAGATTGTCCAACGTATTTTGAAATCAGACCTCGTATTTTCTTGATATACCTAACTTGTTCTAAACAAACAACTTATAAATTCTCCTATTTTTTATAACTCACTAATTATTAACAAGTTAAGAACAATATTATAATTCAAAAAAAAGGTTAACTATGCTATAATAAAGGTAGGGAAAAGGGTATTTTCTCGCGAAAGTTCATTCTATACAGGCAAACAACCTTAATTAATAGAGTTTCATCAGCCTAGCTATAATATAAAACTCTCATAATAAGTTGGTTATATCAATATTCTCTTCAAATTCTTAATAGAATTAGAAAGGAAAGAGTGGATAATAAAATCAATATTTGATATAATATGGGTAAGGATAAATAGATTTATACAAAAATACTAACAAAAAGGGAACAACAATGTCTTTCATAAGTAGCATAACTCAAGGTTCTATGGCCTTATCTAATGCGATTAGTAGATCTCAGATCTCACAATCTGCATTTATTACGCAACTATCTGACCGATATGGCGAGATTTTAAAAGAGAATCAGCAGCGTCTTAAAGATGCGGCTGAAGGTGTAAAAAACGCCGGTTCAGATAACTCAAAGTTGCAAGTTGCCATGAATAAATATAATACCGACTCGCAGCTCGGCCAAAACAGAGCTAATATATCTAGTGACTTTTTAAGTTCGATGCAAAGTTTAGTTGCTCGTACCGGTCAGTCGCTACAACAAGTAAATAATCTTGCAAAAGATAGTGCCGGATCGATTCTATCTTTTACAACTAACCTCTTAGCCTCAGGAGCTTAAAATAATGACTACAGCTATAAAAACGCATTTTCAACCATTAGATACTAATTCTCATCCAAGTGTGGATTCGAATTTGCTAGCTTTAACAACAGGTCTCAGCTTGTTGTCAGCATCAGCTCCAACACCTACGAGTAAAGATATTCAATTCACCGATCAGAAACCGTTGAAGGATCTTGCGGAAATCGCCGTAAAGTCATTTGATGAGAACCTAAAGAAACAAGATGGAGAGCTTGATCTCGGTCGCGCCTTGAAAGATGCTCTTCTTTCTATGATCAAGGCGATGGGCGATCAACAGCTTATCTCTACTTTAAATGAAACTAAGCTATCTCAATTTAGTAATCAAATTGGTCAAGCTTTAAGTAATCATATTAAAGAAGTTGGAGATAAACAATTAGACAAAATTAATGAAGCAGAAAGAAAGCAAAGACAAGCTTCTATGTGGCAAAAAATTGGTGCCGCTTTTTCAGCATTAATTGGAGCCGTATTGATTGCAACAGGAGTTGGAGTTGGTGCTGGAATTATGTTGATTGCGAGCGCTGTTTTAATTGCTACAGGTGCTTTAGATGCCATCACAAATGCTATTAGTAGTGGGATTGAAAAGTCCTTGATCGCGAACGGGATGGATAAAGAGAAAGCAAAGCAAGTATCCGGTATTATTGCCGCTGTTATCGTAACAGTTGCTATCGCAATACTTGGAGCGGGTGCCGGTGCTGCTGGTTCGATTGCACAGGGTGGTATCAAGGCAGCGACGACAGCTACAACACAATTTGCGAAAGCTGCTGCGAAAAGTGCCTTATCTTTCGGAACTATGGGTATTACGCAGACAGGCTTAACCGGCCAGATTATGCGAGCTCTACCTGATGAATGGTTTAAAGATAAAAAAACAAAAGAACTAGTGGCCGGAATTGTTACGATTCTCGTCGACATCATTCTAATGCTCGTTAGCTTGAAGCTATTTACATCGATGGGATCGGGAGCAAAGAGTGCCGGCGGTATTACTGAAAAGCTGCAGAAGTTCTTAAATCTTAGTCCAGACGCGATGGCTAAAGCTATGCAGGGAGTTCAGATTATTAATACTGCTGGAATGGTAGGCTCAGGTATTGGACAAGGAACTGTTCAAATTAGTCTCGCGAAAGTAATTAAAGCTCTCGCGAAATATGAAGCTGAAACTTCATTCTTAAACTCAGTTATGAAGCAGCTTGATGAGACGAACAAAGAAAGAATGAGTTCTTTTGACACTGAGATGGAAACTATGCAGGAAGTGCAGAAATCTGTAAATCAGGGTGTGCGAGCGACATTTGCTCCAGTTCAAGCATAAACCACCTCTCTTTTCTCCATAGAAAAGATTTATAATCTTTTACTAGAATAGACCCATGAAATTTTTTCAGGGTCTTTTTTTTATCCTTTTATTATCTGCTTTTCTATGGTGGGCGAACGACCAACATCCAAAATGGAAGGAAGAATTCATCCATTTACTCAACTCAAGACCCTGTTCGGTTATTGAAGCAAAATTTACCCCAGAGCAGATTATAGAGATGAACAGAAAATCTCTACTTAGGATCCATAAATACCAATATCTCCCTCCCGTCACAAAGTTATATCCCTGTCTCCTTCTCGATGTAAAATATAGCGTCTCTCCGACTAAGACAGAGGAGGATCTCATTCTTTGGGATTTGATCGATGGCGAAATGATTATGAATACAAAAGATTGGAAAAAAACACATGGTCTTAGCGATTGTATACGTGAAAACTCGAGTGGACTCGAGCTTCAAATTCTTCTTACATTAGCAAAATATAAAGGGAGTTTACACTGCGATTCGCTGCTACAGCTCCTGCACTGGGACAAACCGACTTTTGCTGCTTGGATGGAGAGTTGTCGACGAAAAAGTTTAGTAACTCAACATGAGAATATCGTTCGGATCCACATGCAAGAGCCTATTCTTTCCTCTACCCCTAAAACGATTTTTCACGAAAATCTCATCACTACAATCGATGATAGCGGGCTACCTCGACTCTCTAATCGATTTTCCTCTTGCCAGATCAAACGAATAGCCTCTCTTGTATTTGGAGAAGAATTTTCAATTCGAAATATGAAACAGATATATCTCCCTATTTATATTATCACTATACAAAATCCAGATAACTCTTTGCAAACTACGTATTGGAATGCTTTTACGGGCAAACAAATCGTAGAACATGCCTTTATCGAATAAATAAATGTACAAAAATTATTGAGTATTCTATCTGTTTTTTATATTTTTTATAGTAAATGAGCATAACAATCATGACTTTTATAGAAGGATTACAACAATTTCTTCTCGGTGTAGGAAAAATATTAATTTCTTCAGTTACGGAACGTTATTATTAATAAATAATATTCAAAAAGCATGGAAAAGCAAAAATGATAAAAGGAAATGGATTGCTCCTTATATGGCATTTGTTTGTCTTGCCATTTTTCTCGGTATGATACAATGAAAATAGCCAGTATTGTAGTAATAATTTATCTATTAATACCTGTATCTAGTTACTCCTTAAACGCCTCTAAATTTTTCAATGCACTAGAAACTAACAATATTGGAAAAATTCTTAGGAAGATTGATATAAATTCAACCGTATCTATAAAAGAAATATCGAAATTCTTTGAAGATAGTAAAGAAATATGTGAAGTGCGTTATGGTGTTTCTATTTCTTTATTCCAAGTACAACAAGATATACTAGAAATATGTAAACAAAACATGTCTAATGTAGAAGATTTTTTTACTATAGAACGGTTTATTGCCGAAGTATTTGATCCAAAAAATACCCACTCAAACTCCCAGTATATTTCTCTCGCTTCTGCTAGGAAAAAGAAATTTTTTTTTGAAGAAAAAAATATTCCTATACATATTATCTTTGGATGTATAGAAATTGGATGTGGAATCCTACTCTGGTTAACCCCTTTTAAAAGCATTGGAAATATTTTAATCAGCGATGGTTGTCGTCGCATGTTAAATGAGGTAGAAATTATAGGAAAAACTCGAAATTACCATCACAATATGTTTCAAAAACTAGCGAATTCTGGTACAATTCTTTATAAACTATAAAGCATAAGGTTAATTACAAATGATGGAAGAAACGGCTTCATTGGAAAATCATAATTTTTTGTTTACTTCGGAGTCCGTCGGCGAGGGGCATCCAGATAAGATCTGTGATCAAATTAGTGATGCTATTTTAGATGCTCACCTAGAGCAAGACCCCGAGGCTAAGGTTGCCTGTGAAGTAGCCACCAAAACTGGCATGGTGATGTTGTTCGGAGAGATTACATCCGCTGCGACAGTCGATTATCAAAGGGTAGTTCGGAATACCATTCAAAAAATTGGATATGATTGTTCTTCTAAGGGATTTGACTATAAAACCTGCAATGTTCTAATAGCTATTGAAGAACAGAGCCCTGATATAGCACTCGGAGTTCATAAAAATAAATCTTTAGAAACGCTGGGAGCTGGAGACCAAGGTCTCATGTTTGGTTATGCGACTGATGAGACTCAGAGCTACATGCCGCTTACTACTGTTCTTGCGCATCAATTAAATCAAAGATTAACGGAGCTTAGAAAAGATGGGACTTTTCCGTGGGCCGGCCCTGATTCAAAAGTACAAGTTACTTGTGAATACAATGCAAGTTCCGGTGTTTTAACTCCCTTGCGAGCGCATACGGTAGTGATTTCTACCCAGCATACCGTGGATATTTCTCTGCCTATATTGCGAGAACAAATTGTAAAGAAGGTCATTCAAGCAACTATTCCAAAATCCTACTTGGATGAAAATACAATTTATCACGTGAATCCATGTGGGACTTTTATTCAAGGAGGACCTATGGGAGACGCTGGGCTTACAGGTCGTAAGATTATTGTGGATACCTATGGGGGATGGGGAGCTCATGGAGGCGGAGCCTTTTCGGGAAAAGATCCATCTAAAGTAGATAGATCTGCTGCCTATGCAGCGAGATGGATTGCCAAATCGCTTGTAAAATCCGGCCTTTGCAGGCGTTGTCTAATCCAGATTTCCTATGCTATTGGGTTACCAGAGCCAGTTTCTATTTCTATTTTTACTTATGGAACATCGCAATATTCTCCCGAAGAATTATTAGAAATTGTGAAGAATAACTTTGATTTACGTCCAGGAATCATAATACAAGAACTACAGCTAAAAAATCCCATTTATCAAAATACAAGTGTTTATGGACATTTTGGTAGATCGGAATTTCCATGGGAAAACCCGAAGTCCTTATTACTTCCCTATCAAGAAGCAGTTGATACTCCTTTTTCAACTTTTCAATAAAAATTATCTTTCCTCAAGTATCTCATGTAAAATGAATAAGAGAACAATCCTTATTCCCTATTAGAGAAGTTGATCAATTATTCACTTTAAAATTTTATTTATATTACGTACCCTAGGAAATGTTTTTTTTAACACATTATAGAAGAGGTTTTAAGCATGAAAAAATATTTCTTACCCTTATTATTGGCATCAAAATGTCTTTTTTCCCAAATGGAAGCGAGCGATAGTAGTGCACAAGTTATTCCTTCTGTCACACAAGAAGCATACACTGCCTTTGTAACAGACCTTCGCGCTGCAGATACACAATGGAAAAATCAGGAAAAAGAAGAAGCGCTTCTCAGTTATAGCACTTTACTCGAAAATACTACTAATCCCCTGTTTTCCATAGTTCTTAAGTTTCGGAAAGGAATCCTCGAATCACAAATGGGTCGGGAAGAAGATGCATCAACATCTTTTAGATCAGCATTAGAGCCTATTCTAACTTTTGGAGATCTGAATATTGACGATAAGCTGTCCGATGAAAAGACATTAAGTGATCATTATATGAGCACTTTAATGGGAATGATACGAACTCCGGAATCTGTTCGTCATTGTCCTAAATCTGTTTGTCTTTGTCCAGAATCCCTTTGCTGTTGTCCTGAAACTGTTTGTCCAAGATAAACTGTTATTACTATCCTTTCTTTACTATATTTATTAGAAATAAACCCTTTGGTCGTCCAAAGGGTTTTTTATGTTCTAAAAGTAATCTATATCGAGTAGTGTATTGCTGAAAAAAACTTCCAGGAGTAAACTAACTGGAAGTTATAGCAAGTATTGGAAAGATGGCTGAGTGGCCGAAGGCACGTCCCTGCTAAGGACGCGTACTCTCACGGGTACCGAGGGTTCAAATCCCTCTCTTTCCGCCATTCCATATTATATCTAATTTTTAGTAAAAAGGTTATTATGGAAAAAAAATCTAAATATTCAAAAATAGCTCCCTATTCCAAAGAATCAGAAATGATGGTTCTTGGGTGTATGATCAACAGTATAAACGGACTGAATTCTGGATCTTCCATCTTGCAAAATAGTGATTTCTATTTCCCAGAGCATCAACATATTTTCCATGTGCTTAAAACCGCTTATTTAAACGATAAGCCGGCAGACCTACACCTCGTATCCGAAGAATTAACAAGACTTGGGCTGTTAGACAAAGCAGGTGGAATCTCTTATTTAACCACTCTTTCTCAGTATGTCGGTACTTCTGCCTATATCGAACACTACGCAGAAATTGTACGCGATAAATCTTTGCTACGCCAAATGATTAACGCAGCTAAAAAAATAGAACAATCAGCCTTAAATGAACCAGATGATGTATATGTTCTTCTCGATGATGCGCAACAACTACTCTATAAAATTAGTCAGGAGGTGAATACATCGAATGCGATTGATATTCGAGATATTCTTTCCGGTGCAAGAGCCTCTTCCCAGCTTCCCTATCTAAAAGAGCTACAGCAACGGCAAGAGCTTTACTATGAAAAGGGAGATACAGACCAAACAATTACTGGTATTCCTACTCATTTTATGGATTTAGACCGACTTATCAATGGATTCGGTAAATCTAATTTAATTATCCTTGCAGCCAGACCTGCTATGGGTAAAACAGCTCTTGCATTAAATATTGCAGAAAATGTCTGCTTCAAAGGAAATGCCCCTATTGCTATTTTTTCACTCGAAATGACAGCAGAACAACTGCTCCATCGGATGATTTGCGCGCAAGCGGAAGTCGAATCGAGTAAAATCAGCAAAGGATCTCTAAATGGAACGGAATACCAACAAATTGTTGCAACAATTAACCGAATTCAAAATCACATTATGATTATTGATGATCAACCCGGTCTTAAGATTACAGACCTCCGCGCGCGCGCGCGGCGTATGAAAGAGACCTATAATATTGAGTTATTAATTATTGATTATCTGCAACTCTTATCCGGATCTAGAGGTTCTTTTGGCCATGATAATCGACAAAATGAAATTACAGAAATCTCCCGTATGTTGAAAAATCTGGCTCGAGAAATCAATGTTCCTATTCTATGTCTATCACAACTGTCGCGAAAGGTAGAAGAACGTACAGGGCATAGGCCTATGATGAGCGATTTAAGAGAGAGTGGAAGTTTGGAACAAGATGCAGATTTAGTGATGTTTCTGCTCCGAAGAGATTATTATGATGCAAAGGATAGGCCTGGACTGGCTGAACTAATTGTTGCAAAAAATAGACATGGAAATATCGGTACTGTTCAATTAAGTTTTCGAAAAGAACTGGCCCAATTTGTCAATTATAGTGCAGCACAACATGCTCCTGCATCAGATACGACTGCCTTTGCTGACTTCACCCCATAATTATGTAGACTTTCTATTTTTTCGTTGCTACAAGGAAGCTCTTTACAATTTTCCTATCAACCGGTAAGATTCTAAGTACTTTAAACTAAGTTTTTGAGAAAAACATGGCATCTGTAAAGAAAAAAAGAAGAGCAAAAATCGCTAAACATAAAAGAAAAAAACGTCAACGAAGAGATCGTCACAAAAAAAAGTAGTGTAAATTACCTGGTTCCCTAATGAGCAAATGTCCAAATTATGCTGTGATTGTAATTGGAGGTGGACATGCGGGTTGTGAAGCAGCTCATGCTTCAGCGCGCATGGGGGTATCCACTTTGCTCATCACTATGAATTTGGATAATATAGCCAAAATGAGTTGTAATCCAGCCATTGGTGGAACAGCTAAAGGCCATATCGTTCGCGAAATTGATGCCCTTGGCGGTATTATGGGGAAAATAGCCGATCGCTCCGCCATTCAATATAGAATGTTAAATCGTTCTAAAGGCCCCGCAGTCTGGTCTCCTCGTGCCCAATGCGATAAACTCCTGTATCAGCTAGAAATGAAAAAATATTTAGAAGGGGTTCCCAATTTAGATTTATTACAGGGAACTATCGATAACCTTCTGATAGATTCCAATAAAGTGATCGGCATACGGACAACCGAAGGTATTACTCTTTCATGCAAAGTTATTATTATCTCTGCTGGGACTTTTATGCGCGGCCTTATGCATATTGGAAATACCAATTTTGCCGGAGGTAGATCTGGCGATAGCCCATCTCTCGGGTTGTCGATTACACTCAAAAATCTTGGATTTAAACTAGGTCGATTAAAAACGGGAACCCCCCCACGAATTCATAAAAAAAGTATTGATTTTACAAGTTTGAGTAAGCAAATCTCTGAAGAAGAAGTATCTTTTTCTTTTGATGATCCAGAACCGCGATTACCCCAGATAAATTGCTATGTTACTTATACAAATGCAGACACACATCGCATTATACGAGAAAATCTGCATCTGTCTCCTTTATATACGGGAAAAATTGAAGGACTCGGTCCGCGCTATTGTCCATCGCTAGAGGATAAAATTGTTAAATTTCCAGATAGGCCGCGGCATCAAATCTTCTTAGAGCCTGAGGGACTTCATACACAAGAATATTACGTAAATGGTATTTCGACTTGCCTACCTTTTTCAACACAATATGAGTTTCTTCGTACCATTGAGGGGCTGGAGTCAGCTATTATTACGCGTCCAGCATATGCAATCGAATATGATTATCTGATCAGTGGACAACTAACATCTAGTTTAGAGAGCAAGCATATCGATGGACTTTTTTTTGCCGGACAAGTAAACGGAACTACTGGATATGAGGAAGCTGCGGGACAAGGCTTGATAGCTGGTATTAATTCCGCACGAAAAATTGTAGATAAACCACCTTTAGAGCTTAAGCGCTCAGAGAGTTATATAGGAGTTATGCTAGATGAGTTATTTACAAAAGAACTAGATGAGCCTTATCGAATGTTTACAAGTCGAGCAGAGTACCGATTGCTGTTGCGTCAGGATAATGCAGATTTGCGCCTCCGAGCTTATGGATATCAAATGGGAATCATTGACGAGGTGCAATATAAGAAAGTGATAGATAAACAGAAAAAAATTGACTTTATCACAAATTTTGTAAAAACAACCCATAAACGAGGCATAGACAGACGAACGACACTTGCTCAAGGACTATGTAGTGGTTCAACCTCTTATTCCATATTAAGGGCAGAATATCCCATTCTTCCGGAAGTTGATGCAGAGGTATATAAACAAGTCACCATTTCGATTCAATATGCTGGGTACTTACAAAAAGAAGAGGAGCAAATTCAGAGATGTAAGCATTTGGAACAAACAACCATTCCTATGAATTTTTCGTATCAAAATATTCAGGGGATGCGAAATGAAGCAAAAGAGAGATTCCAAAAACACAGGCCACATACACTAGGAACTGCGTCCCGACTCTCTGGAATTTCGCCGGCAGATATTTCTATTCTTATTGTCGCTTTAAAGAAACATTCTAATGCACCTACTACATCTACTAAATCTCTCTAATTTCTCTATATTTTCACAATTGGAAATTGAAGAAGCGTTACTTCGTACGTCGGATCTCAATGTTTGTATTATTAATAAAGGATCTGTTCCGTCTATTGTACTCGGAATATCTAACCGCTATGATGATTATGTAGTACAAAATAGCCCTCTTCCCGTCATTCAAAGGTTTAGTGGAGGAGGTGCAGTAGTCGTGAATGAGGATACTATTTTTATTTCTTTTATTTGTCAGAATGATTTTCTGCAAAAAACAATCTTTCCAGATGTTTTATTTTCATGGTCTAGCAATCTATATAAGAGTGCCTTAAATCTCGCCGATTTTCACTATCGAGAACATGATTATGTTATAGGTAATTATAAATGCGGTGGCAATGCACAGTATTTACGCAGGAATAGATTTGTGCACCATACCAGTTTTTTATGGGACTATAAAACTGAACTTATGGATTGTCTTAAGCAACCACCAAAAATGCCCTTCTACCGAGTGGGAAGACCTCATAACGATTTTTTATGTAGATTGTGTGATTTTTTTCCTAGCAAAAATGATTTTATCGATAGAGTACAATCTGCCCTGGAAAAAAAGTTTTCTATCAAACTTATGAACCTAGAAGATGTTCATCCATTATTAGATGGAAATTATCGTCGATCCACAAAATATCTCAAATTGTAGTTTTTATCGCCAAAAAATAACATTCTTCTTATATCATATTAAGGACTATGAAACGATCGCTTGGTTTTTTTGAAAGCATGTACACTTATTGCAATGAGATTGCACCTGCCCATGCAAATATTGGTGTGGTAATTTCTATTCAAGGATTTCTAGACCTAGACTTATTGCGAGAATCACTCTATTTTCTATTCCAAAGACATCACAATTTACGATGTAGTATCCAGAAAGAAGCAAATGGATATTCGTTTATTGACGGCGTAGAGATTGATACTATTCCGCTACGAGTAGTTAAGAAAAGTAGCAGTGAGCAGTGGAAAGTTAGTTTTGAAGAAGAAATTCACCGTCCCTTTCCGACTGACCGTTATCTGTGGAAACTTTTAGTACTCGAAGATATCGATACGAATCAACATGAAATTATTGCTTCTTTTCACCATGCCATTATGGATGGAATTTCTGGCTATCAATTTTTTGATGACCTCCTGAACTATTATTCACTTTTATTTCATAAAACTAAGCCTCAGTTTACCCACCTTCCCCTCCTTAGGTCCATCGAACAGTCAGTGGGTTTTGACTATCCAGAAGAAAAATATTTTACTAATATGGGAAAGTATCCAGCTTCTCTTTGGCCTTATCACGAACATGTGCCGGTTAGCTTGCGGAAAACAAAATTTCTCTTTCGAGTCATGGACGAGCATTTGTTTACCTCTATTGCGAATGCAGCAAAAAAACACCGCATCTCTATTAACTCTATTCTCCATGCAGCATTAGCTCTCAGTCTTGCGAGATTTCATCAAAAATCTCTAGAATTACAATACCACACTCCGATGCAACTACGAGGACACAGTAAACCTCCTATAGGAAAGGAGTATTTGGGCTGTTTTATTTCTGTTCTCGTCATCCCCTGCTCTAACCTACATCCTCGTGCTCCATTTTGGACACTTGCGAGTGAATATGAAAAACAAATTCGAAGTCTAATACCTACAGCTGGATTTTCTCCGATTATATTTTCTTTATCCAACGTAGCCCATCAACTCAACCAGTCTATTAATTTTTGTGAAACACATAAGTCTTTTCCTATGCGCACTGGTATTACAAATCTTGGAGTTCTATCTTCCAATGTTGATTATCATCCATTAACTCTGCGTTCTTTCTTCTTTGGTAGTGTCCATACTATTGGGAGATATCCCTTATTTGTTTATGCATCGTCTATTAATAAGACTATGTTTGTATCTTTAGAATATATCTCTCCTCTTTTAGATTTGCATAGCGTAAGTCCCGTTTGGGAAATGTTTTTTACTATTTTAGAAGAGTCCGCGCATGAATAAAAGTTTAGGAAAACTATGAAAACATCTTCTTCTACAATACCTGTCAAAGGTCTCTTGTTTTTTATGCTTCAACTCATGCGCAAGCAATCATGGCGATTTTTCTTTATTTATCTTCTTTCTGCTGCATGGGCAGTTGAATCGACAGTATGGCCTTACCTCTTGCGGTTGATTATAGATAGACTGACGCAGTTTGATTTGAATCGATCGCATGCATGGCTCTCTTTAAAATGGTTTGTGCTCGCTGGAATTGTCTTTTGGATAGCTAATGAATTCTTTCAGCGCCTGCGCGATTTTTTACGTGCACGCGCATTTCCTCAGTTAGAGGCTGATATCCGCATGGAGATGTTTGATCACATACAACACCACTCTCCAAAATATTTTAATGAGCATTTTGCTGGTAGTCTGTCCAATAAAATTAGCGATATGACAACTCAAGTTACCTCAATATTACAAACAATCACAGTCTTCATTTCCGCTTTAATTTCTACCATCCTAACCTTTCTATTTTTTTCAAAAGTGAGTCCTATCTTTGCTGGAATTTTAGCGGTTTGGATCGGAATGCACTTTGTTATTTGTTTTTATTTTACCGCAAGATGTGTGGAATATTCCACTATTCATGGGAAAGCGCGCAGCAAACTAGCTGGAAAAATCGTCGATAGCTTTACAAATAATTTTTCTGTAAATCTTTTTTTTCGTTTCCCATTTGAAAAGTCTCTGATTGGTGCTTATCAAAAAACAGAAAAAAAAGCCAATTACCAAACGCAGTATTATAGTGCATTAATGCAATCTGTTCTTTCTGTATTATTCCTCACGGGAATTATTACCCTCAATGCCATTTTACTTCTATATTGGACACAACATAAAATTTCTACTGGAGAAGTAGTACAAGTCTTTAACACAACCTTTAATGTATCTTTGATCTTATGGGTTACCAGCGATATAATGCCGCAATTTTTCAAATCTATTGGAATTGCAAGCCAGGCGCTATCTGTTATGAATGCGCCACAAGATATTATCGATCTTCCCAACGCCCAGCCTCTTGTAGTTTCAAGTGGAGAAATTATCTTTGAGAATGTTTCTTTTCAATATAATGAGAGAGGTTTATTCAAAAACAAGAATGTCCAGATTAAAGCCGGTGAGAAGGTAGGGCTTGTTGGTTATTCTGGTGCGGGAAAATCTACTTTTATCAATTTAATTTTAAAATTCTACCCAATCGATACGGGAAGAATTTTGATTGACGGACAAGATATTGCATACAGTACGCTCGAATCTTTGCGCAAACAAATTACTCTAATTCCACAAGATTCTCTACTTTTTCATCGATCTCTTAAAGACAATATCGGATATGGCAATCCGGAAGCCTCCGATGCAGAAATTATCCAAGCAGCGAGTTTTGCTCATTGCGATGAATTTATCGATAAATGTCCAGACCGATACGAAACACTCGTCGGAGAGAGAGGAACAAAATTATCAGGGGGGGAACGTCAAAGAATTGCTATTGCCCGAGCTATGTTGACCACTTCTCCTATTCTTATTCTTGACGAAGCTACTTCTTCTCTCGACTCAATCACTGAACAATTGATTCAAGAAAGTCTAGAACACCTTATGTCCAATCGCACTACTATTGTTGTTGCTCATCGCTTAGCAACATTAAGTAAAATGGATCGCATACTCGTTTTCGATCAAGGAAAAATAGTGGAGGAAGGTTCTCATAAAGAACTTATCCAGCGAGGAGGACATTATGCGCGCATGTGGCAAATGCAGGCAGGGGGATTTTTACCCCATACTCGAACTTGAACTGTAACGAAAATTACTATGAAAAATATTCTACTTATGCTCTGTGGAATACTACTTAATAGTGTTTATTTATTCAGCAATGGCCCTCCTGACAAATCTCCACCACAACCACCTGTAGTTACTCCTTATGTCCCAAGAGAATTGCCCCCTGTAAGAAATAATCCTGGACATCGTTAATTTTTGGTAGGTTTTCCGAAAAAGCTTTTCCAAGCTCGAGATGTGGTATCTCTACCCATAGCAGCTATAGATTCTGTAAGAGGAATTCTTTTAGGGCATACCTGTACACAATTTTGTGCATTGCCACATCCACTAATTCCCTCTTCCTTCATCATAGTATCGAGTCGCTCCTCTTTCATTCCTTTTCCCGTGGGATTTAGATTAAATAATCGGACTTGGGAAATGACGGCAGGACCTACGAATCTCGATTTTTTATGGACTTGTGGACACGATTCAGTACAACACCCACATGTCATACAAGTAGATAATGTGTACATCGTTTCTTGCTCTTTTGGATGTACCTTAGGTCCAAATTCTCTCGAAATTGAACTATCAGCATCGATCCATCCATGAGCCCTTATTAAATCTTTAAACATGACTGTTCTATCTACAACGAGATCGCGAATCAAAGGATATTTTGTAAAAGGAGCAAGCGTTATGATGCGGCTTCCAGTCTCTTCTACAATATTTTCAATAATAGCTGAACAAGCCTGGCGCGGTTTTCCATTAATCAACATAGAACAAGATCCACAGACCTCTTCAAGACATCCCTGTTCCCAGGCAACGGGAGTCGTAGTCTTACCGTGAATATTTTTAGGATTCGCTTGTATCCTCATCAATAGAGAAATAATATTGGAGAAACTCCCTATATGGACCTTAAATTCTTCCCAATATTGGTTAGACGGATCCCCTCGATAAATTTTTAAAATAACTGTATTGGACATAAATTATTACACCGATAACGAAGCATTTTTTGGAAGATTATGAAATGTAGGAATCGTTTTCTTTGCGTGTACATATTCGCGTTGTACAGGTTTTATATGGCGCGTGTCAACAGGAACATAAGAAATATCCGATACTTTTGTTCTAGGATTATAGGTTGCAATAGTTGTTTTGAGCCAGTTTTCATCATCTCTATCCGGGTATTCGGGCTTAAAATGTGCACCGCGCGATTCTTTTCTAAGTAATGCACATTTTGTCATAACTTCGGCCACCTCTAACATATAACATAACTGGTTTGCCAATACATAAGATTGATTCAATAAAAGCTCTCTATCATTTAAATAAACTTGAGTAGATCTCTCTTTTAAGTTCCCAATAGACTCGAGTGCACGTTTTAAATCTTTGTCATTGCGTTTGACTGAGACGTGATTAATCATGATATTAGACAAATCTTCATGAATCGCGAAAATACTTTCTGTTCCATTACTGTTTAATACACTTTCCTTAAATACTCTTTCCTGTTGCAAATCTTTCATAAAGACATTTTCAGAAATTTCTTCGTAAGTCTCTTCCAAACAATCTATGTAACGCGGAACCTCTACACCGGCGACCAGACCTCCGAAAATACAGGAAACAAGAGAATTTGCACCAAGCCTATTCGCGCCATGATATTGAAATTCAGATTCTCCCACATTAAAGCAACCTTTTAAATTAGTCATTTGTCGATATCTATCCATGCGATCTGGATCGTTGGATGCTGGCCAATCTACCCACGCACCTCCCATGGAATAATGCATGGCCGGGAAAATTTTCATAGGAACTTTTCTCGGATTTTGCCCAGTAAACTTTTCATAAATATCTAAAACGGATTCTAATTTATGAAGCGTTGACTCTGGTAGATGAGTTACATCGAGATAAACGGCAGCGCCATCTATACCGAGACCGGCTTCTATGACTCGAAGTATTTCTCTAGAGGCAACATCTCTCGGCACTAAATTTCCAAAAGCTGGATACATTTCTTCTAAGAAAAACCACGGTTTTCCCGTTTCCCCGCACACTATTGTTTTCCCATCTGGGGTTCTCATTTTTTTTGTACTATCGCCAATCACCCAAACTCTTCCTCCCTCACCGCGTAGAGATTCCGACATCAATCGCAATTTATCCTCTCCTGGAATTGCAGTTGGATGAATTTGAATAAACTCCGCATTTGCATATTGCATACCTTGCATAAAAAGGCGACCATTGGCGGCTCCTGTACAGAATGTAGAATTCGTTGACTTTTTAAAAATAAGACCTGGGCCACCTGTTCCAAAAACTACTGCATCTGCTTTTAACACAGATAGTTTTAAAGTAAACAAGTCCATCATGATCACTCCGCGCGCGTATCCGTTTTCATCTAAAACAAGACGCATAAATTCGTGATGTTCAAATTTTTCTACGAGTCGCATGGATTCATACTTTCTAACTTGCTCATCTAATGCATAGAGTAATTGTTGCCCCGTAGATGCTCCGCAAAAGGCTGTGCGATGGTAGAGCGTGCCCCCAAAGCGTCTAAAATCAATGTTGCCTTCCTCTGTGCGATTAAAAGGACAACCAAATCGATCGAGCATCATAATAATGTGGGGAGCAGCTAAACACATTTCAACTACCGGGGGTTGATCCGCGAGAAAATCTCCCCCTTTTAAAGTATCGTAAGCATGAATCAGCGGTGAATCGTCTTCGCCCTTTAAATTAACAGCAGCATTGATCCCTCCTTGCGCACAGACTGAATGAGATCGCTTGACTTGAGTCACAGAAATAATTTTGACAAAGCATCCATTTTCTGCAAGTTTCATAGCGCAGCTAAGTCCGGCGAGACCGCCTCCTACAACAATTACTTCTCGTCTTTTTGCCAAACTGGTCCTCAATAACTAAGTAAAATTGATAAAATAAGATCCCCAGATTGCGAGGAGCCCTAAGAATCCAACAATAACCATAATAAAAATACATGCATTCACTGCAAAAATCTGTGATCGCATGCGTACAATAACTCCCCAGGTAATCATGAAGGTCCATAATCCATTAAAAGCATGAAATACGGCCGCTAAAACAAAAATTGTATAAAGAATTGACACGGTGACGCTGCGAAAAGAATCTCTAACGACAAATAGCGTCGCTGTTCCAAAATCTTTTGCCACTGCGATTACGTCACTGCTTCCCAAAGGCTGCTTTTGAAGGGCTTTTATATGACCATCATTACCAATATCCATCTCTGACTGCAGATCATTAGGTCTAACTATTTTTGTCCCAAGTCTCTCTGACAATGATTCTAGACCGGAATCAGATCGAACACGTACTAAATAATGCGAGCTATTTCCTTTTTGGATATGGAGAGGATATCGATAAAATCGCATGTGAATGACGTGGAAAATAACTCCAAATAATAATATCCAAGAAGTATATCGCTGCCATGTATAAGCACGGTTCCGTCCATATGGCAGATTCGGTTTATTGTTTTCTACATTATAGGAATTAGGGCGTCCGCGTATGGCATATCGTATACCCCAAAATCCATGGAGGACAAAGGGAACTCCGAGAAGAACAATTTCAATCACAGATAAATAGGGTAAATTCTGAATGAAATTCACCATGCGAACAAAACCACTGCCCGATTCCCCAAAGAGTAACGCGGCTTGTGAATTTGTCAATAAATGTTCAAATAGAAAAACTACTAAAAAAAGTCCGAGTAGAGAATGAGCTCTTCTTTTTATAAACCCTATTTGATGAGTTTTTGTATTGTTATGATTGAGATCTGCAGTTGCTGTATTTTGCGAATTCATGTTAGCCAAGTGTACTTTAACCTATTTTTTTTCAATTTGAAATATTTTTTTTGTGTTATGAGAGGTAATTCTCGCTAATTCTTCGAGACTGCAATTCTTAATTTCTGCACAAACTTTTGCCGTTTCGGTTATCCAACCAGGTTCATTCCGCTTTCCGCGATACTTTCCGGGACTGAGGTATGGACAATCCGTTTCGAGAAGTAAAGAGTCAACTGGAATCTGCAATACAACTTCTCGAAGCCAATCTGACTTTTTGAATGTGACAATTCCGCTAATAGACAAATACCAACCTCGGTCTAGAACTCCGATTGCCTCATCGAATGATCCGGTAAAACAATGGAGAACTACTCGACCTCGACTGTCTGGAAAATGCGCATCACAGATTGCAAATAAATCAGAAAATGCTTCTCTACAATGAAATACCACGGGAAGATTTTCTTGTACGGCAAGTGCGATATATTTTTTCATATACTCGATTTGCGTAGCTTTAGGTGAGTGCCCATGATAATAATCGAGGCCAATTTCCCCAATAGCTATTAATTCTTTAGATTTAGCTGCTCTTTCAAAATAGCTATACTCCTGTTTTCCCATTTTTTCTGTATCGTGCGGATGTGTGCCACCAGCATTATGTATCCAGGGATAGCGTTTTTTTAAAGAGAGACCTCTAGTATGGGCCATAGAATCACTACAAATATTAATAATAGTTGTAACTGCTGCTTGTTTTGCACGAGTCAAAGTAGAATCGATATCGAAATACATTTCATTGCAAGTTAGATGAGCGTGAGAATCAATCCACATAAAAAATCTCTATATTTTTTTTCCTAAAGATACTATAAATTCCTCTATGGTAAACATTGGACATGAAACATGCAAATAGCTTCTCTGCCTTTTTTCATGGATGCTTATATTCAGTCTGACTTTGTCGGAAAGCTTATCTTTTTGGCTCTCTTTAGTCTTTCGGGAATTACATGGTTCTATATCATCTATAAATTGTATCTGATGTATCGAATTACTTTTTTTTCAGATCAATTTAGAAAGTCACTAGAAAGCACCAAACAGCCTATTTTAAATCCTACAACTGATTCTGATGATCTCAAAAACCCTTTCAGTACTATTTATTCTTCGACTAAGAAGAAAACCATCGAAATCTTAGATAAAAATCATTTTTTTTTATCTAAACAAGCAAGAATGACTGCGCCAATCACCGATGTTTATTTATCTCACATAGATATCGAATTTATCGAAGGATTTGTGTATATGCTTTTGGAATCTGAACGAGAAAAATTAGAGAAAGATTCTTTTATTTTATCTACAATCAGTACTCTTGCCCCATTCCTCGGATTACTTGGAACTGTTTGGGGCATACTTATGACATTTACGGGAATTGCACAAGGGGGAAACTTTATGTCTAACGCCGTTATTTTATCGGGTCTATCTACAGCACTAGTCACTACAGTACTTGGACTATTTATTGCGATTCCCGCTTTGATCTTTCACAATATCATTCGACATCGAGTGCGTTCTTATTGCAATAGTATGCAAAACTTTGGATCGAATCTATTGTCCACTATTGAAATACAGTACAGAAAAGTGGATTTTGATGTATGAGAAAAAAACGATTGATCCTCACGTCGTCTGTTGACTCACCTGACGTGAATTTAACTCCATTGATCGACGTAGTCTTTGTTGTCTTAATTACTTTTATTTTAATTGCACCACTCCTTGAACTGGATCAAATTTCGCTCCCTAAAAACAAGCCTTCTAAAGAAATATTTTCGGTGACCGATTCGAATTCTGCTATTACTATCCATGTTTATAAAAATAATCAAATTCGTATTAACCGGCAGCAAGTACCTCCAAGTGAACTGCTCTCTTGTCTACGCGATCTATATATAAAACACCCACAAGGAGTTCCTCGATTATTTCACGACAATGAAGCACGTTTTGGCACCTATCAGCAGATAAAAAATTCTATAGAACTTGCAGGATTTGAAAAATTAGATGTCATTCTTCAACCACATTAAACCTTATTTTCGATCTGCTATTCGCTCTATCTATTTTTTTATAAAAAAATATCCGGCTCAACATATCATTGCTTCCATTGTAATTATAATGCATTTTATTCCTTTTGCTTTTCGCTGTACATCAAAAATGCCTAAATCTAATGTATCTCAAAAACTTCAAGTTTTTACCTATATTTCTCCAACTCCGAGCCGGGTAAATACCCAAAAGCAAAGTACTATAAAAGGACAAAAAAAAATCAGCAGACCTAAAATAAGTGCTATGGCATCAAAGGGTATCTCTAAAAATGCAATCCATTCAGTAGAAAAAATTTGTAATAAATTAAAGCAAATAGAACAAAATACAAGTACTAAGTCTAGTACACTATTACTCCCTGAATTACCGAAAGAATGCATAGATGAAACAGAATCTGTTCTTTTATCTTATCAAACAATTTTGCTCGAATACTTAGAAAAAAATATTCTTTTGCCAGAACAAGGAACAGTTGATTTACAAATTACATTATCGGATAATGGTAAACCTATTTCTATTAAGATTATTCACTCAACAAGTAAGATTAATGCTGACTTTCTTTGTACAGAACTGGAAAAACATACCTTTCCTTCATTTATTAAAAATACAAAAGAAAAAACCTTTATTTTGTCTTTTCAGAGTCATGTTATATAAACTAATCATTTGTTTTTTCTTAATAGGTATCTCTGTATTACAAGCGGAAGATTATGAAACTTTAACTGTACGCGTTCGATCTATAGATGGTTTACAAAAATGTTATATTTCCTCTTGCGTATCAACTTTAGATAATCTTTCAAAAGAATATACAGATAAATTATTCGATATTTTTCAAAATGATTTAGAAAATAGCGCGAAGTTTACTCTTATAAAAGAGGTTAGTGAATTAGAAGAGCTGTTGTCTAAGAAACAACAGTCTCGATTGCTCTCTTCTATTATTTGGGAAAAAAATTCTATTCCATATTTAATTCTTCAAAAGGTTTGCACAGATACACTGCAAATCGAAGTTTTTTCCTTTCATCCCTATTTCGCTTCTAAAACTTTTGAAATTCCTATTTGTAAAAATATTGTAGTAGACCAGGCAGCTATGCATCATGTTCATGACGCAATCATTCAGTTTATTTTTAAAGAACCAGGAATATCTTCGAGTCATATCTTGTATGTTAAGACGTTGCCCAAGCGTTCTCCGCTACAACATAATTCTATTTCAGAGATCTGGGAGATGGACTATGACGGAAAGAATCCAAGAAGAATTATTTCTAATAATAGTCTAAATCTAAATCCTGTCTATTTCCCAACCCCTACAAAAAAAGAAGAAAGACGATTTCTATTTGTATCTTATTTATTAGGACAACCAAAAATTTTTAGTAGTTCGACATATGGAGAAGAGATCCAAAATTTGATTCCGCTTCGAGGGAATCAAATTTTACCAAACATTTCGCATCAGTCAGATAAAATTGCCTTTATTTGTGATGCTACGGGGAGGCCAGATGTTTTTTTACAATATATCCAGCCTACTGGAAAAAGCATTGGGAAACCTATACAAATTTTTTCTATGCCTCATTCTGTAAATGCCTCTCCAGTTTTTAGTCCAGATGGAAATAGACTCGCATTTGTATCAGATAAAGACTGGACACCTAGAATTTATTTATTGGATTTAAAAAAAGAAAACTCCATTGACAATTTAACCTGTATAACAAAAAAAAATCGAGAAAATACTGCACCAAGTTGGTCTCCTGATGGAAAAAAAATAGCGTATAGTGCTAAAACAAATGGAATAAGGCAAATCTGGATATATGACTTGAATACTCAAGAAGAAAATCAAATTACAATAGGTCCACATCATAAAGAGAATCCTTTTTTTGCGCCGAACAGTATACACATTGTATATAATACAACAGGTCAAGAAAGCCATATATATGTGGTAGATACTAATAGAAAAAAATCAATGCAACTTACACACGGACCAGGAATATCTCATTATCCAGCTTGGGAACCAAAATAACCATGAATGAGGGATTATGCGTAAAAAAAGAACTATATTTGTAATACAACTATTCTTAATAGGAATACTTGGACTTTTTGGAAGCTGTGGAAAAACAGCTGTATGGGAAGACGCAAAAACTACTGGGAGATATTTAAAATTAAAAACCGATAAATTTTTATGGAATAGAGAATCTATATCAAAGCTTGTACAAGCAGAATCTGACTTTCACGGGCCCATTGAAGAGGAATTTATCCCGCTACAACAAACAACAATTTCATCTCAACCCAAAGAATTTGCTGCGCCGCAGGCAAAACACACACCTGGCAGCCCAACTTCTCCTATCCCAAACATAGAGAAATTTCTATCTCCTTCTAGAGATCTAGCAACTCTCTTTCATACTGTACATTTTAATACAGATGACCACGTTATTCGGGATAAATCTTATTATGAATCATTGCACAAAATGGCCCTCTTTTTGAAAAAAAATGCTAACATATATACTTTTGTAGAAGGCCATTGTGATCAAAGAGCCTCTGAGGCATATAATCAAGCTTTGGGAACAAGAAGAGCCAACTTTGTACGAAATCATCTCGTCAAACTAGGTGTAAAACCAGATCAATTATTTACTATTTCCTATGGGAAGGAGCGTTTAATTGATAATAGAGATACAAAAGAGGCTTGGGAAAAAAATCGACGCGTTGAATTTAAAATATTTACACTAGATCGGGGAGAATAATATGAAATATGTAAACTATATGACTATAATAGTTATATGTGTATTACTTCCTTCCTGTTTTCAATCTTCTTTTAATAGCCAACAAAACCCTTTAGAGTTTTCCTTACATAAACTACAGACGGAAATTGAAGAACTAAAGCAAGATTTGAATACTCATCAAATGGAATTAAATATTCTAGAGGGAAAATTTTTAAATCAAGATAACATTCTCGCATCTATTCGTGAAGAAATGACTGAAAAAGAACAACATCAATTTAATGATATTAAAAATCGATTGGGTCTGTGTGAGAAAAAAATTCTCTCTTATCAACAACAAAAAGATAAGTTATTCAATGAATTAAAAGAATTGAATCTACATGCACACAGTACAACAACAGCTCTATCACAGTATAAATCCAGAATTAGTGAGCTCGAAGTCTTAATCAACGAAAAATTAAAAGAATTTACCTCCATTCGACATGAGTTAGAAGTAATTTCTGAACCACTATCACTGGTAGCTTCAAAAAAATATCGGGTACAAAAAGGGGACACATTAAAAAAAATAGCGAAAACTATGAATATATCGTTAGAAGAATTAAAGCAAGTTAACCATTTACAAGGGGATACTATTTATGTAGAGCAAGAACTTATCATTCCCAAAATTAATAATTAAATGCCTTATAATAAAAAAATTATTCTGATTTCAGGCGATGAGAGTCTCATTAATGCTATTTGTTTAGAATCTGATAAGAGAAAATATAAGCTTCAAATAGAAATAGATCCAATTTCTGGATATCGATCGATCCAGCGGCATCATCCAAACTTTATTATTTTAGATACTCATTATAACGGCATTGAACTCTGTCGCCATATTAAAAATAATCCAGAATTAATATCTATTCCCCTTATCATAATTATGGAAAATGAATTAGAAGCGCAAACTGCACTTACCTTAAACCTTGGAGCAGATGACTACATCACTCGACCTTTTTCTGTAGAATTTCTCTTTGAACATATTCGAATTATGTCTAGTCGAAATAGGCCCTTAACGTCAGTTCCTGCAACTATTATATTTGGAAATTTCACCTTAGAACTCGATCGTTTAATTTTACAGAAAAATAATTCTACGATTCCTCTTACTATTTCTGAACTCACTATTTTAAAGTACCTGCTACTTCGGCGAGGAGAAATAGTAACTATTAAACAATTGTTAGAAGATCTCCAAAAAGATGATTTATTGATTGAAAGACATAATCTCCCATTACATATCACAGCTCTTGAAACTAAGCTTGGAATGCCGGGTAAGTTTATTGAATTTATCCAAGGCATTGGATATCGCATACAAGAGTTATTTCCACTTGAGTAACGCTCTTTATTGACAATAATTTTTTTCTAGTGCTAGTTTCAAAATAAAAAGTTTTCTGAAATGGTCTATCTATTCCTACTCTTCTTAATAGAATTATTCTGTATTATGCTTAATAAAAGAAAGATAGCGATTTACTTAATGTTTGTTATTTTATTGTTATACCTATATGTATTTTTTTATCATGTAACTACTCCATTAGAAATAAAATTATGAAAAGACTACCTTTTATTCGATTATTTCATGTTTTCGCACTCTGCATTCTAATGAGTATTTTACTTGGATCTCTATATCAACAATATGGTAAACATCAACAGCCTTGCCCCCTCTGTTTCCTTCAAAGGCTTGGAATGATAGGCATCGGAGCTGGAATAGCTATGAACTTACGCTTTGGAATAAGAAACCAGCATTACGCCATTGCTCTTGGTAGTGCTTTCTTTGGATCGATGGTTTCTCTTCGTCATATTGCCCTCCACATCTGCCCTACATTTCCAACTTTTGGAGAGCCGGTTTTTGGTTTAAGTCTCTATACTTGGGCTTTTATTACCTTTATTTGTTCAATTTTTTCCATTATCGTTTTAATGTTTATTTATTCTGGAAGAGATTCCAGCCACCCGTATCTCTCTAAAATAGAAAAGGTAGCACTAATCATCTTTATACTGATAATTACAACTAATGTAATTACAGTCTTTTATGATTGTGGCTTCGGCCTCTGTGAAGAACTTGCATAAACTGTCCTATACTTCAAGTGTCTTATTTTTTGCCAGATAAGAATGTATATCCTCTATAATTAAGATTATATGCTTGTTATAAAGAAAAAATTATAATTTTTTTATTTCAAGAGAATTATAATTTTGTTACATCTAAGTATAGATAAAAATATTTTAAATATAATTATATTAGTATAATTAGTTCATAATTAAGGGGATAATCATGAAACTCAGATCATTTTTTCTTGTAAACCTTAGTATCCTTATAACTTTAGCGAGTTATAAAAATATAGCGATAGCCACATCCATAGGAGCTGAGACTATATCTGATTTAGCTACAGAGCATATGGGTAGTTTTGCTCTTTCTAATGTAGAAACTCAAGCAGGTTCAGCAACTAATAGTGGTATAATGGCACCAAGTGATCGATCTATGCTATACCATACAAATCCAAATACCTTATATAGAGTAGATTACAATCAAAGACTGAGTTTAGAAGATATTAAGGCAATGAGCCAGTCTAAAATTCGCGATGGTGTAATTATTGAGAAAATCCAGGGAACGCAAAGTCATTATACGCTTAATAATGAAGAAATTAAAGACTTAAGAAATTCTGGTGTATCGAGAAGGGTGATTGACGCTATCCAAAAAAACCCACAAACTACAAACCAAAGGCAATATCAGCAAGAACAACGATACCAACAACAGCCACAGACAAGGTATCAGCAACAGACTCAACCAAGATATCAACAACCCTACCAAAACAATCCGACACAATATCAACGCGGTTCTGGTTTGCAACAAAATTATCAGAGAAGTGGAAGCTTATTTAAGCGAACTTCTCCAGGCCCTTATTATCAAAGAGGTTCGTAGAATATGATATATTGCAATCTTTTACTGTTAATTTAAATCGAAATTCGAATTCTCCTGTTGAGAAAATATCTTCTCCATTACTCTTACATTATGGGTTAAAGAGTCTAATGGAGAGATTACACTTGAGACCAACATACACAGAAACTGTTTTACAGTTTGAAGAAAATCAATCAGTAGACGTCATTGATAATTGTTGCAAAGAATTTACTGCTGATTTTAAAAAACTCCTGCGTAAATATGCAATTTTTCACAGTAGTTTTTTCCTATTATTTACGTGCGAAGTCCTCTTTTTAATGTTTCTCTCTTTTTTCTATGAACTGTCCTATTTTATTCCTATTACTATTGCTGGAATATTTCTTACACTATTTTCCTACTTCGTATTGTTATATTATTTTCAAATTCGGAAATCACAACAGTTTATAGGAATTAAAAACTCATTTCTACAAATGTATATAAATTCTTGTCATTTGCATTCTGATCAACCTGGCTATCATTTAGCAATAGCTACAGGAGTGGAAAAATTGGCTACTTGTTTATTTCAAAATCAATACATATCCAAGAAAACTGATTCTTTGCAGAACAGGCAAAAACTTGTACAAAAATATCTATCTTTCTTGCTTAAGAGGGATATTATATCTATGCAAAAATTGTTATTATTTGAATCTATTAAAGAACATATCGCTTTAATTAAAGAAGAACCGACAGATTTAGAAGCCCATGCCTCTCTAGTTCTAACCTATTTATCCCTAGCAAAGATTCATAAATCAGTAGAAAAAAATATAGCTTTTACCTCTAGTATTGAAAGCGCTATTGAAGAATTGAAAATTCTATTAATCTATTCTCCAAAAGATCCTTGGGTACATGCACAGCTTGCGGCGTGTTATCACAATCTGAATAAAAAAGATGAGGAAATTGCTCAATACGAGCATATTCTTTCCTTGCGCCCCAACGATCAAGAAGTCATGTACCGCCTAGGCATCCTATATTTCCAACAAGGGCAAAATGCAAAAGGCTTTAAAATTTACGAGCAATTGAAAAATCTTGGTTGCGTCAAACATGAATCCTTACTGCAATATTATGATGCTTATATGAAATCGATTTTTCCTATAAACATATAATTTTTATTCAATATTTTGCTTAAAAAGTTGAGCCGTGCAATACTCTGAAAAAAAACATCTTCATGAGGAAATGGATTTATGTCAAAAATCTATGCAACTATTTCAATGTTTGTAATGGGATTCGGATTCTTATCTACCAATTTGGTATCAGCTGAAAAAAATGCCGTTTTTTCTATGGAGACAAACAATCCAAAAGAAGCTTTTGCTGTCAGAAGAATTATAGAATTTTGGAAAGATCAAGACTACGAAATTGTAAAAATACAAATCAATGACTTTTTATCGAAACAACCCGATAGTATTCTTTGCCATCCTTTAAGAGGCATTTTAGGAGATATTTATCTACATGATGGGGATTATACCCAAGCTTTATCCATTTATGAACAAATTCCGGATTTTGAAGTAGAAAAAAAAATTTTTATCAATAAATTACAATGTCTATATAACTTAAACAGATATCGCGAACTATCTGAACATGCCTATAAGTTTTTAACGCAAAATTCAGTACAAGAGAATCAGCAAGCTGATTTTTATTTTCTCCTGGCAGAAGCTCTGCTCTACCAAAGCATAGACAGCACAGATGAAAATATGCAGGAGGAACTCGCTTTGCAAGCGCAAAAATACTATTCGATGCTAAATACAACGCGACACAAAGATAGTGCCGCATTTGCTATTGCAGAGACCTTCCGATTACTAAAACAATACCCACAATCGGTATCTCATTATGAAAGTCTCATTCAATCTTATCCAAATCGCGCAGAAGAGCTCTCCTTTCAAATAGCTAATCTTCAATCTAATTATGATCCTAGCAATGCGATACTCGGATTTAAATCTATTATCGAAAAAAAAGGTGATTATGCAACAAAAGCGCAATTCAATCTGCTCTCTCTTTATTTTCGCCTTGAGCAATATGAAAAAGTATTAGAGGAATCAATCCTGGCTTCCATTCCACAAGAACAGTCTACTGTCTATACCTACATGATAGGAAAGAGCCATTACATGACTAAACACTATGAACGTGCTTTTGAATGTCTCCAAAAATTATTAGAGGAAAAAATATCTAATTCTGAAATGATCAGGAACGCCCTCTTGATTCAAATCAGTTGTAATTACGAATTAAATCGAGAAAAGGAATTTAGCGCCGTTCTTGCAGAATTCCAAAAAACATATCCCGACGATATAGAACTGCCTAGAGCTTTCTTTATGCATGCTATCTTGTGTAAGAGAATGAATCGTTTAGATCTCTCTAAAGAAATTCTTGAAAGCATTCTTACTAAATATCCATATTTTGAAGATCATGAAAGCTGTTTACTTGAATATGCTCTGATTAATCACGATCTAAAAGATTGGAGAACAAGTTATTCTTATTTAACCGAATTCACACAGAAATTTCCCAATAGTTCCCATAACATTAGTTGGAAATATTACCTATCATCCTGTTTTCACCTACAACGAGATCCAGATCAATCTTATTATACACCCCAGCAATTTGCAAAAGATCTAGAGAAAATTTTGCAAAAACGAGATATCTTCTCGCCAGATGAATATCTGGAATATGAACTCGTATATGCAAAAATTTTGTATCAAATAGCTCAGTTTGCGGATGCAATTCCAATCTTCTCTCGTTATATCGATACTGCAGAATCTGATACACATATGGCTGATGCTCATTATTATATTGCACTTAGTCACTATCACATCAATTCGCACCCGGAGTATTTTTATAAAAATATGGAGAAAGCAATGGTTCTTCAACCATCCTTTGAAGAAGACATTGCGATCCAGTTACAACTCTTTAATTCCTATATTAGCCACTATAACCAGTCTCAAGAATCTGATAATAGAAACAATTTATTAGAACACGCAGCCTCGCACCTATATAAAGCCTATACATTACAAACTACATTAGAATTATCTAATCAACTTTGGCTCGCTAATTATTTCTATAATAAAGCAACTACAGAGCCCTCTTTATCGGAATCTGATATAACTAGTGCAAGTAATAAGAGCAAAGAATTATTCAAGAATGCAATTTTTGATGAAGATGATCAACTGAAGCTCAATATTCTAGAGCCATCATTAGAAAAAGAAACTATAACTTATGCGAAACTACTCCACAGTCTAAAAGAATATACAACAAGTATTGACCTGCTGCAACAATGTCTTGAAAAACATGAACAAGCTGGGTCTATTGGAAAATATCAAAAAGAAGCTCTGTTATTACTTGCACAAAGCTATCATATTTTAGACAACTGTGAAAAAGCTCTCGAAACATATAGAAAAATTATTACACTCGAAGAGGGGAATTCTCCCACCACTTCTGATCCAATTTTAGATGAGGCCTATCTCCAAATTTCGCATTTAGAATTTGCTGCTCTTCCACCATCTGACAGACTTATCACCAATCCAGAAGTTCTTAAGATTTTAAGTTATTTAAAGGATCTGCAGATAAGAAAATATGTGGATACAGAACCTCTACATTTAGAAGCTGCTATGGAGTATGCGGAAATCCGATTTGCTATTGCAAAACAGGAAGAAAGGTATGAAAAGTATCTATTTTTCTTAAATCGAATTAAGGACGATTTGTTATCACAAAATGATGCATTGTCTATATCCTATCATGAGAACTTAAGAAAAGTTCCAGAAAAAGTTCTTCTATATACTTCCTATTTAAAATTTATAGATGCAGAAATCTTTCGAATGCATGCAAATTTAGAACTTGAACGCAATCATAGCTTAGAGTCTGAAGAATACTATGAAAAAGCACTCGCATTATTGACAGAAATACAGGGAAATAATCTCACCGAATCATTAAAGCATAGAGTACAGCAATCGATTATAAAAATTAATCAGCTGACTGATTATGAATAAAATACAATTATCTATATATAGTGCCTTAGCCTTTGCTTTGCATACGCTAAATATATATCCACATGATATTTCTTTATTTTCTATACCGAGTGGACACACTCAAAATTCTCCTAAGGTTATAGCTCAAATATCTATTCCGGCTATCAATCATAGGGATATTCCTGTACGTGTATTTGACATCACCAGTTCTTCTATTCCAAAATCTGTTCATGATCTCAATCGATTAAAAAAATCTGTCAGTACCTTATCGGAATGGCAGATCGTTCTTCCTATAAAAGAAATGATGCTCACATCCGATGCTGATTCCTGCGCAGTCACATACGAAAAACTCATCTATAATTTTCCAGATAGAGAAAATTCATTTCCGAATCTATTGCCAGCGGGGAATATAGAAATAGTACTCCATCAAAAGGAAATAGATCCATTGCACTATTCCATACAATATGCTCCGTTTTCTTTAACTGATGTCCGTAGTAGATGTATTCCCTCTATACAATGTTCTCCATTACATATAGAAGAAAAAGATGAATCCAAAAATTCTGCGCCTGGGTTGTCATTAGTCCCACCTTTTATAATCCACAACTGTAGATTTTCTATAAAAGGAGCCCTGCCCTCTTCTGGAATACCTATTTTATCTTATAACAGTTTGGATAAACATATGGTAAAGGATATCCTTTGTTTCCCTCGGGGTACACTTTGTATGGATTGTCTTCAAGAAATAGAGCTAACCAATGATCTATATATAGAGCCAAGTTCTAGCCTGACATGTATCGATAGTTTCCGCCCTCAGTTGCAACTTCCGATTTTCTCAAGGCACATGCAACTAACTCCCGAAATTATTTTGCCCGTGGTTCACACATCAATTTCTAAATATATTCCAAGCGGTTTAACCCATATATCCATGATAGAGTCACAAGTAAATCGACCGATCACATTTATAGGCCCTTTTCATTACATGGAAAATTTTGCTCTATTACCAAATTTAGATGATTTACGAACGATTTCGTACAGAGATGAATTTGCAAGCGCTACTAGTGCCATGCCATCTGACACGGGCGAATATTTTTTTTCTATTACTTTAACGCCAAACGAACACATTGCCTTCCCCCCTATTCCTCAAACTGTTTTTTTTCTTATCGATCGCTCTAGTCATATAAGTGCAGAGCAATTTAATTCATTCCAACGAGGTGTGATTCGGGCTCTTCCCTATCTACCAAGTAATTCTCGATTTAATATCGCATTCTTTGACCAGAAAATTTCTTTTCTGCATCCCATGGATTTGGAAATTGGATCTGAATCTATTCATAAAGCCAGTGCCTTTGTACGTTCATCAAGTAAACGATTAGTTTTCGGGTCTAGTGATATCTATTCGGCTTTGAATAAGATTCAAAATGAAGCTCCATCCATTGCGCACACTTCCTATATACTTTTAACGAATAGAAAATCTCTACAGTCGGGCAAGAATGCCCAGCTACTCTCAAGTTTTATTCAAGACCATCGGGAAATATGTACTTTGTATATCGCATCAATCGGCGACAATATGATTGATATTCCAAATGTAGAGGAGTCTCTATATTCCGATACTCATGCGACATTTCCAAGAAGACTTGCCTCGCTCGTTAAGAATATTTCCTTTCCAATCGCTAATCATCTGAAGATCTCCGCTATTACAGAAGATCCAGATTTACATATTGAATTATCTCCAAATTCTCACATTCTCCATCAAGACAAGCCGTTTATTATTTATGGAAAAATGGATCATTTAAAAAATTTCCAACTAATACTGCAGGGAAACAGTGTCAATTCTTGGATAAATATTACAAAACCTATTGTTTTCACTGTACCTTCGCATTCTACAAAAGCGCTTGCAAAGCATTTCAATAAACCCGAAAAATCACGTCTATAGTACACTCAATAGCCTTATGATTCGAATTACTGGCGGTCGCTTTAGAGGAAGAACTATCTATACGCCGCGAACCCATTTAACTAAACCCGGAACACAGCGACTTAGAAAAGCTTTCTTTGATATATCTCGAAACGACATAGAAGATGCAAATTTCCTAGATTTGTTTGCCGGAAGCGGTGCATTCGGCATAGAGGCGCTAAGCCGAGGCGCTAAGCATTCTACATTTGTAGATAAAGGCACAGTTGCGATTGCTTGTATTAAGAAGAATATTGCTCTGCTACAAATTGAGGAACAGTCAACAATCTTTTCAACTACCTACGAATACTGGTATAAAAAAAATACAACTCCTTTTGATATTGCCTATGCAAGTCCCCCGTATCCAGACATCCATTTGTATAAAAAAATTCTAAAGGATTTTTATGACAAACCTTATGCAAAGCTTTTCTATGTAGAGTCTGCAAAAAAATTGATTTTGCCTCAACATGCGTTAGAGCCAGAGGTTACAGTACGGCAATATGGGGACAGTTATTTATATAGTTTTTCTTTGCAATAGATTTTTCTTCTTTATAAAGAACTCAAAACCTCCAGTGAGCCCCAAAGTTTATAGCTTGAACAAAATCTCCCCGAGTAAACTCCGTTCTGTAGTTCATAAGCAGATCAAAAGAAGGGCAATAAGAAATAGTCGCGCCCCATTCCATAAAGAAACGATTGATGGAACCCGTGTAAGTTTGCGTAGCAAAACTACAAGAGCAAG
>JBOFEG010000042.1:0-22842 GCA_051647685.1 Chlamydiales bacterium
TACCTGTTGTACCAAATCCCGTTGCTCCTGTAGCTCCAGTGTTTCCTGTTGTACCTGTTGTACCAAATCCCGTTGCTCCTGTAGCTCCAGTGTTTCCTGTTGTACCTGTTGTACCAAATCCCGTTGCTCCTGTAGCTCCGGTGTTACCAGTCGTACCTGTTGTACCAAAACCGGTTGCTCCCGTTGCTCCTGGCGCGCCTTGTGATGGCCCAGTGGGACCCATAGGTCCCATAGGTCCTGTGGGTCCCATAGGTCCTGTTATAGGGATATTTACTTGAGTTCCTGGAGGACCAGGAGGACCGGGAGGACCTTGTGGTGGTCTAACAGATTTGCATTTTTTCTTTTCTAATTTCATAGAAAATTTAGGGAAACTAGCATGCGCATCTGCTTGTATGGGAGATATAATAAATTTAGTAGATATGAGTAGAATAAATATTCTATAAGATATCTTTTGCATATACCTAATAAACAGACATTCAAGTCCGAATTCCATTTGGTAAAATGGTTTAATAATTAGTACATTTTGTGTACTAAAATATATTCATTATAAAACATATTTTTGCTTGGCGAAAAGTAAATTCGGAATTTATCCCTATACTAATATTTCTCTCCGCTATAAGTGCTTTTTCATATTTTTCTAAATCAAATAGAGAAAGCGTATGGGTTATTGCTTTGTAATTCTTGTAAAAACGAAGCTGCTAGACATTGGGGAAAGTTAATATCAATTAGGACAAATAATGCCATTAAAAAGGATAATGATTGCATGTATAAAACCATATCAAAAGTGTAGACAAGAAAATATTTAGTGTAAATTTTTTTTTAAAACAAAAAATAAGAGTTCTTATTTGATCGATATTTTTGTTAGATTATAGATGTGAATATTCGCTAAAATGAGCTAAGGAAAGAAATGGAAGGTATCTGTTCCCTCGCTTCAGGGTCAAAAGGAAATTGTTTTTATATAGGAACGCCGAAAACTAAAATACTGGTTGATGCTGGAATTGGTATCCACACTTTGCAAAAACGGTTACAAGAAATTCATGTAAATATGGCAGACATCAATGCCATATTGATTAGTCATGAACATATCGATCATATTAGAAGCGTAGGCGTGTTATCTAAAAAATACAGTATCCCATTATTTACAAATGGCGAAACTGCAAAAGCAATAATAACTCTGTTACCAGGCTCTTTTAGATTTAAGATATTTTCTACAGAAGAGCATTTTCATTTTCGTGATTTAAAAATACTTCCATTTAGTATCCAACACGATGCGTTGGACCCAGTAGCTTTTATTATTGAAACAGGTTCTATTAAAATTGGTATATGCACAGACCTTGGATTCGTTACTTCATTAACAAAAAAGTACCTAGAAAAATGCAACTATTTAGTATTAGAATCTAATCACGAAGTAAATTTGGTACATGCCTCTTCGCGTTCTACGATATATAAAAGGCGTGTGTTGAGTCGTATGGGGCATTTATCTAATGATGATTGCGGAAAACTATTACAAAATCTTTTGCACAAGGAATTGCGACATGTTGTACTAGCTCATTTATCTGCTGAGTGCAATCGATATGATCTCGCATTAAATAAAATAAAAATATATTGTAGTGAAATAGCAAATCCAGAGACTTTGTCTATTGCTTATCAAGATCAAATAGGCAAAAAGCTTTTTTTCTAAGTCTTACACATCTTCACTTTGATTTTCAGACAAGTTAAGACTCAAATTTTTCTTTATTAGGATTTTTCTAGGTTTGCTCCCTTCCTGCGGACTAATAATCCCTCTTGTTTCTAATTCATCGATTAGGCTGGCAGCTCTAGCATATCCAATCTTTAATTTGCGTTGTAAAAATGTTGTAGAAGCTGTTTGTGTATCTAAGACAATTTCCATTGCTTTTGTATATAAGCTATCTTGTGGAGTTTCATCTTTATCGGATAAAAAGCTATCTCGATTGACAGTATCAAATGATTTAATTAAGTAATTTGTCGGCGACTGCCTGCAAGTATGTGCAATAATCCTATTTATATCTTCATCCCTAATATAGACTCCCTGTGCTCGAATTAATTGGTGGCTTCCAGGAGGAAGAAATAACATATCTCCATTACCAAGGAGAGATTCAGCTCCATTTTCGTCTAAAATAATTTGGCTATTGACTCGACTAGAAACTTTAAAAGCAATTCTCGTTGGGAAATTGGCTTTAATGATTCCTGTAATAATTTCTCTAGAGGGACGTTGTGTGGCTAAAATCAAATGCATGCCTACAGCTCGCGCCATCTGTGCAATTCGAGCAATAGGAGTTTCTAAATCAGAAGACGAAGTCATCATGAGATCTGCAAATTCATCAATAATGCAGACCGTATAAAACATTTTTTTTGGTATGTCATAAGGAAGCGATTCTTCTAGCTCTCTATCAATTTTGCGATGATTAAAAGAGGCAATATTGCGAAGGCCTAGCTGTTTTAGTATTTCATATCTGTATTGCATTTCTTTAACAATCCAATGAAGGGCTGCGTAAGCTTCAGTCGCTTCTGTAATTACAGGCGCAATCATATGGGGGAGTGGGGAATACGGAGTCAGTTCTACTTTTTTAGGGTCAATTAATATTAATTTAGTATCTTCAGGACTAGAATTCATGATAATAGACATGATCATGGTATTAATACATACAGATTTACCAGATCCTGTAGCTCCTGCAATGATGCAATGGGGCATCCGAGTCAAATCACACATTACGTTTTCCCCATGTACTGTCTTCCCAAGCAAAATTGGTATATGAAAATGCTGTTTTCCTTTTTGATATTCGGTGAGCATTTCTCGAAATCCGACTTCTTGTGGGTTTAAAGAAGGAACTTCTATACCAACAGCTGCTTTTCCAGGTATTGGTGCAATAATACGTATCGATCGGGCCTGTAAATTTAAGGCAATATCATTTTCTAAAGCTTTAATTTTTTGTACTTTTACTCCAACAGCTGGATGTACTTCAAAAGAAGTAATGGTAGGGCCAGAATGAATCGAGCCCACTCTAGCCTCAATGTGAAAACTTGCTAGAGTTTCTTCGAGACGAGTTGCTTGGTTTTGAAGATCTTTGTGTAGATGAGAAGAATCTATTTTTTTAACTTCACTAATTAAATCTTCAGATGGCAATTGGTATTTTTTATTCGATAGGGGGTTTGGGGAAGTTAATACTTGTGATCTCTTTATGGATTTAGATTTTTTTTGATTCACTGGCAGGGGAGTTTTTAATAACTCTCTAGGTTCTTCTTGAGGGACCCTCATAATAGTTTTTGTTATAACAGGAGCTCTATATCTAGAGGTTATAGGCTTTTCAGTAGAATAAACAGATGTAATTTGTTCGCGAGGAGACTGGTTAAAAGAAGAACTATTTTTGGAATGAATTATAGGATTATTTTGCTCTTTTGGAAAGAATATACGGGATAATTTTGGAATCCATTTTAGAAAATCTCTACAACCACAACATATATTTTTCATTAATAGAAGAATATATAGATCAGTGAACAAGATAGAAGATACAAACCCTATTAGGGAAAAAGTAATCATCACGCCAATATTACTAAATAGATGTTGTAGATTAAATAGGGGAAGGTCTTTATATAAGTAATAAAGAGGTACACCACCTAAATTATACCGCACAAAATGGTGTGGAAATGGGAGAAGAGACTTAGATTCTTCTGAATAACAGTGCGATTGAATAATCTCGTTATTTACAGAATATACTTCAGAAAAGAGATTGCATAAAATTGAAATAGATATAACAAGTATAGAAAAGTAGAGTAGTTTTGATTTGAGATTTTTAATCGGCCTTTTCAGAAATTTCTGAATTGATATCCAAAAAGAGAAAGCTAAGATCACGTAGCTTGTTATGCCAAATAAGTAATGAAGAAGCCAAGCAGTTAAATAGCCAGTAATACCGAGCCAATTTTTCTCGGGAAATCGATGTTGAAAAGTCAAGCAACTCAACAAAACAAAAACATTTGCTCCTAGAAAAAGGACACTTTTCAACGTAAAAAAGGAATGTGTATTGCTAGCAGTCCCTTCTTTTTTATTCATAAATTATCTTGAATTATGAGATTTACCCTGAATATTTTTATTGTGCCTGAAGAAAAAATTCTTTTTCAAGTATCTCTATAAATCATGTTTTTAAGTATCTGTTAAAAATTCTTGACTTTGAGGATTTTTTCTTAAGATATTAATATATTCTAAATGGAGGGTTTGTAGGAGTCGTTTATTTAAAATGATTTTTTCTATTGAATCATTAACTTGATTGATGTCTAAAAGAGAACTTTTAGAAAAATTTTGACCAAATCGAAATTTTTTGGTTAAAAATTCATTAAAAGTAATGATAGGTTTCCATTCCGATCCTACTCCCCATGTTATAATTTCCTTGTCTAATCTAATGCGGAGATCTGAATTATTTTCGAAACAATTGCCATATGTCATTAGAGAAATATTTCTCGTACATGCAATAAGAGGTTTGATCGCTACATCGATAAAATTAGTGATTTTTTTCAAAAAATAGGTTATGCATAAATTTTCGTCAATTTCACCGCTTTCTCTAGTAGTTACTATTTTGCCTAAAATTGTATCTTTCTCATGACAAAACACAAAAACATATCCGCTAAGGGAGGTAATTGGTTTTGAAACTCCATGAAGAGGAATGGTAACAGGCTCATCCAATTTAAAGGATGGGTCTAAAAGAATAAAACCTGTGTCTCGTGAGTTTTTTGGATCATTATAAACTATAACAGCTGCTATATGAGATAATTTATGACAATATTTTGGTGACCACATGGGTGCTGAGCCGGAAACCAAATTGCTCTTCAGGGAATTAGGTAGTCTTTCTGTTATATATTTTATAAATTCGTAACAACTCCCGCCGTTTGTTATTTCGATAGTTCTCTGTACATCTGGAGTAAAAGTCTCGAGTGCTTTTAAGGGAGTTATTTCATAAAGAGTTTGGCGATCAAGTTTATTATAATAATCAATGAACTGACAAGTTAAATTTAAGCGAGTGTAATGCACCTTAGAAAAAAAATATTTTAATATAGGAGTCACAATTTTTTGTATTTCTTCACTGCTTAAATGAGTATTGACAAGACTATTTTCAAAATTAGGAATTCCAGAAATTTTTTCGAATTCAATAGAATTTTTTGTTCTCAAGTGTGATGAGAAAAATGGTAGACAAATATTAGAAAGCGAAACGCAATGTCGAGGCATATAGATTTTTTTTAATCTAGAATAATCTTGATATTGAAAATGGGCGAACGACGGGGATTGAACCCGTGACCTTTGGATCCACAGACCAACGCTCTACCAACTAAGCTACGTTCGCCAAAAGTCACCTAAATGTATTAAAAATACATATCATTCTAGCATCAAAGCCACATGATAACCAAATTGTATATCATAATATAGGATATTTAGTAAAATTGAATGTTGCAAATAAATTTTCTTTTACATGCGATGTAAACATAGATTGTTCATCTGACTGTTATAATCAAATAATTGATACATAAAAATTAGAGTCAAAAACATAAGTAAGAGAGTAGAGGAGATAAATGGGCAATATATTTCTATGTTAAGGGACTCCGGAGTATACATAACGAGAGTCCAAAGAAAAGAGGCTATAGTTTGTGTAACAAATGTCATTCCTGGAATTAATACGAAAGGTAATGTAATTAAACAGAAACTGACGAGAATAGGTATAACAAGATTATAGAAAAAACTTAAAATAGGAAAATATGAAAAATAATATAATAAAATTGGTAAAAGCAATACATGGGAAGAAAATAAGAGAGCGATTTGATTGCGTATCAAATCTATCACCGCTTGATGAAATTTGAGGAAAAGATTGGAATGAGAACGATTTCTTCGAGGAAGTAACTTTTCCATTTTTCTTTTATAGGAGGGAAAAAATAATAAAATACCGAATGTCGCCGCATAACTGAGTTGAAAACCTATCTGAAATAAAAGTAGTGGGTTTATCAACAATTGAATGAATAGAGCGCATCCTAAAACATTTAAAGGAATACATTTTCTTCCGAGTAATCTACCTAATAAATAAATATAAATAATTAGGCCAGCTCGCATAGAAGAGGCTTGAGGGCCTACATACATACCATAACTAGCTATAAGTAATAAGAGGAGAATGGTAGTTATTTGTTGAGAGAAAAAGATATCTAAAATTCTTTTTGCTAGTAAAGCGAGTACAGAAAAATGAAACCCGGAAATAACTAGCAGGTGGGAGAGACCCAGTCTTGAGAAATGATGCTTAATGATAAGGTCAGGGGAGTTTCCAGTAGAAAGGGTAGAGATAAGGGAATAAATATGTTTATCAGAGAACTTTTTCTTTAAAAACTTTTGGACAAAATTTTTGTATTGAAATCGTAACTCAGCTAATGAAAAAGTGTGCGATATTGGCTCCCAACTAATTTCTTTTGTGGGTTTTAAATGATATTGAAAAGGCTTGGAATCGCGGAGCTCACCGATAATTAAATAATCACAATCTATAATATAAGATTTTTTCTTAGCATATATACTACAGGGAATATGGGAATAACTTTTTAGGGGAGAATAAAATGATCTAATTATTCCTTTATAGACATATCCAGATCCAAAGAAAAAATCTTGTTTTTCAATACAATCAATATGTACAACTGCAGATCCATTTAGGGGCAGTTTAGATTGTTCTGGGAGATCTATTTTCCAGTGGATAAGTCCGATTCCAAATAACATTATCAATATACTGATTAAAACGTATTTATACCGAGCATTCGGGTTAGACTGTATCCACAACGGGCTCAAAATAATAAATATGAGAATCGCTAAAAATGGATGGTAGTAGAATAAAACGCCTAAACTGTAGTATAAACTTACCAATAAAATCGGAAATTTTTTCCAAACAAAATTAGTGTCTAACCAGCGATGAAAAAGCAAATGTCTCATAACTATTATTGGATGGTATTCTTAATTATTATTGGATTTTGTAATTCGTGTGCCACTAGATATCACTCTTTAGGAGTTTTCACAACAGGGTATAATAATATTCGCTTTGCCAAAGATGGTTTCACTGTAACTTTTCGCGCAAATAAATATACAACACGCGAAGATGTTCGTAAGTTTGCACTCAGACGTGCATCTGAACTGGCTTTGGAAAATGGGTTTATGTATTTTCAAATTATATCTGAGAAAGATATATCTGACAAAGTGCATGTCACGACGTCATCTACAATGAAATCAGTAGTAAGTCCTGGGATCGAACTTGTTATTCAATGTTCCGTAGATAAAAGAGAGCTGAGCAGCATAAATGCTAAGGAATTTCTGCATTATAATTCTTAAGCGCGCTTCTGTCTCTTTACTTTTTTTGGCAATTCATCTTCGATCGATCGATGAATAATCCGAGCACTTCGCCTTCCTAAAAGATACAGAGAAACCCACTGTACGATTACGCTGAATCTATTTCGAAATCCGATTAAATATACAATATGTACGGCAAGCCATGAAATCCAAGCAAAAAATCCTGTTATATGAATTTTTCCAACATATGCAATAGCTTTCCCTCTTCCAATTGTCGACATTGTTCCTTTATCTCTATATTTAAAATCAGGGCGATTATTTTTTTTACAATATTTTAAAATTTTTGCGACATGAACACCCATTTGAATAGCAACTGGTGCAACAGCGGGAAGATATGTATCATTGTGCTTGTAGGCTGCAGCATCCCCTATAACAAAGGTATGACTAAAACCAGGAATAGATAAATCCCTATTTACCAAAACTCTCCCTTGTTTATCTAAGGGAACATGTAGAGTTTTTAATAAAGCAGAAGCCTCATTTCCGGCAGCCCAAATAATATTTCTCGTTCGTATAGAGTGGCTATTTGTCTTTACTACGTGGTTCTTAATATCGAGTACTTTGTTTCCCGTAAGCACCTTTACTCCGAGTTTTTTTAAGTCTTTGGTTGCACGCAACGAAAGTTCCTTTGGGTATGAAGGAAGAACAGTATCTGATCCCTCTATTAAATAAATATTAGATTGTTCCGGATGAATATATTTAAAATCTCTATAAAGAGTTTTGTGTGAGATTTCCGCAATAGCTCCGGCCATCTCAACCCCCGTTGGACCAGCTCCAATGATCACAAAATTTAAATATTCAAGAGCCTTCTTTTTATTCAATAGTCTTTCTGCTTTTTCAAAAGAAAGAAGAATATTTTCTCGAAGGGTAATAGCATCCATTAGTGTTTTGAGTCCTGGAGCCGACTTGCTCCACTTTGCATGTCCAAAATAAGAATGATGTGCCCCAGGAGCAAGAACTAAATAATCGTAGCGAATTAGATCCCCATTTTGAAGAACTACTTGTTTTCTCTTTAGATGTACTGCTTGTACATCTCCCATAAGTATTGTTGCATTTTCCTGATTATGAAAAATCTCTCGAAGAGAAACTGCTATATCAGCTGGTGACAGAGATGCGGTAGCTACTTGATATAACAGAGGTTGAAAAAGATGGTGATTTTTTTTATCAATAAGAGTGATTTCAAAATTGGTATTTTTCAGAGATTTAATGCATTGTAAACCTCCAAATCCACCACCTACAACTACAATACGTGGACTTCTCATGTGTGACCTCAATATCAATTGTATATAAGTTGGGAAGTAATTCTTTTAAAGGAAATTTTGTATATTTCTAATTAAAAAAATGTTTTAATAAACTATTATTTTAGTTTTTCACGTACAGGGAAACTATATTATGATTGAAGTCGGCGATTTAGTACAAAAATATGGAGAATATTTACATTTAAATTTGGTAGCAGAAAATGATGCAATGAACAAACCTATTAAATATCCTGAAGTCCAGAGACCTGGATTATCTTTGTCTGGCTATATAAGTAGTTATTCTGAAAAACGAATTTTAATCTTTGGAAAAGTAGAGATGGAATATTTATACCATCTAGATCCAGTGATTAGAATGTCTCGGTTAAAACAAATACTTACTAGAAATATTCCAGCAGTAATTATTGCTAGACGCTATTTGCCTCCTAAAGAGGTTATCTACCTTTGCAAGCGAGAAAATATTCCACTATTTCGGACTTCCATGTCCACCATGAGCTTTCTAAACAAATTAACAGTTGTTTTATCAGAAGAATTTTCTCCAACGATTACCTGTCATGGAACTTTGGTAGAGGTATATGGTATTGGGATTCTAATCCAGGGAGATTCCTCTATTGGAAAAAGTGAAGCAGCACTCGGACTTATTGAAAGGGGACATAGACTTGTATCGGACGATATTGTGCGCGTAAAAAAACGAGAGGGAGGCTATTTAGAGGGATCTGGACCAGATCTTACGAGACATCTATTAGAAATTCGAGGTATTGGCATTATCAATGTGGCTCATATCTATGGAGCTGTATGTGTCAGTTGGAGTAAAAGAATTGATACAATAATTAAGTTAGAAGAATGGGATAATAATCACTTTTATGACCGAGTGGGTCTTGAGGAAAAATATTTGAACTTATCAGGTGTAAAGGTACCTTTTCTTATTCTTCCTGTTAAGCCTGGTAGGGACGTGGTTTTACTTATAGAAACCATAGTCCTCAATTATAGATTGAAGAAAATGGGTTATAATTCTGCAAAGGAATTCAATGTAAAACTTTTAGAGGCAATTTCCAATCGACAAAAAAAACTGCCCTAAACGACT
This sequence comes from Chlamydiales bacterium, assembly GCA_051647685.1. Lineage (GTDB taxonomy): Bacteria > Chlamydiota > Chlamydiia > Chlamydiales > CALTSX01 > CALTSX01. Next base: position 9,713 of record JBOFEG010000042.1, read on the forward strand.
TTAGGAGGCTGTTTTTAAGAAAAACACTGCAAATTAATAATCAAAAGTGAGAAAATAAATTTATTGATGAATTCATTTTCATTATTATTTAAGGTGTGAATGTCTAATCATAGTGCAACAAAAGAAGTATATATAAAAGGCATTCCAATCAGCGGCGGAATTGCTATAGGAAAATTATATTTTCTAGATCGTCCAGATGACTCTGCGTTGCCTGATTTTCCCATTACCGATGCTGAAGTCGATAAAGAAGTTCAAAGATATAGGCGGGCTGTTTCGTCCAGTTTTCGAGATTTACATGAATTATACACGGCCTCTGCTAAGGAGGGATCCTTTGAAGCTGTGACAATTATTGATTCACATATGCAATTACTCGCCGATCCGGTCATTACAAATTGTGTAGAACAAAAAATCCGTCAAATGCTCAGAAATGCAGAATCCGTATTTCGTTTAGTTATGTCGGAATATGAGCAGCGATTCTCTGATGTAAAAGATATATTTAAAAGAATATTGTACTATTTAATACACCCAACAGAAGTTAGAATAACAAACATTCCACAAAATTCTATTGTATTTGCATCAGAAATTTTCCCATCAGATGCGGCTGAGGCCAGTCATTGCAATGTTTCCGCCTTTATTACAAAATTTGGTGGCAATACCTCGCATACTGCATTGATTGCGAGATCCAAGGGAATTCCATTCATTGCTGGAATAGATGTTCAAACACTTACAGAATATATTTCATCAGATGTCATTATGGATGGAAAAACAGGGAAAATTATTATTAACCCATGTAATTCTACGCTAGAAGAATATCGTGTCTTGCAACAGGCATCATCTATACAATATGTAGAAAAAATAGAGCAGAATCCTCAGACTTTGGATGGATATAAAATTAATGTACTTGCGAATATTGAAAGTTTAGAAGATTTTGATGCATTAGAAAAATGCCATGTTAGCGGTATTGGTCTCGTTCGATCTGAATTTTTATTTCTACATAAAGATCTCTATTCTTTTTCAGAAACAGAACAACTAAGTGTATACCGGAAAATCTTGAGTAAAGCTTACGATTTACCGATTATATTCCGAGTATTTGACTTCGGAGGAGATAAAAACGCAACCAATGCTCCTATAAGAGATTTTGAAGAACCAAATCCGGCGCTTGGTTGTCGAGCTATTCGTTATTTATTACGTCATAGAGATATTTTTCGTACACAGATTAGAGCTATTGTACGAGCCAATTTTGAACAAAACAGATCTGTTTGGCTATTGCTACCTTTGATTACAGATATAGAGGAACTCAGACAAGCGAAAGAATTTATTCGTAATATAGAACAAGAACTCATAGAAGAAGGGATTCCTCTTGTTACAAAAATGCCAATTGGATCCATGATAGAAGTCCCATCCGCTGTCCTTATATGTGATTTGATTACGAAAGAAAGCGATTTTTTATCCATTGGAACCAATGATTTAATGCAGTACACACTCGCAACAGATCGATGTAATCCAGGTATGCAAGATGATTGCCGTTCTGCTCATCCAAGTATACTTCGGATGATTAAAATGATTGTTAACCATGCTAATGTTGAAAATCGATATGTTGAACTTTGTGGAGAAATGGCATCTCATCCATTTTTCACAGCTTGCCTGCTCGGTATTGGGATTATGAATTTCTCTTGTTCTCCTCGATATATTCCAATGTTGAAGAAGACTATCTCGAATATATCAATGAAAGATGCCAGAAAACTCGCAGAAACAATTTTTGGTCTTTCGACCTCTACAGAAATTTATAATCTACTAAAAAATCGATACCAACAATTTGAGTGTCTTAATCTTTAATTATAGAGAATTAAAAAAAGACAGCCCTCCGATCGGAGAATCTAGGTTTTTCTCATCGATTTGTCGGAGCGCATCTTGAAATGCTGCTACAATTAGATCTTGCAAACCGTCAACATCATTTGGAACTACACAATCAGGATGGATTATAATATTTTGTAATTCCTTTTTTCCGTTTAAAGTCACTTTAACTAAATTATTTCCAGCAGAACCTGTTACTAATAATTTCGATTGTTCCAATTCTATTTTTTTCATTTGGTCTTCGAGATTTCGTGCTTGTTTTTTTGCTTTAGAAAATCCGCTGCCCATAAAACATCCTTATAGTAAGATAATTATCTTTTTATTATTCCGTTTAACTCAACTGCTGCAAACTGTAGTAATGTATCATAATCTTTTTCTAAAAGAGGTTTTACGGGTTGCTCAAATTGTTTTGTATCGGATGATACACCCGGTTGCAATCTCTTTTCCAATTCTAATAACCGCACAGTTAAATCCTGCAGAGTAGGTTCTCTAACCATTTTGATAATATGAAGAAGTATTACTTCTATTGCTACTTTATGATTTTTATACTTTGAGATATACTGTATGCAGGAAAATAAATAATCTAATATGGCTGTGCATTGTTCTTTAGTATATATATTACAAGATCGCGGATCTGCTAAGTTTTCAGAGACTCCTAACTGATATTGAATAATTTCGCTATAATGAATCATTAAGTTTTCAATCCATACAGATACACTTCCACCACTTAAAAAGAGTTTTTGAGATAAAGAAAATACCAGTGAAGAATCACCGGATTCTACTATTTTATCAAATTCAAAAAGAAGTTTTCTGTCTAAAGATCCTATAATCTGCATTATAGACTCCTCTGTAATTGATCCTACTGTAAAGCAAAATACTTGATCGAATAAAGATTCTGCATCTCGTAGACTCCCATCTGCATGTCGTACAATTAATTCTAACCCCGACTCAGTTATATGGCATCCCAATTCTTTACTGATTAGTTTTAGTTTTGAAGCAATAGATGCCGGGGAAACTTTTTTCAAATCAAATCGTTGACATCTACTGAGAATAGTAGGGGGGACTTTATGAGGTTCTGTTGTGGCAAATAGAAATTTGATGGAGGGAGGTGGTTCTTCTAATGTTTTTAATAGAGCATTAAATGCTTCCTTTGTGAGCATATGGACTTCATCAATAATATATATTTTGTATTGTCCTTGTGAAGGAGAATACCTAGCAGATTCGTTCAAATTTCGAATGTCATCAATACCTCTATGGGAAGCGCCATCAATTTCTAATATATTCAGAGAATTGCCTATTTGAATTTCTCTGCAAGAAATACATGAATTACAGGGTTCACAATTTATAGATAATTTTTTACAATTAATGGCTTTTGCAAAAAGTCTCGCAATAGTTGTTTTTCCCGTTCCTTTAGTTCCTGTAAAAATATAAGCATGAGCGATTAAATGCTGTAAAATAGCATTTTTTAAGGTAGTAACTATAGCAGATTGATCATAGACCTCTTCAAACTGCATAGGTCGATAATTTCGAGTCTGCCATTCTTTATTAGAGGGATTATTCATAATTATAATTTTGGCTAATCAGAGAATTTCTAATTATATCAAATCGATGAAAAATTTTAAGTATTTTATTTCCAGGAAGAATTTTCTTTTTTTTGAGGAAAAAAAATTGTAAAATAATAGGAAGAAATATTCATTTTAGTTTCTTATGGTAATTCTTCATAAAAAAAAATGGAATCGGTTGGCACAAACTGTGCAGGACATAGATTTCTGGTGGCGTATACTAATAGCGCTTATATTAATCACCGTACTTACCTTATTTATTCATACTCGGGAAGTTCGAGTAGAATCAATTCAAGTAGATCAGTTAGCGAAGAATTATATAATTGCACAAGTTGATTTCACTTTTCCAGATGAGGCAACTACAGCCGTGACAAAACAAGAAGCTATAAGGGAAATATCTACTATTTATTCGTTAGATCCTAGAGAAATTAAAAAAGAAAAGAATTTTTTTCGAAAATCTCTTGTAAGAAATGATGACTGGAAGAGACTAAACATTCATGCGTCATCGACGGATATTAATTCTATATTGGATCTTTTAGAAAATTATTTATTGCATAGTCGATTTACTGATGAAAGAACTCTTAGGAGAATTCAAGAAATACCGATGCCTATTCGTGAATACTATGTATGTTCTCCTAGATCAAACCAAACATCTCTTCCAGGGGGGGTGTGGAATAATTTACAAGAAGTAATCTTAAGTCAAATCTCTATCGATCCCGTTATTGTGGATTATATAATCCATTTCTATCGCAATATAGAATGGAGATTATCACCTGATCCATTAAAACAACGTGAAATTATGCAGGCAATTGAGGCTTTTGTTCCAATAGAATATACAAATATAAAATCTGGGTATCATATTCTATCACAAGGAGATCGCATTACTTCAAGACATGTAGCCATGGTACAAGCTATGAAAAAAGCCCTAACCGAGCAAAGAAATCTTTGGCATCCCGTAACAATATTTGGAAGTCTTTTATTTGCATCCTTAGTTGTAATTATTAGCAGTATTTATTTTAAAAAATATGAAGCCGAATTTTGGAATTCTTTAGATCATATCATCTTATTTTCTACTGTAATTATCTTTTTATTGCTTGCCGCAAAGGGAATTGAATATCTACTCGTGGCAAATACGACCAAACTACAGGAAATTATACGCTATCCTATTTTTACTCCATTTGCGGGAGTTCTTCTGTGTGTTTTAATCAGTCCATCCATTGCTTTTTATGCAGTTACAATAGTCACAATTCTAATGGGAGTGTCGCTTGCTATCGATCATGATCATTTTGTAATGATTAATTTTATTACAGGCCTAGTAGCCATTTTATTCTCACAAAGCCTTCGCCGTAGAAAAGAAATGTTTGCTGTCATGAATAAGGTATGGTTAAGTGCTTTATCTGTTGTAATAGGATTTCATTTATTAGAAGGAAGCATATGGAGCTCTATGCTTCTTATAGACATATTTACAACTCTTGGATTTACACTATTAATTACTATTTTGATACTCGGTCTTCTACCTGTTCTCGAATCATTATTTCATAGTATGACAAATATTACGCTAATGGAGTATATGGATCCAAGTACTGAATTATTGAAAAAGTTGAGTATAGAGGCTCCGGGAACATATCAGCATTGTTTAGTTGTTGGTACACTTGCAGAATCAGCTGCTCAATCGATTGGAGCGAATGGGCTTTTTTGTAGAGTTGCTACCTTATATCACGATATAGGCAAATTGAATAATCCTCATTATTTTACAGAAAATCAAACTGGCGACTTCAACATCCATCAACTTTTGACTCCAATCGAATCGACACAAGTTATTTTATCTCATGTGTCAGATGGGTGTATGATGGCGAAAAAATATAAGTTACCTTCTGGTTTTATAGATGTGATTCGGGAACATCACGGAACTACGCTTGTTTACTATTTTTATGCAAAACAATTAGAAATGATGGGTGGAGATGCGGCTCGAGTAGATGAAATGCAATTTCGATATCCAGGTCCGAGGCCTAAAACCAAAGAGTCTGCAATCATTATGATTGCAGATAAAATTGAAGCAGCATCTCGCTCAATGGAAGAGATTACTCAAAAAAATTTGACTAACATAGTAGACCGATTAATTAATGATAAAATCAAAGAGGGACAATTTGATGACTGTAAGCTTACTTTTGAGGAACTCGGAATTGTCAAAAAAAGTATCATTAACACATTAATTATTGCAAGACATTTGCGCGTTAAATATCCAGAAAAAACTTAAAATAACCATGAAAAAAATAAGTTCTGAAGTAGTAGAAAAGTTTAATCGATTACATAAAGAATTCCATCAAAGTTATAATGAGGAGAGCGCTAAAAAATTATTAAATTTTTTTCAAGATCCTGAAACATTTGTGACAGCTAGGAAATGTGCGAGGAATAATCCACATCCTCTTACTCATCAAAATTTTGAAAGTGATTGGGAAGCTGTCCAAATTTCTTTAAAAAATTGGATAGGAAAAAAAGTAGATTTATCTGTTCCATTAAAATTTTTACATGATATTAAAATATGGATTTCCTTAGATTCCATATTTTTCAATGATTAATTAGATATATCATTAATATAAATTTTTTTTCATTTCTTCTGAAAAAAGATCATCACGGAGTAAATTAAATGGTTATTAATGTTAATAATTATAATATAAGCATCCCATCTACATCTAATTCTAATCATTCTAAATAACTTGACCTTAGTGAGAAAAGCTTAAGGGAGTTTCCAAATATTAATCAATTACCTTCAATAGAAATTCTAAAATTAGCTCGTAATCCTATAGAAAATATCCACGCAAATATCGACAATATAACGTCGTTAAGACGGTTAAATCTTTCCCGTACAGACATAAAAATCCTTCCGCAATCTATAGGTAACCTAGATAAATTAGAATGTCTAAATCTTAATTTTGCAAAAGTAACAAGTTTACCAGAATCTATTGGTCGATTAAATTCATTAAAAGAATTGTATCTAGATGAAAATTTTGTAGAAACTTTGCCAGCATCCACAATCCATCTGTATTCGTTGGAGACTTTAAATCTTAATAAAAATCCTTTACAAGGTTTACCAGAATCCATAGGTCAATTGGAATTATTAAAAACTCTAAAACTCTTAGGTACTTCTATAACAACTCTACCGAAATCTATAGAGCGCCTTAAATCATTGGAACTTTTAGATATTTCTTATACAAAGTTATCTGAATTTCCTAAACAAGTACTTAAGCTTTCACAAAATTGTAGAGTTGTTATCGCTAAGTCTGATTTTTCGGAAGATATGATAAATGAATTAGAAAAAATTACTAGTAGTTCTGATTATACGGGACCAAAAATTGAGTATTCAACGAAAAAGAATCCAGAAAAAAAACACGAGCAATGTATAGTATCGTAATGCTTTTTTAATGATACAAATTTCCTCACGCTAGTGAACTCATATTCTTAAAATACCGAGTTATATATCAAATATTTAACTCGGTATTTTAATTGATTGTCTATGCTAATTATAAAGTGGGAAGTTTTATTTTTTATTGTATATTACAAAAAAGATTTTTTCGCATATTTAAATTCTTGCTGATAGAAAATTTATGGTGTTTTTTTGAATTATTAAATTAAATTTATTCATCTTTCTAAATTTCCTATAAAAAGATACTGTTTTATTAGATTAGAAAATTTAGTAAAATCTTGACAAATGATTAACTTGAAAAGTATATTTCACAAATCTATTGAATCATATTTTGCAAGTATATCAGTATATATAATTAATCTATGTAAGGTAAGAAGTAGCATATAGTATGAAATACCGAAAGCGAATGATATCTTTTCTTATTTGTTTTTTTGTAGGTGCGATTATTTGGTTCCAACCTCCTCCTAGTGGATTGGATCTTCAAGCTTGGAAATTGTTTGCTGTATTTACCTTCACTATCTTTGGTATTATCTTACAAATTCTTCCCATGGGTGCTATGGCATTCCTAGGATTATCTTTAACTAGTACTTTAAAAGTACTTCCACTGGAAAATATATTTAGTGGTTTTCAAAATCCAATCGTTTGGTTAGTAGTTGGTGGATTTTTTATGGCCAGAGGATTTATTAAAACAGGGCTTGGAATTCGCATGGCTTATAAAATTATTTATTGGCTTGGTGAGAGTACTCTTGGTATGGCTTATGGATTAATTTTTACTGATTTTATACTTGCTCCTGCTCTTCCAAGTATTACAGCGCGAACGGGTGGGGTCATTTATCCAATTGCTGCATCTCTATGTAAAGTTTTTGGAAGCGATCCGCATTCTCATCCAAGAAAACTCGGCGCTTATTTTATGCAGGCTATTTTTCAAGGTTCTACAGTAACAAGTGGTATGTTTTTAACTTCTATGGCTGGAAATCCTTTAGTTGCTGAGCTCGCAAAAGCACAAGGAATTACGATCACCTGGACTAAATGGGCATTAGCCGCTATTGTTCCAGGTTTAATTTCTCTCTCAGTAATTCCTTATATATTGTTTAAAATCTACCCTCCTCAATTGAAAAAAACAGAAAATGCTAAACACTTTGCAAAAACGCAACTCCAGAAGCTTGGTCCAATGAAGCGAGGAGAATGGATTTTACTTATTTGTTTTGTAGTCCTATTGTTACTTTGGGTCTTTGGTTCCTATATTTCTATGAGCGCAACTACAGCTATATTGATAGGAATTTCCGCTCTTCTAATAAGCGGTGTCATAACCTGGTCTGATCTCCTACAAGATAGCTATGCTTGGGATACTCTTACATGGTTTGCGACTTTAATTATGTTTGCGACATATCTTGGTAAGTTTGGTTTTACAACTTGGATTAGTAGTTCAATAGGCTCACATCTAAGTGGACTTAATTGGATAGTTGGTTTTTGTCTGCTTGCCTTTGTATATTTCTATTCTCATTATCTTTTTGCAAGTAATTCAGCACATATTGGTGCTATGTATGCTGCTTTCTTGGTCCTCAGTATTTCTTTAGGCACCCCACCACTTCTTGCTGCTTTGGTTCTTGGATTTATTAGTAATCTATTTGGCGGACTTACTCAATATGGATCAGGGCCCGCTCCTATTTTATTTGGAGCGGGATATGTTAGTGTGACTGAATGGTGGAAACTTGGCTTGATTTTTAGTGTAATTAATATTTGTATTTGGGGAGGAGTTGGAGCTTTCTGGTGGAAATTGATTGGAATTTATTAAAAATGTGCTTTGATTTGTTTTTAGGTTCATTATAAAATATAGAGATTATTGTAGAATTTTGTTAAATAATAAGTATCATTCAATATAGGACTTAATCATGAAAGATCTTTTTTCTCGGATCGATGAAGCTAAAAAAAAGATGAAGCATATGTGGAGGTATCTTTGACATCGCTCAAAAACAAGAAGATCTTCAGTTGCTACAAGCAGAGATGGAAAAAAATGATTTTTGGAATGATCCTACCAATTCAAAAGAAGTTATCGAACGCGCAAATAAACTAAAATCTTGGACTGTAAAATATCAAGAAGCAAAAGAGCGGATTGAATCTGTTGATTCAATCTATCCAGAGATTGCCTCCCTATCAGATGATGAATTATTAGAAGAGACTAGGCTAGAGCTTGATCGCATTGAAACTTTGCTCGAAGATTTAGAAATTAGAAAAATGCTTTCTGGTGAGCTGGATAGCAGAAATTGTTTTTTATCAATCAATGCTGGCGCTGGTGGCACTGAAGCCTGTGATTGGGTGGATATGTTATCCCGCATGTATCAGAAATGGGCGAGTAAACGCGGTTGGAAGATTGAAATAATAGATGCACTTGCGGGAGAAGTTGCTGGAATTAAAAATATTACCATGTCTTTACAAGGAGATTATGCCTATGGATACGCAAAAGCAGAACAAGGCGTTCATCGCTTAGTTCGTATCTCACCATTTGATAGCAACCGACGTCGACATACAAGTTTTGCATCAGTAGAAGTTAGTCCTGAAGTTGCTGATAATATTCAAATTGCTGTGCGTCCGGATGAAATTCGGATTGATACATTCAGATCATCTGGGGCGGGTGGGCAACATGTCAATACAACTGATTCTGGAGTTAGAATTACGCATCACCCGAGTGGGATAGTAGTTAGCTGTCAAAGTGAACGCAGTCAATTACAAAATAAAGAAACTTGTATGAAGTTACTTCGTTCGAAACTATACGAACTGGAAGTTGATCGTCGCGAAAATGTTTTGAAAGAATTATCAGGTGAGAAAAAGGACATTGCGTGGGGCTCTCAAATCAGAAATTATGTATTTCATCCATACACTCTTGTCAAAGATGCAAGAACCAAATGGGAGGTTGGAGATATTCAGAAAGTAATGGATGGAGATATAGATACATTTATCCATGCTTATCTCAAAGAATCTAAATCTTGAGTGTAATCTTACAGAAGCCTTTCCATATATTGAAGATAAAGTAAAAATTTTTAAAAAATATATTTACTAAAATAATTTTCTCTTTATTTTTATAGTCATGGCTGATTTATTTAATCTTATATTGTTATTCATACCAATATTCTTGATTATTACTCTCTCTGCTTCTATAGAAAATAACGAGTCGAAACTACTATTACAATCGACTCAACCAGTTGTATTAATCAAAAAATTTTTTCCTGCTCGTAAAAAAGGATTAACAGGTAGTTTTGGAACGATTTTTGGAAATAATCCATATTTTTGTAATTCTTTTGCGTTTGCACAATTAGATTATTTGCCACCTTTACCCATGCAATGCGATTTATTTTCTCCTATCTTGTCATTTCGTTATCTGATTTCAGATAAAAAAGATCAAGGTTTTAGCATAGGGGGCGGCACACGTTATTATTCTGCACCTCTTTGTTCCGTTTTAGGTTTTAATGTATTCTACGATTTTAAAAGCATGCCATGTAATCATTTTTATCAAATTGGATTTGGTTTTGAATGCCTACGATTTCTAAATTGTATTTCACTGCTAGAGTTACGAGCGAATGTATACCTACCATTAAATAAGCGCTACCTTGTCCAAGGCAAATATCGTTATTATCCAGAAGAATTTATAGCGATAGGAACAAATACATTTTACAATTCCGGTGGTTGGGAAATAGAATTAGGAAAACGGATTTTTTACAAGAAATTTTTTGATTTATACTTCTCCATTTCTCCATACTGTTTATTTAGTCAAGAGTATGGGATCGAATATAATGGATTATTTCGCTGGAAATCGAGTGCTTATGCTGGAATACAATTGTATCAAAACTTTTCTTGTAGAATAACAGAAATTGCTGGAATAATCGGCATTAATATTCCTTTAGATAGAGAAACTGCTTGTGAAAAAAATATACCGCTGCGAATTCCAATTTCTCGTTGGGAAACTATCAAATGTCGATCATCTATACATTGGCAAACAAATTATTAGAGATAAATTATAAATAGTAGGTTTATAAGTTGGATCGTTCTTTTATCAAGCTATCTAATTTGTACTATCTATTGTGAGGGATTTCAAAATACATATGAGTTTTCTTTAAGTTTAGAAAAAAGTTGTAAACCTTGTAAACCATCCCGGGGACCTCCCGGTCCTCGCGGTCCACAAGGAATTCCAGGAGCAACTGGTTCATCGGCGACTGGTGGAAGCGGCATGGGACCAACAGGAGCTACGGGTCCGAGAGGCAACACTGGTCCTACTGGACCAAAGGGTAGCACAGGTGCTCAAGTTATACGAGGGGCTACCGGAAATACAGGCACAACAGGAACACGTGGTATCACAGGAACTACTAACCACAGGTACAACAGGTACCACGGGAACTCGTGGTGTAACGGGTAGTACAGGTGCAACCGGAGCAACAGGGATAACTTTAATTCCACATGCACAGTATTATGTGCAACAAAATCAGGATATAAGTGGTACTATCTCTTTAAAACTTAGTGAGAATATCAATCATGGAAATGGTAATATTTCTCTTTTAGGAGATAATACGGTTATTTCTATACAACCAGGGCATTACTTATTCATTGCTGTAGTCGAAACAGATGCCAATTCTGCTCGTGGAAATCTTTATTTAACTACCAGAGATAATTTTCCCCAGTATCCTCCTGTAAACATTAGTCGTAAATCTGATACATCTAAGAGTATTAACACACTTATATGTCCTTCACAAGCAATGGATATAAGGTTGGTTTTTTTTCTTTTCAAGGTACTACTCGTATTTATGATGGAATTCTCACAATAATTAAATTACCATATGAATAAATTTTTTATTTCTTATTTGGTTAGAATGAGGATTTGATATACTCTTTTAAAAAATATTCTCTTCAAATTCTATCTATTATCTCTTTAGATGACTTCTAACTTTTGTTAGCTTCTCCTAAGTGAGATTTTATCTCATCTACTTAGTCTAAAAATGTAAAAAATGTTAAAGTAAAAAATAAAGAAAAAAGAATTTTTGGATTTTTACAAATTAAATTTTTACCATAATCTTGATAGAAATAATTACTACTGTTCCTAACTATAACATTCGCTATACAATAAGAGAAGATGCCAAAGAGCTCCGTTCATGGCTCTGTCAAGAGTCAGTTCTATATTGGTTTCCTATGAGTACAGAATCAGAAGTCGACATGTTTATAAAGAACTGGATTGGTTGTTGTACCTTGAAATGTAGTTTAACGGCACTTATAGATACAACACCCGTTGGAATTGCCACTTTATTTATTGTTCCATGCAAAAAAATGGCACATTTGAGCATGGGTTATATTGTTGTAGATCCTCTTTTTCAAAAGAGGGGTATTGGTACATCACTTACCCGTAATCTAGTTCATCTCGCTAAAGATTATTTTTCTCTAGAAAGCATTTATTTTGAGGTATACGAAAAGTGTCCAATTATCTCTATCTTACAAAAACAAGGGTTCCATGAAATCTTTCATCAAGATAAGTTTATCAAAATAAATACAAAATATCTCGCTCGTAAAGTATTGGATCTGAAATTAAAAACATGAATACATCAAAAATTGATATCCGGGTTAGTCGAGAAGATGACTATTCTTATTTAATGTCTTGGTTGCTTGAAAAAGAGGCTTTACGCTGGTTTCCAATGACAGACGAAAAAGAAGTAGAAGAGGCTGTACGGCATTGGCTTTCTTATCGTGCCCTAGGCGCGTGTATTACAGCGGAGATAAATGGAATTCCGTGTGGAAGTGCTACCCTTTATCTCCATGCGTATAAAAAACTGAAGCATCAAGTTCTATTTAGCATAGTAGTTGATCAAAAGTTTCGAGGAAAAGGTGTTGGGAAATGTCTCATTCAAAATCTTGAGAAATTAGCGAAAAATTTTGGAATTGAGATTTTTCATTTAGAGGTATATGAAGGCAATCCGGCTAAGCATCTATATGAAAAACTTGGGTTTATCCAGTTTGGAAAACACCCTAAATTTGTCAAAGAAGAAAATCAGTATTATAATAAAATTTTAATGCAAAAAATTATTTAATTTATTCTATTATTTCATTTTTCTTTCTTAATTATTATAATGGGATGCGAGTTTATAACTTTAAGATATGAATAAAATATATAAAAATAAGATTATCAAAATTTTTAAAAAAAATTTTACTATGAATATCACCTCAAGATACAAGCAGCTGCAGAAATCTCTACATAAAAGATATAAAAAAAAGAATACTACTTCATATTCTAGTAATTATTATAACTTAGAGGA